>NZ_JAMXMH010000007.1:0-273512 GCF_025818875.1 Cellulosimicrobium sp. SH8 | reverse complement strand
TGCTTGGAGTGGTGCAGCTCCATGATCCGCCCGGAGATGTGCGGCTCGAGCGCACCGTAGTCGTAGGACAGCTCGGGGAGAGTGTAGACAGGCATGGTTCCTCAGGTTCCTTCCGTCGGTATGCAGCCACGCTAGGACCTCGACCACGGTTGAGGTCAAGGTGGGCGCACTGTGATCTTGCAGGTCGGACGGACCGTCCCGCTCGCCGAGCGGTCCGCCGCGGGTGGCGGGACGATGTCCCGATGGGGACCGTCACGGACTACCTGGCCGGCGTCGACGAGCCGGACCGCGCGACCCTCGCGCGCGTCGTCGGGGTCGCGCGCGACGTCGTGCCCGACGCCACGGAGGGCACGAGCTACGGCATGCCCGCGTTGCTCTACCGCGGCAAGGCGCTGCTCAGCGCCATGGCGTCGGCGAAGCACCTCGCGGTCTACCCGTTCAGCCCGGCCGCGGTGACCGCCGTCGAGGCGCGGCTCGACGGCTTCTCGCACGCCAAGGGGACCGTCCGGTTCTCGAGCGACCACCCGCTGCCCGACGACGTCGTCCGCGACCTCGTCGCGGCCCGCGTCGCGGAGGTCGACGCGCAGCTCGACCGCTGACGGCGCCCTCGCGACCGCCCGTGGTTCCCGGGCCGACGAGCAGGCGCGCCGGCGGCAGGCCACGAATCCCCTGGGCGCGCGGGGCGCCGTCGGGCACGATGGACCGATGCCCGACGACGCCCGCCCCGGCCTGCGCGTGACGACCATCCTGGTCGTCCCCGAGGCGGAGCTGTCGTGGCGCTTCTCGCGCTCGTCCGGGCCCGGCGGGCAGGGCGTCAACACGACCGACTCGCGCGTCGAGCTCTCGTGGGACGTCGCGCGCTCGGCGGTGCTCACGGAGTCCCAGCGCGCACGGGTGCTGGACCGTCTGGGCCGACGGGTCGTGGACGGCGTCGTCACGGTCACGGCGTCCGAGCACCGGGAGCAGCGGCGCAACCGCGAGGCGGCGCGGACGCGGCTCGCCGCCCTGCTGGCCGACGCCGTCGCGCCGCCGGGGCCGCCACGCCGCGCGACCCGTCCCACCCGGGGCTCGGTCGAGCGGCGGATCGCGGCCAAGAAGCGGCGGACGGACGTCAAGCGCCTGCGTCGCCCGCCGCAGGACTGACCGAGCACGACGTCACCCGCCGTCGAGCACTACATGACGGACGAAGAGGGCCGGATGGCGACTCTCATGTCGTTCTCGGCGGGAGCCCGGTGCGTCAGAGGCGGCGTGCGAGGTGCGGGTAGTCCACCACCAGGCCGTCGGCGTCGACCGCGAGGTCCGCCGTGAAGTCGCGCGTCGCGCTCGTGCAGGTGACGACACCCTGCCCGGTCGCGGGGTCGAGCGGCTCGCGCGCGGCGTAGACCTGGTCGCTGCGCAGGACCGCCAGGGACGGCAGGTCGACCCACGCCATGACCAGGTGTGTCTCGCCCGACGGCCCGCGGTCGTCGAGCAGGCCCAGCCGCAGGATCGGCATCGTGTTGGTGACCGGGCACAGCGCGACGTCGCAGTCCAGCGCGCCGTCGAGCGACGCCGGGTCGGCGATCCCCGGCGCGGCGAGGCCCGACGGCGGCGTCCCCGACTCGCGCACGTCGGCGCGCCACGCGCCGTCGGGCGTCCGGACGAGGTCGAGGTGGCGCGACCACCCGAGCCCGCGCACCGAGACGTCGAGGTGCTCGGTGACCCAGCCCGGACCGGTGCGCAGCGCCCACGCGGTCGCGTACGACGTCGCGCGCGACGTGCCCAGCGCCGCCAGCCGATCGTCGCGCACGGCGACGGTCGCGGCCTCCAGACGGTCCGGGTCGTCGTCCCAACCAGTCCACGCGACGTGCCTCGTCGATGCGGTCACGCGCGCCAGTCTGGGCCGAAAAGGCGGTGCTCGCGCGGCGGAGGCGTGGCAGGGTCGCGCCCATGACGTCTCGCATCTCCCACACCACGTTCGACGCGCGCGACTCCTACGCGCAGTCCGTCTTCTGGGCCCAGGTCCTCGGGTACACCGACGTGCCCGGCGACCCCAACCTCCCCGGCCACGAGGAGTGCATGATCATCCCGCCCGCGGACGCGACGACGCCCGCCGAGAGCCGCGGCCACGTCCTGTTCGTCGAGGTGCCCGACGACAAGGAGCTCAAGAACCGCGTCCACCTCGACCTGCGGCCCACGGACCGCACGCGCGAGGAGGAGGTCGAGCGCGTGCTCGCGCTCGGGGCGACGCAGGTCGCGGACCGGCGCACGCCCGACGGCGGGGGCTGGGTCGTGCTCGCCGACCCGGAGGGCAACGAGTTCTGCATCCTGCGCAGCGACGCGGAGCTCGCGGCGGCGGCCGCGCGCTAGCGGTCGGTGATCCGGATCCAGCCGCGCTGGGCGGCCCGGGCGCCGGCCTCGAACCGGCTCGTCGCGCCGAGCCGGCCCATGAGCCCGGCGGCGTGACGTCGGACCGTCCGCGGCGACACGCCGAGCCGCGCGGCGACGGCGGTGTCGGTCTTGCCCTCGGCGAGGAGCCGCAGCAGCGTGTCCTCGCTCGGGGCCAGCGCGTCGTCGGCCGCCCGCGCCCGGCCCCACTCGGACTCGGCGAGGGCCCGCAGCGCGAGGACGGCGTCCCGGTCGGTCACGGCGCGCGTGCGGTCCGGGCGGGCGACGAGCACGACCGTGTCGTCGAGGGCGACGAGCGACAGGGGCAGCGACGGGGCCACGCGGTGCTCGACGGCGGGTCCGTCGCGCGGGGCGTCGGGGACCGGGTGCTCCGTGGCGGGTGGCGTGGCGTCGAGCGGTCCCTCGTCGACCGTCTCGTCGTCGGTCGGCCCGTCGTCGAGGGGCCCGTCGCGCGGCGGCTCGACCGTCACGACCCGGAGGCGCGCCTCGCGCCGAACCTGCTCGCGGACCCGCGACCAGAGGGGGTCCGGGTCGTGCCCGCTGCCGTCGTCGAGGACCAGGACGTCGCGCGCGCGGCGCAGCGCGACGGCCCGCGCGGAGCGCCTGGCGCCGAGGACCGGGTCCCGCTCCGACGACGTCACACGGTGTGACTGTAGTCGACCTCGGCAGGGTCCCCGAGAGCCGTCCCGGCGGTCGGACGGATGTGACGAACGGGGAGGTCAACGGGTATTTGTCCTCTTCCGGACACGTCCGATTTGTTTACACCGCGGCCGTCCGCTGCCAGGCTTCCCCCGGACCGCCGGGTCGGGCTTCGTGCTGCCCGGCGTCCTCCGCGCCGGGACGGACCCGGCGCCGGTGACGGAGGGGGCCCCATGGGCGCGCAGCCCGACGACCTGACCCTCGTGGACCTCGTCCACGAGCACGCACGGGAGCGACCGGACCACGCGGCCGTCGTCGTCGTGCCGGAGGTGGGCGAGCGGCGCACGCTGACCTACGCCGAGCTCGACGCGCAGGCGGCGGCGCTCGCGGCCGACCTCGCCGCGCGGCACGAGCCGGGCGACCGGGCCCTGGTCCTCTACTCGGCGACCGCGTCGTTCGTCGTCGGGATCGTCGCTTGCTTCTACGCGGGCCTGATCCCCGTCCCGTCCCCCCTCCCGGGCGGGCAGGCCTACCAGCGCGAGCGCGTGCGCGGCATGCTCGTCGACTGCGACGCCGCCGTCGTGCTCGTCGACCCGACGGCCGCGACCGAGACGACGGAGTGGGCCGAGCCGCTGCGGCGCGCCGACGGCGGTCCCGTCGTCGTGACCGTGGTCGACGGCGCCACGGACGGCCCGGCCCGGCGCGGCCGCCCGGGCCCGCAGGACGTCGCGTTCCTGCAGTACACCTCCGGCTCCACGAGCAGCCCCAAGGGCGTCGTCGTCACGCACGCGAACGTCCTGCACCACCACGACGCCTTCTCGACGACCCTCGGCCTCGTCCCGGAGGACGTCTTCTGCAGCTGGCTGCCGGGGTACCACGACTTCGGCCTCGTCGGGATGCTGCTCGTCCCCCTGGGTCTCGGCGCGACGGCCGTCATCGTCCCCTCCACGGCGTTCCTCAAGCGCCCCGTCCGCTGGCTCTCCGCCATCACGGAGACCGGGGCGACCGTCACCGCGTCGCCGAACTTCGGCTACGACCAGTGCGCGCGGCGCGTGCGCGACGACCAGCTCGCCGAGCTCGACCTCTCCCGCCTGCGCTGGGCGCTGGGCGGTGCCGAGCCGGTGGACCCGGCCGTCCTGGACGCCTTCACGCGTCGGTTCGAGCCCGTCGGGTTCCGCGGGTCGGCCCACGGACCGGGGTACGGCCTCGCGGAGGCGACGCTGACGGCGACGTACCCGGACCGGCGGCTCCCGCTCGTCATCACCGCGGACGAGGCGGCGCTCGCCGACGGCCGCCTGGTCGTGCTCGAGGAGGCGTCGTTCCTGTCCGCCCTCCCGGACGCCGCGGCGCAGGGCCGGGGGAGCGTCCCGGGCGCGCGGCTCGTGTGCTGCGGGCTGCCGAGCGGCGTGGAGCTGCGCCTCGTCGACGACCAGGGCGCCGAGGTGCCCGACGGCGAGGTCGGGGAGGTCTGGCTGCGCGGCGGCACCGTCGCGGCCGGGTACTGGGGCGACGCGGCGGCGGGCGCGACGGCCGAGACGTTCGGCGCCGTCGCGGCCGACGGAACCGGCCCGTGGCTGCGGACCGGGGACCTGGGGGCGCTGCACGGCGGGCAGCTCGTCGTCACGGGCCGGATCAAGGAGCTCCTCATCGTCGCGGGGCGCAACCTGTACCCCTACGACCTCGAGCGCGAGCTGCGCCGCCTGCACCCCGGTGCCGACGGCCGTCCGGGGGCGGTGTTCGAGGCGGAGGGGCTGCCGGGCACGCTCTGCGCGGTCCAGGAGTTCCGGCCCACGCCGGGGGCCCGACTCGACGGCGCGAGCGCCGAGGACGAGCTGGACGCCGTCGTGCGCCAGATGGCCTCCCACCTGGCCTCCGTCTCGGGTGCCGCGGTGCACGACGTCGTCCTCGTGCGTCCCGGCCAGGTGCCGCGGACCACGAGCGGCAAGATCCAGCGCGGTCGGGCGCGCGACCTGCACGGCGCGGGCGACCTCGCCGCGCTCCACTCCCTGCGCGCGTCCCGCGACCGCGCGCGCACCGAGCTCGCAGGGACCCGCTCATGACCGCACCGCTGCCCGACGCTCTTGACGACCTCGTGCTCCGGCACGTCGCCACCGCCCTGGGGGTCGCTCCCGCGGACGTCGACCCGGCGGGCGACCTCGCCGGCCTCGGCCTCGGCTCGGTCCAGGTGCTGGCGCTGCTGGGCGACCTGGAGGACGCGCTCGGCGTGGACCTAGACCCGGAGGCTGTCGTCGACAACCCGACGCCACGCGCTCTCGCCGAGCACCTGCGCAGCGTCGTGGACGTCCCCGGGACCGCGGCATGACGACCCTCGTCGACGTCGGCGCGCACGTCCCCGCGACGCGCGTGCCCATCCGCGACCTCGCGGACGAGCTGGGCCTCGACCACCTCGAGCTCGGCGTGTTCGAGCGCTTCTTCGGGCTGCGCGAGGTGTGCACGGCGCCGGACGAGAGCCTCACCGACCTGCTCGTCGCCGCGGCGCGCGCCGTGCCCGGCCTCGCGGGCAACGAGCACCGCGTCCGGTACGTGCTGGGCGCGCGGACCATCGCGACGGTCGCCCCGGTCGGGGTGAACCCGCTGCACGACGCCGCGGACCGCCTCGGGCTGGACCACGCGGTCGTGTGGACCCTCACCCAGCACGCGTGCGCGTCCGCGCTGCTCGCGGTCGACGTCGCGGGGCGCCTGCTGGCGGCCGACGGCGACCCCGACGCGCTCGCGCTCGTCCTCACCGGGGAGAAGGCGTTCAGCCCCGGGTCCCGCCTCATCGAGGGCACGACGATCATGGGCGAGGGCACGGCGGCCGTCCTCGTGGCGGCGGACCCGACCAGTGGGGTCTCCGCGCGGGCGGGCAGCCCCGTGCTGTCCTACGCGACGCGCACCCTGGGCGAGTACCACCAGGTCCCGCTCCCGGAGGACCTGGCCGCGCCGTTCGGCGTCGCGTACACCGAGGTGCTCGCGGAGGTCGTGGTCGAGGCCGTCGAGCGCGCGGGCCTGACGCTGGACGACCTCGCGCTCGTCCTGCCGCACAACGTGAACCGCGTGTCCTGGCGGCGCCTGTGCTCGCGCCTCGGGCTGCCGATCGCGCGCGTCCGGCTCGACGACGTGCCCGTGACGGGCCACTGCTTCGGCGCCGACTCGTTCATCGGCTACGCCGCCGCGCGCGCCGAGGGCCGGCTGCGCCCCGGCGACCCGTTCCTCATGGTGGCGGTCGGGCTGGGTGCCACGTTCTCCGCCATGGTCCTGCGCTACGCGGGTGACGAGACACACGACACGGAGGAGCCCGCATGACGGTCGAGCAGGTGGCGGAGGCCGCCGCCCCGGACGCTTCCCCGGACGCCGTGACGGCGGCCGTTCGCGAGCCGTTCCTCGCACGGACCAAGCGCGCGCTCGCGGGCGCGCCCGACGCGCCGCTGGTGCTGCTCGGGAACTTCGAGGTCGAGGACGCGTGGGCGGTCGGGGAGGTCGGCCTGCCCTCGGTCGGCGGCGCGTCGGCGACGGCCGCGCTCGTCAACCGCATGGACGAGCTCGCGCTGCTCCTCGCGGGCCCGGACGACCACGTCGTGCTCAAGGCCGAGCCCGACCCGGACCACCTCGCCCACCTGGACGCGCTCGGCGTCGGGCTCCCGACCGTGCACGTCGCCGAGTCGAGCGACCCCCTGCGCACCGTCACGCGCGACGCGCTCGACTCGCCCGCGCTGCTCGCGCGCCTGCGCGACCTGGCGGCGGACGGCGTGCGCCTCCTCGCGCACGGCACGTCGACGGCGGAGGAGGACCTCGCCACCGCGACCGGCCTGCGCTCGGTGCTCGTCGACGCCGCGACGACCAAGGCCGTCAACAGCAAGGTCTACAGCCGCGGGCTGTGCGACGAGCTCGGGATCGAGCAGGCGCGTGGCTGGGCGTGCCGCACCGTCGAGGACTTCGAGCGCGCGTGCGCCGAGGCGGCGCGGCTCGTCGCGGACGGCGCGACCGTGGGCGTCAAGGACGCGTACGGGGTCTCCGGCAAGGGGATCCTCGTCGTCGACGACCCGCGTCGCCTCGACCAGCTCGTGCGCATGGTCACGCGCCGCGCCGCGCGCTCGGGCGACGACCGCCTCGCCGTCGTGGTGGAGGTCTGGGCGGACAAGGCGACCGACCTCAACTACCACTTCACGGTCGCGCAGGACGGCTCGGTCGCGTTCGACTTCGTCAAGGAGGCGATCACCGAGGGCGGGGTCCACAAGGGCCACCGCATCCCGTCGCGCCTGCCCGCGGTGCAGGTCGACGCGCTGGCCGAGCTCTCGGCCCGGCTCGGCGCGCGCCTCGCGGCCGACGGCTTCCACGGCCTCGTCGGGGTCGACGCGCTCGTGCGCACGGACGGCTCGCTGCTGCCGGTCCTGGAGATCAACGCGCGCAGCAACATGTCCACGTACACCGTCCCCCTGCAGGAGCGGTTCCAGCCGGAGGGCTGGGTCGCGCTCGCGCGGCAGTACCCGCTCGTGCTCGACGCCCCGCTGCCGTTCGCTGCGCTCCACGACGTCCTCGGCGACCTGCTCCCCGGTGCGGCCGGGCAGGCGGGGCTCGTCGTCCAGGGGACGGGCACGGTCAACGCCGGCGCGTCGTCCCCCACCCCGGGCGGCACGTTCGCCGGCCGGCTCCACGGCCTCCTCGTCGCGCCCGACGAGGACGCGCTCACCCGCCTCGACCGCGCCGTGACGGAGCGGCTGGCCGGGCGCACCACCGCAGGACCGACCGGTCGCACGACCGCGGACCCGACCGAAGGAGACCCCCGATGACCGCGACGCCGAGCCGGCCGACGCCCGGGAGCGCGGACCTCGCCGCGGTCGCGGAGGAGTTCGGCACACCCGTGTACGTGTACGACGGCGACGTTCTCGCCGCGAACTACCGCGCGCTGCGCGACCGGCTGCACCCCGCGCTGGGGATCTTCTACTCGCTCAAGGCGAACCCCAACGTCAGCATCTGCGGGCTGCTGCACTCGCTCGGCGCGAACGCCGAGGTGTCGTCGCTCACCGAGCTGCGCACGGCGCTCGCGGCGGGCGTCGCGCCGCAGGACGTCCTGTTCCTCGGGCCCGGCAAGAGCCGGGACGAGCTCGTCGCCTGCCTCAACTCGGGCGTGCGGGCGATCATCGTCGAGTCGCTGCCGGAGCTCGCGCTGGTGGACGAGCTCGCGCGCGCGACGGGGCGCCCCGCCCGCGTGGTGCTGCGCGTCAACCCGTCGTTCTCCGTGAAGGGTTCCGGGCTGACGATGGGCGGCAAGCCGCGCCAGTTCGGCATCGACGAGCAGCAGCTCCTCGACGCGCCGGACCTGTGCGCCGGACTGACGACGGCCCGGGTCGTCGGGGTCCAGGTGTACATGGGCACGCGCATCCTCGACGAGGGCACGATCGTCGAGAACACGACGCGGATCTTCGAGCTCGCGGAGCGGCTCGCGGACCGCCTCCGCTTCCCGCTCGAGCTCGTCGACGTCGGCGGCGGGCTCGGCGTCGCGTACTTCGAGCGCGAGCGCGACCTCGACGTCGACGTCCTCACCGCGGCGCTCAACCCCGTGATCGAGGCGTTCGTGCAGCGGCACCCCCGGACCGACCTCGTCATGGAGCTCGGCCGGTACCTCGTGGCGCTGTGCGGCACGTACGTCGCGCGCGTGCGCTACGTCAAGGAGTCGATGGGCGAGCGGTTCGCCGTCGCCGACGGCGGGACCAACCACCACATGGCGGCGGTCGGCATCGGCTCGTTCGTCAAGCGCAACTTCCCCATGCGCAAGGTGGGCCCCGCGTCCGGCGCCGAGGACGTGCCGTGGAACGTCACCGGCCCGCTGTGCACGCCCAACGACACGATCGGCAAGGCCGTCCCGCTGCCGGCCGATCTCGCGGCGGGCGACCTCGTCGCCGTCGACCGGTCCGGCGCGTACGGCGCGACGGCGTCGCCCGTGCACTTCCTCAGCCACGGCTACCCCGCGGAGGTGCTGACGCTGGGCGACGAGTCGTTCCTCGTGCGGCACGCGGACACGCCCGACGACCTCCTGTCCCGCCAGGTCTTCCACGACCTCGGCGCGCGCGTCGCCTCGGCCGAGGCCGTCGCCGCCCCCTGACCCGCCGGCCGGTCCGGCCGTCATCGACCCCTCAACCTGCCGCCGTCCGTCATCGCGGGCGCCCGACCCACCACCCGGAGGAACATCGTGAGCACCAGCACGAACACCGAGTCCCAGGAGGCCCTCGGCCGCGAGCGCGTCGTCGGCGCGGTCGTCGAGGCGCTGTCGAGCGTCCTCGGGCGCCCGCTGCCCGACGTCACGGACGCGACCCGTCTGTTCGACGACCTCGACCTCGACTCCACGAGCGTCCTCGGCCTGCTCATGGCCCTCGAGGACTCGCTCGACATGGAGGTCGACCCGGAGTCGCTCGAGCAGCACCACCTCGAGAGCGTGGGCTCGCTGACGGACTTCGTCGTCGAGCACTCGACCCGGAACTGACGTGACGCTCGGGGGCGGGAGCAGGGCAGCGTCCTGGGCGGAGCCCGGCGGCGCCGTCCTACGGGTGCGGGGCGTCGTGGACGTCCCGGTCGACGACCTCGTCCCCGTCGGGGACGGCACGCGCCGGTCGGTCGCCGAGGACCTGCGGTACGTGTACGGCGAGGACCAGCCGACGGACTGGCTGGAGAGCGGCCCGGGCCGGGACTACCCGACGATGATCCGCGCGGCGCGCGCCGCGCTGCGCGACCGGGGCCTGCTCGCCGACGTGCGCCTCGTCGTCCTCGTCGTGACCACCCCCGACCTGCAGCACGAGCGCCTGCTCGGCGGGTTCGTCGCGGACCTGTTCGACGACCGGCCGTACACGTTCTGCGTGACCGAGCAGGGCCTCGCGGGACCGTTCACGGCGCTGCGGCTCGCGCACGAGGAGCTCGCGCACGGCGGCCCGCAGGGTGTCGGGCTCGGGGGAGACGCCCTCGTCCTCGTCCTGGAGCAGTGCACGCTGCCCCCGACGGCGACGCGCGTCCCCGCCCGCGACCGCGTCGTCGCGCTCGTCGTCGGGCACGACGGCGCGGGCCGGCCGGTCGAGGGGCTGTCGGTCGCGCGCGCGCCGCGCGGGCCCCGGTCGGACGCTGCGGCGCTCGTCGTCGCCCCGGACGGGTCGCGGGTCGCGTCGCCCGACGTCCGGCGCGTGGTCCTCGGCGTCGACGTGGACCCGGGCGAGGTCTCGGACCTCGACGGCGTCGTGCTGCACGCCGACGCGGGCGCGGCGGCGACAGGCGTCTGGGAGGTCCTCGCCGCGTGCGACGACGCCCCGGACGCGCCGGTCGTCCTGCACGAGCGGTGCCTCGAGCTGGGCTATCGCTGCTCGCTCGTCCTCGGCCCACGCACCGTCGCGGCGTCCCCGGACGCCGACGACCTGTCCCGAGAGGCGGTGCTCGCATGAGCACGGACGTCGTCGCACCCTCCCCCGTCGCGGCGGCCGAGGTGCGGGCCGAGGAGGGCGCCGCGGCGCCGCGCGTGGACGGCCCCGCCGACCTCCGCGCCGTCGCGCGCGAGCTCGGCGCGGTCGCGGCGCTCACCGCGCTCGGGGGTCTGCTGCCCGTCGCGGCGCTGCCGGGCGAGTGCGTCCTGCTGCCCGACGACGTCCCGCCCCCGGGCGGGTGGGCGCGGGTCGGCGAGGTGGCGTCGGACGTCGGCACGCTGCTCGTGTGGCGGTCGCCCCGCACCGAGGCGGCGCCCGGACCGGCCGCGCCCGCCGTGGGGGCGACCGGACCTGCCGCACCCGCAGCCGACGAGCGCGTCGTGACCAGCACGGCCGACGCCGCCTGGCGGGTCGGGGTCGCCTGGGTCCGGACCGGGCTGTGCGAGCGCCTGACGGACCGGGCCGTGGAGCGGCTGCGGGGCCGCACGGTCGGCGGCACGGCGACGGTGAACCTGCCGCCCGTCCGCCTCGTCCTCGCGGACGCCGCGCTCGCGCACCTCGAGGCGCAAGCGCTCCTGGGCGGTGTCGCGGCGCGGGACGCCGCCGGGTCGCCGGACCGCGGAGCCGCGGTCTCCGGGTCCTCGCTCGCGCGCGTCACGGCGGTCCTCGACCGCTCGTCGCGTGCCGTCCACAACCTGTTCGGCGCGTCGGGGTACGTCGACGGCGACGCAGCGCGCCTCGCGCGCACGATCGACCTGCTGGGCCACGCGAGCGGGACGCTGCCGGGCCGTGTCTCCGGCACACCCGGCGGCACACCCGGCTGCGAAGAGGGGCAGGACGCATGACCACGGTCGACCTCGTCGCGCTGCGCGACCACCTGCGACCCGTCGGCGCGGCGCTCCGCGAGCACGCCCTCGCGATCGACGCCGACCCCGCGGCGCTCCACGTGCTCCTGGACTCGGGCGCCCTGCCGTACCGCCAGCTCGGCGGGTTCCCGCCCGGCTACCTCGACGACCCGCTGCGCGTGCGGGGCGTGCCGGTGCACGTGCGCACGTGCGTGGAGCGCGTCGTCGTCGCGGAGACGCTCGCGTGGGGCGACGCGTCCGTCGTCGTCGGGGCGCCCGGGCCGTCCATGTCGGGGGTCGTGCTCGACGACCTCGCGGACGACGAGCAGCGCGACCGCTTCTACCGGCGCGTGGCGCAGCCGGGCACGTGGACGTTCTTCGGCCTCACCGAGCCCGACCGCGGCTCGGACGCCGCGGCGCTGGAGACGGCGGTCGTCGAGGCCGACGGCGCTCCCGTGCTGCGCGGGCACAAGAAGTACGTGGGCAACGTCGCGCGCGCGAGCCTCGGCGTCGTGTTCGCGCGGCACCGCCCGGGCCCGCTGGGCGTCGGCGTGTACCTCGTCGACACCGACCGGCCGGGCTTCGACGCCGCGCCGCTCGTGACCACCGGGATGCGCGCGGTGCAGCTCGGCGAGGTGCGGCTGCACGACGTGCCGCTGCTGGCCCAGGACACGCTCGGTCGGCACCTGTCGCCGTCGCGCCGCGGTCTCCTCGGGGCGGTGCGCACCTTCAACCGGCTGCGCCCCGTCGTCGCGTCGCTCGCCGTGGGCGTCACGCAGGCGGCGCTCGACTACGTGCGCGCCGAGCGGTCGTCGTTCACCGCCGACGAGCGGTGGCGCCTGGAGACGTTCGACGACCGGCTCCACGCCGCGCGCGCCCTCGTGCTCCAGGCCGCGCGCGCCGCGGACGCGGACCCGGCGGACGGGACGCTGCCGGCGGCGGCCAAGGCCACCGCGCTCGACCTCGCGGAGGAGGTCACGCACGCGGTGCCGCCGCTGCTCGGCCCGGGCGCGCGGTGGGAGCACCCGTACCTCGACAAGCTGGTCCGCGACGTGCCCGGCCTGGAGATGATGGAGGGCACGCGGACCGTCCAGCGGCTCACCCTCGCGCAGGGCTGGTTGCAGGGCAGGGCACGGCATGCCGAGCTCGTCTAGGGAGGCGGCCGCGACCCCGGTCGCGACCGCCGCGCCACGGGAGGCGCTGCCGCCCGGGCCGCCGCCACCTGTCGGTGGGCCGACGGTCGGGGCCCTGCGCCGCCGCGTCGTGCGCCTCGCCGCCCCGATCTGCGCCGCGCTCGTCGTGGGCGCGCTCGCACAGCTCGTCATCGCGGCGCTGCTGGGGCACATGGGCGACGACGCGCTCTACGTCCGGTCGCTCTTCATCCCCGTGACGTTCCTCGTCCTCGCGGTCCAGGAGGGCCTGGACGTCTCGACGCAGGTCGGCTTCGCGCGCCTGCACGGGTCCCAGGGTCGGGCAGCGGGGGACGACACCGGGGACGGCACGGGCGACGGCGGCACGGCCGTCGTCCCGACGTCGGCCACCACGGCGCTGCTGGGGAGGTTCGTGGCGGCGGGCGCGGCGGTGCTCGGCGGGGTCGCCCTGGTCGTGGTCCTGGCCGCTCCGGCGCTCGCCGGCGTGCTGTCCGTGCCCGCGCCGCTCGTCGCCGAGTTCGTCGCGTTCGCGCGGTGGACCGTCCTCGCGAGCGTGCTGTCCGTCCCGACGGCGGTGGCGGCCGCCGCGCTGCGCGGGTGGGCGCGCACCGGGGCGTCGGCGACCGTGGCGCTGCTCGTCGCGGGGCTCCAGGTGCTCGTCGTGTGGCTCGTCGGGCTCGTGGCCGGGTTCGGCGCGCTCGCGGTCCCGGTAGCGATCACGGGCTCCACCCTCGTCGGTGCGGCCGTCGCCTGGGCGCTCCTCGTGCGGGCCCGGCTCCTTCCGCGCCCCGGCCACGTCCCCGGGCTGCGCCGCCTGCTCGCGCTGCGCCACCACCCCGCGCCGCAGCGGCTCGCCGCGGTGTGGCGACGGGCGCTCCGCGCCCTGCCCTCCGGGTCGTGGACGACGCCGACCCCGCCCCCGCCTCCCCCGCCTCCGTCCTCCACGACGCCGGCCCCGGTCGCGGCACCGTCCGCCCCGGCGGGTGCTGCTTCCTCCGACCCGCACTCCGGCCCGCCGGCCGCCGAGCCGACGACGGCGGGCGTTCCTCCCGAGGGCGCCGTGGTCGAGCGGGTCGACGTGCGCGGGCTGCTGCTCGGCGTCGGCCTGCCGGTCGGTCTGTCCTACCTGCTCCTCACCGTGACGAACCTCGTCATGGTGTGGGTCCTCGGTCCGTCGGGCACGGACGTGGTCGCGGGCTACGGCGGCGCCGCGACGGTCCAGACGCTCGTGATCGTGCCGGCCATCGGGCTCGCCGCAGCGGTGAGCATCGTCATGAACCAGCAGTGGGGTGCGGGGGATCTCGGGCTCCTCCCGCGGACGCTGCGCGCGGGCACGGTCGTCGTCGCGGGCGTGTACGTCGCGGTGGGGGTGCTCGTCCTGCTGACCGCGCCGTTCGTCGCGGGCCGCCTCTCGGCCGACCCGGACGTCGCCGCGCAGGCGGCGCTCTACCTGCGCGTGGTCGGCCCGTCGTACGCCGGTGTCGGGCTCGTGCTGTACCTCCTGACCCTGCTGGAGCAGCTCGGGTACGGGCGCGTCGCCGTGACGCTCAACGTGCTCTACCACGCCGTCTCGCTCGGCGTCGGCGGCGTCCTCGCGCGCGCGGGCGGCGGTCCCACCGCGCTGTACACGACGATCGCCGTGATGAACGTCGTCGGGCTGGTCGTCATGCTCCCCGTCGCGGTGCGCCTCGTCCGGCGGCGCGCTGCGGGCCAGCCGACCGAGCCCGCCGAGGAGGCCGCGCCGTGACGCTCCGGGGCGCGACGCCGCAGGCCCACGCCACGCCGGGCCAGGTGGCACCGGAGCCCGTGCTGAGCGTCGTCGTCATGCACCACCCGGCGCGGGGCGACGTCTCGGACCTGGTCGCGGCGTGCGCGCCGCTCGACGTGCGCGTCGTCGAGGACCCCGACCCCGACGGCCCGCCCAGCCCGCTGCGCACCGCGAAGCGCGCGTGGGCCGCCGTGGCCCCGGGCGCGACCCACCACCTGGTGCTGCAGGACGACGTCACCCCGGTCCCCGGGTTCGCCGAGCTCGTCCTGCGGGCCGTGCGCGCCCGCGACCGGCACGCCGTCGCGCTCTACTCGAACTGGAACAGCCCGCGCAACGCCTACCTCGTGCGCGCCGCGGCCGCCGCCGGGCAGGCGTGGGCGCCGCTCGGGCACGACGAGTGGGTCCCCACGCTCGGCCTCGTCCTCCCCGCGGAGGGCGCGCTGCGCCTCGCCGCGCACCTCGCGACCCTGCCCGACGACGAGCGGGACGACGACGAGGCCGTCGTGACCTTCTGCGCACGCGAGGGCTACCCCGTCGTCGCGACGCTGCCGCACCTGCTGGAGCACGGCGACGGCCCGAGCCTCGCGGGCAACGACGCGCACGGGGCCCGGCACGCGACGGTCCCGGCGGGCGACGCCGTCGACCCGGACGCCTGGGACCGGCCGGGTCTCGATCACGAGCCGGCCCGCTCGCCGGCCACCGCACGGCCGGTCGCGGTCACGCTCGAACGGTCGCGCTGCACGCTGCGCGTGCTCCGTCCGGACGCCGGCGAACCGCTGGAGCACCCGTTCGGCTGGGGCTGGGACGCGTGGTCGTGGTGGCTCGGCGTCGACCCGGCGGCCGTCGCGCACGACGTGTCGGTGCTCGTCGCGGGCGCCTCCCCGGAGCTCGGCCGGGTCTCGCGGGACGCGCTGCTCGAGCTCGGCGCGGCGTGCTGGCTGCTGGGCCACGACGTCGCGCGCACCGACTGGCCGCCGCCCGCCGGTCCCGACGCACCCGCGCACCGGGCCGCCGCCGTCCGGACGTGGGTGCTCTCCGGCCTCCTCCCCGCCGACCGCCCGGAGGACCTGGTCGACGAGCTCGTCGCGTTCGGCCTCGACGCGCTGCTCGCGGGCGAGACATGGACCGGCACCCCGTCGAACCCGGGGCTGCGGGCGGGTTCGACGCCGGGGTCGCCCACAACCCCGGGTTCGGCGACTGTCGTCGGGCCGGGAGCGCGCGCCGACGCGGGCGACTCGGACCTTGACGCCGCCGCGCTGGCGGCCGTACGACGCCTCGCGGAGCGCGACGCGGAGGTCGTGTGCCGGGCGGCAGGCCCGGCGGTGCCGGTACGCGTCGTCGTGCACGACTGCCCGGCGTGCGGCGCGCGCGCCGAGGACGCGGTGCGGCGCCTGACGGCGCAGGTCGACCTCGACGGCGTCGCCGAGCACCACGTGGCCAGTGCCGACGACGCCGCGCGCGTGGGCGGACGGGCCGTCGTCGAGATCCTCGCGTGCGAGCTCGTCGAGACGCGCGGGCTCCTCGGCGTCGATCCCGGCGGCCGCTACGTCTCGCGCGGGCTGTGGGCGGCGCGCAGGGCAGCCCCCGCATCGGCCGGCGCGACGGCGTGCGAGCCGCACCGCACGACGGCGCACCCGTCCGACGCCGCGCACCTCACCGCGGCGGAGGCCCTGGCGGCGTCCACCGATGCCGACGCCGCGCACCTCACCGCCGCAGAGCTCCTGGTGGCGCTCGCCGACGCCGACGCGGCGCACGTGCTGCCGGTCGTCGCGCGCGGGAAGGGGGAGGCGACCGGCCGGCCGAGCCCGGCGGCGCTGGGGCTGCAGCACACGCCCGGGCTCGCGCAGCGGTACGCCGACCTCCACGCAGAGGTGCGGCTCGCGCGCGCGGTGGAGCTCCTGTGAGCGCGACCTCGACCGGTCCGTCGGCGCACGCGTCCGCCGGCGCGTGGGCGTGGCGTGGCGCGGCCCTGCTGCTCGACCTCGACGGGACGCTCGTCGACTCCGCGGCCGCGATCGAGCGGCACACGCTCGCGTGGGCGGCCCGGCTCGGGCTCGACGGCGACGCGGTGGTCGCGGCGTCGCACGGCCGCCGCGACGTCGAGGTGGTCCGCCTCGTGGCGCCGGGCGCCGACGTCGCGCGCGAGGTCGAGTGGCTGCACCGCATCTCGTGCGACGACACCGAGGGAGTCGTGGCCGTGCCGGGCGCCGCGGACCTCCTGGACGGCCTGGACCCGCGGGTCTGGACGGTGGTGACGTCGGCGGCGCGCGAGGTCGCGCTCGCGCGCCTGACGGCCGCCGGCCTGCCGGTGCCCGCGCGGTTCGTGTGCGCGGAGGACGTGGCGCGCGGCAAGCCCGACCCGGAGGGGTTCCTCGCGGGTGCGCGGCTGCTCGGCGTCGACCCGCGGAGGTGCCTGGTCCTGGAGGACTCCACCGCCGGGGTCGCCGCGGGCCGGGGCGCGACGGCGACCGTGCTCGCCGTCGGCCCGGACGACGTCCCCGGCGCGCACCACGGGGTCCCGGACCTGCGTCCGGTGGCCGCCCGCGCGGTCGACGGCCGGGTGGACGTCGTCGTGACGACGCGCAGCGCGGGCACGTTCGGGGACGCGGTCGAGGGGCCGCTCGAAGAGCCTCTCGAGGGTCTCGACGACGGCCTGCCGGAGTTCGTCGCATGAGCGCGGTCGACCCGGAGCCCGAGGTCGAGCTGTGGTTCGTCACCACGACCCCGCCCCCCGCCGAGCACGACATCAGTGTCGTTCTGGGCTCCATCCCGACAGCAAGGTCGTGCTCGACGGCGGGTGGCGTCGTGCTCGGCGCCGAGGTGCTGGACGCGGCGGAGCGCGACCGCGCCCGGCGCCTCGCCTCGCCCGCCGACGCCGCGCGGTACGTGCGCGCCCACGTCGCCGCGCGCGAGATCCTCGCGGCACGCACGGGCCTGCCGCCCGCGGACGTCCGCTGGGAGGTGGGGCAGCACGGGAAGCCGGGACCCGTCGTCGGGCAGCGGTGGAACCTCAGCCGCAGCGGCGACCACGCGCTCGTGGCGCTCGCCGAGACGGACGTGGGCGTCGACGTGCAGGTGCGCGACCCGCGCGTCGACGTGCACCGCCTCGCCGCGCGGTTCCTCGCCCCGGCGGACGCGCGGTCGGACGCGGACGGGGACCTGTGGCGTCGTTTCTCACGGCTGGAGGCGTGCGCCAAGGCGGTCGGCGGCCGGCTGCTCGACGTGCTCGGGCTCGACGTGCAGGCCCCGGGGCTGGTGCGGGCCGACGGCGGCCCGTGGTCCGGTCAGGAGTGGTGGGTGAGCGACGTGGCGGCACCCGCCGGCGCGGTCGCGGCCTGCGCGACGCCGGGGCCGCGGCGGCACGCGCTCCGCACCCGGGTCTGGGGTACGGGCCGGCCGTCGCCCACGGTGCGGACCGGCGCGGGAGGTGCGCGGTGAGGGTCGTCCACCACGTCGAGGTCCGCGGGCGCGCGGGCGAGGGGCCCGCGACGTGGGGCCAGTCCGCGATCCGACGGGCGCTCGCCGCCCTGGAGCCGCTGGACCACCAGTTCAACCTCGTCTGGGGCGGCCCGCTCGACGAGCCCGTGCCGACCGAGGCCGCGACCGCCGTCGTGCGTGCGCTCGTCGAGCGGCACGACTCGCTGCGGACGCGCGTCCACCCGCAAGGCGACGGATTCGCCCAGGAGCTGTGCGGGGCGGGGACGGTCGAGGTCGTCGAGGAACGCGTGCCCGACGTGGCGGACGTCGCCGCGCGCGGCGCACGGCTGCGCGGCGAGCTCTGGGGCCGCGCGTTCGACTACCCGGCGGAGCTGCCCGTGCGGGCCGGGCTCGTGACCGTGGACGGCGCGGTGCACCACACCGTGCTCGTCGTCGCGCACACGGCGCTCGACGGCTGGGGGCTCCCCGTGCTCGACGGCGACCTCACGGCCCTCGCTGCGGGCGCCGCGCTGCCGGACGTCGAGGCGTGGACCCCGCTCGACGAGGCGGCCTGGCAGACCTCCGACGAGGGGCAGCGGCACGACGCCGCGGCGCGCGCACGCACCCTGCGCACCATGCGCGCGGCCCCGGCGCAGGTCTTCGCTCCACGCCTCGCCGAGAAGCCTGACGGGGGACCGCGGTACCGGCAGACGGTCCTGCGGTCGCGGCGCCTGGGGCCGGCAGCCGAGCGGGTGGCCGCGCGCTGGCGCACGAGCACGTCCGGGGTGCTGCTCGCGGCGTCGTGCCGGGCGCTCGCCGCCGCCGCGGGCCGCGACGACCTCGCGCTGCAGGTCATGGTGAGCAACCGCTTCCGCCGGGAGCTCGCCGAGGCGGTGGTGACGACCGCCATGGAGGGCCTGGTGCACGTCGAGGGCCTCGACGCGCCGTTCGACGAGGTGGGCACGCGAGTCTGGCGCGCGGCGATGACGGCGTACCGGTCGGCGTACTACGACAAGGACCGGCTCCAGGCGGAGGCCGCCGCCGACCCGTCGACCGCCCACGACGGCACCTGCTGGTACAACGATCGCCGCGGCACCGGTCCCGACCGGACGTTGCGCGCCCGCCCCACGCGGTCGCGGCGGCTCGCGCGCGCCGACGCGTCCGACGAGCAGGGCGGCGTCACGCTCACGCTGCACCTTGTCGACGCGCCGGACGGCGGCATCGACGTCGTCCTCACGGCCGACACGTCGCGCCTGGACGACGCCGCGGCCGAGCGGGTCGTCCGGGACCTCGAGCGCTGCGTGCTCGACGCGTCGCGCGCGGGGAGCCCCGGCGGGACGGTCACGCGCCGGTAGGGGCACCCTCCGGCGCGGCGAGCGTGCGGACGACGAGGGCCTGCGCGAGCGTCCCGAACGGTCCGGCCTCGTCGTGGAGCGTGCTGTGCGTGACGCCGGCACCCGCGGGGCCGAAGACGACCGAGGTGTCCAGGCCCACCCAGCCGCCGAGCGGCGACCGGAAGAGGTGGGCGGTGAGGTCGACGTTGGGGAAGGCGACCTCCCGCGGGTCCGCGCGGACGGCCATGCCGTTGGCGGCGTCGAGCAGCCCCGCGGTGCGGGCGAGCGGCCCGACCTCCTCGTCGGCGACGAGCGGGACGTCGGTGCGCACCCAGACCGTCGCGCGGCCCGGCTCGACCGCGGTGCGGCGGACCTCGACCGAGTCGATGAAGCCGCCGGGCCAGACGGTCGCGGGGTCCCACGGCGGGGTCTCGGCCGGGCCCGGGACGGGGTCTGGTGCCCCACCGGCGAGGTCGACGGTGTCGCCCGTCCGCACGAGCCACGCCCGGAGCGAGACGGCGCAGCGCCCCGCGCACCAGAGCGTCGCCTCGACGAGCTCCACGCCCCGCCCGGGGCGGACCACGCGGACCCGTGTCTCCACGTCGCCGATGCGGAAGACGCCCCAGATGTCGTAGGCGAGGCGCGACACCGCGAGGTCGTCGCGCCCGCGGGCGACGCGGTCGGTCTCGACCACGTGCGCGAGCAGCCCGAACGCGGGCGCGACGTGCTGCTCGTCGGTGCGCCATGCGCCGCCCACGTGCGCGGTCGCGCGGAACGTCGTCGGGCCGGTACGGACGAAGTACGCCATCGTGCTCCTCGGTGCGGGTGGTCGCTCGGCTCTGCGAGCGGGGGACCTCACGAGTGTGCCCCGTGCGGCGGCGCCCGGTGCCCGTCGTCGGAACCGACGCGTCCGATGCGGGTGGGGGAGCGCGGGGCCGGGACGTTCCGGTCGACGTGGGGGTCACACCCCGAGCGTGCCGCTCCTGGGCGACCGGCTCCGGGCCGTCGCCGCCCGTCAGGGGGCGCCGAGCGCGGCACGCGCAGCGCGCGCGACGGCCGCCGCGAGGCGGTCGAGCGACGTGGAGTGCAGGCGCCACTGCTGCCAGTGCTGCGGCACGTGCATCGCCCGGGCGTCGTCGAAGCCGACGAGGCGTCCCGCACGCTCGGCCCGGGCGCTCTGGAGGTCGGGGAGCATGCCCCAGCCCATGCCGAGCTCGATCGCGCGGCGGAACTCGTTCGACGCGGGGACGTGGTGGCGGGGCGGGTCGAGCGCGACCCCCTCTCCCTGGGCGCGCAGACGGAGGTAGCGCTCCTGGAGGTCGTCCTTGCGGTCGAACGCAAGGACGGGTGCGCGGGAGAGCGCGACGGCGGTCGGGCCCTCCGGGAACCAGCGCGCGACGAACGCGGGGCTCGCCATGGGGCGGTAGCGCATCTGGCCGAGCAGGGTCGAGCGGCAGCCGGGGACGGCCTCGGCGACCGAGGTCACCGCGGCGACCGCCGTCCCGTCGCGCAGCAGGCCGATGGAGTGCTCCTCGTCCTCGCGCAGCACCTCGAGCCGCGCCCACCCCGATGCCTCGACGAGCGCGGGCAGGGCCCAGGTGGTCAGGGCGTCGCCGGAGACGACGAGCGTGACCTCGGGCAGCGGCGCGACGCCGTCGGCCTCGGCCGGGTCGCTCGGGGGCTCCGCGGTCCCGATCCCCAGCTCCGCCAGCACGTCCGCCTGCTGCAGCGCGAGGTGGCGCGCGTGCCGGACGAGCACCTGGCCCGGCGGCGTGAGCTCGGCGGGCTTCCCGCGCCGCACGAGCACCTGGCCGACGGCCGACTCGAGAGCGCGCACGCGCTGGCTGACGGCGGACGGGGTCACCCCGAGCCGCTGGGCGGCGGCGTCGAACGTCCCGGCGGCGGAGATCGCGGCGAGCGTGCGGAGCTGGTCGGGCTGGAGGTCCACCATGTAGCAGATCTTAGGGAAGTGCAGAATCTTTCGCTGTACTTCACGGGTCCGCATGCCTACCGTCGAGGGCGTGCTCGCCGCTCTCTCGCCCCTCGTCGCCGGTCTCGCCGCCGGGCTGTCCCTCATCGTCGCCATCGGGGCGCAGAACGCGTTCGTGCTGCGCCAGGGCCTGCGCCGCGAGCACGTCCTGCCCGTCGTGCTGGTCTGCGCGCTCTCCGACCTCGTCCTCATCGCCGCCGGGACGGCCGGGCTCGGCGCGCTCGTGACCGGAGCGCCCGTGCTGCTCACCGTCGTGCGCTGGGGCGGCGCCGCGTTCCTCCTCACGCTCGCGGCCCTCGCCGCCCGCCGCGCACTGCGACCCGGCGGGCTCGACGCAGCATCCGGCGAGGTGTCCGGCGAGGTGTCCGGCGCCGGCGCGACCAGCGCGCGCTCCGCCGTCGGGACGTCGCTCGCCCTCACGTGGCTCAACCCGCACGTCTACCTCGACACCGTGCTGCTCCTCGGGTCGCTCGCGGCGGGGTACGCCGCCGCGCACGCCGGGGGAGCGGGCGGCCCCGACGCCGCCCGCTGGATCTTCGGCGCGGGCGCGATGGTCGCGAGCGTCGTGTGGTTCGCCGCGCTCGGCTACGGGGCGCGCCTGCTCGCGCCCGTGTTCGCCCGCCCCGGCGCGTGGCGCGTGCTCGACGGCGCGATCGCCGTCGTCATGGCGACGATCGGGGTGTCGCTCCTGCTGGGCGGCTGACGCGCCGTCGTCCTCAGGACGTCGCCCAGACCCCCAGCTCGTTGCCGCTCGGGTCGAGGAAGTGGAACCGGCGACCGCCGGGGAACTCGTACGGGCCCTCGACCACCTGGCCGCCCGCGCCCTGCACGGCGGCGAGGGTCGCGTCGAGGTCCGCGGAGAACAGCAGGACGAACGGGCCGCCGCGCGACACGTCGCCCGCCTCCGCGAGGCGCAGACCGCCCGCCTCGTCCGCGCCCGACTCCGCGGCCGTGCGGATCCCCGCGTACCCGGGGCCGTAGGGGACGAACTCCCAGCCGAAGGCCGCGCCGTAGAACGCCTGCGCCGCGGCGAGGTCGGTCACGGGGAGCTCGACATAGTCGATCGAGTGGTGGACGCCGTGCGCGTGGGTGCTCATGCGGTCATCGTGGCGCGGGCCACCCACACGCGCGCGAGCTCCGGTCAGCGGTCGGCGACCACGACGAACAGGGTGACGGAGGCGAAGAACGGCGCGGCCGTGAGGTGCGCGACCCAGCGCTCGTACGCGTCCGGGTCGAGGTGCCCGGCGTCCCGCGCGCGCCGGGCGACGCGCCCGAGGCCCAGGACCGCGTCGGCCTCGCGTGCGTCCTGGAAGACGGCCGTGACCGGGACGACGCGGCCGACCGAGAGGCCCGAGCGCTCGACGAGCGCGGGGAGCCGGCGGCCCATCCACGCGTTGCGCACCACCTCCTCGACCACGTACGCCTGGTACGCGTGCGTGGTCGCGCGGTCGGGCCCGTCGACCGCGAGGGTCCCCCAGTCGGGCTCCGCCAGCACGGCGCGCCCGCCCGGACGGAGCACGCGAGCGACCTCGTCGACGGCGCGCCCCGGGTCCGCGACGTGCTGGAGCACGCGATCCGTGCACGGTGCGATGACCCTGATCGACGGACATGCTGGTGGCGACCGGTCAGGTGAGGTGGTCGAAGTCGCCGCGGACCCAGGCGGCGTGGCGCTGTGCGGAGCGGAGCACGACCTCCCGCGCGTCGGCGGGGACGACGCCCTCGAAGTTGTTGTAGAGCCGCTCGAACGGGCGTCGAGCCACGTGCTCGGCGACGCGCAGCACGACCGCTGCGGACAGCGGGATGCGGTTGGGGTAGGACCGCATGAAGCTGACGGACGTCCGGTCGGGGTTGGCGAAGATCGTGTCGCCGGACAGGAGCACGCCCCGGCCGTCGGCGCCGGCCGCCCAGTGCACGACGGCGCTCCCGGGGAAGTGGCCGCCCGGCTGCGACAGGACGACGCCGGGCAGCACCTCGCGCTCGCCGGTCCAGGTCTCGATGGCCGGGTCGGGCCGCGCGACCCAGTGCGCGTCGGCCTCGGCGACGAGCACGGGGACGCCGCCGAGGGCGCGGCTCCACGCGACCTGGACGCCGAACATGTGCGGGTGGCTCGCGGCGATCGCGACGACCGGGCCGAGCGCGCGCACCCGCTCGACGGCGTCGTCGTCCAGGTAGCCGGGCGGGTCCCAGAGCAGGTTGCCCGCGGGGGTGCGCACGATCTTGGCCTGCTGCCCGATCCCGACGCTCGGCTCGCTCGACAGGCCGAACAGGTCGGGCTCCAGCTCCTCCAGCACGAGGCGCTCGCCGGCCGCGGCGAGCTCGGCGAGCGTGGTCCATGCCTGCCCGGTCGCGGGGACCCACTGGCGCTCGTCGGCGCAGATCGCGCACACGTCCGGTCGTTCGGCGTGCTCGACCGCGCACGTGCGGCAGATCCGCCACTCCTCGCGGGAGGCGGGGGCGTCGGGCGCGAGGGGCTCGGGGGACGGCGTCGTCGTCATGGGCACAGGTCTACCGTGACCCGCCGACACGCGTCACGCGTCACCTTCGAGACGGGCCGCCCCTGATCGCCATCCCTCGTCGTCGTGCGCCCCTGGCCGACGCCGGGAGCGCGCGACGAACCCGGGTTCGGTCCCCACCGCGCGCAGGTCCTGAGGAGCGACCCAGGGCTCGACGGCGGACCGGGTCCCGACACGACCGTGGGAACGCTTCCACCGACGGCCCTCCGCGGGTTAGCGTGGTGCTCCGGGCGCCGCCCGTCATCGCCGACCGGACCGCCCAGGAGATCGCCATGCCGCCCACCACGCTCGACGACGTCGCCGCGGCGGCCCGCGTCTCGCGGTCCACGGCGTCGCGCGTCGTGCGCGGCACGGGCCCGGTGTCCGACGCGGCGCGCCGCGCGGTCCTCGCCGCCGTCGAGGAGCTCGGGTACGTGCCGCACCCGGGTGCGCGGTCGCTCGCCAGCGGGCGGGGCGAGCGCGTCGTGGTCGCGGTCGGGTCGCCGTCCGCGGACCTGCTGGGCGACCCCTACGTCGCGCGCGTCGTCGCGGCGGCCAGCCGCGCGGCCGACACCCAGGGCGTCGGCGTGGCGCTGCGGTGGCTCGGTCGCGACCCGCGCGACGAGCTGGCCCGGCTCGCGCGCGACCCGGGCGTCGGCGGAGTGCTGCTCGTCGACTACTCCGCCGAGGTGCTCGCGAGCGTGCCGCGCACGCTGCTCTCCCGCGTGGCGGCGATCGGTCCCGCCGACGGCCGCGTGCCCTCCTACGACGTCGACGCCGCGGCCGGGATCACCGCGCTCGTCGAGCACGTGCTCGCCGACGGGCGGCGCGACGTCGTCATGCTCACCGGGCCCGGCTGGCTCCCCGGCGCGCGGCGGGCCGTCGAGGCGTACGACGCGGTCGTGCGCGCCGCCGGTGTCCCGCACCGCGTCGTGGCCGCCGACCTCACGGCCCTCGCGGGCGCGGAGGCGGCCCGCGAGGCGCGCCGGCTCTGGCCCGCCGTGGACGCGCTCGTCGCCATGAGCGACACGCTCGCCGTCGGCGCGATGCGCGCGCTCGCGGAGGACGGCGTCCGCGTGCCCGACGACGTCGCCGTCACCGGGTTCGACGACCAGCCCTTCGCGGAGCAGGCCGGTCCGGGCCTGACGACCGCGACCCACCCCGTGGAGCGGATCGCGGCCGCGGCGACGGCGGCCCTGCTGGACCGCCGCCGCCGCGACGACGAGCGCACGTTCCCGTCCGTCGTCGTCCGCCGCACGAGCGCCTGAGCGCGCGGGGCTCGTAGCGGGGTCGGCGCGGTGCACGCCGACCCCGCCACGTCACGCCGACGGCGTCCCGTAGGCGCGCAGCTCCCAGATCGACACGCCCCACGGGGTGAGGCGCTCCGGGGCATCGATCCGCAGGTACCGCCCGGTCCCCGCGACGGCGACGACGTCGGGCGCCGCGGACGTCTTGGCGACCGTGCGCAGCGTGGTCCACGGGCCCGTCGGCGAGTCGCCGACCTGGACCGAGAACCGCGCGGGCGCCGCGGTCTCCCAGTCGATCTCGACCCGCGTCAGCGCGGCGCGCTGCCCGAGGTCGACCCGGAGCCACTGGTCGTCGGCGAACTGGCTCTCCCACCGGGAACCCGGGTTGCCGTCGAGCGCGAGCCCCGGGAGCTGGCCCCCGCACACGCTCGACGCGACGGCCGGCCGGCCCTGGGCGAGCTCGACGACCCCCGTGCCCGGGTCGCCCGTCCCGCCGGAGGGCGTGCCGCCCACGACGACGTCGGCCGTCCCGCTCGCCCCGCCGACCTGCGCCGTCACGACGGCCGCACCGGAGCCCTGAGCGGTCAGCCGCCCGGCCGCGCTGATCGTCGACGTGCCGGTCACCGACCACGCCGCCGCCGTCGGACCGCCGTGCCCCGCGGCGTCGAACGCGTACGCGGTGAGGTCGAGAGCGGACCCGGGGCGCACGTGCGTCGACCCGGGCGAGACGAGCACCGTCGTCGGGGTCACGGCGTCGCCGGCGCGGACGCCGCGCACGCGCAGCTCGAACACCGAGACCCCGTACGCGGGCAGGAGCCGCGTCGGCGCGTCGAGCCGGACGTATCGGCCCGCGCCGTCGACCTCGATCGCGTCCGGGGAGGCGTCGGTCTTCGTCACGGTCCGCAGCGTCCGCCACGGGCCGTCCGGCGCGTCCGCGACCTGCACGGAGAACGTCGCCGCCGCGGCGCCCTCCCAGTCGACCTCGACCTTCTCCAGCTCGTGGCGCGCGCCGAGGTCGACCTGGAGCCACTGGCCGTCGGCCCACTCGCTCTCCCAGCGGGTGCTGGCGTCCCCGTCCACGGCGAGCTCGGGGCGGGCCCCGGCACCGATCGCGGAGCTCGCCGTGACCGCCTTGCCGCGCGCGACGTCGGGCAGGTCCGCCACGACCGCGACGACCGCGGACCCCGTGACCCCGCCCGCCGTCGCCGTGATGCGCCCGGCACCGGCCGCGCCCGCGGTGAACGCGCCGTCGGCCACGCTCCCGCGGTCGCCCGCCGACCACGTCACGCCCGCGAGGGGGAACGGGTCGCCGTACTGGTCGACGCCGGCAGCGGAGAACGCCTGCCGCTCGCCGGAGACGACGCGCGCGAAGGTGGGCTCGACGCTCACGCCGGCCAGGGCGGGCGCCGCGCCGACGCGCAGCGCGTACGACCCGGTGACGCCACCGGACGACGCCCGGACCGTCACCGGGTCGGCGTCCTGCGTGGCGCGGAACGTCGCCGTGCGGGCGCCGGTCGAGGCGACCGTCCCGCCCGCGTCGACGGTCCACGTCAGCCCCGGCAGGTCGACGACCGCGCCGTACTGGTCGTACCCGGTCGCGGTGAGCGCGACCTCCTGCCCCGCGGGCACGGTCCGGACGGAGCCCGCCGCGCTCACCTCGACGCGGTCGAGCGCCGCGTCGAGCCGGTGCCGCACGACCTGCCCGGGCGGCACGTCGATCGTCCCCACCTGTCGCGCGCCCTCGTAGACCGGGTACCGCTGCTGCTGGTCCGTCGGGTTGAAGACCACGTACGTGTACGCGTCCCCGTCGCGGTACACCTGGCTCGTCGGCGTCCCGACCCGGCGGTCCGTCGTGTGCTGCCCGAGCCCGCGGTTCGCGAGACCCGTGTAGTGCACGAGGCCGGCCATGGACACGCCGCGCGCCACCGGGTCCCCGCGCTCCTCGAGCTCGGCCGACACCACCGCGTACATGTCCGGGTCGACCTGTGCGACGTAGCCGAGCACGACGTTGCCGAGCGCGTCGCCCATGCGGGCGTACACGTCCGCCGCGTGCGCGACGTCGCCCGCGTCGCCCGGGTCGAAGCCGCGGACGTCGTACGCGTAGAGGTCCTCGAGCGCGCCGGGGTCGGCCGTGTAGTCGGTCGACAGGTAGCGGAACGCGGGCCACGACGTCGCCCACTCCTTCGGGTCCCGGTCCGGGGCGTCCGCCGGTGGCGCGACCGGGCGCAGGGCGGCGGGCAGCGCGTCGGGGTTCCACACGTCGGCGGGGAAGACGAGCTCCCCGTCGGCGCCGACGGAGAACAGCAGCGCGCCCCGGCCGGCGTCGTAGAGCGGGTTCGCCGCCGTGCGCGCCGTGACGTAGGCGGCGTGGTGCCGGTACGCGTTGCGGATGCCGTCCTGGAGCGACCGCACGGCCGCCGCCCGGTCGAGCTGCACGTCGGCGCCCCAGTCGGTGCCGACGCCGTACCACTGCTTCGCGGCACGGGCGAGGTTCCCGCCGTTGTCGCCCGGCACGTACTCGCCGAGGACGCCGGGACGCTCGTCGAACATCCGGGCCAGGAGCTCGGTGCCGAAGTCGGCGTCCTCGCCGAACCACGAGAACCACGGACCGGTCGGCATCCACTGGATCCCGTACATCCACGCCGGGTCGCCGGAGAAGTAGGTCGCGAACGCCTGGCCGGAGTCGAAGAGGATGCCGGTCGTGCCGTGCTCGTACGCGGCCGGGAAGTTGCCCGGCCCCTCGGACGCGGGGGCGCCGGCGCGGCCGTGGTAGTCGAACCAGTACTCCTGGACCGCGGCGCGCTCCGTCACGTAGCCCATCGCTCCGGTGTCGCGCATCGCGTCGTCGCCGAGCGCCGAGCCGAGCAGGAACAGCCCGACCCACGACTGGATCGCCTCCGAGCTCGACTCCTGGTTGTTGCCCCCGGGCGAGCTGAGGCCGCCCGCGTACGAGTGGCCCTGCCACGTGTCGAACGTGCGCAGGTAGGGGAAGGCGTCGTCGTCACGGTCCCAGTTGCCGTACTGCTTCGCGACGAGCGTCGCGAGGTCGCCGTACCGCGCGCCCCACTCCGGGTCCTCCAGGGCGAGGTACGCCGCCGCCAGGGTGAAGTAGCCGTAGTGGAAGTGGTTGTCGGTGAACTCGAGCGACCCGTAGGAGTCGGAGAAGCCGATGAGCGCCTGCCACGTGGGGTACCGCGCGAAGAAGTGCTCCGTCTCGCCCGGCGTGTACGTGAACCAGTCGTCGAGCGCGGTCGTCAGGGAGCCCTTGAGCGTCGCGTACGCGTCGTCGGCGCCGATCTCCTTGGCCACGGCCATGTACTCGGCGAGCTGGAGCACGTCCTTGCCGCCCCAGTACGTGTCGCCGCCGTACCCGGTCTTCGCCGCGTAGTCCTCGACGTAGCGGACCATGCGCTCGCGGTCGTACCCCGGGGTGCCCTCGGGGTCGGGCAGGAACGGCACGATGCCCTCGAACGGGTACCGCAGCTCCCAGCCACCGTGCCCCGCGGTCGTCCGCAGGAGCCCGCGCGGGGTGTCGTAGGTGCCGCCCGTGAACGCGAGGTCGTGCTCCGCCTCGCGGTAGTGGTGGGGGAGCCAGCCCTGGAGCGTGTCGAGGTTCGCGCCCTGCAGCGCCTCGGTGTCGACGTCCCACGTCTGCGTGACGAGGCCGCTCGCGACGTCGTAGTCGTACGCCATGCGCGTGTCCCGCACGACGGCGAACGCCCGCTGGTGCATCGCCGCCAGGTCGGCGCCCGAGCCCGCGCCCTGCGACACCGCCGAGACGACGAGATACGGTGCGCTCGCCGTGACGAGGAGCGCGTTCCCCGCGCGCTCGACGTGCGAGCCGTCGGGCAGGTGGATCCCGTACGAGCGCCCGTCCTGCTGGACGCGCAGCGCCGAGACGTCGGCCGGGAGGGTGAGCGGGGCGCCGTCGAGCCCGAACAGCTCCGCGTCCTCGTCGACCGTGATCCGCGGCTGCACGCCGTCGAGCTCGAACCACACGTACGGCACGCCGCGCGCGGCGGTGACGTCGATGCCCTGCGGCCGGTCGGCCGTCTCGCCCTCGCCGCGCAGGCGCCACGACACGTCCCACTCGCCCCAGCCGGTCACCGTCGCGTCCTGCGCGGCGAAGGTCGAGGAGAGCCGGGCCTCGAGCCCGTCGGGGTCGTCGGTGCGCACGACCTGGTCGACCAGGACGTGCGCCCAGCCCGCCTGGAGCTGGTCGACGACCTCGATGCGGGCCGTGCGGCCGCGCAGGTCCGCGACGTCCCAGGTCACCCACGCGAGCTGCTCGGAGTCCTTGCCGGTCGCGGCGCGGACGGTCTGGCCGTCGACGACGAGGCGCACCTCCTCCTGCCCGGGGTGGTTGCCGCCGCCGACGAGGAACGCGACGTGGTCACGGTCGACGGTGAACGTCGGCGAGGTGAGCGTGCCGGTGGCCCCGTCGCCCTGGGCCGCGGTGAACGAGTTGACGAGGCGGTTGCCGAGGAAGCCCGAGACGGGGCTCTGGCCCGCCGCGGTCCCGGCGGCCGGGCCGCCGGAGAAGGCGGTGCCCGTGGCGGTCCAGCCCGCGGGGTAGCCGTCCTCGAAGTCGGCCATGACGACGTCGCTCGGCCCGAGCGCGGGCTCGGCCGTGGCGCCGACGACGATCGGCGACTCGAGCACGCGCGCGGTCCCGGCGTCGTTCCAGCGCGTCGGGAGCGTGACGCGTGTCCCCTCGCGGGAGTTCGACACGACGAGCGGGTTGGCCCACAGGTCGCCCGAGTACCTGCTGACGAGCAGGTCGGTCCACCACGCGTTCGTCGGGACGGGGGTCCCTGCGAGCGACTCGTCGAGGTAGAGGTCCTTGTCGACGAACCCGCTCACGTCGCGGTTCGGGTTGTCGAGCGCCGCGGGCGGCGCGGACGCGTACGAGCCGGAGCCGACGCGGACGACGTCCGGGTTCTCGACGGGCTCGGCGCCCGCGGTCGGCGGCGCGGCGAGCGCGAGCCCGGCGACGAGCGCGACGGCGGCGACCGTGGTCGCCGCCCGTCCTCGGGGGGTGCTGCGGGGGGTCCGCGGGCGCGCGTCAGGGTGACGGCGCACGTCGGCGTGCGGTCGGGTCATGCTCACCTCTCAGGCTGGCGGGGCGGGCGGCGGTGCCCGCGCCGGTGTTCGTCGCCGAGGCCCCTACGCCCGGCGACAGCGATCCCGATCGACGATGTCCGTTTTAGACCATGAGGGAGCGCTCTCTCAGCGTAGGGCAGAGTCCGCTGGCGTCAAGCCCCGCCCGATGCGCCCCCGCGACCGATAGGGTCGGCGGCCGGACGACGGCGCTCCTGTGCGTCTCGTGGCCACCATCGACCGCCGCCCGTCCCGACGGGTGCGGTCCACACAGACCAGGGGGACCCATGACGCTGCCACCCGACCTTCCCGCCGGTGAGCAGGCTCCGACCGTCGCGCGACCGAGGCGCCGACGCCTCGTCCTCGTCGTCGTCCTCGCCGTCGTCCTTGTCCTCGTCGCAGCGACCGTGCTCGTCGTCTACCTCGACCAGCGCCCGCGCCTCGAGCGCCAGGCGAACATCGACGCCGTCGCGGTCGCGTTCGACGACTGCGGCCTCGGCCGCACGGGCGCGACCGTCGACCGCGACAACGGGTCGATCGACTTCGACGCCGTCGGGACGGGGGCCGGCCCGACCTGGGACGACGTCGAGTGCGTGGGCGACGCGCTCGGGATGCCGGAGGAGTACCTCACGCAGCTCCAGGGCCCGGGCGACGGGTTCGCCTCGGAGGAGCTCCGCTGGGACGTCTACCTGGCGCTGCGGCTCACGGGCGACGGCGACACCCACGTGTCGATCTACCACGACTGGCAGGCGGCGTCCTACGACTGAGGGCGACGACGCCCGGCCCGGATCCGTCGAGCGAGACCAGCACCCCGCCCGCCGCGCGGTGATCTCCCGCCGCGGCTTCCCCCTGCGCTCCCGGTGCGGGCGTGGCAGCATCGCGCGTGATCGTCGTGGACGATCCGGACGAAGGGAACGGGATGGGACTGGACGTCGACGGTGTCGAGCAGGAGGTCGCGACCGGGTCCCTCCCGGGCTGGCACCGCGTCGAGGAGCACGTCCGCGCGGCGCACGAGCGCTACCGCGGGAACGACGACGGCGCGGTGGCCGACTACATCCCCGTCCTCGCGGAGGCCGACCGGTCGCTGTTCGGCGTGTGCGTCGCCGAGTCGGGCGGTGCGGTCCACGCCGTGGGCGACGCCGACCTCGAGTTCTCCGTCCAGTCGATCTCCAAGGCGTTCGTCTACGCGCTCGTGTGCGAGGCCTACGGGCACGAGGGCGTGCTCGAACGGGTCGGGGTGGACAACACGGGCCTCGCGTTCAACTCCGTCATGGCGGTCGAGCTCCACGACGGCCACCCCCGCAACCCCATGGTGAACGCGGGCGCCCTCGCGACGACGGCGCTCATGCCCGGCTCGTCCTTCGCCGAGCAGTGGGAGAACGTGCGGACGGGCCTGTCCCGGTTCGCCGGCCGGTCGCTCGAGCTCGACGGGGTCGTGTACCGGTCCGAGGCGGAGACGAACATGCGCAACAAGGCCATCGCCCGGCTCCTGGAGAGCTACGGCCGGATCGAGGTCGACCCGCTGGAGGTCGTCGACGTCTACACCAAGCAGTGCGCGCTGCGGGTGAGCGCACGCGACCTCGCCGTCATGGGCGCGACGCTCGCGGACGGCGGGGTCAACCCGGTCACGGGCGAGCGCGTGGTCTCGGCGCAGGTGTGCCGGGACACGCTCGCCGTGCTCGCCTCGACCGGGATGTACGAACGCTCGGGGGAGTGGCTGTTCGAGATCGGCCTTCCTGCCAAGTCCGGCGTGGCAGGAGGGATCGTCGCCGTCGCGCCCGGCAAGGGGGCGATCGGCACGTTCTCCCCGCCGCTCGACCCGGCCGGGAACAGCGTGCGCGGGCAGCGCGCGACCGCGTACCTCTCGCGGACCCTCGGCCTCAACCTGTTCGCGTCGTCCGCGCAGGTCCCCGTGACGCCCACCCGCCCGACCGAGAGAACGGACCCGGCCTCGTGAGCACCCGAGACGTCGTCGACAGCAGCACCGCACCAGCGACGGAGGACCGCCGGTCGTGGGTGCCGATGGTCGGCCTGTTCCTCGCGCAGGTCCTCATGTCGTTCAACGTCGCCGCCCTGCCGGTGTCGCTGGGCGGCATGGTCGAGGACTTCGGCGTCCCGCCGACCGTCGCGAGCACGACGATCGTCGTCTACGGCCTCGCGGTCGCGGCGCTCGTCATGACCGGGGCGAAGCTCGGGCAGCGCATCGGGTGGGTCGCGATCTTCCGGGTCGTCGTCGCGACGTTCGCCGGCTCGGCGCTGCTCATGATCCTCTCGCCGACCGTCGCATGGGCCATCACGGGCCAGGCCGTCGCCGGCGCCTCGGCCGCGATCATCGTGCCCGCGCTCGTCGCCCTCATCGCGGAGAACTACCGCGGACCCCAGCAGGCGACGGCGATCGGCTCGCTGGGCTCGGCGCGCGCGGTGTCCGGTATGAGCGCGTTCTTCATCGGCGGCGCGCTCGGGACGCTCATCGGGTGGCGGCCCACGTTCGCGATCGTCCTGGCGCTCGCCGTCGCCGTCTTCGTCCTCAGCTTCCGGCTGCGGTCCGACGCCGGCGACCCCGGCATCCGGATCGACCTCGTGGCCGCGGTCCTCATCGGCGCGGCGGTCGTCTCGCTCACGCTCGGCTTCAACAACCTCAACGCCTGGGGCCTGTTCTTCGCCTCGGAGGGGGCACCGTTCGACCTCGTCGGCGTCTCGCCCGCGCCCCTGCTCGTGCTGCTCGGCGTCGTGCTCGGGCAGACGTTCTTCTGGTGGACGCGGCGCCGGACCGCCGCCGGCAAGGTGCCGCTCGTCGACCTGTCCGTCCTCGCGCGCCCGAGCGAGCGGGCGGCGGTGTACGCGATGTTCGTCGTGGTCGCGCTCGAGGCCGCGCTGAACTTCACCGTCCCGCTGTACATCCAGATCGTGCAGGGCCGCACCCCGTTCGACACGGCGCTCGCGATGATGCCGTTCAACCTCACGGTGTTCGTCACCGCGACGCTCGTCGTGCGGTTCTACCGGCGCTACCCGCCGCGCACGATCGGGGTCTTCGGCTTCACGCTGACCACCGTCGCGCTGCTCTGGTTGTCGTTCGTCGTGACGAACAACTGGGAGACGCTGCCCACGATCCTCGGCCTCGTCGTCTTCGGGGTCGGTCAGGGCGCCCTCGTGACGCTCGTGTTCAACGTGCTCGTCACCGCGGCGCCCAAGGCCCTCGCGGGCGACGTCGGCTCGATCCGCGGCACGACGCAGAACCTCGCCTCGGCGGTCGGCACGGCGCTCGCGGGGGCTCTGCTCGTGACGATCCTGTCGTTCAGCGTCGGGCGCGCGGTCGTCGAGCACCCCGAGCTGCCGCCGTCGCTCGTCGCCCAGGTCGACCTCGATACCGTCAACTTCGTGAGCAACGACGACCTGCGCACGGTCCTCGCGGGCACCGACGCCACGCCCGCCCAGGTGGACGCGGCCGTCGCGCTCAACGAGGAGGCGCGCCTGGGGACCTTGAGGATCGGGCTGCTCATCCTGGCCGGGGTCAGCGCGACGGCGATCCTCCCCGCGAGCCGTCTGCCGCGCTACCGGCCCGACGAGATCCCCGACCCGTCGCCCGCCCGGTAGCGCGCCCGCCCGGTAGCCCGCGCCAGGGCTACTGCCCGTCGTCGTCGCCGCTGCCCGTGCCCGTGCCCGTGCGCGCGCCCGCGCCCGCCGTGTCGGTCGACCGGCCACCGCTCGCGCGGAGGGCGCGCGCCTGCTCGACGGCCTCGTCGCGCTTGGCCGCCTTCTTGTCGCTCGCGCGCGTGTCGCGCGGCGGGAGCTGGAGCCGCTCCTCCGCGGCGATCCCGCCCTGGAGCTCGCGGCTGCGCTCGACCTCCGCGTCGAGCTCGGCGCCGAGCAGGAGGGCGAGGTTCGTGATCCACAGCCACAGCAGGAAGATGATGACGCCGGCGAGGGTCCCGTACGTCGCGCCGTAGCTGCTGAGGCCGCTGCCCAGGTAGAGCCCGAACGCCGCGGAGGCGAGCGCCCACACGAGGATCGCGAGGATCGCGCCGGGGCTGATCCAGCGGAACCTCGGCTGCTTCACGTTGGGCGTGAGGTGGTAGAGCAGCGCGACGAGGACCACCACGAGGAGGATCGCCACGGGCCACTTCGCGACCTGCCACACGGCGATCGCTGTGTCCCCGAGGCCGACGAGCTCGCCGACCTGCCGGGCGATCGGCCCCGAGAGCACGAGGCTCGCGACGACGAGCGCCGCGAGGACCACCACGACGACCGTCACGCCGAGCATCACGGGCCGCAGCTTCCAGATCGGGCGGCCCTCCTCGACCTCGTAGATGCGGTTCATCGACCGGCTGAACGCCCCGACGTAGCCGGAGGCCGACCAGAGGGCCAGCACGACACCGATGACGAGCGCCCACCCGGCCTTGTCGGTGTCGGCGGCCTGCTCGACGAGCGGCTCGATCATGCTCAGCGTGGTGGAGGGCACGACCCCCTCGACGCTCGTGAGGACCGAGTCGACCGCCTTCTCGCCGTCGCCCACGAGCCCGAGGATCGACACGAGCGCCAGGAGCGCGGGTGCCGCCGCCAGCACGGCGTAGTACGTGAGCGCGGCCGCCAGGTCGGTGCACTGGTCGTCCAGGAACTCGCGCACCGCGCCCTTGAGCGCGAACCCCCAGGACGGTTTGCGCAGGTCGGTGGGGGAGCCCGGCTTGCGATCGGAGTCGGGCTCGGGGCGTTCGGTGTCCGCGGTCATCGGGCCTCCTCGGTCGACGTCGCGGCGGGCCGCGCCCCTCGGCGCCCCGCCGGTCCTGTCCGTCTCCAGGCTCGGTTCGGTCCCGACCGCTCGCAAGCTCGGCGCGCGACCCGCGAGGTCCGTGCGGCCGGCGTGGGGCCTGGCACGCCCGTCCGGCTCGTCCCGCCACCGTCGCCGAGCACGACCCTGCTCCTCGTCGAGCACGACGTCGCTGTCGCCAAGGGGCCCAGAACGACAGCGACGTCGTGTTCGACGCCGGACCGAGGGACCGCTGGAGGCTCGTCGTGCCGACGACGGCGTCACCGCTCGTCGTCGCGGTGCTCCTCGTCCCGGTCGTCTGGCCCTTCTCCTGAGCGCCCCGCCAGAGCGAGGGCGAGGTCCCCGCCCGCGCCGGGGGCGTCGTCGGGCTCCGGCGGCGTGCGCAGGGCGGAGAAGACCGCCCACGTCACCCCGATCACGGGGATGGCGACGATCGCGCCGAACAGACCCCCGACGATCGTGCCCGCGCTCACGCCCACGCCGATGACGAACGGGTGCAGCCGGGCGTGCTTGCCCATGACGAGCGGCTGGATGAGATGCCCCTCGAGCTGCCCGACGAGCGCGATCCCGACGCCGACGAGCACCGCCTTCCACACGCCCTCGGACGCGAGCGCGACGAGCATCGCGACGGTCATCGCCGCGGGCGCGCCGATGAGCGGGACGAACGAGCCGACGAACACGAGGACCGCGAGCGGGAGGGCGAGCGGCACGCCGAGGCCCAGCAGCACGAGGTAGCCCAGCCCGCCGACGCACGCCGCGGTGAGCACCGCGCCGCGGGTGAAGGCACCGAAGAACCGCCACGCCACGTCGCCCGCCGTGCGCCACGCCGGGCGCACGCGCGCGGGGAGCTGCGCGACCGACCAGGACCACATGCCCTCGCCGCCGATGAGGAAGCACACCGCGCAGAACACGCCGAGGGCGACCACCATGAGCGCCACGAGCAGCGTCCCCAGCCGGGTCGCGGCCGCGCCGGCGAGCGTCGTGCCGTGGGCGCGCAGCCAGTCGACGACGCCCGCGCTCCACCGGTCGAGGTCCGCGTCGGTGATGGTGACGGGCAGCCCGCCCGACCGCGCGGCGTCGAGCAGCTCGCCGACGCCGTCGCCGACCCGGGCGACGACGTCGGGCCACTGCTGCGCGACGCCCGTCACGGCGAGCCCGACCACCGCGACCACGACCGCCACCCCCGTGAGCAGCGCGAGCACCGCCGCGACCGCGGGGTGGGAGAACCGGCGGTAGCGCAGCGTGACGGGCCGCAGCACGGCGGTGAGGACGAGGCCCAGGAACAGCGCCACGACGACGAGGCGGAGCTGGGAGAGCACCCACAGCACGACGGCCAGCACCGCGGCGGCGAACAGCAGCCGCCAGGACCAGGCGCCGACGCGGCGGAGCCAGAGCGGGGCGAGCACCGAGGCGTCGTGGTCGGTCACGCGCCGATGCTCCCACGGGCCCCCGCGGGCGGAGGCCCGACCCGCGGGCCGGCTACCGCGCGGGCGCGGTCGACGCACGCACGACGAGCGCGACGTCGATGCGGGTGACGCCGGTGGGGCCGTCGGCCGGCTCGTCGCGGGCCGCGTCCGGGGCGGGCCGCCGCGGTCGGGACGTGCCGTGGTCGAGCGTGTCCAGGAGCAGGTCGGCCGCGGTGCGGCCCTTGAGCGCGGTGTCCTGCGCGACCGTCGTGAGCGGCGGGTCGACGTAGCGCGCGATCTCGGCGTCGTCGAACCCGACGACCGACACCTCGTCCGGGACGCGGACCCCGGCCTGCGCCAGCCCGCGCGAGATCCCGGCGGCGAGGACGTCGGCCGTGGCGAACACCGCCGTCGCGCCGGGGTGCTCGGCCGCGACGCGTGCTGCGGCGGCGAGGCCGTCGTCGTACGTCGTGTTCGCCGCCACGACGTGGAGCACGACGCCGTCCCCCGTCTCCCCGCGGACCAGGGCCCGTCCCTCCCCGGCTGCCGGGTCGAGCCCGAGACCCGCGCGGAACCCCGCGAGGCGCTCGCGGACGACCTGGCTCGTCGTGCCCACGGGTCCGCACAGCACGACCTCGCGGTGGCCCAGGGCGCGCAGGTGCTCGCCCGCGAGCCGCCCGCCCTCGAGGTCGTCGGCGCGCACGGTCGCGGCGCCGGGGGCGTCCACGTAGGTGTCGACGACGACGGCGGGCACGTCCCGCGGCAGGTCGAGCGCCGCGAGCTCGTCGTCGGTGAAGCCCATGACGACGATCCCGTCGAGGTTCCAGCGCTGCACGGAGTCGAGCACGTCGCGGTGGTGCGTGACGCCGCGGAGCATGAGGTGGTGGTCGCGCTCGCGCAGGCGTGCCTCGACGGCCCCGGCGACGGCGACGTCGTGCGGGCTGCCCAGCAGGCTGCCGCCGTCGGCGCGGTCGGGCAGCAGCAGACCGACGAGGCGGGTCCGTCGCGCGGCGAGGCTCTGCGCCGGGCCGTTGGGCACGTAGCCCCGCACGGCGACGATGCGCTCGACCTCGCGCGCGGTCGCGGGGGAGACGCGGCCGAGGTTGCCGTTGACCACGTTGGAGACGGTCATGACGGACACGCCCGCCTCCCGGGCGATGTCCTTGAGCGTGACGCGGGCCATCGGCGGCGCGGCTCCTTCGGTCGAGGCGGGGCGTGGGCGGGCGGTGGTCGGCCCGGGAGCCGACGGTACGTCGTCGTGCGGCACCGGGCTCGACGGTCTCGCGCCGAGGCCCGTGACCAACTCGTGACCACCGAGCTCCTTGACGACCGATCCTAGACGCGTTTAGCGTTAAACATGTAGCGCTAAACCTCGCCGGGGACGGCGGCTCGTGCGGGACGGTCCGCACGGGTGCCGAGGGGCGGCGCGGGAACCCGAGCCAGCAGACCGTGGGCCATCATGGCCGCGGGAGTCCGCACCGAGGAGAGACGATGAAGTCAGCAACCACGGTGGGCGCGTTCGCGCTCACCGGCGCCCTGGTCCTCACCCTGACCGCGTGCAGCACCGGCGACGACGCCGAGGGTGACGGCGCCGCCAGCTCCGGCGCGGTCGAGATCGAGGTCTCGATCGACGCCGGCCTGGACGACGACGCACGAGCCAAGTTCGACGAGCGCGTCGCGCAGTTCGAGGGCGAGCACCCGGACATCACCGTCACGGCACGCGAGTACACGTGGGAGGGCACGACGTTCGCGACGGAGCTCGCCGGCGGCACGCTGCCCGACGTCTTCACCATCCCGTTCACCGACGGCCGCGGCCTCATCGAGCGCGAGCAGATCGCCGACATCAGCGACCTCGTCGCCGCGCTCCCGTACGCGGAGGACTTCAACCCGAACGTCGCGCAGGCCGGCCAGGCCGCCGACGGCTCGATGTGGGCCGTGCCCATCGCCGCCTACAGCCAGGGCCTGCACTACAACCGCACGCTGTTCGAGCAGGCCGGGCTCGACCCCGACGACCCGCCGACCACGTGGGAGGAGGTCCGCGAGGACGCGAAGACCATCGCGGACGCCACGGGCGTCGCGGGCTACGCGACCATGACGTCGGGCAACACCGGGGGCTGGATCCTCACGACGCTCACCAACGCGTTCGGCGGCTCCGTCCAGGAGTTCGACGGCGAGACCGCGACGTCGACGATCGACACGCCCGAGCTCACCGAGGTGCTCGAGTACCTGCACGCGCTGCGGTGGGAGGACAACTCGATGGGAGCGAACTTCCTCTACGACTGGGGGAGCATCAACCAGGACTTCGCCGCGGGCCAGATCGGGATGTACGTCTCGGGCGGCGGCAACTACGGCAACCTCTTCACGCAGAACGCGATGAACCCGGACGACTACGGGCTCACGGTCATCCCCCTGGTCGGCGACGGCGGCGTCCTCGGCGGCGGCACGCTCGCCGCGGTGAGCGCGAAGGCCTCGCCCGAGGAGCAGGCGGCCGGCGTCGAGTGGATCGACTTCTACTACATGGAGAAGCTCACGGACGAGGCGGCGGCGAAGCTCGACGCGGAGACCGCCGTCGCGAACGACCAGCCGGTCGGCGCCCCGGAGCTCCCGGTCTTCGACGAGCAGACCTACGTCGAGTCGCGCGCCTGGACCGCGGAGTACGTCAACGTGCCCGTGGACCAGATGAGCTCCTACACGGAGAACATCTTCGACCAGCCGGTCGTCCCCGAGCCCGCGCGCTCGACGCAGGAGATCTACGCGCTGCTCGACCCGGTCGTCCAGGCCGTGCTCACCGACGAGGACGCGGACATCGACGCGCTCGTCGCCCAGGTGCAGAAGGAAGCCCAGGCGCTCCTCGACGCCGCCCAGGGCTGACCGCCGTCTGCCAGCGGCTCTCGCGCCGCTCGCCGAACCCGGGGTTGCCGCACCCCCCGGTGCCGAACCCGCCCCTGTCCCCGGGTTCGGCACCGCAGCGGCCCCCAGCCCCGGGTTCGGCATGCCCCCGTCGCCGACCAAACGATCCGTCTCGCGATCGAAGGAGATCGTCGTGCACCGAACCTGGCCCACCCCCACCTCTGGCCCTGCTGTAGTCAGGAGACGGGCACGCTCGCATCGCTCCGACGGGGCTCGTTCCCTGCCCACGGCGGGGGCTGTGGTCGCCGCGCTCGTCGGGTCGGTGATGCTCTCCGCGCCCGCGTCGGCGGTGGCCGGGGTCCCGCCGATCGAGCTCGAGGCGGAGGACGCGGTGCTCGCCGGGGGCGCGGGTGTCAACGACAACCACCTCGGGTTCTCCGGGACCGGGTTCGTCGACGGGTTCGTCATGGACCACACCGGGACCGCGAGCGCGACGTTCACGCTCGACGTCCCGGAGGCCGGCGAGTACGGCCTCAACCTCCGGTACGCGAACGGGCTCGGCTCCGACATGACGCTCTCGCAGGTCGTCGTGCACGACGGCGCGGCCGAGGACCGGCAGGTCACGCTGCCCTCCGCGGTGGGGGCGTCGTGGAGCACGTGGTTCGTGCACCAGGAGGTCGTGTCGCTCGAGGCGGGCGAGCAGACCGTCGTCTACCGCTTCGACGCCGACGACACGGGCAACGTCAACCTCGACGCGGTCGCCCTGACGACGGTCGGCGACCTCTCGACGCCCGGCGGCGGAGCGACCGTGCCTGGCACGGAGCCGGGCTCCGGCCCGGACACGCGGTACGACGACGTCGCGGACGTCCTGCGCACCACGGCCCCCCGTGCGGGGCAGCCGTACGAGGCCGAGGCCGCGTTCACCGCGAACGGCGCGACCGTCGGGACGGAGGGCGTCGACCTGGCCGCGCCCCGCGCGCGCGTCGTCGTCGCGGTCGACGCCGCGAAGGCCGGCGACCAGACCGTGACGTTCCGGTACCGCAACACGACCGGCGCCGACCAGGACGCGGTCCTCGCGGTGGACGGGCAGCCCGTCGGGCGTCTCGTCCTGGCCCCGCGCGAGCGCTGGGGCGACGTCGCCGTGACGCTCCCGCTGCGTGCCGGGCTGGGCAGCGTCGAGCTGCGCCGCACGGTCGCCGACCAGGGCGACGTGCCCGACCGGGGCGCGCCGACGCCGTCGGGCCTGGAGATCGACCGCGTCACGCTGCAGCGCGGCGAGGCGTTCGCGGACCGCGGCGCAGTCACGCCCGCGACGACGTACGAGGCCGAGCACGGCCGCACGACCGGCGAGGTGCTCGCGCCGAGCCGCGAGTTCCGCACGGTCGCGGCCGAGGCGTCGGGCCGTCAGGCCGTCACGCTCGACCGCACCGGCGAGCACGTCGAGTGGACCCTCACGGAGCCGGCGAACGCGCTCGTGCTGCGCGCGTCGGTCCCGGACTCGACCGACGGGACGGGCCAGGACGGCTCGCTCGGCGTCTACGCGGGCGGGCGCAAGGTCGCCGACGTCGACGTCACGTCGCGTTACTCCCATGTCTACGGCGGCTACCCGTACGGCAACGACCCGACGCAGGGCGGGGCGCAGCGGTTCTTCGACGAGACGCGCGTGCTGCTCCCGCGCGAGCTGAAGGCCGGCACGACGCTGCGTCTGGTGCGCGACAGTGACTCCGCCGACCTCCCGTACACCGTCGACCTCGTGGAGACCGAGGTCGCGCCGGCGCCGCTCACGGCACCTCCCGGCTTCGTGGACGTGCGCGACCACGGCGCCACGGACGACTCCTCCACAGACTCGTCCACAGCCACCTCGACCGACGACACCGCCGCGTTCGTCGCTGCCGTCGCCGCGGCGCGCGAGGCCGGGACGGGCGTGTGGGTCCCGCCGGGCCGCTTCACGCTGACCGACCGCGTGCGCGTGCACGACGTCACGGTCCGCGGCGCGGGGCCCTGGTACTCCGTGGTCGCGGGTCGCGACGGCAAGGGCGGGTTCTACGCGCAGGGGTCCGGCGTGACGATCGCGGACCTCATGGTCGACGGCGACGTCCGGTACCGCGACGACGCCCGGTTCGACGCGGCGCTCGAGGGCAGCTTCGGGCAGGGCTCGCTCGTCCAGAACGTCTGGATCTCCCACACGAAGGTCGGCCTCTGGGCCGACACGGGCACGGACGGGCTCTACGCGCTCGGGCTCCGCGTGCGGGACACGTTCGCCGACGGCGTCCACCTGCACGGCCGGGTCGCGGACACGCGCGTCGAGCACACGACGGTGCGCAACACCGGCGACGACGCGATGGCCATGTGGTCCTCGGGCGGTGCGGTGACGCGCTCGTCGTTCGTGCGCAGCACGGTCACGAGCCCGCTGCTGGGCAACGGCGCCGCGATCTACGGCGGCGACTCCAACCGCGTCTCGGGGCTCGTCGTGCGCGACATGCTCACCGCCGCCGCGGGCGTCGCGGTGAGCACGCGGTTCAACCCCGTGCCGTTCTCCGGGACCACGGTCGTCGAGGACAGCACGCTGATCCGCACCGGCGGGTGGGAGCCCAACTGGAGCACGTCGTTCGGGGGCATCTGGGTGTTCGCGGACACGAGCCACATCACGACGCCCGTCGTCATCCGCGGCACCGAGATCCTCGACTCGACGTACGAGGGGCTCCTGGTGAGCGGCAGCCACTGGGTCAACGACCTGCGGGTCAGCGACACCAGGATCGAGCGCACCGGCTCGTACGGCGTCGCCGCGCGCCTCGGCGGTGACCACCGGTTCTCCGACGTCCGCGTCTCGGGCGTCACCACGCAGCCCGACGGCGACCACCACCTGTGGGGCACCGTCCACGACGAGGGCGGCAACTACGGCCTCCTCGAGGACGCGCCCGCGACGTGCTCGGTCGAGGCGGGGACGCTCACCGTCGGGACCACGACCCTCACGACCGTGCGCGTCACCAACACCGGCACCGAGCCGCTGAGCGGCTGGGAGCTCGCGTGGTACGGGCGGCCGGGCGACGTCGCGACCGCGGGCGTCGGCGCCACCGTCGCACAGGACGGTACGCGGGTCACGGCGTCGGGCGGGACCGCGCTGCGCCCGGGGCGCAGCACGTCGTTCGTCGTGCTCGGCACCACGCACGTCCCCGGCCTCGGCGTCGGCCCGGCGTTCGACACCGCCACGCTCGACGGCCTCGCGTGCGGGGTGACCCGCCCCTGACCTGAACCGCACCGCCACGACCAGCATCCCGAACACGCACCGACAGGAACTGCCGCACATGACCTTCCCGCCCCGCCTCGCCACCAGCCCCGTCGCCCGCCCCGAGGCGACGATCCTCGGCGACCGGTACCGGATCTCGGTGCTCGCCGACGGGTTGGTGCGCCTCGAGCGCGCGGAGGACGGCGTGTTCGAGGACCGCGCGTCGGCGTTCGCGCTGCACCGCGACCTGCCGGTGCCGGACTTCCGGGTGACCCGGTCCGGCACCGGGTCCGCGGACGGGATCGAGGTCGTCACGGACCGGCTGCGTCTGCGGTACGACGGTGGGCCGCTCAGCGCGAGCGGGCTGAGCGTCGAGGTGCTCGGCGCGCACTCGGCCTACCACGGGGTGTGGCGGTACGGGCAGCGCGGGCCGGGCGTCCCGGCGACGGCGGTCCCCCTGGAGGCGGACGCCGTGGGGAACGGGCCGGGCAACCTCGGCGGGACGGCCCGCACGCTCGACGAGGCGGACGGCCCGGTCCCGCTGGGCCCCGGGGTGGTCTCGCGCGACGGCTGGGCCGTGATCGACGACTCGGCCGGCCTCGTCCTGGACGACGACGGCTGGGTCGCCCCGCGCGACGGGTCGCGCCAGGACCTGTACGTCTTCGCGTACGGGCACGACTACCGGGCCGCGCTGCGGGCGCTCTACGCGCTGTCCGGGCCGCAGCCGGTGCTGCCCCGCTACGCGCTCGGCACGTGGTGGAGCCGCTTCCACCGGTACTCGGCCGACTCGTACGCCGAGCTCGTCCGACGCTTCCGCCGCGAGGGCGTCCCGCTCTCGGTCGCGGTCCTCGACATGGACTGGCACGTGACCGACGTCGACCCGCGGCACGGCAGCGGCTGGACCGGGTACTCGTGGAACCGTGACCTGTTCCCGCACCCGGCGGCGTTCCTGCGGTCGCTGCACGACGACGGCCTGCGCGTCACGCTCAACGTGCACCCCGCCGACGGGGTCCGGGCGTTCGAGGACGCCTACCCGGCGATGGCCGCGGCGCTGGGTCGCGACCCCGACGGCGGCGAGCCGATCGCGTTCGACGCGACGGACCGGGACTTCCTGCGTGCCTACACCGAGGTGCTGCATCGCGGGCTCGAGCGCGACGGCGTCGACTTCTGGTGGGTCGACTGGCAGCAGGGGGGCGTCTCGCGCGTGCCCGGCGTCGACCCGCTGTGGATGCTCAACCACGTCCACTACCTCGACAACGCGAGCGTGGGGTCGCGGGCCGCCGCGGGACGCGCGACGCGCGCGCTGACCTTCTCCCGGTACGCGGGCCCGGGGAGCCACCGCTACCCGGTCGGGTTCTCGGGCGACTCGGTCATCTCGTGGGAGTCGCTCGACTTCCAGCCCTACTTCACCGCGACCGCGAGCAACATCGGGTACGGGTGGTGGAGCCACGACGTCGGCGGCCACATGCACGGCACCAAGGACGACGAGCTCGCGACGCGCTGGGTGCAGCTCGGCGTCTTCTCGCCCGTCCTGCGCCTGCACTCGGCGGGGAACCCGTTCACGCGCAAGGAGCCGTGGACGTTCGGCCCCGAGGCTCGCGACGCCCAGGTCGCGGCGCTGCGCCTGCGCCACCGCCTGCTGCCCTACCTGCACACGATGAACGTCCGGGCCGCCCGCGAGGGCGTGCCCCTCGTCCAGCCGCTCTACCACGAGTGGCCGGAGCAGCCCGAGGCCTACGCGGCCCGCAACCAGTACCTCTTCGGGTCCGAGCTCGTCGTCGCGCCGATCACCGCCCCCGCGGACCGCGAGGCCGGGGTGGCCGCGGTACGCGCGTGGCTCCCGGAGGGCACGTGGGTCGACCTGCTCGGCGGGCTCGTCTACGACGGCGGCCGCGAGGCGTGGCTGCACCGCGACCTCGCGAGCATCCCCGTCCTCGCGCGGTCGGGCGCGGTCGTGCCGCTCGACGGCGCGACCGTCCCGGGAAACGGCGTGGCCCACCCGGAGCACGTCGAGGTCCTCGTGGTCGTCGGGGCCGACGGCGCGCTCGACCTCGTCGAGGACGCCGAGGGCCTCCCGGCGGGAGCCGCCGGCGGAGCGTCGGCCGGGGCGGACGGGTCGTCGCCGCCCGCGGAGGCTCGCACCCCGGTCATGTTCGAGCAGGCGACCGGAAGGGCCGTCGTCGGCCCGGTCGAGGGGGACACGCGCGTCGTGCCCGCCCCGCGGCGCTGGACCCTGACGTTCCCGGCGCTCGCGGCCGACGACGACGGACCGGTCGTGACGGTCGACGGCGCCCGGGCGGACGCGCTCGTCGAGCGCGACGACCGCGGGCTGCACGTCACGGTCGAGGCGGTCGCGCCGGCGTCCTGCCTCGTCGTCGACCTCGGGCGGGGACCACGGCTCGGGGACAACGACGTCGACGCGCGCCTGTTCGCCGTGCTCGACCGCGCTCGTGTCCCGTACGACGACAAGGAGCGCGCCCACCGCGTGCTCACGGCGGACCGGCCGCTGTCGGTGCGCGTGTCGCACCTGCAGGCGCTCGGCCTGCCACGCGCGCTCGAGTCCGCGCTCACCGAGATCCTCCTGGCCCGTGTGCCAGGTCAGCACGTCACCGGCGGGGACGTCCTCACCGGCCTGTCGGAAGCCGTCCGACCGGCCTGAGGGTCCATCGGGTGCTGCGCCGTTTCGTGCTGGGGCGGCGCGGCACCCGGACGAGCCTCTGCCCCGCCCTTGCTCCGGTCGTCATGCGTTCTGCGTGACGACCCCGCGCCGCACCGTCGTCATGCTGGCGGGAGGGGCGATCGGGCAGGGGCGACGGGCCCGGGGCGGCCGGCCCGGCCGGCCCGCGTCGGAAGGTGGGTGGTCGGCGTGGACCACGCGGAGGTGCTCCGGCGGCTCGCGGTCAACGACGAGAGTGTCGTCGACGGCGGCGCGACGGGCGACGACGCGCTGTCCGGCCGCGACCGGGCTCTGGTGCGGATCGCGGCCGCGGTCGCCGTCGGGGCGTCGGTCCCCACGTACGGCGCCGAGATCGACGGTGCGGTCGAGGCCGGGGTCGACGCGGCGGAGGTGGTGGGCGTCCTCATGGCGGTCGTGCCGGTCGTCGGGCTGCCGACGGTCGTGGCGGCCGCGCCGCGCGTCGCGCTCGCCCTGGGCCTGGAACCCGTCGAGGGATGGGACGACGCGGCCGAACCCGGCGTCCCGGGTGATTTCCCCCGCTCCGGTTGAGGGCCTCGGGGGCCGCTCCTAGGCTGCTCGCGTGTCCGACGGGAGCCGTCAGGCGGTCACCGCGCGACCGGATCTCAGCACGGCGCTGCTCGCGGGCAAGGTCGAGCCGCCGGCGCCGCGCCGCGGTGCGGTCTCCCGGCGCGCGCTCGTCGACAGGGCCCGGCGTGACGGCGCTCGGGTCGTCGTGGTGACGGCCCCGCCGGGCTACGGCAAGACGACGATGCTCGCCGAGTGGGCGAGCGTCGAGGACCGTGCGGTCGCGTGGGCCAGCCTCGACCGGCTCGACGACGACCCCGGCGCCCTGCTCACGCTCCTCGCGCTCGCGTGCGCGCCCGTCTCGCCCGAGGTCGCCGCGGTGGCGGCCGAGATGCGCGGCACGGGCGCGGCGATGCTCGGCCGGTCGGCCCCGCTGCTCGCGTCCGCGCTCGCGCGCACGGGCAGGCCGTTCGTGCTGTTCGTCGACGACCTGCACGAGGCGGGCTCGGTGGCCTGCCGGGACGCGCTCGAGGTCGTGCTCAGGGGCGTCCCGCCGGGGTCGCAGGTCGTCGTCGCGAGCCGCCGCGCGGCCGGGTACGACGCGCGGCGCCGCGTGGAGGGCGACCTCGTCGAGATCGGTCCCGACGACCTGCGGGTCGACGTGGCCGGCGCGCGCGAGATCTTCCGCGCCGTGGGGGTCGAGCCGGGCGAGGCGCTGGACCGCGTGGTCGAGCGGTGCGAGGGCTGGCCGACGGGCGTCTTCCTCTGCGCGCTGCTCGTGCGCGACGGCGAGGACCCGGCGTCCCTCACGGGGACCGACCGGTTCGTCGCCGACTACCTGTACCGCGAGTGCATGACCCTCCTTCCCGCGCGGACCCAGCACTTCCTGCGTGCCACGGCCGTGCTCGACCAGCTCTCGGCGCCGACGTGCGACGCCGTGCTCGGCACCGCGGACGCCGCGGGGCGGCTGCGCGAGCTGGAGGACGCGAGCCTCTTCCTGGTCCCGCTCGACCACCACCGCGGCTGGTTCCGCTACCACGCCCTGTTCCGCGAGTTCCTGCTCGCGGAGCTCGACCGGGTCGAGCCCGACGCCGTCGCGCCGCTCCACCGGCGCGCCGCCGCGTGGCACGTCGACGAGGGGCTGGAGGCCCGCGCGGTCGAGCACCTCCTCGCCGCGGGCGACGTCGAGGAGGCGGCCGTCCTCGTCGGGCGCCTCGCGCTGTCGACGTACCAGGACGGCGGGGTGGCCGTCGTGACGCGCTGGCTCGACACCCTCGGCGACGCCGTCGTCGAGGCGTTCCCCGAGCTCACGGTCGTCGCCGCGTGGCGCGCGCTGCTGCTCGGCGAGTCGCCCGCGGCCGAGCGGTGGGCCACCGTGCTGGAGGGCTTCGACGCGTCCCTCCTCCCCGACGAGGACCGCGTCGCGCTCGAGTCCGCCCGGTGCCAGGTGCGGGCCGCGATGTGCGTCGACGGGCCGGAGGCGTCCCTCGCGTGCGCGACGTACGCCGTCGAGCACGAGCCCGCGTGGAGCCCGTGGCGGGACCAGGCGCTCCACCTCCTGGGCTCGGCCCACCTGCTCGTGGGCGACCGGGACGCGGCGCGCGAGGCGTTCGTCGAGGCCGTGGCGTGCGGGACCGAGGCGGGGAACCCGGACTCCGTGCTGCTCAGCGAGGCGGAGCTGGGGATCCTCGCGCTCGACGACGGCCGGTGGGACGACGCCGAGCGGCACGCGCGCGCCGCGGTCGACACGGTCGACGCCCACCACATGGAGGGCTACTCGACCACGGCGATCGCCTTCGCCGTGCGTGCCCGCGTCGCCGCGCACCGCGGCGAGCACACCGCGGCGGAGCGCTTCGTCGCGCGCGGGATGCGCGCCCGGGTGCCCTGCACGTACGTCATGCCGTACCTCGCGCTGCGCGTCCGGCTCCAGCTCGGGTACGCGTGCCTCGCCCTCGGGGACCGCACGACGGCGACCCACCTCGCCGCCGAGGCGGCCGAGATCCTGCGTCGTCGCCCGCGCGTCGGGCTGCTCGCGGGCGAGGTCGCCGCGTTCCGGGCCCGGCTCGAGACCGTCGCCGCGACGCGCGGGGCACCGCCGCTCACCCCGGCCGAGCTCCGGCTCCTGCCGTACCTGCAGACCCACCTCACGATGGCGGAGATCGGCCGCCGGCTCTTCGTGTCCCGCAACACCGTGAGCACCCAGGTCGGCGCGATCTACCGCAAGCTCGGCGCGACGACCCGCGGCGCCGCGGTCGAGCGCGCCGTGACCCTCGGGCTCCTCGGGACCTAGAACCGGCCGAAGAACGACCGCAGCTCGTGGGCGTAGACCTCGGGCTGCTCGAACGGGGCGAAGTGTCCCCCGCGCGGCGGCTCGGTCGCGTACACGGTGTTCGCGACGCGGTCGAGCCACGCGCGGGGCGGGCGGACGACGTCGCCGGCGAACACGGAGAACCCGGACGGCACGTCGACGTAGCGGGCGAGCTGCTCGCGGGGGATCGCGGCGTTCGCGCGGTAGGCGCGGACGCCGGCCCCGACGTTGCCGGCCGCCCAGTGCTCGGTGAGGAGGGCGAGGACCTCGTCCCGCGTGTACACCGACTCCAGGTCGCCGCCGCAGTCGCTCCACGACCGCAGCTTCTCGACGACCCAGGCCGCGAGCCCGGCGGGGGAGTCCATGAGTCCGACCGCGAGCGACTGCGGCTTGGTGGCCTGCACGGCGGCGTAGCCACCCTCGGTCGTGCGCCACCGCGTGCTCTCGTCGAGCCAGTCGCGCTCCGGGGGCGTGAGGGACGCGGGGTCGCCCGTGAACAGGGGCAGCCCGGCGTCGGTGCGGTGCACCGCGATCACCCGGTCGGGGAAGTCGAGCGCGAGGAACCGGGCGACGTGGCTGCCCATGTCCCCGCCCGCGACCAGGAACCTGTCGTAGCCGAGGGCGGTCATGAGCTCGGCCCACAGGGCGGCGACCGTCCGGTTGTCCGGGGTCGGGCCCGAGGGGACGTCGGAGAAGCCGAACCCGGGCATGTCGGGGACGACGAGGTCGAAGGTGCGTCGTCCCGCGCCGCCCGGGGCCGTGGGGTCGCCCGGGTCGGTCAGGAGTGGCACGACCTTGCGGTACCGCCACGCGGAGTCCGGCCACCCGTGCGCGAGCAGGAGCGGGAGCGGGGACGCGTCCTCGGGTCGCGGGGTCGCGAGCGCGTGGAGGAGGTGGACGCGGGTCCCGTCGATCGTCGCGCGCCGGCTCGGGAGAGCGGAGAGCCGTGCCTGGTGCGCGGCGAAGTCGAAGCCGTCGGCCCAGTACGCGACGAGGTCGCGCAGGTACCCGACGTCGGTGCCGGCGTCCCACCCGAGACCGTCCGGGGCGTCGACCCACCGCGTCGCGCGGAGGCGGGACCGAAGGTCCGCGACCACCGCCTCGGAGATCTGCGGGGTGTGGTCCTCCAGGTCGGTCACGAGGTGCGCCATGCGACCGAGGCTAGCCGGGCCTGGAGCGCGGGAGCGTCGTTCGCGCGATCTGCGTGATGCCCTCGCCGCGGCGGCGGACCTACGGTCGACGGGTCGTCGCGTCGCCGCCCACGCCCGCGCCGTCCGTGAGGTCCTGGACAGACAGGAGAGAGTCGATGAGTGACGAGCCCCGCCGGACGGTCGTCGGACCGCCGCTGCCCGCCGAGCGGTCGCTGCCGTTCGCGCCCCGCCGGTCCGGCAGCGTCGCCGGTCGGACGATCCAGGAGTCCACGTACTCCCCGCACCCGCCCGAGCGGCACCTGCCCGCCGACGCGCCGAACGTCGTCGTGATCCTCATCGACGACGCCGGTCCCGCGCTCCCCACGACGCTCGGCGGCGCCGTGCGCACCCCGACGCTCGACCGGGTCCGCGCGGACGGCGTCGGGTACAACCGGTTCCACACGACCGCGATGTGCTCCCCGACGCGCGCGTCGCTGCTCACCGGGCGCAACCACCACCGGGTCGGCAACGGGCAGATCGCGGAGCTCGCGAACGACTGGGACGGGTACTCGGGGCACATCCCGAAGAGCAGCGCGACGATCGCCGAGGTGCTGCGCCAGTACGGGTACGCGACCGGTGCGTGGGGCAAGTGGCACAACACCCCGGCGGAGGAGACGACGTCGTCCGGACCGTTCGACCGCTGGCCGACCGGGTACGGGTTCGAGTACTTCTACGGGTTCCTGGCGGGCGAGGCGTCGCAGTACGAGCCGCACCTGGTGCGGAACACGACCCCGACTCTGCCGCCGAAGACCCCGGAGGAGGGCTACCACCTCAGCGAGGACATCGCCGACGACGCGATGCGCTGGCTCCGCGACCACAAGGCGAACGCGCCGGACAAGCCGTTCTTCGTCTACTGGGCGACCGGCGCGCTGCACGGGCCGCACCACATCATGAAGGAGTGGGCGGACCGGTACGCCGGTGCGTTCGACGACGGCTGGGACGTCTACCGGGAGCGGGCGCTCGCGGGTGCGAAGGCGGCGGGCTGGGTACCCGAGGACGCCGAGCTGACGCCCCGCCCGGAGAGCCTCGCGGGGTGGGACGACATCCCCGACGACCAGAAGGCGTTCCAGGCGCGTCTCATGGAGGTCGCCGCGGGGTTCGGCGAGCACGCGGACGTCCAGGCGGGGCGCCTGCTCGACGAGGTGGAGCGGCTGGGCTACGCGGACGACACGATCGTCGTCTACATCTGGGGCGACAACGGGTCGTCCGGCGAGGGGCAGAACGGGACGATCAGCGAGCTGCTCGCCCAGAACGGCATCCCGTCGACCGTCGAGCAGCACATCGCCGCGCTCGACGAGCTCGGCGGCCTCGACGCGCTCGGCACCCCCGCGACCGACAACCAGTACCACGCCGCGTGGGCGTGGGCCGGGTCGTCGCCGTACCAGGGCATGAAGCTCCTCGCGTCCCACCTCGGCGGCACGCGGAACCCGATGTTCGTGAGCTGGCCGGGCCACATCGAGCCCGACCCCGTGCCGCGCACGCAGTTCCACCACGTCGTCGACCTCGTGCCGACCATCTACGAGATCCTCGGCATCTCCCACCCGGAGACCGTGAACGGCGTCCCGCAGGACCCGATCGACGGCACGAGCTTCGCGTACTCCATCGACGACGCCGATGCCGAGGGCCGCCGCCGGACGCAGTACTTCGAGATCATGGGCAGCCGGTCGATCTACGCCGACGGCTGGATGGCGTCGGCGACCGGTCCACGCCTGCCGTGGGTGCAGGGGATGCCGGCCGGGATCCGGACCTGGACCCCGGACGACGACCCCTGGGAGCTGTACCACCTCGACGAGGACTGGAGCCAGGCGCACGACCTCGCCGCGGAGCACCCCGAGAAGCTCGCCCAGCTCAAGGAGCTGTTCGCGATCGAGGCGGCCCGCAACGACGTCCTGCCCGTGGGCGGCGGTCTGTGGGTCCCGGCGATCCACCCCGAGGACCGGATCAGCCCGCCGTACACGGAGTGGGACCTGTCCGGTGACACGGTGCGCGTCCCGGAGTTCTGCGCCCCCGCGCTCGGCAACCGCCCCAACCGGGTCGAGATCCGGCTCTCCGTGCCCGACGCCGCGGACGGCGTGCTCTACAAGCTCGGTGGAGCGGGCGGCGGGCTCACGTGCTTCCTGCTCGACGGCGTCCTCACCTACGAGTACAACCTGTTCCTCGTCCAGCGGACCGTGGTCCGGTCGAGCGCGCCGCTCGCGGCCGGCGACCACACGGTGGAGGTCGTGACGACGTACGCCGAGCCGCGGCCGGGCGGACCGCTCGAGGTCGTGCTGCGGGTCGACGGCGAGGACGTCGGCCGGGGCACGGTGCCCGTGAGCGCGCCGCTGCTCTTCTCCGCGAACGACTGCCTCGACGTCGGACGCGCGTACGGCGGCGCGGTGTCGCGCGCGTACGCGGACCGCATGCCGTTCGCGCTCGACGGCCGCATCGACGCGGTGCACGTGGAGTACCTGCTGCCCGCGACCGACAGGTCGGACCGGTAGCCGCCGGGTGCCGTCGTCGGCGGGAGTTCACTCGTTCTGGGTGAGGACGCGACCGGCGACCACGACGAGCCTGAGGACAGACCCGTGCGCCGCGCGGGAACGACGCGGAGAGGACGCGACGATGACGCAGGAACTCAGCGACGGGCTCGGGAGCGAGCTCGGCGACCTCGACGAGAGCGGGCCGATCGACTTCCTGGTCATCGAGCTCCCGACGGACCGCGCGACGGGCGACAAGGCCTTCCCGCACCTCGTCGACCTCGTGGACCGGGGGATCATCCGGGTGCTCGACCTCGTGGTCGTGCGCCGGGAGGACGACGGCAGCGTCGTCGGCCTCGGGCTCGAGGAGCTCGACGACGGGTCGACCGAGCTCGCGGTGTTCGAGGGGGCGCGGTCGGGCCTGCTCGGCGACGACGACCTCGACGAGGCGGCGAGCGCCGTCGAGCCCGGCATGACGGCCGTCGTGCTGGTCTACGAGAACGTGTGGGCGGCGCCCTTCGCGACCGCCCTGCGCCGCAACGGCGCCCAGCTCGTCGCGAGCGGGCGCATCCCGGTCCAGGCGCTGATCGCGTCGCTGGACGCCACAGAGCCGGACGCCTGATCCGGTCCGCCCGAAGGAGGATCCCGTGCCTGGACTGATCCGCGGTGTCGCGCGCACCGCCGTCGTCGCCGGAACCGCGACCGCTGTCTCCAACCGCGTCTCCCGCCGTCAGGCGGGCCGCTGGGCCGCGCAGGAGAGCGCGCAGGAGCCGCAGTACGCGCCGCCTCCGCAGCAGTACGCGGCGCCGCAGCCGACCTACTCGCCGCCGCCCGCTCCCGCACCCGCGGCGGCGCCGGACATGGACGCGCGCATCGCGCAGCTCACGCAGCTCGCCGCGCTGCGTGACCAGGGGGTGCTCAGCCCCGCGGAGTTCGAGGCGCAGAAGGCTCGCATCCTCGCGGACTGAGGCGCCGTCCGCCGTCCCGGGAGCGACGTCCGGGCGGCGGACCCACCCGTCGACCGAGCCGGACCTCCGGCGTGTCGGAAGGAACCAGCATGACCGACGAGCAGCACGTCCTGCGCCCGACCTACACGCGAGCCGGCGTGCGGGCGGTCGCGCCACGCTTCACCCTGCCGGACGCGGAGATGGAGCCGACGTCCGCCTACCAGGTGGTCCACGACGAGGTGATGCTCGACGGCAACTCGCGCCTCAACCTCGCGACGTTCGTCGCGACGTGGATGGGCGACGAGGCGGACCGCCTCTACGCCGAGGTCTACGACAAGAACATGGTCGACAAGGACGAGTACCCCCGTACGGCGGCGGTCGAGGAGAACTGCTGGCGCATCCTCGGGTCGCTGTGGAACGTGCCGGACGTCCAGGACTGCATCGGTACGTCGACCATCGGGTCGTCCGAGGCGTGCATGCTCGGGGGCCTCGCGCTCAAGCGGCGCTGGCAGCTCGCGCGCCGGGCCGCGGGCAGGCCGGCGGAGCGGCCGAACCTCATCATGAGCTCGGCCGTGCAGGTGTGCTGGGAGAAGTTCTGCAACTACTTCGAGGTCGAGGCGCGGTACGTGCCCATCACCGAGGAGCACCCGTGCCTCGACGGCAGCGACCTGGAGAAGTACGTCGACGAGAACACGATCGGCGTCGTCGCGATCATGGGCGTGACCTACACGGGCATGTACGAGCCCGTCAAGGAGATCGCGGCCGCGCTCGACGCGCTCCAGGAGCGCACGGGCCTCGACGTCCCGATCCACGTGGACGGCGCGTCGGGCGCCATGATCGCGCCGTTCCTCCAGCCGGAGATCGAGTGGGACTTCCGCCTGGAGCGCGTGCACTCGATCAGCACGTCGGGGCACAAGTACGGGCTCGTGTACCCGGGCGTCGGGTGGGTCGTGTGGCGCACGCTCGACGCGCTGCCCGAGGAGCTGGTCTTCCGCGTGAGCTACCTCGGCGGGGACATGCCGACGCTCGCCCTCAACTTCTCGCGGCCAGGCGCCCAGGTGCTGCTCCAGTACTTCCAGTTCCTGCGGCTCGGCCGGGAGGGCTACACCGCGATCCAGCAGGAGTGCCAGGACGTCGCGAAGTACCTCGCGCACGGGATCGAGGCGCTCGGCGCGTTCGAGCTGTGGAACGACGGGTCGGACATCCCCGTGTTCGCCTGGCGGCTCAAGCCCGGCCACACGGAGAACTGGGACCTGTACCACCTGTCCGACCGGCTGCGCATGAAGGGCTGGCTGGTCCCGGCCTACCCGATGCCCGACGACCTCGCCGACCTCACCGTGCAGCGGATCGTCGTGCGCAACGGCGTGAGTCGCGACCTCGCCGACGACCTTCTCGAGGACATCCGGGTCGAGACGGAGTGGCTCGACGGGCTCACCTCGCCCATGCCCGCCGAGGGTCGGCGCTCGGGCTTCCACCACTGACGGACGTGGACCGGCGGGAGCGTCGTCTGCGGCGCGAGGCGTGGGGGTTCGCGGTCGGGTCGCTGTGCTTCCTCGTCGGGGCGCTCCCGCCCTACGCCGACGCCGTCGGCGCGGTCGCGACGAACGTCACGTTCGTCGTCGGCGCGGTGTTCTTCACCGCCGCCGCGTTCGTGCAGCTCGGCCTCAGCGGGCGGCGCCCGCCGCGCGCCGGGACGCACCCGGCCGACCGCTGGGACTGGTGGGCGGCGGCCGTCCAGCTCGTCGGGACGCTGTGCTTCAACGTCAGCACGACGGCGGCCCTCGTCGCCGCGGTCGACGACCCGGCGGCGCTCGGCGCGGGCTGGAAGCCGGACGCCTACGGCTCCGTGGCGTTCCTCGTCTCGTCCGCGTTCGCCGTCGTGGCGACGCGCGACCGGGGTCACCTGTGGGACGTCGACGCCCGCACCTGGCACGGCACGTGGCTCAACCTGGTCGGCTCCGTCGCGTTCGGTGCCTCGGCCGTCGGTGCGTACGTCTCGCCCGCCACGGGCACCTACGTGAGCGAGTGGTGGGACGACGCCGGCACGCTCGTCGGGGCGGTGTGCTTCTTCGTCGCGGCGCTGCTGTCGCGGCGGTCGGTCGACGCGCCCTCGCCGAGCGCCGCGCTCCCGGCCGGGTGACGCAACCCGTGGTGCCTCACCCGACCGGGAGCGCCGCGCCGATCGGTCAGGCGCAGGTCGCGGCCGCGTAGCCCGCGTCGACCGACCCCGACCCGGCCGCGGCGCTCGCCGTCCCCGCGTCGACCGACGCCGTGCGGACCGCGAACGACTGGTACGCCGAGCTGCCCGGCGCCACGTCGGCGACGGTGCGCTCACCGAAGGGCGTGCGCAGCGTGACGTCGGCCGGGGCGTCGCCGGTGTTGCGGGCCGTGACCGCGACGTAGGCCCGACCGGCGAGGCAGCGGCTCGCCGCCTGCACGTGGAGGGAGACCGCGCCGCGGAGCTCGACCGTCGGACCGTCGAGCTCGACGACGGTCACGTTCGCCCCCGACGTCGAGGTCCACGTCGTGTCCGGCGTGAACGTCCCGCGGTCCAGGTCCGCCTGCGTCACCACGTGGTGCGCGAACGTGCACGTGTACGACCCCTCGGCCGGCAGGGTGCGGTAGCGGCAGTTCTGGGCCGCGTTCGCGGGGTCGAGGCCGGCGAGGTTCCCGGTGGGGACCACCGAGGTCGCCGCCGTGGACAGGTTGCGGACCGTGTAGGTGAAGCGGAGGACGTCGCCCACGGCGTACGTCTCTTGCGGGTTCGCGTGCGCGCCCTGCACCGAGATGTTCCCGGGCGCCCCGAAGTACACGCCCGGCCCGTCGTGCTCGACCGTCGTGACGGTCGCGCCGGAGGTCGAGGTCCAGGTCGTGCTCGGCGCGAAGAAGCCCGCGTCGAGGTCGGCCTGCGTGACCGTGTGCCGCGCGGACGTGCACGTGTACGCGGCGCGCGGGGCGAGGTCCCGGTAACGGCAGTTCGGCGCGCCCCGGGCCGGGTCGAAGCGCTCGAGGTCCCCGGTCGGGGAGACCGTCGTGACGGCGTCGGACAGGTTCGTCACGGTGAACGAGTACGTGACGACGTCGCCGACGGCGTAGCCGCCCGCGGGGGCCGTGCTCGTCACGCTCGCGCGCGTGACCTCGATGTCGCCCGGCGTGCTGCTCGGCGCGGCGAGGAGCCAGTCGTGGTCGAGCTTGGCGAACCGGATGCCGCCGCCCCCGCCGTCGGGCTCGTAGAGCAGGCCGACGGTGCCGTCGGGGAGCGTCGCGAGCGTCGAGTACGCCATGCCTCCCGGCTGGAAGACGCGCGCCACGGGCCACGTCTCACCGTCGTCGTAGCTGACGCGGACCGTGCCGTTGACGCGGCCGGACTGCGACGCCGCGTTCGAGAAGAGGAGCACCTTGGCCTCGGCGGAGCCCTGCGGCGCGTTCGGGTACGCGCGCACGATCGCGGCGTTGTTCGTCGGGTCGGGGAGGTCTCGGTCGAGGGTCACCGGGCCGTACGTGACCCCGCCGTCGGTCGAGTAGGCCACCTTGCGGAAGCCCGAGCGCGCCGAGTCGCGCGAGTTGAGCATGACGCGCCCGTCCGAGAGCTCCACGGTCTTGTTCTCGTCCATGCCGGTGCCGACGGGGGTCCCGACCTGCCAGGTCGCGCCGTGGTCGTCGGAGTACACGGACACGGCCTGGAACTGTCCCGACCCGTTGATGATCGTGTACTGCTGCACCAGGCGCCCCGCCTGCTCGCCGTAGCGGAGCTGGATCCCCTGGCCCGAGGCGGCGAAGCGCGACCGCCAGCCCAGGTCGGCCGTGACGTCCGCGGTGATCGTCCGGTGCGTCCACGTGCGCCCGTCGTCGGTCGAGGCAGAGACGTTCGCGTGGATGACGTTGCGGGCGGTCGGGTCGACCCCGGGCTGGGAGCCGCCGAAGCCCTGGTCGTACGACTTCACGTGGAAGCTGAAGACGGTGCCCGTCTCTCGGTCGACGACGTAGCTCGGGTCCGAGTAACCCTCGATCGGTGCGGTGGGCTTCCCGGCCGCGACGACCTCCTGCGGGCCCCACGTGGCGCCGGCGTCCGTGGAACGGCGTTGGAGGATCGAGTTCGGGCCGGGGGAGTCGGCCGCGGTGGGCCGGCCGTCGTAGGACGCGAGGACGTCGCCGTTGGGGGCGACGGTGAGCGCCGGGATGCGGTAGTTGGGGAAGCCGCCCTGGCCGTTCGTCGCGAGCTGCTGCTCGGTGTAGGTGCCCGGCCCGCCGGTCGCGGGAGCGAGGTCGTGGTCGGGCGCGAGGGTCGTGTGGTGTGCCGCCGCCGTCGTGACGGGGACGACGGCGCCGCCCACCCCGAGCGCGAGCGCGGTGGCGAGGGTCAGCGCGCGGCGCGCGGGTCTGCGGAGGTGTCCGATCATGCCGTTCCTTCCGGTCGGTGCTCGGCGCGGCGGTGTACGGCGTGGAACGCGGCGACGCTGCCGAGGACGCTTGAACAGATGACGTCAGATGTCTGACGTCAGGAAGGTAGCCCGGAAGGGTGGAGGGGTCAAGGGGTGGGGACGGCGCGACGCCCGCCGGCCGCAGGGGGTCTGCGGCCGACGGGCGTCGGGAACGGTGGCGCGGAGGCGGGTCAGCTCCGGCGCGCTCGGCGGGACAGGAGCACGATGGCGGCGCCTACCGCGGCGAGACCCGCGGCGAGGGCCGCGTAGAGGCCGACCGTCGCGCCGGTCTCCGCGAGGCTCGGGTTCTGCGCGGACGCGCTCGCCTCGTTCGACACGGGGACCACGCCGGCCGGGTCGTCGTGCCCGGGCGGGTTCGTCGCGCAGTCGGGCGACGAGGGCGGGTAGACCGTGGTCACCAGGACGTGCGGGTTGACCTCGAAGCTCACGTCGACGGCGGGGCGCACCCAGTCGTACTCGTCGCCCTCGACCCACTCGCCGTCCTCGAGGCGCCACCCCGGCCAGTCGACGCCCTTGCCCTGGTCGTCCACGACGGCGCCCGGCCACAGCAGGCGGCCCTGGAGCGGCAGCCCGGACCGGACGACGCTCTCGCCGTCGGGGTTGATCCAGGTGACCGTCACGGTGTCGTGGTCGGTGCCCTCGACCTCGATCGCGTAGTCGAGGTACGCGGCGTCCTGCTCGCACGCCGAGACGAGCGTCGTGAGGCGCATCGACGGCTGGGACGGCACGTACGTGTCGTCCTCGGCGGCGTGGGCGGCCGGGCCGGCGAGGAGCGCGGCGGAGGCGGCGAGGGTGGCGGCGGTGGTGGCCCGCACCAGGGTGCGGCGTCCGGTCGAGGTGCTCATGGGTCGTTCCCGTCGGGTCGTGGTCGGTCGAGCGCGACGGGTACCGTCCTGAGGGCGCGACCGTGCCACCGCCGGACGAGCGGTTCGAGGTGGCAAGGGCGCGGGCGTGTCGGACGCGTGAGGCGGCACCGCCGTGATCGCCGGTGCCCGTACTGGCAGGGGGCTGATCGCACGGGCACCGGCTGACACCCACGCTAGACACCGAACTGGACGGGCGTCCAGTTCGATGCCGGGTGAATCCCGCCGGCCGAGAACGACATCCGTGTCGTTATCCGGCCGAAAGCGACAGCAAGGTCGTGCTCGACGCGGGGTCGGGGCGTTCTCGAGCGTCGGCGACCCGCTACAGGCCCTGCCAGTCCGGCTTGGACGCGTACGTCTGGCGGTAGTAGTCCCCGAGCTGGAGGCGCGAGGCCGCCGCGTCGTCGACCAGCACCGTGGCGTGCGGGTGCATCTGCATGATCGTCGCGGGCCACAACGCGCTGATCGGGCCCTCCACGAGCTGGTGCACCGCCTCCGCCTTGCCCTTGCCCGTGGCCAGCAGCACCAGGTGCCGGGCCGACATGATCGTGGCCAGCCCCTGCGTCAGGCAGTGCCGCGGCACCCGGTCCACGTCGTCGCCGAAGAACCGCGCGTTGTCCTCACGCGTCTGCGCCGTCAACGTCTTGATCCGTGTCCGCGAGGCCAGCGACGACCCCGGCTCGTTGAACGCGATGTGCCCGTCCGTCCCGATCCCCAGGATCTGCAGGTCCACGCCCCCGGCCCCCGCGATCGACTCCTCGTAGGCCGCGCACGCCGCGACCAGGTCCGCCGCGTTGCCGTCCGGGCCCTGGACCGCGCCCGGGGCGAAGTCCACCCGCGAGGCGATCTCGGTCTCGATCACGTTCCGGTACCGCTCGGGGTGCTCCGCGGGCAGGCCCACGTACTCGTCGAGCATGAACGCCCGCACGCCCGCGAACGACAACCCGTCCTCACGGTGCCGGCGCGCCAGCTCGTCGTACACCTTCAACGGCGACGATCCCGTCGCCAGCCCCAGCACCGCCTCCGGCCGCGACCGCACCACCTTCTCGATCGCGTCCGCAGCCAGCACCGCCAACCGCTCCGCAGGAGCGATCACGACCTCCATCAGACCCTCGCCTCCTCGGGCACCGTCCGGTGCGCCACCGCGACCACGTCGCCCGTCCCGACCGAGCGGTACGCCGCGTCGACCACGGCGAGCGACGCGCGCGCCTCCTCGATCCCGTAGTCCGGCCGTCCGCCGGCCAGCACCGCCTCGACCACGTGCCGCAGGTACGCCGCCGCGGCGACCCGGCCGGCGTCGGCCGCGATCGCCGTCCGCCCGTCGGGGCCGAACCGCGCGACGGCTGGGGCGTCGTCGTCCGCGACGGCGTGGCCGTGCGACCCGAGCAGCCGCACCGACGACGTGGTCGGCGTCCCGCCGGGCGCGAACGGGACGCGCCCGAGGGTGATCGTCGCGGTCACACCGCGCTCCAGCCCGAGCGTGACGACCGCCGTGTCCTCGACCCCGGCCTCGCGGTGCGGGTCGAGGAAGAGCGACGCCGCGAAGGCGTGCACCTCGACCGTGCGCAGCCCGGTGAGGTGGTGGGCCGCGTCGGCGCAGTAGCCGAGGAAGTTGAGCAGCTCGCCGCCGCCCGAGAGCGCGCGGTCCACGACCAGCGCGGGCCGCTCCACCGACGTCGCGAAGTGCGCGCCGGACGCGAAGAACTCGAGGTCCAGGTGGCGCGGCAGGCCCACGTGCCCGGCGTCGACCCAGGCGCGCAGGCGGCGCAGCGCGGGCGCGTGCGTGCGGTTCACGACGGCGCACGTCCGGCCCGTGCGGGCGGCGACCGCGACGAGGTGGTCGGCGTCGGCGAGGGCCGTCGCGACGGGCTTGTCGACGAGCACGTCGAGGCCCGCCTCCAGCAGCGCCGCGGCGAGGCGCGCGTGCCGGGTCGGCTCGGCACACACGACGACGAGGTCGACCGCGCTGCCCAGGGCCTCCGCGAGCGCCGCCACGTCGGCGACCTCGGCGTACGGCACCCCGGTGCGCTCGGCGACGGCACGCGAGTCGTCGCGCACCCAGCCGGGCGCCGACACCTCCTCGACGACGCCGACGAGCTCGACCCGGTCGTCGGCGGCGAGGATCCGCAGGTAGTCGGCCGCGTGGCGCACGGCGGACGCGAACGCGACGCGCAGGGTCGTGCTCATGGGGCCACCTCCACGGGGGCGTACCCGGGCACGTCGGCGACGCGCTCGCGACGGCCGGAGACGAGGGAGCGCTGCGCGGCGAGCGCCGTCGCGAGCGCGGCGCGGACCTGCGGCGTGGTGACGACGGGCGCCGCGTCGCCGCGCACGACGTCGAGCCAGTGCGCGAGCTGGATCCCCAGCGCCCCCTCGACGGAGACCGGCGGGGCGGTCGTCGCGTCGGAGTGCAGGCCGTCCTCCTCGGTGGTCGAGTGCGCGAGCGTGCCCTCCGTGCCCACGAGCACGACGCGCCGCACGAGCTCTCCGCGGCGCCGCAGCGCGTAGCAGAGCTCGAGCGTCGCGAGCGCGCCCGACGCCGTTCGGAGCTGCACGTGGAACGAGTCGGGCGACTCCATCTCGGGCGAGAACGTGCGGAACCCGCGGGCGAAGACCTCGACGGGCTCGTCGTCCAGCAGCCACGTCGCGACGTCCAGGATGTGCGTGCCGTTGTGCACGGGGTGTCCGCCCGAGAGCTCGGGGTCGAGCTGCCAGCCGCGCCACCCGCCCGGCCACGCGTGGCCCGTGTACCAGGAGACGTGCGCGAGCCGGGGGGTGCCGATCTCGCCGCGCCGGGCGGCCGCGGCGAGCGCCGCCACCGCGGGCTGGAACCGCACGGTCTGCCCGACGACGAGCGTCGTGCCCCGGCCCTCCGTCGCCGCGACCATCGTGTCGAGCTGGGCGAGCGAGAGCGCGGCCGGCTTCTCGACCTGCACGTGCCTTCCTGCCTCGCCGGCCGCGATCGTGTCGCGCGCGTGGGCGGGCGTCGCGGTGACGACGTCGACCGCGTGGACCGCGTCGTCCGCGAGCGCCTCGTCGAGCGACGTGGTCGCGCGGGCGCCGGGCACGAGCGCGGCGAGCGCCCGGGTCCGGGCGAGGTCGTGCCCGACGACCCACCGCACGTCCGCACCGGGCAGGGCGGCCAGCGCGACGAGGTGCTCGCGCGCGAACGCGCCGATGCCGACGACGGCGATCCCGACGGGCGCTCCGGCGGGGCCCGAGGCGCTGGGTGGGTCGGAGGGTAGGGCGGGGTTCACGCGGTGGTCACCCCGAGGGCGCGGTCGATCGGCTCGTAGTGCGAGACGACGGCGGCGCGGAACGCCTCGACGTCGCCTGCCTCCGCGGCGTCGAGCATCTCGCCGTGCGCGCGGGCGGTCTGGTCGAGGTCGGCCGCGACGGAGATGCCGAGCTTGGGGACGACGGCGGTGTGCACGTCCCAGAACGCGGCGACGAGCTGGCCGACGAGGGAGTTGTCGAGACGAGCGAGCAGCCCGGTGTGGAACGCGCGGTCCTGCTTGGGGAAGCTCAGCCCCTCGGCCGCTGCGGCCACCATCTCGTCCACGAGGCCGTGCAGCTCGGGGTTCGAGGTCCCGGCCAGGCTCGCGACGATGACGTCCGCCATGGCGAGGTCGAGCGCCTGACGGATCTCGACGACGTCGCGCAGCGCGCGCAGGTCGTCGCCGGGGGAGAGCACGCCGCGGAACACGAGCGCCTCGACGAGCGCGTCCAGCGACATGTTGCCCACGAACGTGCCGTGCCCGTGGCGCACCTCGACGATGTCGAGGGTCGACAGGGTGCGGATCGCCTCGCGCACGCTCGACCGGGAGACGCCGAGGTGCTCGCACAGCTCGGCCTCGGTGGGCAGAGGGTCGCCCGGGCGCAGGCCCTCGCCGAGGATGAACTCCTTGATCCGGTCGGCGGTGGTGGTGCGCCGGGGAGCGGTCGCGCCGGGTCCGCCGTCGCGGGACGCGTCGAGCGTGCTGAAGCTCCTGCGCCGTGGTGTCGCCATCTTGACCCCTTCGATTTCTGGTCCTAGTGTCATGCTACACAACGTCAGACATCAGACATCTTCTCTCCGGAACGATGTCGGTCTCATGTCAGGAGAACCAATGAAGCTTCACGTCAGCTCACCTCCCCGCAGGGGAGTCGCTGCGGTCGCCGCGGGCGTCGTGCTCGCGCTCGGCCTCGCGGCGTGCTCCGGCGGCGGTGCTGCGCAGGACGACCCGACCGAGGGCAGCGCCGCCCAGGGCGAGATCGACCCGGACGCCGTGATCGAGGCGGGCATCTCGTACTCCCTCTCCGGTGGCTTCGACCCGATGATCACCACCGGTGCCGTGACAGTAGCGGCCAACTGGCACGTGTTCGAGGGACTCACCGAGCTCGACCCCGCGACGCGCGAGGTCTACCCCGCGCTCGGCACCGAGCTGCCCGCCCAGGTCGACGACACGCACTACGAGGTGGACCTCCGCGAGGGCGCGGTCTTCCACGACGGCACCCCCGTCACCGTGGACGACGTCGTCTACAGCTTCGACCGCGTGCTCGACCCGGCGAACGAGTCGCTCTACGCCGGTTTCATCGACTTCCTCGAGTCCGTCACCCCTGTCGACGACGACACGGTGTCGATCAACCTCAAGTACCCGTTCAGCCTCGTGCCCGAGCGCCTCTCGGTCGTCAAGATCGTGCCGAAGGCCCTCGTCGAGTCCGACTACGAGGCGTTCAACGCGCTGCCCGTCGGCACCGGCCCGTTCAAGATGACGCAGGCCACGCCGGACGACAAGATCACGTTCGAGCGCTTCGACGACTACTCCGGCACCCGGCCCGCACTCGCCGCGGGCCTCGTGTGGAACCTGCTCTCCGACCCGGCCGCGCGCGTCACCGCGATGAGCTCCGGCACCGTCAGCGCGATCGAGGACGTCCCCTACATCGACGTCCCGACCCTCGAGGGCACCGTGGACGTCGAGTCCGTCCAGTCGTTCGGCACGCTGTTCATGATGTTCAACACGGACCTGCCCCCGTTCGACGACGTCCGCGTGCGCCAGGCGTTCTTCTACGCGCTCGACATGGACAAGATCATCGACAACGGCCTGCTCGGCAACGGCGCGGCGGCCACGAGCTTCCTCCCGCAGAGCCACCCGAACTACCACGAGGCGTCCACGGTCTACTCCTACGACCCGGAGAAGGCCAAGGACCTGCTCGCCGAGGCCGGCGTGAGCGACCTGTCGATCACGCTCATGACGACCGACACCGGCTGGGTCGCGGACATCGCGCCCCTCATCAAGGAGAACCTCGATGCGATCGGCGTCGACACGACGCTCGACATCGGCCAGTCCGGCGGCCAGTACACCAAGGTCGACAACGGCGACCTCCAGGTCATGGTGGCGCCCGGCGACCCGTCGGTCTTCGGCAACGACCCCGACCTGCTCATGCGCTGGTGGTACGGCGACAACGTGTGGTCGCAGTCGCGCTACCGCTGGAACGACGACCCGAAGTTCGCCGAGCTCCAGACGATCCTCGACGCCGCCGTGCGCACGTCGGGCGACGAGCAGCAGGAGCTGTGGGACCAGGCGTTCGACCTGATCTCCGACGAGGTGCCGCTCTACCCGCTGCTGCACCGCCAGCTCCCGACCGCGTGGGACGGCTCGACGCTCTCCGGGTTCTCGCCCCTGCCGATCACCGGCCTGTCGTTCCTCGACGCCGGCCTCGTCAAGTAGCCGCGGGCTCGTAGCCCTCGGCGCCGACCGGCTCCGGGCCGTCTCGCCGGGCCCCTCGCCCGCCCCCCCTCGGGCGAGTGGCCCGGCACCCGCCCGGCACCCAGAACGGACTGACCATGCACCGCACCCCCGACGCACCGGGAGGCCGACCGTGAGCGCACTGCTGCGACTCGTCGGACGCCGCCTCCTCCAGCTGCCGATCATGATCCTCGGCATCACGTTCCTCGTGTTCCTCGTGATGTCGTTCTCGCAGGTCGACCCGGCGATCCAGGCCCTCGGCGAGGGCGCGTCCGTCGAGGCGCGCGAGGCGTACCGCGAGGCGAACGGCCTGAACGACCCGCTCCTCGTCCGGTACGTCGCCTTCCTCGGCGGCCTGCTGCACGGCGACCTCGGCACGTTCAGCGCCCGCCAGGTGCCCGTCGCCGACGAGGTCGCGCGCGCCCTGCCCATCACGCTCCAGCTCACGCTCATGGGCCTCGTCATCGCCGTCGTGCTCGCGCTCGTCATGGGCATCCTCGCGGCGCTCTACCGTGACCGCTGGCCGGACAAGGCGATCCGCGTGGTGTCCGTCGCGTCGCTCGCGACGCCGTCGTTCTGGCTCGCCGTGCTGCTCATCCAGGTCGTCACCCTCGGGGCCGGCTGGCTCCCCGCGAGCGGGCCGCTGCCCGACCCGTCCGAGGACCTCGGCGGCTATCTCGCCCGCATGGCGCTGCCCGCGATCGCGCTCGCGATCCCCGTCGTCGGCCAGCTCACGCGCGTCGTGCGCACCTCCGTCGTCGAGGAGCTCGACAAGGACTACGTCCGCACCGCGATCGGTGCCGGCATCCCACGCCACGTCGTCGTCGGGCGCAACGTGCTGCGCAACGCGCTCATCACGCCCATCACGGTGCTCGGCCTGCGCGTCGGCTACCTCATCGGCGGCGCCGTCGTCATCGAGATCATCTTCGCGCTGCCCGGCATGGGCACGCTCATCCTCAACGGCGTCACCAACAACGAGCCCAACCTCGTGCAGGGCGTGACCCTCACCGTGGCGCTCGCCTTCGTGCTCATCAACATCGTGGTCGACATGCTCTACGTGCTCGTCAACCCGCGGATCAGGACGGTGTGACGTGCGCCGACAGCTCACCGAACGACTCTCGACCCCCGGGCTGCGCCTGCGCGCGCTGCCCCTCGGGTCCAAGATCTCCCTCGCGTTCGTGCTCCTCGTGGCGCTCGCGGCAGTCTTCGCGCCACTCGTCGCGAGCCACGACCCGCTCGCCACCGGCACGCCGGTCCAGCCGCCGAGCGCGGAGAACTGGTTCGGCACCGACCGCCAGGGGCGCGACATCTTCTCCCGCGTCGTCTACGGCGCGCGGTACTCGCTCGTCATCGGCCTCGGGGCGACGGCGATCGCGCTCGCCGCGGCGGCCGTGCTCGGCTCGGTCGCGGCGACCGCGCGCAAGAGCGTCTCCGAGACGCTCATGCGGGTCCTCGACATCATCATGTCGTTCCCCGGCATCGCGCTGGCAGCCGTGTTCGTCTCCGTCTTCGGCCGGTCGCTGCCCGTGCTCGTGCTGACGATCGCGTTCCTCTACACGCCGCAGCTCACGCGCGTCGTCCGGGCCAACATCCTCGACCAGTACGGCGAGGACTACGTCGCGGCCACCCGGGTCATGGGCGCGCGCACGGCCTGGATCCTCGCCAAGCACGTCGCGCGCAACTGCGCGGCGCCCGTGCTCGTGTTCACCACGGTGCTCGTCGCCGACGCGATCGTCTTCGAGGCGTCGCTGTCCTTCATCCAGGCGGGCGTGCCCGACCCGGAGCCCTCGTGGGGCAACATCATCGCCGCCGGGCGCGACCTCGTCATGGGCGGGTACTGGTGGGCGACCTTCTTCCCCGGCCTCGCGATCATGCTCACGGTCCTGTGCCTGAACATCCTGTCCGAGGGCATGACCGACGCGATGATCGCGGCCCCCCGGGCGACCCGCGCGACGCCGGCGCAGGCCGTCGCGACGGACTCCGACGACGCGGCCGTCGCCGCCGAGCTCACGGCGATGGACGCCGACGAGCCGGTCGAGACCGCGGACGAGGACCGCCTCGCGGAGTCGGAGCCGGTCGTGCAGGACGTCGAGCCGGAGGTCCGGCACGTCGGCCGCGAGGTCCCGCTCGCCGCACGCCTCGCGACGCTCCGCGCGGCCGAGGCGGCACGCACCGACCGTCCCGTCTACGACGGCGACGCCGCGCCCCTGCTCGAGGTGCGCAACCTGTCCATCCGGTTCCCGCGGCACGGGGACGTCGCGGTCGTCGACGACGTGTCGTTCTCCGTGCGGCCCGGCGAGACGATGGCCCTCGTCGGTGAGTCCGGCTGCGGCAAGTCGATCACGTCGCTCGCCGTCATGGGCCTGCTGGACCCCTCGGCGCAGATCAGCGGCGAGATCCGCTACGGCGGCAAGGACCTGCTCGCGATGGGCGCCCGCGAGCGCGCGTCGCTCCGCGGCACCGAGATCGCGATGATCTACCAGGACGCGCTGAGCTCGCTCAACCCGTCGATGCTCGTCCGGTCGCAGATGAAGCAGCTCACGCGCCGCGGCGGCACGCGCACGGCCGAGGAGCTGCTGGAGCTCGTGGGCCTCGACCCGCAGCGCACGCTCAAGAGCTACCCGCACGAGCTGTCCGGCGGGCAGCGCCAGCGCGTGCTCATCGCCATGGCGCTCACGCGCGACCCGAAGCTGGTCATCGCCGACGAGCCGACGACGGCGCTCGACGTCACCGTCCAGGCCCAGGTCGTCGCGCTGCTCGACGAACTGCGCCAGAAGCTCGGGTTCGCGATGGTGTTCGTCAGCCACGACCTCGCGCTCGTCGCGCAGATCGCGCACCGCATCACGGTCATGTACGCGGGGCAGGTCGTGGAGCAGGCGCCGACGAGCGCGCTGCTCGCCGACCCGCGCCACGAGTACACGCAGGGCCTCCTGGGCGCGGTGCTCTCGATCGAGCAGCGCTCGACGCGCCTGCACCAGATCCCCGGCACCGTCCCGTCGCCGCGCAACTTCCCGGCCGGCGACCGGTTCGCACCCCGCTCGTCGCGCCCCGACCACGGCCTCGAGGTGCGCCCCGTGCTGCGCGCCGTGGACGCCGGCGGTCAGCACCTCGTCGCGACGCCGCCCGACGAACCGGTCGGCGAGGCGGTCGGCGAGGCGGCGGGCGGCCGCTCCGCCGCCCCGATCACCACCGGAGGGACGCGATGAGCGCCACCGACCAGACCCCGCCCGCCGCGGAGCGCGTGTCCGCGACCGACCGCGACACCCCCGTCGTCGAGCTGCGCGGCGTGCACGTGGTCTTCAAGGCCCGCACGGGCACGCTGTTCAAGGCCCACAGGGTGCACGCCGTGAACGACGTGAGCGTCGCGGTCCGCCGCGGCAGCACGCTCGGGATCGTCGGCGAGTCCGGCTCGGGCAAGTCGACCATGGCGAAGGTGCTCGTGGGGCTCCAGGCCCCGACGTCCGGCGAGATCCGCTTCCGCGGGCAGCCGGTCGACACGTACACGACCCGCGTGCGGCGCGACGTCGGGCGGGTCGTGTCCGTCGTCTTCCAGGACCCGGCCACCGCGCTCAACGCCCGCATGCGCGTACGGGACGCGCTGCGCGACCCGCTCGACGTGCACCGCGTGGGCGACGCCGCGTCGCGCGAGGCGCGCGTCCGCGAGCTGGTGCACCTCGTGGGCCTGCCCGAGTCGGCGCTCGACGCGCTGCCCGGCCAGCTCTCGGGCGGGCAGCGCCAGCGCGTCGCCATCGCGCGCGCCCTCGCGCTCGCGCCGGACGTGATCGTCGCCGACGAGCCGACGTCCGCGCTCGACGTCTCCGTGCGGGCTCAGATCCTCAACCTGCTCGCCGACCTCAAGGCCGAGCTCGACCTGGGGATGGTCTTCATCTCGCACGACATCCAGACCGTGCGGCACGTCTCCGACGAGATCGTCGTCATGCAGGGCGGCCGCATCGTCGAGTCGGGCCCGTCCGCGCGCGTGCTCGACGACCCCCAGGACGACTACACCCGCACGTTGCTCGCCGCGGCGCCCGCGCTGCTGTGAGCCGGGGCCGAGCGCGGCCCCGCCCCGACCGAACCACCGCTGAACCAGAACCGGAGCTCCTCGTGACCACCCCCTCCTTCCACGGGATCGTCCCGCCCGTCCTCACCCCCCTCACGACCGACGGGGAGGTCGACGTCACGTCGCTCGAGCGCCTCGTGGACCATCTCGTCACCGCGGGCGTGCACGGCGTGTTCGTGCTCGGGTCGACCGGCGAGGTCGCGTACCTCACCGACGCGCAGCGCGACCTCGTGGTGCGCACGGTCGTGCGCGCGGCCGCCGGCCGGGTGCCCGTCATGGGCGGGGCGATCGACCTGACGACGCCGCGCGTCGTCGAGCAGGCGCGGGCCCTCGTCGCGGCCGGTGCGGACGCGGTCGTCGCGACCGCGCCCGTCTACGCGCTCAACGACCTCGACGAGATCGAGCGCCACCTGCGCGCCGTCGCGGCCGCCGTGGACGTCCCGCTCTTCGCCTACGACATCCCGGTGCGCGTGCGGACCAAGCTCCCGGCCGACCTGCTCGTGCGCCTCGGCACCGAGGGCGTCCTCGCGGGTGTCAAGGACTCGTCGGGCGACGACGTCGCGTTCCGCCGCCTCGTCGCCGCCAACGCGGCGGCCGGCTCGCCCCTCGCCCTGTTCACGGGGCACGAGGTCGTGGTCGACGGCATGCTCCTGCTCGGCGCCGACGGCGTGGTCCCGGGCCTCGCGAACGTCGACGCGGGCGGCTACGTGCGACTGTGGGACCTGGCGCGGGCGGGCAAGTGGGACGATGCCCGAGTGGAGCAGGACCGTATCGCCGCACTCTTCGAGATCGTCTTCCAGGCGCACGGCCGCTCGGGCGACGCCGCGGGCGTCGGCGCGTTCAAGGTCGCCGCGCAGCGCCAGGGCCTCATCGACACGGCCACCATGGCGTTCCCGGTCGAGGCGCTCGACGGCGAGGTGGCCGACCGCGTCGAGGAGATCACGCGCGCCGCGGGGCTCCTGCGTGGCTGACGCATCCCCGGACGCCGCAGCACGGTCGGTCGTCGTCGGCGTCGACCTCGGCGGCACCAAGACGGCCGCGGCGACCGTCGCGGCCGACGGGACCCTCGGTCCCGTGCTGGCCGTGCCGACCCCGGCCGCGGGCGGCCCCGACGCGGTGCTCGACGCCGTCGCCGGGGTCGTGCGCGAGGTCGTCGCCGCGCTGCCGGGCGCGGCGCGCCTCCGCGCGCTCGGGGTCGGCACGGCCGGGATGGTCGACGTCGGTCGCGGCGTGATCGTCTCCGCCACCGCCACCCTGCCCGGCTGGCCCGGGACCGACGTCGCGAGCGGGCTGCGTCGTCGGCTCGCCGACCTCGCCGTGCTCGCGCCCGCGGGATCGCCCGGGGACGGGACCGCGCTGCCCGTGTTCGTCGAGAACGACGTCGACGCGCACGCCGCCGGTGAGGTCTGGCTCGGCGCGGCCGCCGGGGCGCGCAGCGCGCTGCTCGTCGCCGTCGGGACGGGCGTGGGCGCCGCCGTCGTGCTCGACGGCCGCCCGCTGCGGGGGGCGCACCACGTCGCCGGGGAGCTGGGCCACGTGCCGGTCCCCGGCGCGGAGCTCCTGCGCTGCCCGTGCGGGCGCACCGGTCACCTCGAGGCGATCGGTGCGGGACCGGCGATCCACCGCCGCTACCTCGCGCTCGGCGGCGACGCGGCGAGCCCGGACACGCGTGACGTCGTCGCGCGCGCGGCGGCCGGCGACGAGCTCGCGGCGGCGGTCGTGCGGGACGCGGCGCAGGCCGTGGGTCGTGCGGTCGCCGGGGTCGTGACCGTGCTCGACCCGGAGGTCGTCGTGGTCGGCGGCGGGCTGGCGGGCGCGGGCGACCTGTGGTGGTCGGCGCTCGAGGACGCGCTCCGCGCCGAGGTCGTCGACGTGCTCGCCGACCTGCCGCTGCGCCGTGCGGCGCTCGGCAACGAGGCGGCGATCGTCGGGGCGGCGCGCGGAGCGTGGAGCCTCGTCGTCCCGCCCGGCGACGAACACGGGACGGGACCCGGCGGGCCGGGCGAGGAGACCCACCGAGAGAGGACGACGGCATGACCGGACCGCAGGAGACGCGGACGACCTGGACGCGCGAGCGCGTGCTCGACGCGATGCGCGGTCGGCTCACCGTGTCGTGCCAGGCCTATCCGGGCGAGCCGCTGCGCGACCCGCGCACGACCGCCCAGATGGCGCGCGCCGTCGTCGCCGGGGGAGCGGCCGCGGTGCGCGCGCAGGGTCTGGACGACGTCGCGGCGGTCGTCGCCGCGGTGGACGTGCCCGTCGTCGGGCTGTGGAAGGACGGCGACGGCGGGGTCTTCATCACGCCGACGCTGCGGCACGCGCGCGCCGTGGCCGACGCGGGGGCGCACGTCGTCGCGCTCGACGGCACGCGCCGGCCCCGCCCGGACGGGCTCACCCTGGCCGAGACCGTGGCGCGCCTGCGCGAGACGACGGACGCGCTCGTCATGGCGGACTGCGGGTCGCTCGACGACGCGCTCGCCGCGCAGGACGCGGGCGTGGACCTGCTCGGCACGACGCTCGCCGGGTACACGGGTGAGCGGCCGAAGACCTCCGGACCGGACCTCGAGCTCGTCGACGAGGTGGTCGCGGCGTGCTCGCTGCCCGTCGTCGTCGAGGGGCGCGTGCACACTCCCGCGCAGGCCGCCGAGGCGATGGCCCGGGGCGCGTTCAGCGTGTGCGTCGGGACGGCGATCACCCACCCGACGACCCTCACGTCATGGTTCGCGGAGGCGTTCCCGACGCGCCACTGAGTCGTCCGCACAACCCCTTGACAGGGCAAAGTCGCGATGCCCTACGTTCGGGCGCGACGCGCCGGGCGGGCGCGCCGAGCCGTCAGGGGGACACGACATGGCATCACCGCACGACGACCTCGAGCCGGCGGGGTACGCCGAGCTGCTGACCGACCTCAAGGCGCGCGTGCGCGCGACGCAGTTCCGCGCCGCACGTGCCGCGAACACCGAGGTGCTGCGGCTGTACTGGTCGATCGGCCACGACATCCTCGAACGCCAGCGCACCGCGGGCTGGGGGTCGAAGGTCGTCGACCGACTTGCTTCGGACCTGCAGCGCGAGTTCCCTGACCAGCGCGGCTGGTCGCGTCGCAACCTGCTCTACATGCGTACTTTCGCGCTCACGTGGCCGGACGCGGGATTTGTGCAACAGCCTGTTGCACAACTTCCGTGGGGCCACGTCACGGTGCTCCTGAGTCGTCTGAAGACCACCGACGACCGCGACTGGTACGCCGAGCGCTCTGCGGTCGAGGGCTGGTCGCGCGGGATGCTCGAGTACCACATCAAGCTGGACCTGCGCCGAGCTCTCGGCGCCGCGCCGACGAACTTCGCGGGTGCGCTCGACGCGGCGGACTCGGAGCTCGCGCAGGCGATGGTCAAGGACCCCTACGTCTTCGAGCACCTGGGCCTCGTGCGGACCCGTGCCGAGCGCGAGGTCGAGCAGGCGCTCATGGACCGGCTCCAGGACACGTTGCTCGAGCTCGGGCGCGGGATGGCGTTCGTCGGGCGGCAGGTGCGGCTCACCGTCCCCGACGACGAGAGCGACGCCGTCGACGAGTTCTACGTCGACCTGCTGTTCTTCCACGTCGAGCAGCTGCGCTACGTCGTCGTCGAGCTGAAGGTCGGGAAGTTCGAACCTGCCCACCTCGGCCGGCTCGGTACGTACGTCGCGATCGTCGACGACCAGTACCGCCGGCACGAGATCCACGCCCCGACCGTCGGGATCCTGCTGTGCACGGGCCGGAGCGGCGCCGTCGTCCGCTACTCGCTGGCCAGCACGAACGCGCCCGTCGCGGTCGCAGACCTCCAGGGGCTCCCCGACGAGGCGCGCGGGGCGCTGCCGAGCGTGGCGGAGCTCCAGGCGGTGGTCGCGGACGAGCTCGAGCAGCGCTCGTGAACGGGACCCGCGCGGGCGTGCGCCGACCAGGGCGTGTCGTCAGGCGCGACCCGTGCGCTCGAGGACGCCGCGCACGTAGGCGGCCTGGCCCGCGTGCTCGAGGCTGTCCACGGCGATGCTCACGAGCCGGACGCCGAGCGTGACGGGCGGGTCCCACGCCTCGTCGACGACGCGGTCGAGGTCGTCGTCGGTCAGCGCGGCGAGCACGTCGTGGGACTCGACCTGGACGGCGTGCACGTAGCCGAGCAGGAGGTCGTCGCTCGCCCGCACATGGCCGACGTCGGCGGCGGACTGCCCGTACCCCGTCGCGCGGTCGTCGAACGGCAGGTCGAACCGGCGTGCCCAGCCGTCGCGCGTCCACACCTGCTCCCGCCCGACGGCGGCGGCGACCTGCGCGTCCTGGCCGCGGGCGAGGTGCCACGCCAGCCAGGCGATCGTGTTCGCGCCGGGGTCGACGCGCGCGGTCAGCGCGTCCTCCCCCAGCCCGTCGACGGCGCGGGTCGTCGTCGGTCCGATCCGGCCGAACAGGTCCTCCAGCACCGTGCGCGCGTCCACGTCTCTCCCTCTCGTCGTCGGCCACCGTCCCCAGCAGCCTCCGACGACCCGCGTCCGGTCGCGACCCGAACGGCACCCCGATCGAGGAGCCGACGACCGTCCCCGCCGTACGCCCTGCTCGACGTGCCGGCGCGCGTCCGCGATCCGGTCGGGCGGGGACCCGCGGTCCTCCGGCGTGCCGCTCAGGGAGAGGTCAGGGCCACGACCAGGGCGTTCCCGGATCCGCCGGGGCGAGCCGACGTGGTTCGGTGCCGTCATGACCGCCACCCGGAGCGTCCGCCCCGCGCCCGTCGTGCCCCGCGCCCCCGGCGCGCGCACCGCCGTCGCGACGCTGACGCTCACGTCGCTCGCCGTCGCGGCGTTCGCCGTCCTGCCGTACCTCACGGCGTCCCTCCCCGCGCTGGCCCGCGACGACGTCGGGCTCGCCGCCGCGTACGCCGGCGCGCCCGGGTTCGTGCTCGGCGCGTTCTACGCCCACGTCGTCGCGGGCGGGGTCGCACTCGTGTGCGCCCCGTTCCAGCTCTGGGCGGGACTGCGCCGCCGGCACCCGGCCGTGCACCGCTGGACGGGTCGCGTCTACGTCGCGGCGGTCGCGGTCGGCGGCGTCGCCGGGCTCGTCCTCGTGCCCGTCAACCAGGCCGGGCTCGTCGGCACGCTCGGCTTCGGGGCGCTTGCCGTCCTGTGGCTGTGGACGACGTGGCGCGGCTACCGTGCCGTGCGCGGGGGCGACGTGGCCGCGCACCAGGACTGGATGACGCGCAGCTTCGCGCTCACCTATGCCGGCGTGACGCTGCGGCTGTGGACGACGGCGCTCGTCGTCGCCCAGGCGCTCGCCCTCGGCGACGCGGTCGACCCCGAGGTCGCGTTCGATCGCGCGTACGCGCTCGCGCCGTTCCTCTCCTGGGTGCCCAACCTCGTCGTCGCGGAGCTGCTCGTCCGACGGCGACGCGCTCGCCGGGGCGCGACGGCGGTCAGGTCGTCGGGCCGGCCCGCTCAGCGCACGAGCCCCGACTCGTAGGCCGCGACGACGAGGCCGCGCCCGGCGGCGCCGACCCGATCCTCGCGCGCCCGACCCGGCGACGGCCACCGTCCTGAGAAGGACCCGCCGTCGACCATACGCAGGGTGCCGAACCCGGCATCCCTCCCCACGACCGTCCCGCCCTGAGGAGCGATCCCGGGTTCGGCGCCGTGAGGTGACGCCGCCGCGCGGTCCGACGGCGGTCCGGCGGTTAGCGTTGTCCCGTCCCCGCGCGCCGTGCCGCGCGCTGCCGCGGCCGCCGGAGGTGCCGATGGAGTTCCCGTTCAGCCTCACCGAGGAGCAGATCCTCTCCCTCATCGTCGTGGGCACGCTCGCGGTCGTCGCGATCGTCGGCGTGAACATCCTCGCGCCCAGGGCGGGGGTGGCGGCGCCGCTGGTCCTCGTGGCCGGCGGCGTGGCGGTGAGCTTCGTCCCCGCGGTGCCGGAGATCCACTTCGAGCCCGAGTGGATCCTCGCGGGGATCCTGCCGCCGCTCCTGTACTCCGCGGCGGTCGGCCTGCCGACGATGGACTTCCGGCGGGACTTCACCGCGATCAGCGGGCTCTCGGTCGTGCTCGTCCTGCTCAGCACCGTGCTGCTCGGGTACCTCTTCACGTGGCTGATCCCCGGCATCCCGCTCGCGGCGGGCTTCGCGCTCGGCGCGATCGTCAGCCCGACGGACGCCGTCGCGACGTCGATCGTCAAGCGGCTCGGTGCGTCGCCGCGCGTCGTGACGCTGCTCGAGGGCGAGAGCCTGCTCAACGACGCGTCCGCGCTCGTGCTCCTGCGGTCGGCGATCGCCGCCATCGCGCTCACGGTGGCCAGCGACGGCGTCGCCCCGGCGTTCTCGCTGTGGGCGGTCGCGGGCGACTTCGTCTTCGCCGTCGTCGTCGCGGTGCTCCTCGGGTTCCTCGTCGGCTTCCTCGGCCTGACCGTGCGGCGTCGCCTCGCCAACCCGGCGCTGAGCACCGCCGTCTCGTTCGTCGTCCCGTTCATCGCATACCTCCCGACGGAGGAGCTGGGCGCGTCGGGCCTCGTCGCGGTCGTGACCGCCGGGCTCGTCACCGGCAACGGCGCCGCCAAGTACCTGCGGCCGCAGCACCGCCTCGCCGAGGAGTCGAACTGGCGGACCGTCGAGCTCCTCCTCGAGGGCACGGTCTTCCTCCTCATGGGGCTGGAGCTGTTCGCCCTCGTCACCGACGTGCAGGAGGCGCACGGGAGCCTGTGGCGGGCCGTCGGCATCGCGGCGCTCGCCGCGGTGGTCATCCTGGTCGTGCGCTCGGCGTACGTCGCGACGCTCCTGCGGTCGCTCGCCCGCCGGGCCCGTCGCGGCGAGTCGATGCGCGGCGTCATCGAGGGCATGCAGGAGAAGCTCGACGCGCGCTTCGCCCCGGACGGGACACCCGTCGCGCCCTCCGCGCCCGCCGGCGAGGAAGAGCCGGCGCCCGGGACCCCGGAGCGACGCGGCGCCGCGATGGTCGCCAAGGCACCCCCGGAGCGGGTGGGCCGCCTGCGGTCGTCCCTGCGCCGTCGCGCCGCCGACATCGACTACCTCACGGCCGAGCCGCTCGGGTGGCGCGAGGGCACGCTGCTCGTCTGGGCCGGCATGCGCGGCGTCGTGACGCTGGCCGCGGCGCAGACCCTGCCCACCGACACGCCGCAGCGCTCGTTCCTCGTGCTCGTCGCCTTCGGGGTCGCCGCGGGGACGCTCGTCGTCCAGGGCGGGACGCTGCCGTGGGTCGTGCGTCGGCTGGGGCTGGCGGGCGGGTCGACCCGCGCCGACGAGGACCGTGGGGCCGTCCGCGTCGAGCTCGACGCCGCCGCCGTGGCCGTCATCGACGCACCCGACCTGCGTCGCGCCGACGGCACCACGTACGACGGCGACGTCGTCGCGCGCGTGCGGCGCGACGTCGTACGCGAGCTGGAGAACCGCGACACCGACGCCGCGACGTCGGCCGACCTCTTCGCCCAGTACAAGGAGCTGCGCCTGCGTGCGATCGAGGCGCAGCGGGTCGCGCTGCTCGACGCGCGGACCTCGGGCGCGTACAGCTCGCAGGCGCTGCGGCACGCGCTCGACCTGCTCGACGCCGAGCAGATCGACCTCGAGCTGCGCCGCGGCCCGTACGTTCCGGGTGACGACGACTGACCGATCGCGCGCCGTGGCGTCCGAGGGCTTGCGGCTTCCCCAGGGGAAGGACCTAGCGTCGCGGGCATGGACGAGCACACGACGGGGCAGGTGGCCCGCGCGACGGGTCTGAGCGAGAAGGCGGTCCGCCTGTACGTGGACCGGGGGCTGCTGACCGCCCGGCGCGCCACGGAGGCCGGGCCGCGCCTGTTCGACGAGGACCAGGTCGCGCGCGCCCGGCGGGTGCGGCTCCTGCGCGACGTCGGCCTCTCCCTCGTCGAGGTCGGCGACGTGCTCGGCGCGCCGGACGCCGTCGCGGCCTTCGACGCCGTGTGGAGCGCGCGGCGGTCCGCCGTCACGGAGTCGCTCACGGCCGGGGAGTACGTCCGGTCCGTGCTCGCCGGGGCGCCGCGCCTCGACGTCGAGGTACGACGTCGCGCGGTGGCGGAACGGCTCGTGCTCGGCACCGTGCGCCGCGCGACCCTCGAGGAGCTCCCCCGCGTGCTCCCCGAGGCGACCGCGGCCGTGTTCGACGTCCTGCGCAGGGCCGACGCGCCGCTCGCCGGACACCCGTACGTCGAGTACCACGAGCGCGCGACCGAGGGGTTCGCCGCACGCGTCACCGTGCAGGTCCCCGTGGCCGACGCCGTGCGGCCGCCCCAGGGGTTCGTCCTCACCACGGACGGCCCCCACGACGAGGCGTACGTCGCGCTGACCGCCGCGGAGGCGGACGACCAGGCCCTGCTCGTCCTCGTCCACGACCACCTGTCGTCGGGGCACGCGCTGACCGAGGGCGCGCCCGCAGGCGACAACCGCGAGATCTACCTGCCCACGTGGGTGGCGCGCGGCCCCGGCCCGGTCCTGGAGGTCGCCGTCCCGGTGGCCTGACGCGCCGCCGGTGGATCAGACGTCGGCCGCGGCCAGCGCGCCGTCCACGCCCACGACCCCGAGCTCGAGGCGCGCGATCCCGTCGACGGGGACGGCGGACGACGCGCCGAGCCCGTCCGAGCTCCCCGCGTCGGTGGACGACCACGTCGCGACGACCTCCCGGGCGCCGGCGTCGTCCACGAGGACGAGCTGGTACGTCGCGCCGTCCTCCCACTCCCCGACGGGGTAGGAGCAGGACCAGTCGAGACGCGTGCCCCACGCGGCCGGGGTGAGCGTGAGGTCGGCGCGCACGTCCGCCGCCCCGACCGGCTCCAGCGCGACCTCTGTCGTCCCGGCCGCGACCGGCGGCGGGGCGTCGTCCGGACGCGTGACGGCCACCCCGCCCGCGACGCCCGCCACGACCAGCCCGACGGCCGCCGCGGAGAGCAGCACGCGGCGTCGGGCCCGACGCCGGCGCGCACCCGCGGCGACGGCCGCGAGCGGGACCACGGTGCCGCCGTCCCCGCCCGGCGCGCCGTCGCGTTCGCCGCCCGCCGCGTCCGGGCCGGTGCCGGAGCCCGCGCCGTCCGTGAGCGCGTCGGCGTGCTCCGCCGTGAGCATGCCGAGGATCCCGGGCATGCCGGCGAGCTCGCCGACGGCCTCGCGGCACGCGGGGCACGTGGCCAGGTGCTGCTCGAACGTGCGCCGGTCGCGCGGGCTCAGCGCACCCAGGACGTACGCCGCGTCCCACTCGCGGTACGGGTCCGGGGGAGGCGTGACGGTCATGACGAGACTCCCTTCTCCTGCAGCGCGAGCCTCAGCGCGCGGAGCGCGTAGTGCATGCGGGACTTGACCGTCCCCGGTGGGACGCCGTGCGCCGACGCCATCTCGGCCACGGAACGCCCGTGGTAGTACGCGTCGACGACGACGGCCCGGTGCTCGGGCGAGAGCGACACGAGCGCGTCCGCGACGAGCCACGCGTCGAGGACGGCCTGCGTCGCGTCCGCCTCGCCGTGGTCGGGCACGTCGGCGCTCGCGAGCTCACGGCGGTGGTGCGCGCTGCGCAGCTCGTCCACGACGAGGTTCCGCGCGACCGTGAAGAGCCACGCGCGCACCGAGCCCTCGGGGCGCTCCAGCACCTCGGGGTGCCGCCACGCGCGCAGCAGCGTCTCCTGGACCACGTCCTGCGCCTGCGCGGGGTCGTCGGTGAGGCGCGCGACGTAGCGCTCGAGCGCGGGACCGTGCGCGGCGTGGACCGCCCGCAGCAGGTCGTCGGCGTCGGCGCGCACGCGCGGCACCTCCCCGTCCGTCACGACCCGGCCGTCGGCACGAGGTCGAGGCCGAACTCGACGCTGCCCGCGTCGTCGACCGTGACGAACCCGAGGCTCGGCGCCTGGACGTCGAAGTCGGAGAACGTGATCGGCACGCTGCCGACCACCTGGACGCCGTCGGCGGTCGTGCCGACCTGGGCCTCGACGGTGACGGTCCGCGTCACGCCGTGGATCGTCAGGTCGCCCGTGAGCTCGACGTCGGCGGTGCCCGCCGGGAGGTCGGCGGGCTCGGTCAGGGCGAACGTCGCGGTGGGGAACGTCCCGACGTCGAGCGCGGAGCCGCGAAAGTAGGCGTCGCGCGGCGGCTCGTCGGTCGCGACGCTCGCCATGTCGACCTCGACCGTCGCTGCGGCGAGGGCGCCGTCCGTGACGGTGAACGCCCCCGTGACCTGGTCCGTCCGGCCGGTCACGGTGACGTCCTCGCCCTGCAGCACCTCGTGCACGCGGTACCCCGCGAACGAGCCGTCGGCGACCGTCCAGTCCCCCGCGAGGCCGGCCGGGTCGAGCGCCGCCCCGTCGCCCGACGGCGCGTCGAGGGTCGGCTCCTCGGCCGCGGCCCGGTTGGACCAGTCCGCGTACAGCCCGGGGCCGACCACGACCACGGCACCGCCCAGCACCACGACACCGACACCCACGAGCACCTTCGTCCTCCTGCGCACGTCCCCTCCTCCGATCATCCTCCGTCGACCCCGTCACCCAGGGAGACGAGGCAGGAGCCGGATCGGTTCAGTCGGGCCCGGCGCGCGGCCGGTGAACCGCGCGGCGACCCGTGTCGTCGTGAGAGTAGGGGCCGTGCTCGCGACCCCGACAGTGTTCCCGAGGAGTCGACATGCGACGCACCCAGACCACGTCCGTCACCACCGTCCCCACCTGGGCCGTCGCCGCGACGCTCGCGACCACGCTGGTGGGGGTGCTCGCCGGGTGCTCCGGCGGGGGCCGTGGCCTCTACGGCGGCGGGAGCAGCCCGTCCACGGACTCCGGCGCGACGAGCGACGGCGAGACCGGCGACGGCACGGGGTCGAGCGGTGCCGGGCGGGTCCTCGGTACGGCCGACTCGTCGCTCGGCACCATCGTGGTCGACGGCCAGGGCATGACCGTCTACTACTACGACAAGGACACGAAGGGCTCCGGGGCGAGCGCGTGCGAGGGCGAGTGCGCGGCCGCGTGGCCCGCGGTCCACGCGGCGAGCGCGGACCCCGAGGTCGACGGCGTCACGGCAGAGGTCGGCACCATCACGGGGGTCGACGGCGAGCTCCAGGTCACGATCGACGGTCGCCCGGTCTACACGTACGCGGCCGACACCGGCCCCGGTGACGTGACCGGTCAGGGCGTGAACGGCGTCTGGTACGTCGTCGCCCCCGACGGCTCCGAGATCATGGACGCCGCCCCCGCGACGGGATCGGGTTACTGACCTGGTGCGGCGTCGCCCACCGTGTCCGGCCCGTGGCCGGTCACGCGTGGTCGAGCGGCGGCGAGCTGAGGCAGAACGGGTGGCCTTCGGGGTCGGCGTAGACGCGGAAGAGGTCGTCGGGGTGGCCCTCCTCCTCCGGCGTCCCGGTGAGCGGGCGCGCGCCGCACGCGAGGGCGTGCTCGTGCGCGGTCGCGAGGTCGGGCACGTCGAGGTCGACGTGGACGCGCGCGCCGCCGGGCCAGGGCGGGACGTCGGCGTCGGACCGCTGGAAGGCGAGGCGCGACGCTCCGCCCGGGACCTGGAGGGAGAGCCAGTCGTCGCCGGCCGGGTCGGTGTCCTCGTGCCCGGGGGTGTACTCCCAGCCGGTGAGGCGACGGTAGAACTCGGCGAGCGCGCGGGGGTCGCGCGCGTCGACGGTCGCGTTGCGGAGCCGCATCGGCCGCGGGTCGGCCACGGTCAGCCGAGCTGCTCGCGCAGCCACGCGACGTCGGCGGGGACGTCCGCGTGCGTCTCGCACACGACCGACGTCCCGGCGGCGCGCACGACCCCGAGCAGGAGCTCCGGGTCGATCGTGCCCGCCGTGAGTCCCGCGTGGCGGTCGGCGCCGCTCCCGGCGGTGTCGCGGCTGTTGTTGAGGTGCACGAGGTCGACGCGGCCCGTGATCGCGCGGACCTGCTCGACCGCCGTCGTGAGGTCGATGCCGCCAGCCCACGCGTGGCACGTGTCGAGGCAGAACCCGACGTTCTCGGCACCGTCGGCCTGCTGGATCGCGGCCCACAGGCCCTCGATGCGCTCGAGCCGGCGCGCCATGGAGAAGTCGCCGCCCGCGGTGTTCTCGACAAAGACCGTCACGTCCGTCTGCAGCGCGTCGATCGCCTTGCGCCAGTTGTCGAACCCCTTCTCCGGGTCCTCCTTCGCGGTGACGTGCCCACCGTGGACCACGACGCCCGTCGCCCCGACCGCCGCCGCGCCGTCGACGATCTGCTGGAGCAGCTTGCGGCTCGGGATGCGGATGCGGTTGTTGGGGCTCGCGACGTTGATGACGTACGGCGCGTGCACGACGAGCTCGAGGTCCGCCTCCGCCGCCGCGGCCTTCAGCGCCTCCGCCCCGCCGGGGAAGGTGAACTCCGGTCCCTTCCAGGACTGAGGGTCGCCGAGGAAGATCTGGGCGACGTCCGCGCCGATGCTCGCGGCCTGCGCGACGACGTCCGACTGGTCGAGGTGGGCTCCGATCCGCATGGGGACCAACCTACGCGGAGCCGCCCACGCCGCGCCGCCCGCGGACCGCGCCGACGAGCAGCACGGTCCCCAGCGCGAGCAGGGCGAGCGCGACGAGCAGCGCCGCGACGCCGTCGGCCCCGGTGGTTGCGACGGACCCCGGTCCGTGACCGCCCGGCCCTGGCCCTGGACCGGGCTCTGGTCCGGGACCTGGCCCCGGACCGGGCGGCGTCGGCGGCGCCACCACGGTCACGTCGGCGGACGCGGTGTTGTTCTCGAGCACCTCCTCCGGCGAGGTCGTCGAGACGGTCGCGGTGTTGGTGTGCGTGCCCGCGACGTCGCCCGTCGCGACGACCTCGAGGTCGACCGCGTCGCCGGGTGCGAGGTCGCCGAGGAGGCACACCACGTCCTGGCCGGTCACCGTGCACGCGTCGCCGTCGGGGAGCCGCCCGGCGGAGACGGGTGTCAGCCCCTCGGGCAGAGCGTCGACGACCACGACGTCGGCCGCGGCGCCCGGACCCGAGACCGTGACGGTCAGCGCGAAGCGGACCTCGCCGCCGACGCCCACCGAGGACGGCGTCGCGGTCTTGGTCACGCCGACGTCCGTCGGCAGGACCGCCGCGACGACCGTCGCCGACGCCGAGTTGTTCGCGAGGTCCGGGTCGAACGGGAAGGCGTCCGTGCGGTCGGAGGCGGCCGTGTTGTCGAACGTCCCCGCGCGGTCGACGTGCGCGACGACGGTCAGCGTCGCCTGCGGGACGGCGTCGCCGGGGAGACGGTTGCGCGGGTCGAGGTCGCCGACGGTCCACACGCCCGTCCCGGCGTCGTACGTGCCGGTCGACGGCGTCGCGGAGACGAACGTCAGCCCGTCGGGCAGGAGGTCGGCGACCATGACCGCGTCCGCGCGGTCCGGGCCGGAGTTGGCGACCCCGACCGTGAACGTCACCTCGTCGCCCACGAACGGCGCGGGATCGTCCACGGTCTTCGTGACGACGACGTCCGCGACGGGGACGAACAGCGTCGCGAAGGCCGAGTTGTTCGACAGGTCAGGGTCGGGCAGCCGCGCCTGGGAGTTGACGACCTCGTTCCGGAACGACCCCCCGCGCGTGCTCACGCGCACGTCGATCTCGAGCGTGTACTCCTGCCCGACCGCGAGCGAGCCCACCGTCCACACGCGCGCGGCCTGGTCGAACGTCGTCCCGTCGGGGGCTCGGAAGCCGACGATGTCCGCCGCGATCGGCAGCGGGTCGACGACCTCGACCGAGTCGTCGTCGTTCGGGCCGAGGTTCCCGATCCCGATCGTGTACGTGACGATCTCGCCCGGCTGTGCGACGCCGTCGCCGCGCGGCGTCTCGACGGTCTTGGACACGGCGAGGTCGGCCTCCTCGACGACGGTGATGCTTGCCGTCGCGCTGTTGTTGGTCGGGTCCGTGTCGCGCTGGGCGACGTGGCTCAGCGACACGGAGTTGATCTGCTGCCCGACGACGTCGGCGCGCGCCACGATCTCGCGCGTCACGGTCGCGCCCGGGGCGATCGTGTCGAACGTCCAGCGGCCCGTCGCCGGGTCGAACGCGCCGTCTCCCGTGCTGCTCACGTACGTCAGCCCCGCCGGGAGGGTGTCGAGCAGGACGACGTCCGTCGCGGACTCGTCGGGGGCCTCGGGGTCGGGCGTGTGCGTCGCGCTGATCGTGAACGTCACGGTCTCGCCGAGCGGGATCTCGTCGAGCGGCGCACCCGTGTCGGAGGCGACGGACTTGGTGACGCCGAGGTCGAGCGGCGCGACCTGCGTCGTGACCGTCGCGGTGTCGGTGTTGTTCTCCGGTGTGGGGTCGACGAGGTTCGGCGCACCCACCGTCACGGTGTTCGTGTGCGAGCCCTCGGTGTCGATCGTCGCGGTCAGCGTCGCCCGCGCGCTCGCGCCGGGAGCGAGTGTCCCGACGTCCCACGTGAGGTTCTCGACGTCGATCGTCCCCTGGGACGCCTCGGCGCCGAGCACCGTGATGCCGTCGGGGCGGTCGTCCACCATCCGGATGTCGTGGACGGTCTCCGGACCGAGGTTCGTCACGGTCGCGGAGAACGTGACGGTGTCGCCGACGAACGTCGACGCGGGGAGCACGCCCTTGACGACCGCGAGGTCGGCCTGCGGCGCGCGCGCGGTGATCGTCGCGCTCGCCTGGTTGTTGCCCGGGTTCACGTCGGTGGGGCTGACCGCCTCGAGGCGCGCGACGTTGACGAAGCGCCCGATCGACTGCGGCTCCACGACGAGGTCGAGCGTCGCCGACGCCCCGACGGCGAGCGCCCCGACCGTCCACAGCCCCGTGTCCGGCGCGACGGTGCCCTGGCTCGGCGTGGCCGAGACCAGGGTGAGCCCGCTCGGGAGCACGTCGCGCAGCACCAGGCCCGTCGCCGGCGACGGGCCGTCGTTGCGGGCGGTCACGCGGAACTGCGCCGTCGAGCCCAGCGGGACGTCGTCCGGCCCGACGACCGACTTGAGGACCGCGATGTCCGTCGTCGGCGTGACCGGGTTCAGGGTGACCGACGCGCTGTCGTTCGACGGGTCGATGTCGGTCTGGGTCATCGACGTGCGCGTCACGCTGTTCGCGACCTCGGTGTTCGTGTTCACGGTCGCGACGAGCGTGAGCGTCGCCGACCCACCGACGGCGAGCGCGGGGATCTGCCACTGTGCGGCGGTGGGGTCGTACGTGCCGGCGCTCGTGGTGTGGCTGACGTACGTGAGCCGGCCCGCGGGGAGCTGGTCGCGGAGCACGACGTTCGTCGCGGCGCTGGGGCCGTTGTTCGTCGCGGTGATCGTGAACGTCACGTCCGTCCCGACGAGCGGCGCCGGCTGGTCCACGGTCTTGGTCACCCCGACGTCGGTGAACACGGGGATGCGCTCGTCAGCAGGGTCGGACAGGACGCCCTGGCCGATCGGCGTGGAGGCGTGCGCCTGCGCCGTGTTGACCAGCCAGCCGTCGGCGCCGACGTCCTCCGCGCGCACGACGTACGTCCCGGTGCACGTCGTGGACTCGGTGGGCGCGAGCACGTCGGCCTGGCACACGACGCCCGCGGTGCTCACCCGGTCGTCCGTCACACCGACCGTCGTGAGGGTCGACCCGCCCGTGTTCGTCACCTCGTAGCCGTACTGGACCTGCTGCCCGACGGCGTACGGCGGGCTGGTCACGACGGCCTTGGTGAGCGCGAGGGAGGAGACGAGCGGGACGGTCGTGCTCGCCTGGTTCGAGACGATCGCGGTCTCGTCGTCGACGACGCCCGCGGCGAAGGCGACGTTGGTGACCGAGCCGGCCGCGGCGTCGTCGGACGTGATCGTGTACGTGCCGCGGCACACCGCGGTCGAGCCCGCCGCGGGCGCGGGGACGAGCGTCGTGAGGTCGCACGTGACGTCGGTGAGACCGGGGAGGCGGTCGTCGACGATCCGCAGGTCCTCGATCGTCTCCTGGCCCGCGTTGGTCACGGTGTAGACGTAGGGGATCGTGTCACCGGGCCCGAGCTCGGGACCCAGCGGCGGGCCGCTCCGGTCGACCTGCTTCTCGAGCTGGAGCGCGGCGAGCGGCAGGATCGTGTCGACGGTGACGGTACGGACGAGGTGGACGTCGTTGAGCCCACCCGTGGAGGCCGAGATCCCGAGCTTGTACGTGCTCGGCGGGTTGGGCGGCGCGGGGATGTCGAGCTCGCGCACCCACGGTCCGCCGTCGGTGTACCGGACCTCGACGATGATGCGCGGCGAGGGCGCCGGCGTGACCTGCACGTTGACCGTGCGCTTCGCGACGACCGGGTCCTGGGTGTTGGCGCGCAGGGTGCCGGCGAGCGTGCTCTGCGGGCGCGGGGTCGGGCTCACGACGGTCGCACCCTGCCAGCAGTACCCGTCGAGACCGGCGCCGGGGCCGCGCACCGTGACGACGTTGGGCGCGTTGGCGCCCTCCGCGGTCTGCGGTGACTGCTGCCCGGCCGGGCACAGCCTGCCGCGGTCCTCGCCGTCGCCGTAGTAGTTGCCGTACCCGTCGAGACCGACACCGACGTACCCGCCCGTGACACCCGGCTCGGTGTGGCGCTGCGCATAGCCGAGGCTGCCGCCGAGGCCCCCCGTCGCGGTGAGGTCGGTGCTCCCGTCCACGAGGTAGAAGCCGATGCCGTCGGCACCGTTCCCGCCGTACTGGTACTGCTCGAACGTCACCGAGATGCCCGCGGTCGCGGGGATCGGGCGGTTGTAGAGGATGCTCCCCGCCTGGTAGTTCTGCGTGTCCGTGAGCTGCAGGTAGCCCGGGGTCACGCCCGTCGGCGGCACGGGCCCGGTCTGCGAGGGCGCGCAGTCGGGAATCACGCCGGCGCCGCCACCGGCGGGGCGCCCGGTGAGGCACGCCGCACCGAGCGCCTGCCACGCGGGGTCGAGCACCGAGTCGCCCTGGAAGGTCTCGGTGACGATGGTCGACCCCGTGGTCGGGGGGTCGGCGCTCGCGGGGAGCTGCGCCGGGGGCGAGAGCGCGACGCCGAGCGCGCCGAGGACGACGGCCAGGGTCGCGGCGACGACCCGACGACGAGCCGCGCGACGCGCCTGGGCGCGCGGCGTGGGGACCGGTGCGGGGCGAGGTGGCGCGGCAGTCGGCATGGGTTCCCTCGGGCTCGACGGACAGGGCGGCGCGACGCATGGACCTCCCCACTATCCGGCGGGTCGGAGACCTGGGCAACAGCACGGCGCGAGATAATCCATCAGTTTGATTTATACTCGTCGCACCGGCGCGAGCGCGTCGAGCGCCCGTGCGTCGGCACGTCGCGCGCACCCGACGAGGAGGACGAGTGGCCGAGCCGATCACCCTGCACGCGAGCGCGACGGAGGCGGGGCGACCCCTGACCCACTTCTGGAGCACGGTCGTCGGCGCCGGGCGCGCGAACGAGGGGCTGCGCGCCGACTGGCAGCGCCACCTCGCGGCCGTGCGCGCGGAGTGCGGGTTCGAGTACGTGCGGTTCCACGGCCTCCTGCACGACGACATGTTCGTCTACACCGAGCGCGAGGACGGCACGCCAGTCCTCAACTTCCAGTACGTCGACGCGCTCTTCGACGCCCTGCTCGACGCCGGGGTGCGGCCGTTCGTCGAGCTCGGCTTCAGCCCCCGCGCGCTCGCCCGCGAGACCGAGACCGTGTTCTGGTGGGGCGCTCACGGCGCGCCGCCCGTCGACCTCGACCGGTGGTCGTTCCTCGTGCGCTCGCTCGTCGAGCACTGGGTCGCGCGCTACGGTCTCGCCGAGGTCCGCGAGTGGTACTTCGAGGTGTGGAACGAGGCCAACCTGCGTGGCTTCTTCCGCGGCACGCGCAGCGAGTACCTCGCGCTCTACGCCGCGTCGGCCCGTGCCGTGAAGGCCGTCGACGGGCGCCTGCGGGTCGGCGGCCCCGCGACGTCCAACTTCGTGCCCGACGCCCGCTTCGACGGCGAGACCGAGGACTTCCAGGTGCACGAGGCCACGCTCGGCGCCGACCTCGACTCCCTCGACTGGAAGCCGGTCTGGCTCGAGGCGTTCCTTGACTTCTGTGAGCGTGAACACCTGCCGGTCGACTTCGTCTCGACCCACCCATACCCCACGGACTGGGCGCTCGACGAGCACGGCCAGGGTGCGCGCCTGACCCGCGAGGTCGACGCGACCCCGAAGGACCTCGCCCTCCTGCGCCGCCTGGTCGACGCCAGCGCGTTCCCTGACGCCGAGATCCACCTCACCGAGTGGAACTCGTCGTCCTCGCCGCGCGACTTCACGCACGACACCGTGCCCGCCGCCGTCTACGTCGTCCGGTCCGTGCTCCGCTCGATCGAGACCGTCGACTCGCTCGCGTACTGGACGTTCACCGACGTCTTCGAGGAGGGCGGCGCGGGCGACGAGATGTTCCACGGCGGGTTCGGCATGATCACCCTCCAGGGCGTGCCGAAGCCGACATTCCACGCCTACCGCATGCTGCACGCGCTCGGCGACACCCTCCTCGCGACCGCCGACGACGGCGTCGTGACGCGCCACGACGCGACCGGCCGCGTCACGGCCCTCGTGCACCACTACCCGGCCGAGGTCACGCGCTCGGTCCCCGCCTCGTTCGACGACCGCACCGTCGCCGACGAAACGGAGGCGGCCGGCTCGCCCCGCGACGTCGCGCTCGTCGTCGAAGGACTCGCGCCCGGCGCCGTCGTCGAGTTCGAGACGCTCGACCCCGAGCACGCCAACCCGGTCGCCGCGTGGCGCGCGATGGGCGCGCCGTCGTCCCCGACGCGCGAGCAGACCGCGCTCCTCGACGCCGCGGCCCGCGCGACGCGGCGCGAGTCCGTCGTCGTCCCGGCCGACGGCGTCCTGCGCGTCGAGCGCACGCTCGCGCCCTGGTCGCTCCTCCTCGCCCGACAGGTCGCGTGAGGGGCCGGATCGTGCCTGCCGGTGCGAAGATGTGGCGGGGCGGGCGCCCGGCCCGGTCGTCGTCGACCGGGCGCGAGCAAGGAGGCAGGGCGTGACGATCGACCAGGCGGAGCCGCAGGCGGGCGCGCAGTCCGCGGTGCGCCGTGGCACCAACCTGCCGCGCATGGGCGACTTCAACGAGTCCGTCATCCTCGACGCGATCCGGCGCGCGCCGGAGGGTCTGAGCCGCGTCGAGCTCGCCGGTGCGACGGGCCTGTCGGCCCAGACCGTGTCGAACATCTGCCGCCGGCTCCTCGAGTCGGGCCTCGTCGCCGAGGCGGGCAAGAAGAGCGGCCGCGCGGGCAAGCCGCGCACGGTGCTGCAGATCGTCCCCGGCGGCCGGTACGCGCTCGGCGTCCACCTGGACCCGGCGGTGATCACGTACGTGGTGCTCGACCTCGCGGGCCGCGTCGTCCACAGCGTCCGGCGTCCTACGCCCGCGGTGGTCGACCAGGAGTCGACCATCGCCGCGATGGCCGAGACGATCGACGCCGTCATCGACGCGTCCGGCGCCGACCGGGACCGCATCCTCGGGCTCGGCATCGCCGTGCCCGGCCCGATCGACCTCGCGAGCGGGTCCGTCGTCGACCCGCCCCGGCTCGTCGGGTGGGGGCGCGTCCCGTTGCGCGACCGGCTCGCCGAGGCGACCGGGCTCCCCGTCCTCATGGACAAGGACGTCATCGCGGCGGCCGTCGCCGAGCGGTGGGCGGGCGCGGCGACCCACTCCGGCAACTTCCTGTTCTTCTACCTCGGCGCCGGGTCGGGCATGGGCGTGGTCGTGGACGACGTCGTGCTGCGCGGCGCGTCGGGCAACGCCGGCGAGGTCGGCGGCCTCGACGCGAACTGCACCACGCGCGCCCTCGTGAACGAGGCGGTCGCCGCCGGCGTGCTCGACGCCGTCCCCGGCCGCGGGCCGAGCGTCGAGGGCGAGCAGCTCGCCCGGCTCGTCGACCTCGCCGCGGCGGGGGAGCGCGGGGCGCAGGTCATCATCGACCGCTGGGCGCGCCGCGTCGGCACGGGTGTCGCCGCCGCCGCGGCCCTCCTCGACTCCGAGCTCGTCGTGTTCGGCGGCCCCAACTGGCCCCTGCTCTCGCGGCGGTTCTTCGCGACCGTCGAGCCGATGATCTCCAGCTCGCCGTTCGTCGACAAGATGCACGACATCCGCGTCGTCAGCACGCACCTCGGGGAGGACGTCGGTGCCGTCGGCGCCGCCTGCCTCGTGCTCGACCAGACCCTCTCCCCCCAGCCCCAGGCTCTCCTCCTCGGCTGAGGGCGAGGTCCGGCCGAACGGGGTCAGCGGTCCTTCGCGAGGTCCGTCGGGCGCCGGACAGCGAGGTCCGCGGTCGCGGCGTGGGTGACGACGGCCCAGGTCCCGGCGAGGACCAGTCCCCACAGGACGGGCGTCGTCGGATCGAGGTACCGGGCGTGGAGCACGACGGCGGCCAGCGTCGTCGCCGTCGCGGCGACGCCCGCGACGAGGAGGGTCTCGAGCGCGACGAGGACGAGCAGCGAGCGTGCGGACGTGCCGGAGAGCCGGTACACGGCGAGCTCGCTCGCGCGCAGCCGGTACGTGACGGCGGTGGTGACGGCGCCCAGGAGCCCCAGGAGAACGGGCAGGAAGCGGCTCGGCCGGTCGAGGAACTCCTGCACCGGGTCGCTCGTCGCCCGCAGCGCCTCGGTGCCGACCACGGCGTTGCCGCTCACGTGCAGCGAGGCGATCTGGGTCGCGGCGACGTCGTCGAGGGCCACGAGGGGATCGAGCACGACGACGCAGCGCTCGACCTGGGCGTCGTCGGGCCGGAGGGGCACCGTCAGGGAACGGCCCGTCCCGACCCCCTCGCGCAGGGCCGGGGTCCGCGCGGAGTCGAGCGCCTCGTCGCCGACGAGCACGCGCTGGCCCGCGGGCCCGGTCCGGTCGAGCAGGCCCGCGCCGACGAGGGCGTCGACGTCGGCGAGCCCGGGGACGAGGGAGGTCGACGCACGCTGCACGGGGACGTCCGGTCCGACGGGCACGACGAGCACGCTGCCGCTGGGGACGACCGCTCCCGCCGCCTCGACCCCCGGCGCTCCCGCGAGCGCCTCGCACGACGCGCGTGAGACGAGGGCGGGCTGGTCGGGGTTCGCCTGCATGTAGCTGACGACGCCGCGCCCGCGCTCGGCGAGGTCGTTCAACTCGTCCTGGAGCGACGCGGTCTCGAGCGCGACGAAGGCGGCGGTGCCCGACCCGAGGACGACCGCCAGCGCGACCACGGGAAGCAGCCGTGCGGAGCGGCCGACGGTGTTGCGCAGGGCCTCGCGCGCGAGGTCGGCGACGCGCCAGCCGTCACGCACGGACGACCGCCTCCCGCCGGAGCGGGACGGTCGCGTCGGCGGCGGCGACGAGCACCGGGTCGTGGGTCGCGACGACGATCGTCGCGTGCGACACGAGCCCGGCGAGGATCCGGGCGACGAGCTCGGTGTTGGCGGCGTCGAGGTTCGCCGACGGCTCGTCGGCGAGGATGAGCTCCTTGCCCGACGCGAGGGCGCGGGCGAGCGCGACCCGTTGGAGCTCGCCGCCGGACAGGCGCCGGGCCTGCTCGTCGGCCCGGTCCGCGAGCCCGACCTGGTCGAGCGCGGCGCGCGCGGTGTCCCGGGCCTCGCGTCCGGGGCGGCCCGCCGCGAGCGGCGCGACGAGGACGTTGTCGAGGACCGAGCGGCGCCCCAGCGCGTTGGACCCCTGAGGGACCCAGGCGACGACGCCGGGCGAGGGCGGCCTGGCCGACCCGTCGGGTCCGTGGAGCTCGATGCTGCCCGTCGCGAGCCGTTGGTACCCCGCGACCGCGGCGAGCAGCGACGACTTGCCGCTGCCCGACGGTCCGACGAGCGCGGTGACGCGCGCGGGCTCGAACGTCGCGGTCAGCCCGGCGAACACCGGGACGGGCCCGAACGCGATGGCGGCGTCGATCACGTCCACGCGCACGCCGCTACCCGCACCCTGCCGTGCCGGTGGCCTGCGTCGCGTCGCGGAGCACGCGGGCTCCGACGAGGTCGGCGTCGACGAGCACCGTCGCGAGCTCGTTCCCGGGTTCCGCGACCTCGAGCCGGCGAGGCTGCGCCGCGGCCGTGGAGCCGTCGCTCAGCAGGACGCACGTCGTGCCGTCGTGGTCCACGCGCACAGCCGTCGAGGGGACGGCACCGCGCTCCGCCGGGTCCTGGAGCGCGAGGATCGCGCCCCGGTAGCGCACGGTCGAGGTCGTCTCGTCGACGATCCGCTCGAGCGTGCCCGCGGCCACGGCCTCCTCGAGCGCCGCCACGACGCCGTCCAGCTCGGCGCCCTGGGGCGCCGCGCTGGACATCGGTACCTCGACCTCGCCCAGGCGCAGCACGACCGGCTCCCGAGCGAGCCGGCCGAGACCGCCGCCCTCGGCGATCGGGGCCACGGTCAGCGCCTCCACGGGCTGCGAGCCCTCCAGCACCGCGTCGCCCGCCTCGACCCGGTCCCCCAGGGCGACGAGCGGACCGGTGACCGCCGGCACGGCGTCGTCGACCCGCACGACGTACGAGAGGCGGAACTCCCCGTCCCGGGGGACCCCGAGGCGCTCCTGGAGCGCCCGGACGGCCTCGCGCGTCGCCGGGCCGAACCGGTCGTCGACGCCGACCGCGTCCAGGTACCCGAGCGACACGAGGTAGTCCCCGAGCGCGCGCACGTCCGTGCCGCGGTCACCCGGGCGCAGGTCGCGCCAAAGCGGGTCGCCGCGGTACGCGAGCACGTCGATGCCGTCGACGGCGAACAGCGCCTGCCCGGCCACGACGGGACCCGCCTCGGTGAGCGCGGTGACGACTCCCCCCGCGGGAGCGCGGACCCCGGGAGCCACGGCGCGCACCGTCGCGACCTCGACCGCGGTCCGTCCGTCGTCGGAACGGGCGCCGACCTCGACGACCGTCGGCGCCGGCACCGCGACGCTCCGCTCCTCCGCGGCGTCGACGAGCGGGAACGCCACGGCGACCGCGACCACGGGCACGGCCCACAGCGCCACCAACGGCACCAGGCGCACCCAGCCACGGGACCGGTCGCTCCTCACAGGGCGTCGTACTCCGCGACGCACGACGCCTCGTCCAGCCCGGCGCCGGCCACGGCGCGCTGCGCCTCCGCGAGCGTCGACGGGACGCCCAGCCCGCGCTCCTGCAGGCAGTACCTCAGCGCGTCCAGCAGCGACGTCTCCTCCTGGTTCGAGGTCTGCCAGACGACGTCGACGAACTTGAAGTCGCGGTCGTAGCAGGTCTTCTCGACTCCGGAGTCGACCGCCTCCGCCGGGATCCCGCCCTGCCACACCACCCCGACGAGCTCGACGTCCCGCAGCTCGTAGCCCTCAGCGCGCAGACACGCCCGAAACCTCTCGAACCCCGCCGTGTACTCGTCCTGGGTCACCTCGCCGTCCGTCAGCGCCTCGCGCTGCTCCGGACCAGCCGAGGAGAGGTCCTCGTCGGCGTTGATCGCGTCGAACTGCGGGATGTCGTCGGAGCCGGAGCCGCCGCAACCTGACACCAGGAGCGCTCCCAGGAGCGTTCCCAGGAGCGCGCCGGTGCGACGGGACGAGCGCGCCATCACACGTTGGTCGTGAACACGCCGGTACCGGCACCATTGTGCTGGGCCTGGGTGAAGTTCGTGCCGGTCCGCTTGGCGATCGCGTTGGATCCGCTCTTGTAGGTCCAGGTCGTCCACGACGCGCCGCCCATGTGGGCGTAGTAGCCCCGGACGCCGACCGTGCCGCAGTTGCCGCTCGCTGCGGACTGCACGGTCGACGAGTTCGACGCCCCGAAGACCTCGCCACCTGTGCTGCACAACCGTGACGCCAGTCCGGCGGACGCGGGCGCCGCCGTCGACACCATCAGCCCCACCGAGACCGCCACCGCAAGGAGCGCCGAGGCCCCCTTCGTTCCCTTGCGCATCACTGTTTCCCCTCAACATTCGTCGTCGAACATCGGACAGTGGTGCTCAAGGTAGGGGCACCGCCGATATTGCGCAACCCCGGAAAACAAAACACCGGATCCGGATGTGGCGCGCGGCTCCGCAGGTCAGAGCCGTCGTGGGCGGCGGCGCGTCAGGCGCGGTGGGCGCTGCCGTCGGTGGCGCGCAGGAGCGCCCAGCGGTCGTGCTCGAGCGGGGCGCCGACGGGGTAGCGGCGGGCGGCGACCTCGTCGAAGTCGACGCCGAGGCCGGGGGCCTCGGGGGCGAGCAGGTGGCCGTCGGTCGGGACGGGGGCGCCGGGGAAGACCTCGAGCGTCGCGTCGCGGAAGGTCGCGGCCTCCTGGACGCCGAACGCGGGGGAGGAGATGTTGAGCGCCATGTTCGCCGCCATCCCGACGGGCGTGACGTCGCCCGGCCCGTGCGGCGCGGTGCGCACGCCGAACATCTCGCACACGGCGACGAGCTTGCGCGTGGGCGTGAGCCCGCCGAGCGTGGGGATGCGGATGCGGGCGAAGTCGATCGACCGGCCCGCGACCAGCGGGAGGTAGGCGCGGGGGTCGTGGTAGAGCTCGCCGACCGCGAGCGGGGTGGTGCCGGCGGCGCGCAGCTCGGGGAAGTGGGCGGCGTCCTCGGGCGCGAGCGCGTCCTCGAGGAAGAACAGGTGCGCGTCCTCGACGGCGCGCACGAACTGCCGCGCCTCGGCGGGGGTCATGCGCTCGTGGGCGTCGTGGAGCAGCTCGACGTCCGGACCGACGCGGTCGCGCACGTCGGCGAGGATGCCGGGCACGTGGCGCAGGTAGGCGAGCGTGTCCCAGCGGTCGGTGCGGGCCCGACGGCGCGCGGCCTCGGCCTCGTCGCGGGGTGCGGTGCCGTAGGTGTCGCGGCCGGGGACGGCGACCTGGACGCGCACGTGCCGGTAGCCGCGCTCGACGGCGGCGAGGACCTTCTCGGCGACCTCGGCGGCGTCGGCGCCGTCGACGTGCGTGTACGCGTCGGCGTAGGCGCGGGCCTTCCCGCCGAGGAGCTGGTGGACGGGGAGGCCGGCGACCTTGCCCTTGAGGTCCCAGAGCGCGACGTCGACCGCCGCGAGGGCGTTGTGCTCGATGGAGCCGCCGCGCCAGTAGCCGCTGTTGAGCAGCAGGCGGTGGAGGTCCTCGATGTCCGCGGGGTCGCGACCCAGGAGCATCGGGCCGAGGTACTCGTCGATCACGGTGCGCGTCGCGAGGGGGCGCTGCGGGTCGCTGCCGTCGCCGAGCCCGTAGAGGCCCGGCTGGTTGGTCTCGACCCGCACCACGACGTACGGGCAGCCCTGCGGGCCCGTGAGGAACGTGCGCACCGCGGTGATCCGCAGGCCCTCGTCCCCGGCGCCCGAGCGCTCGGGAGCCCACGGCGCGGGGGCGAGGACGTCCCGGACGACCTCGCGGACGGGATCGGGGAGCCCGGCCCCGGTGCCGTCCGTGCCGGGCTGCTGCGCTGCTGTCATCGGTGACCTCGTTCCGCGGGTTCGGGGTGCGCGGGACGTTCCGCGCGACGGATGGACGGGGGCCGGACGAGGGGCGTCCGATCGCCGTCGTTGACACTGTACATCGAATTGATTTATGTTTCCGGAACCGCGACGCTGCCCCGGCGTCGCCCGTGGACCGAGAGGCTTCCCGTGAACCGACACCGACGTCGTCCGTTCCCCGCCCGCATCACCGCGACCATCGCCACCTCCGCCCTGCTCGCCGGCGCGCTCGCCGCGTGCAGCGGGCCGGCCGGTGGCGGCGGCAACGGCGGCGGCTCCGGCGAGGGCGACCCCGACAGCCTGACCATGTGGACCTTCAAGCAGTCCCACGTCGAGCCCCTGCAGAACGCCGCGAAGACGTTCGAGGAGGAGACCGGGATCTCGGTCGACGTGCAGGCGTACACCCCCGACGACGCGTTCATCACCAAGGTCCAGGCGGCCGCGCAGACGGGCGACCTGCCCGACGTCATGGAGGTCCACACGCACGGCGACGACTTCACGTTCGGGGGCGCCGGGCTGCTCGAGGACCTGTCCGACGATGTCGACGACGACTGGAGCTCGCGCTTCCTGCCCGCCGTCGCGGAGGACGGGACCGTCACCCCGGCGTACTACGAGCAGTCGCTCGCCGAGGGCTCCAAGACCGCGGGGATCGAGGAGGGTCAGCGGTTCTCCGTGCCCTTCACGATCGGCACGTTCGGCATCGTCTACGCCAACAAGGAGCGCCTCGAGGCGGCCGGGGTCACCGAGGCCCCCACGACGTGGGAGGAGTTCGTCGCGGCGCTCGACGCCGTCAAGAAGACGAACCCCGACGACGGCGGCGTGAGCATCGGCTTCCAGTCCTCCACGACGGGCCTCGAGTGGCTCATGCAGCCGATGGCCTACGGCCAGCTCGGCAAGGACGACTTCGGCGCCCTGTTCGGCCAGGACCCGGCCAAGAGCTTCGCGTCGCCCAACGGCGTCAAGGTGCTGGAGACCTACAACCAGATCCAGCCGTACTGGATGCCGGGCACGCAGTCGCTGACGATCGACGACGCGGACATCGCGTTCGCGCAGGGCAAGTCGACGTTCGACATCGGCGGCACGTTCACCCTCGCGTTCCTCGCCCAGAACGGCATGGACGCCGAGAACATCGTGACCTTCCCCGTCCCGGCCCCCGAGGGCGGCGCGATCGACGACCTCCAGCTCGCCCCGTTCGGCCTCACCGGCCTGTCGGTCTCCGCGACCACGGGCAACAAGGACGGCGCGCTCCAGTGGATCAAGTACCTGTCCGAGCAGGACGTGGCGGCCACGTTCGCCAAGGACGCGCTCGACGTCCCGCCCGTCGACCTCGGCGACGACCCGTCCTCGACGGTCGGCCCGGTCCTCGGCGCGATGATCGGCGCGTTCGGCGAGGGCGAGAACGCCTACAACCCGGGTGACACGTCGTACCGCCCCGCGGCGTACGACGCTGCCCAGGTGGGCGACGCCGTCATGGAGCTGACGCCGCTCGCGACGCAGGACGTCGCGACCGTCTCGACGACCGTGGCCACGCTCATCGACACGTTCTGGTCTCAGTCGAAGTGACCACCCCCGCGACGATCGCCGCCGACGCTCCCGCCCACGGGAGCGTCGGCGGCGGCCGGCGCCGCGGCCGGCAGAAGATGCGCTACCGCGGCAAGGAGGTGGCGTGGGGCTACGTCTTCATCGCTCCCGCGCTCCTGCTGTTCCTCGTCATGGGCGTGTACACGCTCTTCTTCGGCGCCCAGCTCTCGTTCGTGCGCTGGAACGGCCTCACGCCCACGTGGGAGTGGGTCGGGCTGAAGAACTACGCCGACCTGCTGTGGGCGAGCCCGATCTACGCCCCGGTCGTGCACCGTGCCGCGCTCAACACGCTCGTCGTGATGATCGCGGTGCCGATCCTCATCCTCGCGGTGGCGTTCCCGCTCGCGATCGTGCTCAACCAGGCGCGCCGGTTCTCCGGCGTCCTGCGGTCCGTGTACTTCGTCCCGTACGTCACGGCCGGCATCGCCGTGTACATGGCCTGGCAGTACGTGCTGGAGCCGAACGGCGCGATCAACCTCCTGCTCCGCTCGCTCGGACTCGGCAGCCTCGCGCAGCCGCAGGGCTGGCTCGGCAACCCGTCGACCGCCCTGCCGACGCTCATCGTCATCATGGTCTGGTCGGGCGTCCCCGTCGCGATGCTCCTCTACCTGACGGGCCTCCAGTCGATCGACTCGTCCGTGCTCGAGGCGGCCCAGCTCGACGGCGCCGGGTGGTGGCGCACCAACTTCTCCGTGGTGCTGCCGCTCCTCAAGGGCACGACCGCCGTCATCATGCTGCTCAACGTGCGCGACGCGCTCCAGGGCTTCCAGATCTTCCTCATCATGACGAACGGCGGCCCGGCCGGTCGCACCAACGTGCTCGGCCTGGAGACGTACGACCTCGCGTTCCAGCAGCAGCTCGCCCCGACCCTCGGCCTCGCGAGCGCGCTCGGCTGGCTCCTGTTCTTCGCCGCGCTCGCCGTCGCGATCGTCAACCAGCGCGTCACGAGGGAGAAGTGATGACCACCGTCGCCGACCGCACGCAGCTCCCCGACGTGCCCGCCCTCACCCCGCGCCGTCGCGGCACCCCCGCCAAGGTGGTCGTCGCGCGCGTCGTGGTGGGCGTGCTCCTCGTCGGGTACGCCGTCGTGAGCCTGTACCCGTTCCTGTGGATGGTCTCTGCCGCGTTCAAGACGCAGCAGGAGATCGTCATGGGCGGGGGCAACCTCATCCCCGCCGAGCCGACCCTGTCGACCCTGGTCGACACGTGGAGCCGGCTGCATTTTTTCGACTACTTCCTCAACAGCGTCAAGGTGACGGGCCTGACGACGCTCGGCGTCGTCGTCGTGTACTCGGCCGCGTCCTACGCCTTCGCGGTGCTGCGCTTCCCGGGGCGCCAGGCCTTCTTCCGCCTGTTCCTCGTGCTGCTGTTCGTGCCGGGCGTCGTGACGCTCCTGCCGATCGTGCTGCTGGAGAACCAGCTCGGGATCCTCGGCACGCACCTGGGTCTGATCCTGCCGTTCGTCAACGGCACGGCGCCGCTGTCGATCCTGCTGCTCACCAACGCGTTCCAGGCCGTGCCCGGGGAGCTGCGGGACGCCGCGCGGGTCGACGGCGCGGGCGAGCTGCGCATCTTCGCGCGCGTCTACGTGCCGCTCGCGCGGCCCGCGATCATCACGATCGCGCTGCTCACCGCGATCCCCACGTGGAACGAGTACCTGCTGTCGCGGGTGTCGCTCAACGACCCGTCGACGTTCACGCTCCCCATCGCGCTGCAGCAGCTCCAGTCGTCGAACGTCGTCCAGTACAACCAGCTCATGGCGGGCGCGCTGATCGTCGTGATCCCGGTGATCATCCTCTTCCTCGCGACGCAGCGGTACTTCGTCAACGGCCTGGTGGGTGCCGTGAAGGGGTGACCCCGGGGGCCTCTCGGCCCCGACCGCGCAGCACGCACCACCGCACAGATCGGAACCACGCCATGAACACCACCACGTCCACCGACGCGCCCACCGGGCCCGCGCTCCTGCCCGGGGCCACGCTCCTCGTCACGGGGGCCGCCGGGGTCATCGGGCGGGTCGCCGTCCCGCGTCTCGCCGCCGCGGGGTACCGCGTCGTCGCGACCGACCGCGCGCCGTTCGACGCGCCGGCCGCCGTCGTGAGCCTCGTCGGCGACACGCGCGACGCGGCCTTCGTCGACTCCGCGCTCCGTGCGGGGCAGGGCCAGGACGCGCCCGCCGTCGACGGCGTCGTGCACCTCGCGGCGATCGCGTCGCCGGGCCAGGTGCCCGACGACGAGACGGTCGCCCAGAACGTGCAGGGCGCGTTCTGCGTGCTCGACGGCGCGGGCCGGGCGGGCGTGCGCGCCGCCGTGGCGGCGTCGTCGTTCTCGGCGTACGGGTACCCGTGGGCGGGCCGCCACCTCTCGCCCGCGTACGTCCCGGTCGACGAGGCGCAGGAGTCGGTCGCCGTGGACGCGTACGCGCTGTCGAAGCTGCTGTCCGAGCAGGTGGGGGAGTACGTCACGCGGCGCTACGGCCTGCCGACGACGATGCTGCGCATGCCGTTCGTCGGGTCGGGCGACCGGCTGCGCGAGTGGGTCGACCTCGCGCACCGCGACCCGGGCGCGATCCGGCAGGAGCTGTGGACGTGGCTCGACACGCGCGACGCGGTGGACGTGGTGCGCGCGATCCTCGAGTCGGGCGTCACGGGCCACCACGTCGTCAACGTCGCCGCGCCCGACACGACGAGCGACGTGCCGACGGCCGAGCTCCTCGAGCGCTTCCACCCGGGCTCCCGCGTGACGCGGCCCCTCGACGGGTTCGCGTCGGTCATCGACACGACCGCGGTGCGCGAGCTGTTCGGGTTCGTCCCGCGCCACGACTGGCGCACGGGCGACGCGCTCGACCCCGCGAGCGAGGCGCCGGCCGAGGGGGTGAGCGCCTGATCCCCTGAGCACGCACGCGTCAGTCAGTCCGAGAACAAGGGTGTTGAGGATGAGCATGCATGCTGGAGCAGGACGGGTCGTCGCCACCGGCGCGGCCCTCGTCATGGCGGTGACGGGGCTCGTGGCCCCCGCCGTCGCGAGCCCGGTGGTCGACGTCGACCGCTACCCGGTCGGGGTGGGCGCCGACCTGTCGACGACCCCGCGCACGCACGGGATCGCCGTCGCGACCGCGCCGACGACCGGGGCGCAGGCGACGGGCGAGGAGGGCGGTCGCGCGTTCTGGCGCACCGACGCCGCGGCCGGCGCCGAGCGGATCGCGCTCGACGTCGCGGACGCGTACGTCGGGCGCCTCGCCGACGTGCCCGGGTACCTCGTGGTGGACCACCGCGCGGGCGAGCAGGTGGTCGCGACCGCGGGAGACGGCTCCGTGCTCGGCGCGGGCGCGCCCGAGGCGGACGCCGACGGCGACGGCTGGACGTCGACCGTCGTCGCGCTCCCTGCCGGGGCGCTGGAACCGGGCACGCAGGCGGGCGGCGACCGCGAGGTGTCGCTCGCCGCGGCCGAGGGCGAGCTCTCCGTCGCGTCCGTGCGCGTCGTCGCGCAGGGCACGAGCGTGGACCTCGGCCCGACCGTCGCCGAGCGCGGGATCGCCGTGCGCGCGGGCGACGCGACGGCGGGACTCGTCACGGGGACGGCCGACGGCCGCGGGTACTGGCAGACCGGCCGGGCCCAGGGCACGAACTTCGTCTACGCGAACGTCTCGGACGCGTACGCGCTCGACACGCGCGACCGCGTGCTCGTCGACGCGACCGTGCAGCAGGGCGGCGGCGACATGTTCCTCCAGTACGACTCGCCGGGCGACACCATCCCCCACATGTTCAAGCCGTCCCCGCGCCTCGCGCTCGGCACCGACGGCTCGTGGGTCTCGCGCTCGTGGCTGCTCGACGACGCGATCCTCACCAACCGCTCCAACGGCTCCGACTTCCGGCTCTCGGTCGAGGGGTCGCCGCAGGACGTGCGGATCGACTCGCTCGCGGTGACCGTCGTCCCGCGCGAGGTGGACCCCGCGATCGCGCTGCGTCGGCTCGTCGAGCGGGCCGACGTCACGTACGCCGCCGCACGCGAGGGCGAGCGCGACGGCCAGTACCCGGCGGGCTCGCGCGCCGGGCTGCGCGCCGAGATCGACGCGGCCGACGCCGTCGCGCAGGACCCGGGTGCGAACGGCGACGCGGTGGACGCCGCGACGACGGCCCTGGAGGACGCTCTCGAGGACTTCCTCGGGTCGCAGGTCACGACCGACCTCGCGCGCGGCAAGCCCGTGACCGTGAGCTCGGGCGGTCCCGCCGCCGCGGCGACGGACGGCGACCGCGGCACCGCGTGGACCTCCGCGCGCGACGGCGACACCGAGTGGGTCCAGGTCGACCTGGGCGCCGTCACCGAGATCGACGAGGTGCTGGTGCGCTGGACGCCGGACTACGCGCACGTCTACCGCGTGGAGGTGTCGACGGACGGCGCGACCTACGACGAGGTCGCGAGCGCCGGCGCGATCGACGCGACGGGGGTGCGTACCCGGTTCGAGCCCGTCGAGGCGCGCTACGTGCGCCTCGCGCTCGACGAGCGGGCGACGCAACGCGCGACGTTCGCGCTGACCGGCCTCGAGGTGCGCCGGGCCCCGGCCGTCCCGGTCGAGCCCCGCCTCGTCGAGACCATGTTCCCGACGGAGGACGTCGTGGTCGCGGACCAGGTGGTCACGGACTTCGGCGCCGACCCCACGGGCGAGGCGGACTCGACCGCGGCGATCCAGGCGGCGCTGTACGCGTGCCAGGACGCGACGGGCGGCACGGTGTGGCTCCCCGCGGGCACGTACCGCGTGACGGGCACGCTCGAGGTGCTCCCGCACTGCACGCTGCGCGGCGACCACCCCGACCGCGCGATCTCGCCGGACGCCGACCCGCTCGACGGGACGGTCGTCGTCGCGGACCTGCCGTCGGGCGACGACGGCCCGAGCCTGTTCCGCGTGGGCGGGAACGCGGGCGTCGTCGGCGTCACGACGTACTACCCCGGCCAGGACGCGGCGGACCCGGTGCCCTACGGCTTCACGGTCGAGCTCCCGGGCCGCGCGTGGCAGGGCGAGCAGAACTACATGATGAGCAGCGTCGAGCACGTGACGATGCTCAACTCGTACCGCGGCATCGGGATCTCCACGATGGCGCACGACCGCGGCGAGGGCGGCCCGGGCTCGCAGGTGCACGAGATCGCGAACGTGCGCGACGTCGTCGGGACCGCGCTGTTCGAGGGCGTCGTTGCGTACAACGGCGCGGACGTCGGTACGTGGCAGGACGTCACGTTCGACAACGGCGTCTGGGCCGGTGCGGGCGCCGCGTACGACGCCCCGGAGCGCGGGGTCCTCGACGCGTGGACGCGCGAGCACGGCACGGGCCTGGTGCTCGGCGACCTCGAGTGGGACGAGTTCTCCGGGATCTCGGTCGCGGACTACGCGGTAGGCATCCGCATCGTCAAGGGTCAGCGGGCGAGCTTCACCGGCTCGTTCCTCGACACCGACGTGCGCCGCACGGACGTCGCCGTCCAGGTCGAGGTCTCGGACGACCGCTGGGGCACCGCCTTCGCCGGCGGCACCCTGGAGGGATCCGAGGCCGCGGTCCGCAACACGTCGGGCGGCTACGTCAAGCTCACGGGCACGGACGTGACGGGTGCCCTGGAGGGGACGGTCCACGTCCTCGACGGTCCGGAGGGTGGTGTGCCCGCGAGGCCGGAGCCGGTCCTCGCGCCGCGCCCCGCCGAGCGGCTCGTCGACGTGACGAAGGCGCCGTACGACGTCCCCCGCACGCCCGGTCAGCTCTCCGACGTCGACGCGACGGCCGCGATCCAGGCGGCGCTCGACGACACCGCGGCCGCGGGCGGCGGCGTCGTGTACCTGCCCGCGGGCTGGTACACCGTGCGCGGCCACCTCACGGTCCCCGCGGGCGTGGAGCTGCGCGGCTCGGCGGGCGTCGCGAACCGCGACTCGCTCGAGCTCAGCGGCGGAACGGTGCTCCTCGCGTACGAGGGCGGCGTGTCACCGGCGGCGCCGGGCGAGCCCGACCCGTCGGTCGGCGAGACGGCGTTCGTCACCCTCGCGGGCGAGGACGCGGGCCTGCGCGGGCTGCGGGTCTTCCACCCCGAGAACAACCCGGCCGGCCCGGACGGCGTCCGGTCCTACCCGTTCGCCGTGCGCGGCGGCGCGCCGGGGGCCTACGTCGTGAACGTCGGCCTGACGAACGCGTGGAACGCGATCGACCTGACCGCCGCGGCGGACGGGTTCCTCGTGCGGCGCGCCGTCGGGCTCTTCCTCTCCGAGGGCGTGCACGTCGGCGCGAACGAGGGCGGGACGGTCGAGAACGTGCTGTCCAACGGCAACGTCATCACGCGCCTCGCGTACGGGCTGCCGGGCTGGGTCGAGGGGGCCGACCTGTTCGGCCAGGTCATCGACCCGGTCGCGCGCGAGCGCGAGGTCCTCGTGCGGGCGACCGGGTCGCAGGACCTCACGGTGCTCAACACCTTCGCGTACGGCACGCACGACGGCATCGTCGCGAGCGACGGCGCCACGGTGCGGGCCTTCAACCTCGGGACCGACAACCTCGGCCCGGGCGGGCACACGGTCGACGCGGACGCGTCGAGCGCGGTGAGCGTCGTCAACCTCATGCGGTTCAACGGCACCACGAGCCGCGGACCGGTGACGATCGTCAACCCGCTCGCCATCCACATGGTGACGTCGGCGCTGGGCGTCGCGGCGGACGCCGCGGAGGGTGCCGCCGGGACCGTGCGCGTCGAGGGCAACGAGGCGGAGCCGGGACGGTACGAGACCGGGAGCGCGGTGGCCGTGGTCGCCGAGCCCGCCGAGGGGTCGGCGTTCGCCGGCTGGCGCGACGCCTCCGGTGCCGTGGTCTCCCAGGACGCGCGGTACGCGTTCGCGCTCGCGGCCGACACGTCGCTCACGGCCGCGTTCGTCGTCGCGCCGACGACGGACGTCGAGGTCGAGGCGACCGGGCGGTGCCTCGCCGGCCGCGCGTACGTCGCGGTCCGCGCCCGCAACGGGGGCGACGACCCCGTGACGGTGCGCCTCGCGACGCCGTTCGGGGAGCGCACGGTCGACGACGTCGCACCGGGGAAGAGCGCCTACCAGTCGTTCGCGACGCGGGCGACGTCGGCCGAGGCGGGCACGGCGCAGGTCACCGTCACCGCGGGCGGCGGCGACGTCGTCCTCACGGCGTCGTACGACGCCGTGCGCTGCGGCTGACGCATCCCGGCCGCGCACCCGCGCGGCCGGCACGACGGCGGGGTCCGGGGCGACCCGGACCCCGCCGCGCACGGGCGGGCCCGCAGGAGGCCCGCAGGAGAGGACGCAGGACATGACGGCAGCGGGCGACGGACCCGGGACGATCCACGGGGCGGACCCCGGCGAGGTCCGGCGCCGCGCCGGGTGGCTCGGCCAGGTCGCGCGCGTCGAGCAGCTCGTCGACGCCGACGGCCCGGCCCGCGGGGCGCGCCGCGTGCGCGTCGTGACGGGCGGCGGGCTGGAGCTCGACGTGCTGCCCGACCGCGCGCTCGACCTCGGCCAGGTCACGGTGCACGGCGTCCCGCTCGCGTGGATGGCTCCCGCGGGGCTCGCCGCGCCCGGGCTCTACCAGGGCGACGACTTCGGCACGACGTTCGGCGGCGGTCTGCTCGTCACGTGCGGCCTGGACCACGTCGGCTCCCCGGTGTCCGACGGCGGCCGGCGGTTCCCGCAGCACGGTCGCCTCACCGCGGTCCCGGCGAGCGTGGAGCGCGCGGCGGTCGTCGGGGACGAGGTCGTGGTCGAGGGCGTCGTCCGGCAGGCGTCGCTCCACGAGGAGCACCTCGTGCTCCGGCGCCGGGTCCGTGCGGGCCTCGGGACGACGTCGGTCACCGTCGAGGACACGGTGACCAACGAGGGGTGGCGGCCCGAGCCGCACCTCGTGCTCTACCACGCGAACCTCGGGTGGCCGCTCGTCTCCGAGGCCGCGGAGCTCGACGTCTCGTCGCAGAGCGTCGAGCCCGACGGGCCGGACGCCGTCGGCGACCCCTGGCGCGAGATCACCGCGCCCGCCGACGGCTACCGCCAGCGGGTGCACCGGCACGACCTCGCGCCCGGGACCGGGCGCGCCGTCGTGACGAACCGCGACCTGGGGCTGCGCCTGACCGTCTCGTTCCCGACCGCGACCCTGCCCGTGCTCTACCAGTGGAAGATGTTCGCCCCCGGGCAGAACGTCCTCGGGCTCGAGCCCATGAATGCGCCCGCGATCGGCGGCCGCGTCGCCGCGCGCGAGGCGGGCGTCCTGCCCGTCCTCGCGCCGGGCGAGTCCGTCTCCTACGCCGTGCGGTTCGACGTCGAGCGCGTCTGACCGCTGTCCACCCGCACCACCCGCACCACGGACCCTTCCGCCGACCCCGTCCAGCCCGCGTCCCGCGCGAGACCGCCCAGGAGGCCGTCGCATGACCGACCGCACGTCACCGCCCACCGCCCTCGTCGTCCGCGGCGGCTGGTCCGGGCACCGACCGGAGGAGACGACCGACCTGTTCGTCCCCTTCCTCAGCGCGCAGGGGTACGTCGTGCGCGTCGAGCCGTCGCCCGCCGTGTACGCCGACGCGCGCACCATGGCGCAGGTCGACCTCGTGGTGCAGAGCGTGACCATGAGCGAGATCAGCCCCGAGCAGGTCGCCGGGCTCGTCGCCGCCGTCGAGGCGGGCACGGGCCTCGCGGGCTGGCACGGCGGCATCGTCGACTCCTACCGCGCGAGCAGCGAGTACGCGCACCTCGTCGGCGGGCAGTTCGCCCACCACCCGCGCCGCACCGCCGGGCCGGGTACGCCGCTCGGGCCGCTGCGCGGCGACGAGACGGACAGCTTCGTCACGCACAGCGTGCGCGTCGTCCCGGAGCGGTCCCACCACCCCGTCGTCGCCGGGCTCGACGACTTCGAGATCACTACCGAGCAGTACTGGGTCCTCACCGACGACTACGACGACGTCCTCGCGACGACGACCGTCGAGGCCCGGCCCGAGGACTCCTGGCACGACCCGTCGACCTCGCCCGCCGTCTGGACGCGACGGTGGGGCGCCGGCCGCGTGTTCGTGTGCACCGTCGGGCACCGGCCCGAGGACCTCGAGCACCCGACCGTCCGCACGATGGTCGAGCGCGGGATGCTCTGGGCGAGCCGGCAGGAGCACGCGCTGTGACCGCCGAGGCGCCGACCCTCGCGGCGACCGCCGGAGCCACCGGTCGCCCGGCGGGAGTGGGGATCGTCGGCTGCGGTGCGATCAGCGGCCAGTACCTCGCGACCCTGCCCCGGCTCGACGGCCTGCGGCTCGTCGCCGTCGCCGACCTCGACCCGGAGCGCGCGGCGGCCGTCGCGGCGGAGCAGGGCGTGCGCGCCCTCACGGTCGACGCGCTCGTGCGCGACCCCGAGGTCGACGTCGTCCTCAACCTCACCACGCCCGCCGCGCACGAGGAGGTGGCGCTCGCGGCGGTCGCCGCGGGCAAGGACGTGTACGGCGAGAAGCCGCTCGCTGCGGACCGGGTCGCCGCCGCGCGGGTCCTCGCGGCCGCCGACGCCGCGGGCGTGCGCGTCGGGTGCGCGCCCGACACCGTGCTCGGCACGGGCATCCAGACCGCGCGCCGCGCCGTCGACGACGGCCTGCTCGGGACGCCGGTCGGCGCGACCGCGACGATGGTCACGGCGGGCCACGAGCGCTGGCACCCGCACCCCGACTTCTACTACCGCCCCGGCGGCGGGCCCCTGCTCGACATGGGTCCCTACTACGTCACGGCGCTCGTGCACCTGCTCGGCCCGGTGGCGTCCGTGGTCGGCACGTCGAGCCGGGCGCGCGCGACGCGCACGATCGGCTCCGGGCCGCGCGCGGGCGAAGAGATCCCGGTCGAGGTGGACACGCACGTCACGGGGGTCCTCACGCACGCGTCGGGCGCGCTCTCGACCCTCCTCATGAGCTTCGACGCCCCGGCGAGCCAGGCGCCGCCGATCGAGGTCCACGGCACGCTCGCGTCGCTCCAGGTGCCCGACCCGAACGGGTTCGACGGCGCGGTCCGCATCCGCGAGGCCGCCGGAGACACGTGGCGCGAGCTCCCGGTGCGCGCGGGCTTCCGCGGCGCCGGGCGCGGGTACGGCCTCGCGGACCTCGTCGCCACGCCCGACGGCGTCGAGCCGCGCGCGAGCGGTCGGCTCGCCCTGCACGTGCTCGACGTCATGGAGTCGTTGCTCGACGCCGCGCGCACGGGTGCGCGCGGGGAGGTCGGCGCTGCCGCCGCCCGCCCGCGTGCCGTCCCGCTCACGACCGTCCCCGACGAGAGGGGGTAGCACACGACGCTCCTGCACGAGACGTGACCGACCGTGCCGGGACCGTGACGACGACGTCGCGCCGGCACCCCCAGAGAAACGGACTTGAGCACATGAGCTTCACCCGACGTTCCTTCCTCGGCCTGACGGCCGCCGCCGCGGCGACCGCCGCCGTCGGCACCTCCGCCTCCGCCGCCGGCCCGGCCGCGGCAGCCCTCCCGGGCGCCGCCGTGGCGGTCAGCCCGCCCGGCGACGTCGTCGGCAAGATCACCGCCGGCTACCAGGGCTGGTTCGCGTGCCGGGGCGACGGCGCCCCCATCGACGCGTGGTGGCACTGGGCCCGCCAGGCCGACCAGGCGCCGTCGACCACCAACACCGTCATCAAGTCGTGGCCCGACGTCCGCGAGTACACGACGACGTACCAGACCGCGTTCCCCGCGCTCGGCGACGGCCGCCCCGCGCGCCTCTTCTCGTCGTACGACCAGCAGACGGTCGACACGCACCTGCGGTGGATGGCCGAGAACGGCATCCACACGGCCGCGCTCCAGCGCTTCAACCCGTTCGGCGGCGAGGGTCCGACGCGTGACGTCATGGCGAGCCGCACGCGCACCGCCGCGGAGCGCGCGGGCGTGAAGTTCTACGTCATGTACGACGTGAGCGACTGGTACGCGATGCGTAACCAGATCACCCAGGACTGGACGACGAAGATGTCCGCTCACGTCGCCTCTCCCGCGTACGCGCGGCAGAACGGCAAGCCCGTCGTCGGCATCTGGGGCTTCGGGTTCGACGACGCCCAGCGTCCGTTCACGCCGCAGGAGTGCCAGGAGGTCGTCGACTGGTTCAAGGCGCAGGGGTGCTACGTCATGGGCGGCGTCCCCACGTGGTGGCGCGAGGGGACGGGTGACTCGCGCCCCGGGTTCGGGGGCGTCTACCGGTCGTTCGACATGATCTCGCCGTGGCTCGTCGGCCGGATCGGGAACGTCGCGGGCGCGGACGACTTCTTCCAGCGCGCCACCGTGCCCGACCTCGCGGAGTGCACGCGCCTCGGCATCGACTACCAGCCGTGCGTCCTGCCCGGCGACCTCCAGGAGGGCCAGCGCGCGCACGGCGACTTCATGTGGCGCCAGTTCTACAACCACGCCCGGGCGGGCGTCGCGAGCGCGTACATCTCGATGTTCGACGAGTACAACGAGGGCAACCAGATCGCGAAGACGGCCGCGACGGCGGCGGACGTGCCCGCCGGGTCGGGCATGCGCGCCCTCGACGAGGACGGCACGGCGTGCTCCTCCGACTACTACCTGCGCCTCACGAACGACGGCGGCCGCCTGCTCCGCGGCGAGATCGCGCTCACGGCCGTGCGCCCGACGCCGCCCGTCGTCGGCGGTGGGCCGGGCCCCGTGACCGGCCTCGTCACTCTGCGGGCGCGCGCGAACGCGCAGTACGTCCAGGCCCGCCAGACCGACGGCGGCACGCTCGTCGCGGGCGGACCGACGGTCGGCGCGTGGGAACGGTTCCGGCTGGAGGAGCTGGGCGGCGGGGTCGTGGCGCTGCGCGCCGAGGTGAACGGGCAGTACGTGTGCGCGGAAGGCGCCGGCGCTCAGCCGCTCGTCGCGAACCGTGCCGCCGTGGGCGCGTGGGAACGGTTCCGGCTCGAGGACCTCGGTGGCGGTGCGGTCGCGCTGCGCGCCGAGGTCAACGGCCGCTACGTGTGCGCCGACGGCGCGGGCGCCCAGCCGCTCGTCGCGAACCGGACCGCCGTCGGGCCGTGGGAGACGTTCGACCTCGTCCGGCTCTGACCCGCGTCACCACCCGTTGGCGCTGCGGCGGATGACGTCGCGCCGCAGGTCCAGCAGCGCTGCGCGGGCACGGCGACGGCGGTCGGCCGGGTCCACGGTGAGCTCGTCGCCCGGGTTGGCACGACGCTGCGGCTCCTCGCGGGGGCGCAGGTCCAGCGACACCCCGAGGTCGGTGGTCCGGTGCGCGGCGGTCCGGTGGTCCGCCGCCCGATCGCCGGCGGACGCTCGCGTCGACGGAGCGTCGGCGCGGCCGGGGATCGACGGGGCGGAGAAGAGCGGGCGGTTGTCCGGCACGGGAGCCTCCTCGGGGGCGGCCGCGAGGGCGGCCGCGGGTCGGGACGGATGCTGGTGCGCCGGGCTCGTGGCCCGGCGCACCTCCATCGTGCGACCGCGACGTTTCCCCCGGTCGTCCGAGGCGTTTCGGTCGTGTTGCAGCCGATCCGCCGCCCCGTGAGACGCCCGCCCGGGCCGAGCACGAGGTTGCTGCCGTTTTCGGGCCCATGACGCCAGCAACCTCGTGCTCGACGCCGCGTGACGTCGTGCTCGCCGCGCCCAGGACGACGGTCAGGTGGAGCCGCGGCCTCCGCACGAGGCGACCGTCTCGCCCTCGACGACGACGGACGCCTCCCAGTTCCATGCCGTCGGGAGCGCTGCGACCGTCGCCAAGGGGACGTGGACCGTGTACAGCCCTGCGCCGGCGGCCGTGGGCGGGACGACTTCCCACTCGCTGCCGCCGTCCGCGCGCTGCTCGACCCGGAACGGCGACCGGAACTCGCCCAGAGGCTCGCCCTGCCACGTCTCGAGGCGCAGGACGAGGGCGGCGTCCAACGGTCTGTCGGGCGTGGCGTCCAGGTCGAGGTCGACCGCGAACGACGCGTCGAGGCCCGCCTCGTCTCCGGCCTCGTCGGGGAGCGGGCTCGTCCGGGTCACGCCCCACCGGCTCTCGGTGCCCGGCATCGACCAGTTGACGACCTGCACGTCGCCGACGGTCAGGGGGGACTCGTCCGACACCTCCGGTGTGCACGTCGCCGTCCATACGTCGCCGCCGGTGTACGTGGCAGGGCCGAGGACGAAGACGGCGCTCCCCACCGAGAGGATCGTCGCCGCGGCGGTGACGGTGCGCGACGGCGTCGGGCCCCCGGTGCCGGTCCCCGGGCCGAGGAACGGCACTGGCGGGCGGACCCGGCGCAGCACGACCGTGCTGCACACCGAGTCGGCGAACGTCCGGCGCTGCGCGTGCCAGAGCGGGCGGAGGAAGCCGATGTACAGGATCGCGTCGAGGAGGTGGGCCAGGTGGCGCAGGACGGTGCGGATCAGCCCGGCGGGCCGCCCGGTCGTGTCGTGCACGACGACGATCCCCACAGTCCGCTTGCCGGGCGTCGCCCCGGTCCAGCCCTGGAGGGCGAAGAGCGCGGCCGCGGTGCCGAGAGCCCACCAGGTGCCGCCAGGGACCACGGTGCTCGTGGTCACGCCGAAGCTGATCGCCGGGATCCAGGCCACCTCGTAGGCGGGCCCGACCGCGAGGAACAGCACCGTCGCGACGATCGCCGTGTCGAGCAGCGACGCGACGACCCGGCGGGACCAGCTCGCGTACTCCTCGCGCGTCGGCTCCGGACCGAGTCCGGGAAGGGTGGGCTCGAGGTCTCCGGCTCCGACGTCGTGCGTCGGCCCCCTGCCGGTCGGGGCGTCGATGGCCACGCGCCGATCCTGGCAGAGACCCCGCCGGGCGGGAAGCCCGCGCCACGCCGCGGAGGAGCGGGTCAGCGGAAGGAGTGGCGCCGGCCCGCGACGACGGTCGCCAGGACCGGGACCATGAGGGCGAGCGAGACCCACGGCAGCCCGGCCGGTCCGGCGACGGCGAGCGCCGCCCCGCCCACCGCACCGCCGAGCGCTACGGACGTGTTCCAGACGGTGACGAGCGCGGACTGCGCGACGTCGGCGCCGTCGCCCGCGGCCCGGGCGGCGGCGGTCGTGTAGAGGGTGCCGGCCCCGCCGAACGCGGCACCCCACGCGGCGACGGCGAGCACGACGATCACCGTCGACGTCGGCGCGAGGCCGAGGACGAGCATCGCGAGAGCGAACACGACGACGGACCCGAGGGTGAGCGCACGCAGCCGGTGGTCGATGAGCGCCCCGACGAGGACGAGCGCGCCCGCCGACGCCGCGCCGAGCACGAGCAGCAGCGCGCTGGTCCGCGAACCCTGGCCGAGGTGAGCGAGGTGGATCGCGACGTACGTGTACAGCGACGTGTTGGCGAGCACGTTGAGTCCGGTCACGAGGAGCACGGGCCGCAGCCCGGGACGGGGGAGCACGGCGCGGATCGGGAGCTGGGCGCCGCGCGGGGTGCCCGCGGCGGCGGGGACGCCGAGCCGTACCCAGGCGAGCAGGCCGAGGCCGACGAGCGAGAGGACGCCGAACGTCCACCGCCACCCGACGGCGGCGCCGAGCACCGCACCCGCGGGCACCCCGAGCGTGAGGGCGAGCGGACCCCCGGCCATCGCGATCGTCATGGCGCGCCCGACGCGGTCGGCGGGCACGATCCGGCGCACGTACCCGGGCAGGAGCGCCCACGTGAGCCCGGCCACGAGCCCGGCGGCGAAGCGCGCGACGAGCGTCAGCGCGAACGACGACGACACCGCGGTGACGGTGTTCGCGACGACGAACCCGGCGACCGTCACGAGCAGCAGGGTGCGGCGGTCCCACCGCGCCGTGGCGCGCGTGAGGGGGATCGCGGCGACGATCGCGCCGACGGCGAACGCCGTGACGGTCTGCCCGGCGGCACCGGCTCCGACGCCGAGGTCGGCGGCCATGGCGGGCAGCACGCCCGCGGGCAGGATCTCGGTGAGCAGCGTGAGGAACCCCGACGCCGCGAGCGCGAGGAGGGCGCCGACCGGCAGCACGCCCGGGCTGCGGGCGCCGGAGGCGGGGCGAGGGGCGCCGGCCGACGCGGTGCCGGGGTCCGGGACGGTGGCGGTGATGGGTGTGCTCGTCGTGGACATGGGGTTAGCATGGATGTCTGACATTGATGTGAAGGTCAAGCGGGGCGACCCGGTGAGGTGGATCACGTGCGGATCGGCGAGCTGTCCCGGCGCACCGGGACCCCGACGCGGCTCCTGCGGTACTACGAGGAGCAGGGCCTGTTCACGCCCGAGCGGGCCGAGAACGGGTACCGCGAGTACGGCGAGCACCTGGTCGACCGCGTGCTCCAGATCCGCGGGCTGCTCGAGGTCGGCTTCACGACGAAGATCATCAAGGAGTTCCTGCCCTGCCTCGGCAACGCGCCGGAGATCCACCTGCACAACGCCTACCCGGACAAGATCGCGCTCCTGGAGACGGAGCTCGCGCGCCTGGAGGACCGCCTCCGCATCCTCGAGAAGAACCGCGACGCCATCGCCGACTACCTCGAGCGCATCCGCCCGTTCGCCCAGCGCCCCGAGGACCGCGTCCCGGCGTCCGCGCAGCCCGCCGTCGTCCCCTGACCCGCCCACCCGCCTGCCCGGCTTTCCCGCCGAACACGAGGTTGGTCTCGTTATCGGACCGAAAACGACAGCAAGGTCGTGCTCGACAGCGCGCAGGGTCGTGGTCGACGGCGGCGGTCGCGTCGCGGAGGCGCGGCGCCGCCAGGCTGTTGCTACTCCGGGCGCGGCGCGTACATGATGACGGCGACGCCGGCGAGGCAGAGCAGCGCGCCGGCGACGTCCCAGCGGTCCGGGCGGAAGCCGTCCACGACCATGCCCCACGCGAGCGAGCCGGCGACGAACACCCCGCCGTACGCGGCGAGGATGCGGCCGAAGTTCGCGTCGGGCTGCAGCGTCGCGACGACGCCGTAGAGCCCGAGCGCGACGACGCCCGCCCCGATCCACAGCCAGCCCCGGTGCTCGCGCAGTCCCTGCCACACGAGCCACGCCCCGCCGATCTCCAGCAGCGCGGCGAGCACGAACAGCGGGATCGAGCGCGCGAGGTCCATGCGCGCCAGCGTAGGCCCGCCCGACCCCCGCCCCGTCGCTGCCGGCGAGCTCGCGCGCCCGGCCCGCGACCCGCCGTCGAACACGACCCTCGGCGGGGGAGGGGTGGTCAGCGCAGGGGGTCGAAGGGGCGGATCTCGTCGGGGGTCTCCCCGGTCGTGACGAGGTGGGCGAGCGCACGGCCGGTCGCGGGCCCGAGCACCATGCCCCACATGCCGTGGCCGCCCGCGACGTAGACGCCGGGGGTGCGGGTCGCGCCGACGAGCGGCAGGCCGTCGGGCGTGACGGGGCGCGACCCGACCCACTCGTCGTGCCGGTCGTCGAGGTCGACGCCTTGGAACAGGTGCCGCACGGACGCGAGGATCGCCTCGATGCGGCGCGGCTGGAGAGGCTCGTCCGGGCCGCGGAACTCCATGGTCCCCGCGATGCGGAACCGCCCCTGGTACGGCGTGCACGCGACGCGGCGCGCGGGCAGGTAGATCGGCGTCTCCACGGGCTCGTCGGTCTTCACGGTGAACGAGTAGCCGCGCCCGGCCTGCACGCGCGTGCGCACGCCGAGCGGCGCGGCGAGCGTCGGCAGCCACGCGCCGGTCGCGAGCACGACGGCGTCGCCCCGCAGCACCACCCCTTCCTCGCGCTCGGTGGGGGACCCGGCTCGGCGCGGCGCCCCGGCGTCGCGCCCGACGGCGTCGCTCGCTCTGCTCGTGTCCCTCGCCCCGGCGAGCCCGGAGTCCCCGGCCGTGCCGACGAGCGCCGGGTGTGCGGCGGCGTCGGGGTGCACGGCCCGCGCGTAGACGCACGCGCCGAGGCGTCCGGGCTCGACGTCGAGGACCTCGAGCCCGGTGAGGATCCGTCCGCCGCGGGCGCGCACGGAGTCGGCGAGGGCGTGGACGAACGGCCCCGGCTCGAGGAAGCGCTGGCCCTCGAGGGCGTACACGGTGGAGACGCTGTCGGTGAGCTGGTGGGCGCGTTCGCCGGCCTCGACGCGCCGGACCGGGACGGTCTGCCCTGCGGCGGCGACGTGCTCGAGCTCGCGGAGGAACGGCCGCGCCTCGCGCACGTGCTCGAACGCGACGGTGAACGGCCCGGGCGTGGTCCCCGCCTCGACACCGTGGCCGAGGCTCCCGCCCGCGGCGAGCTCGTCGAACGCGTCGAGCGCGACGCGGTCGATCGGGGTGAGGGCCGCCATCGCGTGGTCCCAGCGGCGCTGCGTCGCGTGCGCCATGAAGCGTGCGAAGAACGCCCACAGGCGCGGGTCGAACCGCAGCGGCACGTGCAGGGGTGCGGCGGGGTCGAGGAGGGCGCGCGGCCCGTACGTCCAGAGGGACGGGTCGGCGAGCGGCATCGCCATGCCGGGGGTGAGCCACCCGGCGTTGCCCCACGAGGATCCGGCGGCGACGCCCTCGCGGTCGACGACGGTGACCTCGACACCTTGCTCCTGGAGGTGCCAGGCGGTCGCGAGTCCGACCATGCCGGCGCCGACGACGACCGCCGTGCGGGGCGCTCGGCCCGGCGACGCGGACCGGGCGTCACGGGTGCGGGGACGGGGACGAGAGGTCGTGCTCACGCCGGGCTCCTTCGACCGACGCCCGCCTCGCGGGTGGCGAGGCGGGCGCGTGGCTGGTGTGCGACGGGATGGTGTCGCAACCCCTTCAGCGTGGTGGATCCTTCGGTGTGCGGCAAGATGTTCCGAAGGATCGTCACAGAGTCGGGCAGCGACCGCGGTGACCTTCAAGGAACCGTCAGAGGAGGCTCCCCGTGCCGAAGGATCTTCGACCCGTCGTCCTGGACGACGTCGACCGCCGCATCCTCGACGTCCTCGCGACCGACGCGCGGGCGACGAACGCGGCGGTCGCGGCCCGCGTCGGCATCGCCGCGTCGACGTGCCACGCGCGCGTGCGCGCCCTCGTGGACCGGGGCGTGATCCGCGGCTTCCGGGCGGACGTCGACCCGGCCGCGCTCGGCCGCGGGCTCGAGGCGCTCATCGCGATCCGGCTCCAGGCGGGAGCGCGCAAGGGCCTCGAGGCGTTCCGCGACTACCTGCTCACGCTGCCGGACGTCGAGGGCGTCTTCTTCGTCACCGGCGACCGCGACTTCCTCCTGCACGTCGCCGTCGCCGACTCCGACGCCCTGCGCGACCTGGTCTCCAAGACGCTCAGCGTGCGGCCCGAGGTCGCGGGGACCAGCACGACCGTGATCTTCGAGCACGCGCGCCCCTGACGCCGCACGGCGCCCCGCACTCCCCGGCCGGGCCGCGGCGGCCGACGATCGCTCAGGCCGTCGCCCGACGGTCAGCCCTGGAGGTAGTGCAGCACCGCGAGCACGCGGCGGCTGTACCCGCCGGCGGCGTCGAGCCCGAGCTTCGTGAAGATCGCGTTGCCGTGCTTCTCCACCGCGGACAGCGACAGGTGCAGCGCTGACGCGATGCCTGCGTTGGTCCGGCCCTCGGCCATGAGTCGCAGGACGTCGTGCTCGCGCGGGGTCAGTCGCGACAGGGGATCGGCGCGACGGGTGTCGGCGAAGAGCTGGCGGACCACCTCCGGGTCCACGACGAAGTCGCCCGCGTCGACGCGCCGCAGCGCGTCGAGGAGCTCCGAGACCCGCATCACCCGGTCCTTGAGCAGGTAGCCGACGCCGGCGCCGTCTCCGGTCACGAGGTCTCGCGTCGGCTCGGCCTCGACGTACTGCGAGAGCACGAGCACCCCGACCCCGGGGAACCGGCCACGGATCTCGATCGCCGCGCGGATGCCCTCGTCCGTGTGCGTCGGGGGCATGCGCACGTCGAGCAGGACGACGTCGGGTGCCGGTCGGCGTCCGAGCAGCGCGAGGAGCTCGTCGGCGTCGCCGACCGCGGCAACGACCGTGATGCCCTCGTCCTCGAGGAGGGCCCGCAGCCCCTCGCGCAGGAGCGCGGAGTCCTCGGCGATCATCACACGCACGGCAGCACCGCCGTCACGGTGGTGGGGCCATCACGCGGGCTGTCCACGTCGAACGAACCCCCGAGCGCCGCCGTCCGGGCCGCGAGGCCCGCGAGCCCCCGGCCTCCTCGGGCGGTCGCACCGCCCCGCCCGTCGTCGGTGACGCGTGCCGTGACGACGCCGTCGCCCGCGGTGACCGCGACCGCGGCCCGCGTCGCGTCGGCATGCTTGGTGACGTTCATCAGGGCCTCGGAGACGACGTAGTACACGCACGCCTCGATCTCTGGGCGCAGGCGACCGTCGAGCCGGTAGTCGAGCCGCGCGGGGGGCATGGCGCGCGCCGCCAGACGGGCCAGGACCGGGCGCAGCCCGCGGGTGTCCAGCGCGGCGGGGTGCACCCGCCACGCGACGTCGCGGATGCCCGTGAGCACACGGGACGCCTCGTCGGAGGCCTCGGCGAGGAGCCGGTCGCGGACCACGGGATCCGGGGTACGCCGTCCGCGGTCGAGCAGCATGCCGAGCGCGACGACCTGCTGCTGGACGCCGTCGTGCAGATCGCGCTCGACCCGCCTGCGTTCCGCCTCGACGGCCGCGACGATGTCCGAGCGGGAGGCCGTGAGCGTCTCGATCTGCGCGAGGAGCTGAGTCCGGTCCTCCGCGCCGAGCAGCCGGCTCGCCGCCGCCCGCTCGAGCGCCGCGGACCCGACGAGCCCCATGAGCGCGAGGTACAGCAGGACCGCGCCCGGGACCGCCGCGGACAGGATGGTGAGCCCGTGGACGGGGTACTGGTCGTCGTTCGCCAGCGAGGGCACGTGCAGGTCGAACGCCCACGACGCGATCATGAGCGTCGCGGCGAACGCCCCGTAGGCGAGCAGGACCACGATCCCGGCGCTGAGCACGCCCACCGGGAGACGCGCGGCGAGGTAGCGCACGGGCCGGCCGGCGTCGTCCGTCGCCTCGGTGCGCCAGGCGAGCCAGCGCCCCAGCCGGCGTACGTGCACGCGTACGGTCGCCCGGACGACGCGGTCGCGCCACGCGCCGACGCGCGACGAGGTGCGTGCGAACGGGGCGACCGCCGCCGCTGCGAGCAGCGTCAGCGCGTCCATCGGGACGAGGCACGCCCCGAGCGCGACACCGTACGACGCGCGGACCACGGACGGCGGTCGGAGAGGCACGCGCCTCACCCTAGCCAGGAGTCGCTGCGGGCGGACTGCGGAAAACCGCATCCTGGACCGCGGGCTGCCGCAGCGGCTCGTGCGCGACACCGCGCGGCGGTGGTGCCCGAGACACTCCTAGCGTCGACGCCATGACTGACTCGACGGCCTCCGCCCTGGTTGCGGCGTCCTCCGACGCCGGACCGATCACCCGCCTCACGGACTGGGCCGTGAGCCTGATGGAGTCTCTCGGCGCTCCGGGCGCGGGCCTGGCGGTGGCCCTGGAGAACCTCTTCCCGCCGATCCCGAGCGAGGTGATCCTGCCGCTCGCCGGGTTCACGGCCGCCCAGGGGCGCCTCGGTCTGCTCGAGGCGATCGTGTGGACCACGGCGGGCTCCGTCGTCGGAGCGCTCCTGCTCTACTGGCTCGGCGCCGCCCTCGGCGTCGAGAGGCTCCGCGCGGTCGCGGCACGCCTGCCGCTCGTCCGGGTCGAGGACGTCGACACCGCGGAGGCGTGGTTCGCCCGGTACGGGAAGACCGCGGTCCTCGTCGGGCGCGTCGTCCCGATCGTGCGCAGCCTCATCTCGATCCCGGCCGGCGTCGAGCGCATGCCGTGGGGGACGTTCCTCGCCCTGACCGCGGTCGGCAGCGGCGTCTGGAACACCGCTCTCGTCCTGCTCGGCTACGGTCTCGGTGAGCGGTGGCCCGAGATCGAGGCCGCGATCGGGACGTACCAGAAGGGGGTCCTCGCCGTCGTCGCCGTGCTCGCCGTGGTGTACGTCGTCCACCTGCTGCTCCGCCGCGCGCGTGCCGACGCGGTGCCGCGGCCGGGTGGCTCCGCGCCGAGGCGGCACGCGCGTCGGTGAGCACCCTCGTCGGCGAGGAGGCGCATGGGTTCGTGGGAACGGGGCGACGGCGTCGTCGAGCTGCCGGACGGGCGCCGGGTGCGGGGTCGCGGTCTGCGTTCCGGGCCGCCCGGGCCGGGCGACGTGCCGGAGCTCGGCGTCTACCTCACCGGAAGGCGGCCGCCGTCGCAGGCCTGGGAGTCGTGCTGGGTCCGGTGGCCGGACTTCGCGCTGCCGCGGTCCACTCCGGACGCCGTCGAGACGCTCCGCGAGGCCTACGAGCGGGCGGCGGACGAGCGTGTGGAGGTCGCCTGCGGGGGCGGGACCGGCCGGACCGGCACGGCGCTCGCGCTCCTCGCCGTCTGGGGCGGCGTCCGTCCCGACGACGCCGTCGCCTGGGTCCGCGCGCACTACCGGCCTCGCGCCGTCGAGACGCCGTGGCAGCGCCGCTGGGTCCGCCGCACCGGGGCCGGCATGGTCCCGTAGAGCCGGCTCCGGAACACGGGCGTGCCGGGGAGATCGTCCGTGGGTGCCTGGTCGTACCGTCCGAGGCATGGATCGAGAGACCTTCTGGGAGATCGTCGACGCCGCGCGGGACCGGGCGGGCGCGGGCGCGGACGACCGCGGCGCCGAGGACGACCCGCTGCCCGGCGTCCTGACCGACCTGCTCGTCGAGCGGCTGAGCCCGGACGAGATCCTCGCGTTCGCCGACGTCGCCGGTGCCGTGGCGCGCGACGCCTACGCGTGGCCGGTGTGGGGAGCGGCGTACCTCGTCGAGGGCGGGTGCAGCGACGACGGCTTCATGGACTTCCGCGACGGGCTCGTCCTCGCGGGTCGTGCGACGTTCGAGCGTGCGGTCACCGCCCCGGACTCCCTCGCCGACCATCCCGTCGTCGCCGCGATGGCCGACGGCGGGTCGCCCTGGTTGGGGTTCGAGTCGCTGGACTCGCTCGTGGGGGACGCGTGGTCCCGCGCAACCGGCGAGGACGACGAGGCGTACTACGCGGCCCGGGAGCGGACGTCGTCGGGCCACGCCCTCGCCGAGCCCGCCGGCGAGCAGTGGGACTTCGACGACGACGAGGAGAACGCGCGCCGTCTTCCGCGGCTCACCGCGCTCTTCGCGGTGTGACCGGCACGGGCCGGGGCGCCTCCCCCGGGCGCCGGGGGAGGCGACGAGGTCAGACCCGCCAGGCGAAGAGGCCCGTCGGGTCGTAGGCCGACCGGACCGACGCGAGCCGCGCCGCTGTCTCGGGCGACCAGGCCCGCGCGAGCGTCTCGTCCGTCCACGGCCCGGGAAGGAAGTTGATGTTCGTCTCCGTCGCGGCCCACGGCTGCGACCACTGCGCGAACGACGCCGCGGCGTCGATCATGTCCGGCACCCGCGGCGGGTTCACGCCGACCAGGCTGAACAGGAATCCGGCCGTGCGCCCGCCCGCGGCGGACCCGCCGTCGACGTCACGGGCGCCCGCCGCGCCGACGTGGCGCAGCTCCGCCGCGACGAACGGGGACCCGCTGCCCGGCCCGAGCTCCGCGAGGAACTGGTCGAGGAAGTCCCCGTCCACCGCCCGCAGGCCCTCGCCGTAGACCCACGACGGCCCGGCGTCCTCGGGGTCGTTGTGGATCGTCGCGACGGCGGTCGTCGGGATCTCCCCGAGCGCGTCGGCCATGACCGGGGCGAGCGCCCGCAACGGCGCGGCCAGCCGCTCGCCCTCGGTGGCGTCGCCCGGGTAGGCGAAACGCAGCGCGAGCACCGTGCGACCGCGCAGGTGCTCGGGGATGAACGGCAGGTCCGGGAGGGCGAGCACGACGGCCGACGTCGTGACGTCGTCGGGCGCGGTCGCGGTCCAGGCGATCCACCCGCGCAGCACGTCCTCGATGTGCGGGGCGTCGAACGTGAGCGACCCGGCGTACAGGGTGCGCAGCGGCGCGAGCTCCACGTCGACGCGGGTCACCACGCCGAGGCCGCCCTTGCCGCCGCGCAGCGCCCAGAACAGGTCCGGCTCGGAGTCCGCGCTCGCCTCGACGACCGAGCCGTCGGCCAGCACCACCCGGAACCCGCGGACCCAGTCCGTCGTGAGCCCGTGGCTGCGCGTCAGCGGGCCGAACCCGCCACCGAGCGTGTACCCGACGACGCCGACTCCCGTCGAGGACCCGGTGACCGGGGCGAGGCCGTGCTCCGCCGCCGCCTCCACGACGGCCTTCCAGCGCGTCCCTGCCGAGATGCGGGCGATACCCGTCACGGGGTCGACCTCGACGCCCGCGAGGTCGCCCGTGCCGAGCACGAGCCCGTCCGTGACCGGGGCGGCCGCGCCGTGGCCCGTCGCGTGGGCCCGCACGCGCAGCCCGTGGTGGGCCGCGAACCGGACCGCCTCGACGACGTCGGCCTCCGTCGCGGCGAGCACCGCGAGGTCGGGGTCGTGCACGACGAGCGTGCTGTGGGCGGCCACCGCATCCGCGGCCGTCGGTCCGCCGTCGGGCAGGTCGTCGCGGGCGAGGACGCGTCCGGCGACACGGTCGCGCAGGGCCGCGACGTCGGTGGGCGGGAGCGTGGTGGCAGAGGTGGTCATGGTGTGGTCCCCTTCGTCGCGGTGTGCGCGTCTCGACGCTAGGTGCGGTCACCCACACGACGACGCGCGGGCACGGTGTGTGACACGTGCTCCGAGGGGTAGGGAGGGCTGCGGTTCAGGTTCGTGGCGTCCCCGGCAGCGGCAGCCAGTCGAGGACGTCCTGGATCGTGCGGTCCCAGAAGCCCCACTCGTGCGTCCCGGGCGAGAGCTCCGACCGCAGCCGCACGCCGGACTCCCGCGCTGCCTGCTCGAACGCCCGGTTGCCGTCGACGAGGAAGTCCTCGGTCCCGCACGCGAGGAAGAGGTCGGGGAGGTCCGCGGTGCGCCCCTCGGCGGCGGCCCGGCGCACCAGCGCGAGCAGGTCGTCGTCCGACCCGGCGATCTCGCGGTCGCCGAACACGCGCTCGATGTCCGGCAGCCGGCGCTCGCGATACGACTCGTCGGCGAGGTCGAGCACGCCGGACAGGCTCGCCGCCGCCGCGAACCGCTCGGGGTGCCGCAGCGCCCACCGGAACGCCCCGTAGCCGCCCATCGACAGGCCCGCGACGAACGAGTCCTCTCGACGCGACGACACCCGGAAGAACTGGTCGACCAGGCTCGGCAGCTCCTCCGACAGGAACGTCCAGTACCGGTGCCCGTGCACCTCGTCGGCGTAGAAGCTGCGCTCCACGCGCGGCATGACGACGGCGAGCCCCCGGTCGGCGACGTACCGCTCGATCGACGTCCGACGCGTCCAGATCGTCTCGTCGTCGCTCATGCCGTGCAGCAGGTACAGCACCGGCGCGCCCTCGGCGCGGGCGCTCGCGGACCCGGCCATGCCGATCTGGGTCGTCGTGGCCTGCGGGAGCACGACGGTCATCGTCGTGCTCACCTCGAGCACGTCGGAGTAGAAGGAGCAGCGGACGAGTGCCACGGGTCGCCTCCCGGCGGGGGTCTCGGGGTGTCGGATGCCGCCACGGGGCGCCCGGCGGCGTCCTCAGTCTGCACGCTGTGAGCCATCCCACGGGCCGCAGCTCGCTCGGCCTGGAGAAATGAGGCTAGCCTTACCTTGCTCTGCCGCCAGCCCTGGCGGCGCCACCGTTCCCCTGGGAGAGTCCATGCGTCGCTCGACGTCCTCCGCCTCGCACCGCACGGCCGCGGTCGCCACCCTCGCGCTCGGCGCGCTCGTGCTCGCCGGCTGCTCCGCGGGGTCCGACGACGGCGGGGCCGTCGACGACGCGTCCACGGCCCCGGCCGCAGGCGGCGCCTTCCCGGTGACGATCGAGAGCGCCCTGGGCGACGCCGTCATCCCCGAGCAGCCTGAGCGGGTCGTGACCTGGGGCTGGTCGACGCAGGACGCCGTCCTCGCGCTCGGGGTCGTGCCCGTCGCGATGCCGCGCAACGATTACGGCGGTGGCGAGGCGGGGATCCTGCCGTGGGACGAGGACGCGATCGAGGAGCTCGGTGGCGAGACCCCGACCCTGCTGTCCGGCTCGGACACGGGCGAGGTCCCGTTCGAGGAGATCGCCGCCGCGCAGCCCGACGTCATCCTCGCGCCCTACTCCGGCATCACGCAGGAGGAGTTCGACCGGCTGTCCGAGGTCGCGCCCGTCGTCGCGTACCCGGACCAGCCGTGGGCGCTGCCGTGGCAGGACCAGCTCGAGATCGTCGGGACTGCCCTCGGCAAGAGCGACGAGGCGGCGGCGCTCCAGACGGAGACCGACGACTACGTCTCGTCGCTCGCCGCTGACCACCCCGAGCTCGCGGGCACGACCTTCGTCTACGCCGCGGCGAACACCCCCGGGACGCTCAACATCTTCCGGGCGGACGACCCGCGCGTCGACCTGCTCGAGGACATGGGCATGACGCTCAGCCCGAGCGTCGCCGAGCTCGACGCGTCGCCCGACGACGGCACGTACTTCTACCGGCTCAGCGAGGAGCGCCTCGGCGAGATCGACACCGACGTGCTCGTCATGTACTTCGGCAGCCAGGACGAGGTCGACGCGTTCACCGCGCTGCCGTCCGTCGGTGCGATGGAGTCGGTGCAGCAGGGCCGGTTCGCCCCGATCGTCGGCGAGTCGTTCGTGATGGCGAGCAGCGCCCCGACCGTGCTCTCCATCCCGTGGATGCTCGACCAGTACGTCCCGCAGCTCGCCGAGGCGGCCGCCGCGTCGAAGTGAGCGACGCGGCCGCGTCCTGCGCGACGCGGCCGCGGACTCAGCCGCCCAGGACGTCCAGCAGGCGCCGGACCGACGTCCCGAGGCCCCACCGCTCGGTGAGCCCCGCGAGCGCGTCGGGGTCCGCGGGGGCGGTCGGGAGCGCGTCGTGGACCTCCCCGACGGGCGCGTCCGGGGCGACGCGCACCACGAGCGGGGCGACCTCCAGGTAGGCGGCCGCCTCGGTGAGCCGGCGGCGCTGCGTCGCCGTCAGACCGGGGTCGCCCGCCTCGCGCGCGGCGAGCACGCCCGCGAGGTCGCCGAACCTCGCGAGCAGCGCGACCGCCGTCTTCTCCCCGATGCCGGGGACGCCGGGCAGGCCGTCGCTCGGGTCGCCGCGCAGCACCGCCATGTCCGCGTACGCCGCGCCGGTCGTGATCCCGTACCGCTCGGCGAGGCGCGCCTGGTCGACGACGTCGAGGTTCCGCACGCCCTTGGTCGGGTAGAGGATGCGGACGCCCGCGGCGTCGTCGGCGAGCTGGAACAGGTCGCGGTCGCCGGTGACGACCTCGACGGCGGCCCGGCCCGACGCGTCCGGCGCCACGCCCTCGGCCGCGCGCCGCGCGACCTCGCGGGCCGTGAGCGTGCCGATGACGTCGTCGGCCTCGTAGCCCGCCGCGCCGACGCGCGCGATCCCCAGGGCCGCGAGCACGTCGACGATCACCGGGACCTGCGCGACGAGCTTCTCCGGGACCTCCTCGACTCCCGTGGTCCCCGGGACCTTCTCCGCGACCCGGTGCGCCTTGTACGACGGGATGGCCTCGACCCGGAACGCCGGGCGCCAGTCGACGTCCCAGCACGCGACGAGGCGCGACGGTCGGCGGTCGGCGACGAGCGTCGCGATCATGTCGAGCAGGCCGCGCACCGCGTTGACCGGCGTGCCGTCGGGGGCCTTGATCGAGTCGGGCACCCCGAAGAACGCGCGGAAGTACAGGCTCGCGGTGTCGAGGAGCATGAGCTCGCCGCCCGCCGTCGGGCCGCTGCCTGCCGGGTCGCCCGCCGGGCCGCTCGAGGGGGCATCCGAGGGGGCACCGTCGTCCGTGCTCTGCGTCATGCCGCCATCCTGCCGTACGGCCCCGACACCCGGCCCGCGGTGGTGCCACGGTCCTGCGCGCGCCGCCGGGCGACGCACGCGGTTCACTGGTGCCGTCGACTGCTACACGGAGGTGAGCGTCATGTCCACGACGACGCGACGAGGAGCCGGTGCGGCCCTCGCCATCGCGGTGATCCTGCTCCTGGGTGCCTGTGCGGCCGGGCCGAACGTCGCCGCGAACCCCGGCGGCTACGGGTTCTGGTGGGGACTGTGGCAGGGGATGATCCTGCCGATCACGTTCATCGTGTCGCTCTTCACCGACACCGTGAGCATCTACGAGGTCGACAACAACGGGAACTGGTACGACGTCGGGTTCATGCTCGGCATCGCGCTGTTCTCGGGCCCCGTGATCGCCCTGCGCGGGCGTCGTTAGGCGCCCGGAGCCTCAGCCCTGCGCCGGTGCCGCCGTCTTCCCGGCGCGGCCCGAGACGAGGAAGACCGCCAGGATCGCGACGGCGATGAAGATGACGTTGAAGGTCCCCGCGAACGCGTTGAGCGCGTCGGACCCGGCGTTCGTCCCGTGCGTGTCGACGCCTCCGGTCGCGAGGATCGTCGTCGGGTCGGTCGCGGCGTGCAGGAGGATCGCGGGCACGATGCTGCCGGTGACGCGCATCGAGAGGTACATCATGGTGCCGAACCCGAACGCGTAGACCACCGTCGTGGCCACGGTCAGGAGGTCCTGCCCCGAGACCAGGTTCGACGCGTGCAGGAGCGCGAAGAGGAGCGACGACAGCACCATCACGACCTTCTCGCCGTAGCCCGCCCGGCGGAGCATCGTGACGGCGACGCCGCGCGTCAGGACCTCCTCGGCGAAGCCGATGCACAGGCCGAGCGCGAAGACGGTGAGGATCACCGTGACGTCGTACGACGACCAGTCGGTCGCGACGAGGTGCAGCACGACCGGCACGAGCACGAGGACGACCGCGACCCACATCCACGGGCGCCCTGCGATCGGTTGCGGACCGAACACCTCGCGCCGCCAGCGCATCGTGGACAGGAAGGCGACGAGCAGCAGGCTCATGACGAGGATCGGCAGCAGCAGCCCGAAGAACACGGAGCCGGAGGAGTCGAGGAGCTCCTCGCCGCTGTCCGGGCCCAGCCCGGTGAGTCCCACGAGCTGTCCGAGCCCGAGGTACACCGCGATGTAGAGGACGGCGAAGAGGAACGCGCGCCACCAGCCGCCGCGGTCCCAGAAGCGCTGCCAGCCCGACCGCGGGGTGGCCTGCTCGATCGATCCCGTCACCTCGGTCATGGGTTCCCCTCGTCCGTCGCCGCACAGCCGTCGGTGCCGGCCGATCGGTGCGAACGAGCGCGACCGACACGCCGAGCGTAGGGAGCGGCCGCGCGGTGCGCGCGGCGAACCGCCCGTCAGCCGCCGGTGGTGGTGGTGAGCGCGGATGCGAGCCGGGGGAGCGCGCCCGGGACGAGCGAGTAGTACGCCCAGCGGCCGCGCTGCTCGCGGGTGAGCAGACCGGCGTCGACCAGGATCTTCAGGTGGTGGCTCACCGTCGGCTGGGAGAGGCCGACCGGCTCGGTGAGGTCGCACACGCACGCCTCGCTCCCGTCCTGCGCGGCGACGATCGCGAGGAGCTGGACCCGGGTGGGGTCCGCGAGGGCCTTGAAGGTGCGGGCGAGCTCGCGCGCGGTCTCGGGATCGACGGCCTGCGTGACGGGTCCGCAGCAGCCTGCGCCGTCGCCGACCGGCGCGAGGGTCGGTTCGGTCGTCGTCATGCCACCATCGTCGCACAGATTGACAACCTTCGATACGTCCCCCACGATGCTCATATCGACAACCTTCAATGCGAGGAGCGGTGATGGTCGAGGTGGTGCGGGACGAGCTCCCGGTCGTGGTGATCGGGGCGGGTCCGGTGGGTCTGGCGGCGGCAGCGCACCTGCTGGAGCGGGGGCTCGAGCCCGTGGTGCTCGAGGCGGGCGACGGGCCTGGAGCGGCCGTGGCGTCGTGGGGCCACGTGCGGCTGTTCTCCCCGTGGCGGTACGACGTCGACCCGGCGGCTCGCCGGCTCCTCGTACCGACGGGTTGGGTCGAGCCGGAGCCCGACGCCCTGCCGACGGGCGCAGAGCTCGTCCAGCGGTACCTGGCGCCGCTGGCCGCCACGCCGGAGATCTCGGCGCGCCTGCGCACCGGGACGCGGGTGCTGGCGGTGGCCCGCGACGGGGCGGACAAGACACGCTCGCTCGGACGGGAGCGCCGCGCCTACCGCGTGCGGACGGTCGGCGCCGACGGCGCGGTGCGCGACGTGCTGGCCCGCGCCGTGGTCGACGCGTCGGGCACGTTCTCGACCTCGAACCCGCTGGGGGCCTCGGGCCTGCCCGCCGTGGGCGAGGCGGAGTCGGCGGCGTTCGTGACCGGTCCGCTGCCCGACGTGCTCGGCGCCCAGCGCGACCGGTTCGCCGGTCGCGACACGCTCGTCGTCGGGATGGGTCACTCCGCGGCGAACACGCTCCTAAGCCTCGTCGAGCTCTCCGAGTCCGAGCCGGGCACCACGGTCACCTGGGCGATCCGCGGCGGGTCCGCGCGACGCCTGTTCGGAGGCGGCTCCGACGACGAGCTCCCGGCACGCGGGCTGCTGGGCACGCGCCTGCGGGCCGCCGTGGAGGCGGGGCGCCTGACGCTGCTCACGCGCGTCTCGATCGAACGGCTCGTGCCCGGCGCCGGGACCGTCCAGGTGCTGGGGACCGCGCGGGACGGTGCCCTCCACCTCGAGGTGCACCAGATCGTCGACGCGACGGGCTTCCGGCCGGACCTGGACATGCTGCGCGAGGTGCGCCTCGACCTGGACCCGGTCGTGGAGGCGCCCAGGGCTCTGGCCCCGCTCATCGACCCGAACCAGCACTCCTGCGGCACCGTGCCCCCGCACGGGGAGCAGGTGCTCGCCCACCCGGACGACGGGTTCTACCTCGCCGGCATGAAGTCCTACGGGCGCGCGCCGACCTTCCTGCTCGCCACGGGCTACGAGCAGGTCCGTTCGATCGCCGCGGCACTGGCCGGGGACAGGGCCGCGGCGGACGCGGTCGAGCTGAACCTGCCCGCGACCGGGGTCTGCTCGACCGACCTGGCCCTGGAGGCCGACGGCGCGAGCGCGGCCGGGTCGTGCTGCGGCACCGCCCCGGCCGAGCCGCAGCTGGTCACTCTCGGGGTCGGGGCGCCGCCCGGGGTCGGGTTCGCGACCAGCGTCCTGCACGGCCGCTCGGGCGACGCGGACCACGCCTGAGCGCCCGGCCGCGCGTCGGTCCCGGGTGGGACCGCCGCGCGGCCGGTCCCTCAGCCGCGCGGGATGGCGACCGGGGCGACGTCGAGCTCGTCCAGGAGGGTGAGCACGCGGGCGCGGATCTCGTCGCGGATGGGGCGCACGGCGTCGATGCCCTGTCCGGCCGGGTCCTCCAGAGCCCAGTCCTCGTACCGCTTGCCGGGGAAGATCGGGCAGGCGTCGCCGCAGCCCATGGTGATGACGACGTCGGACGCCTGGACCGCCTCGGTCGTGAGGACCTTGGGCTGCTCGGCGCGGAGGTCGATGCCCTCCTCGAGCATGGCCTCGACGGCGACGGGGTTGATCTGGTCCGCCGGGGCCGAGCCGGCGGAGCGGACCTCGACGGCCCCGCCGGACAGGGCGCGCAGGTAGCCGGCGGCCATCTGCGACCGGCCGGCGTTGTGGACGCAGACGAACAGGGCGGACGGCTTCGTGGTGGCGTTCTCGGTCACGGTGGTCTCCAGGGCGGTGGGGTCAGGCGATGGTCAGGGTCAGGTCGGGCAGCAGGTCGGCCAGGAGGCCCCGTACCCGCTCGTCGAGGTCGTCGCGGATGGCGGCGACCCCGGCCGGGGAGGCCAGGGCAGGGTCGCCCACGAGCCAGTCCTCGTACCGCGTGCCGGGCAGCACGGGGCACACGTCGCCGCAGCCCATCGTGACGACGACGTCCGCGGCGCGGACGGCGTCGTCGGTCAACGGCTTGGGGAAGGCCTCGTCGGCGGTGATGCCGAGCTCGGTCAGCGCGCCCCGCACGCCGTCGTGGATGTCGGCCGCAGGGGTGGATCCGGCGGAGCGGACGACGACCCGGTCGCCGGCGTAGTGGTGCAGCAGGGCGGCGGCGAGCTGGGACCGTCCGGCGTTGGCGACGCAGACGAACAGCACCTGGGGTCGCGCGTCGTCGGCGCGGGTCAGGTCGGCCAGGCGCTGGCGGGCGAACCTTCCCGTGAGCGGCACCAGGTGGGCCGAGACCTTCGCCGACCGGGCCAGGTCGGTGTACGACTCGCGGACCACGCGCTGCACGACGTCGAACCGGACGTCGGCGAAGGTCTCGGCCAGGTCCTCGGCCAGGTGGTCGAGGGCGGCGTCGACGTCGTCGAGACCGGCGAGGACCGTCGCGCCGTGCCTGCCGCCGAGCGCCGCCGGGGCGAAGGAGTCCAGCAGTGTCGTCACCGCAGCCTTGTAGCCGCCGGTGATGCGGTACCAGACCCAGGTGCCGCGTCGCTCGGACGTCAGCACGCCGACGTCGCGCAACACCTTCAGGTGGTGCGACACGGTCGGCTGCGAGACGTCCGTGAGGGCGGCGAGGTCGCACACGCACGCCTCGCCGGCGGCGGAGGTCGCGATGAAGGAGAGCATGCGCAGCCGCAGCGGCTCGGCGAGGGCCTTGAGCGTCGTGGCGACGGCGCCCGCGACCTCGGTCCCGATCGCGTGCGCCTCGACCTGCGGCGTGCAGTCGGCGTCCGTGACGGGCAGCGGCAGGGGAGCGGTGGTCATGACCTCACCTCGCGAGCACGATCGCCTTGTCTTGACATGCGTCTATATTGATACGGGTCGATATGGTCCGCAAGTCCTGAGGGCGTGGATTCCGGCGCTGGCTGCGGGAGGGATCACGCGGATCGCATGATGGCGCCGGGTGCGTGTGCCGGTTCTGATGGGTCTCCTGACGTGCTGACGGTCGGCACGAGGGAGGACAGCGTGGGTCTCGACGTCCGGCCTGGATACAACACGACGGTCCCCGACGCGATCACCACACCGGACCGGGTGGGGACGAGCATCGGCGAGCTGCACTTCGTCGACGGCGTCCCCACGCCCGAGACGGCGTCGCGGGTCTTCGACCACCTCGACCTGGTGCGGGGCGTCGAGGCGTTCCTCGGGTGCATCCCGGCCGCGTCGCTGGAGGGGATCCGGCGGGGGATCGCCGAGGTCGCGGGGGAGGCGTGCCACCAGGGCGCGATCGCCGACCGCCTGCTGGACTCCGACCCGCTGTTCCTCACGGGCAACACCGACACGGTGTACGCGATCGTCATGCTCGACATCGAGCGCGACGGCCCGACGGTCGTCGAGGTGCCGCCGGGGTGCGGTCCCGGCACGGTCGACGACGCGTGGTTCCGGTTCGTGGTGGACCTCGGCGCACCCGGACCGGACCGGGGCGCCGGCGGCACCTACCTGGTCGTCCCGCCGGGGTACGACGGGGAGCGGCCGGAAGGCTGGTTCGTCGCCGAGACGCCCAGCGCGGTCAACCTCGTCATCCTGCGGGGCTTCCTGGTCGACGGACGGCCCGACGCCGCGGTGCGGCTGTTCGAGACGGGCGTCAGGGTCTACCCCCTGTCGCGGCGGGACGACCCGCCGGCGATGGAGTGGGCGTCGTTGTCGGGCGTCACGGTGAACACGGTCCACGCGAACGACTTCTCGTTCTACGAGGAGGTCGCCCACGTGGTGGCCAAGGAGCCGATCGGGGTCGTCGACCCGGAGACGCGAGGCCTGCTCGCCTCGATCGGCATCACCAAGGACGCGCCGTTCGCCCCGGACGACCGGATGCGCCGCATCCTCACCGACGCGGCCGCGGTGGGGAACGCCACGGCGCGCGCCATGGCGTTCCGGTCCCGCGAGCCCGCGTTCTTCCTCTACGACGACCGCCGGTGGCTGAGCCCTTTCCCCGGCGGCGACTACCGGTTCCTGCGCGACGGCGGCGCGGGCGGCCGCTACCTCGACGCCCGCACCACGTTCTTCTACCTCGCGACGGTGAACACGCCCGCGATGGCGCTGAAGATGGTCGGCAAGGGGTCGCAGTACGCGCTCGCGACCGTGGACGTGGACGACGCGCCGCTCGACGGAGGGAAGACGTACCGCCTCCGGCTCCCGGCCGACGCGCCGGCCGCGGACTTCTGGTCGGTCGTGGTGTACGACCCCCAGACCCGCTCGGAGCTGCAGACGGGCCAGCCGCTGCCGAGCCGGAACAGCAAGCGCGACGACCTCGTCCCCAACGACGACGGCTCGGTGGACATCGTCTTCGGCCCCGAGGAGCCGCGCGAGCTCGCCGCGAACTGGGTCCAGACCGTGCCGGGCAAGGGCTGGTTCGTCCTCCTGCGCCTCTACGGCCCGCTCGAGAGCTGGTTCGACGGCACCTGGCGCCCCGGCGACGTCGAACCGCTCTGAGCGGTCGGACGCCGAGGACTCGATCAGCAATCCGCTTGAACCAGCCAGGTCCGGGGCGGGAGGGTCGTGCCATGACCGACCCCCTGCTCCGCCCCGCTCGCCCCGACGACACCGCCGCGCTGGTGGACGTGTGGCGGCGGGCCGTCGAGGCCACGCACGACTTCCTCACCCCGGACGACGTGGCCGAGCTGGAGGTCGGGGTGCGCGACGAGTACCTCGCCGCCGTCGACGTGACCGTCGCGGAGCGGGACGGGCGGGTGGCGGGGTTCGTCGGGACGGTCGGGCACCGCGTCGAGATGCTGTTCGTCGACCCGGACCTCCACGGGCAGGGGATCGGCCGCGCGCTGCTGGCACATGCCGGTCGGGACCACCCCGTGCTCGAGCTGGACGTCAACGAGCAGAACCCGGCCGCCCTCGGTTTCTACCGCGCGCAGGGGTTCGTGGTCACCGGGCGGTCCGCGACCGACGACCAGGGTCGCCCGTTCCCGCTCCTGCACCTGCGCCGGGAGGCGTGACCCGGACGGCGACCGATGAGCGGGCGCGCCCGCACCGGTCGACCCTGGGGAGAGCGGGCCACCGGCCCGTGCGACCCCAGGAGGAGACATGCTCGGCAAGGCGTTCAGCGGGTTCTCGGTCGACGACGTCGAGGCGGCGCGGCACTTCTACGGCGACCTGCTCGGGCTCACGGTCGAGGGCGAGGACCTGCTGTGGATCCGGGTGCCCGGCGACTCGGGCGTGCTCGTCTACCCCAAGGGCGACGCGCACGAGCCCGCGTCGTTCACCGTCCTCAACTTCCCGGTCGACGACGTCCCCGGCACCGTCGCGGCCCTGCGCGAGCGCGGCGTCGCGTTCGAGAAGTACGCGGGGACACCGGTCGAGACCGACGACGACTTCGTCTTCCGCGGTGGTGGTCCGCTCATCGCGTGGTTCACCGACCCGGCGGGCAACGTGCTGTCGGTCATCCAGGACGACGACGCCTGATCCCGCGACCTCCCGGACCGTCGCACGGGCCCCGCCCGGGCCCAGGTCCTTCGTCGTGCGCGTCCCGCACGCCGCTGTCATCCTGCAGAGAACCGCGTGCACGTCGCGCGGCCGCGGGCCGACGAGCGCGTCCCCGTGCGGCGGCGTCGTGAGGAGAGCTCGTACAGCCAGAGAGCCCGCCGGAGCACGTGAGCCCGCCGCCGGACTGGGTGCCCGTGGAGCGTCGATTCCTCGGGATGGACAGGGTGACCCTCCTGCCCGCCGCGCTGGTGGCCCTCCTGGTCGCGCTCGCGATGTGGGGCCTCCCTGCCCTCGACCGGAGCGTGCCCGTGGACGACCCGGCACGGGCCGGTGACGTCCTCCGTGTCGGCGACGTGGAGTTCGACCCCGTCGCCGGGTGGAACATCGAGGAGGGAGTGCTGGCGTCGGAGCCGCCGGAGTCGGGGGAGTTCCCGACGACGGCGCAGGTGTCCGACGACGGTGTCGCCTTGACCGTCGCCTCCGACGACTTCGACGGCACGCCCGCCGAGCTGCTGGCGCAGCTGCAGCGCAACAACGAGCGCGAGGGCGACGGCGTGGTGATCGACGTGGACGGTGCGCGGGCCTTCCGGACGGACGACGGCGCGCGCGGCGTCATCAGCAGGGTCAGCACCTCCACCGGGTCGGGGCTCGTCGCGACCCTGGTCTTCGACGGCACCGGTGTCGAGGTCGTCGCGACGGGGCCGAGCACGACGGCCGACGACGACCAGGCCGAGGCCGACGTCGTCGACATGATCCGTTCGATCCGGCCCGTCACCGAGGGGGCGTCATGACCCGCACCGAGCTGCTCGACCGACGTGCGCAGGTGATCGACGAGGTCGGCTGGGGCCAGCGCGTCTCCTGGTTCCAGCCGCGCAACGCGTGCCTGTGGGTGTTCGTCGCGGTGGTCGCCTACGGCGTCTGGTACACCGTCTCGCAGGTCCGCTCCCAGGGCCCCGCCTACGGGGAGCCGCTCGGCGTCTCGGCCGTGATCTTCGCCGTGTACGCGGTCCTGTTCTGGTGGTTCACCACGCACATCGACCGGTACTCGCGCCAGCCGCTCGACCTGCGCATCGCCGCCTTCGTCTGGGGTGGCTTCGCGGCGACCTGGGCCGTGGCGCTCAACGGGAACTCGGCGCTCCTCAGCCTGTACAGCAAGCTGGGCAGCCCGACGTTCGCCACCGACTGGGGGCCGGGGCTCGCGGCGCCGGTCATGGAGGAGTGGGGCAAGGGTGCCGGAGTGCTCCTGCTCCTGTTCATCGCACCGCGGGTGCTGCGCACCGCGTTCGACGGGTTCGTCATCGGCGCGTTCGTCGGCCTCGGCTTCGAGATCTTCGAGGACATCCTGTACGCGCTGAACTCCGCACCAGCCGGGTTCGGCGTCGACCCGGTCGGCTCCAGCCTCCAGACGGTGCTGCTGCGCCTGGCCACCGGGTTCACCTCGCACATCCTCTACTCGGCGATCTTCGGCGCCGGCGTCGTGTACCTCGTGGGCACCGTCGCGCAGCGTCGGCGGGTGGGGCGAGGGCTCCTGCTCTGCCTGGTCGCGATGGTCCTGCACGGTGTGTGGGACGCGAACGGTGCCCTCGCGGGCGGGAACGAGACCGTGATCATCGTGCTCCTCGCGCTGCAGGTCGTCGTCGCCGTCGCCGTCGTGCTCGTCGTCTTCCACGTGGTCGTCGGGCCGGAGCGGGCCGCGATGCGCGACCTCGTCGCGCCCGAGGTCGACGACGGGACGCTCACCCCCGAGGAGGCGGACGCCCTCGCAGGCGCGTGGAAGCAGCGGCGGGCCTACCGCCGCGCCGGCGGGGTCCGCGACCGGCGTCGTCGGGCGCACCGGCTCGAGGCTGCCCACGACCTCGCCGAGGCGATCGGGAACGCCCAGGGTCGCGAGACGGAGAAGGTCGCGTTCGCCCGCGCGGAGCTCGCCCGGTTCCGGCCGACCGACGCCAGGGAGGAGCAGCCGGTTCCCTGACCGTTCCCGCGATCACGTCGAGCCGGGCCCGCCCAGGCCCTCCTCGCGGGCGCGGACGATCGCGGCGGAGCGGTCGCGGACCGCGAGCTTGGCGAGCACGTTCGCGACGTGATTCCGCACGGTCTTGGGGCTGAGCACCAGACGGCGCGAGATGGAGGCGTTGTCGAGCCCGGCCGCGACGAGGTCGAGCACCTCGCGCTCGCGGTCGGTGAGCTGCGGGAACGGCACGCGCGCGGCGGTGCGCCCGCCCACGACGTACGCCATGGCCCGGTCCGCGACGGACGGGGAGAGGATCATCGCGCCGTCCGCCACCGCGTGGACGGCGCGCTCGACCTCGGCGGGGCTGGCGGACTTCACGAGGAACCCGCGTGCCCCGGCGCGGACGGCCGCGACGACGGCGTCGTCGTCCTCGTGCATCGTGACGACGAGCACGCGCGCGGCCGGGTCGGCCCGCACGAGGTCGCGCGTCACGTCCACGCCGGAGCCGTCCCCGAGGTCGAGGTCCATGAGCACGACGTCGGCGCCCGCCCCGGCCCCGGGCGGGTCCTCGTCCAGGTCCAGGCCGAGCAGCGTGCGCGCCTCGGCCGCGGACGCCGCCTGCCCGACGACGCGGATGCCGTCGAACGAGTCCAGCAGCGCCGCCATCCCGAGCCGGAACACGGGGTGGTCGTCCACGACCGCGACCCGGATCACGACGCGCCCTCCCGGGCGAGCGCCCCGGCCGGGACGAGCGGGAGGGTGGCGCGCACGCGCGTGCCCGGCCGTTCGCCGTCGGGCCGCACGGCGGTGACGTCCAGGCGCCCGCCGAGCTCGTCCGTGCGCTCGCGCAGCGACCGCGAGCCGACGCCGCGGGTCGCCTCGGGCGCGATCCCGCGGCCGTCGTCCTCGCACGTGACGACGAGGCAGCGGTCGCCGACCCGGACGGTCAGCCGGCACTCGTCGGCCCCGGAGTGCCGTGCGGCGTTGACGACGCTCTCGCTCGCGATCGCGTAGGCGGCCGCGGCGACGCGCGGGTCGAGGCCGTCGCACGGGTCGCAGCGCACGTCCACGACGAACCCCGCGAGCGCCTGGCGGCCCGCGAGCTCCCCGAGCGCGACCTCCAGCCCGTGCTCGTCGAGCGACGGCGGGAGGAGGCTGCGCGAGAGGGCGCGCACGTCCTCGACGCGCTGCGCCACCTCGGCGCCGAGCGCGTCGAGCACGGCCGCGGCCGCGGCGGGGTCCGTCTCGAGGGTGTTCCGCGCCCCCTGCAGCCCCAGGCGCAGGCCGACGAGCCACGGCCCGACGCCGTCGTGCAGCTCCCGGCGGATGACCCGCCGCTCCGCGAGGCGGGCGCGCGTCGTGGCGTCGCGCGCCTCCTCCAGCTCGCGCGCGCCCTGGGCGAGCGCGAGGCCCGCCCCGAGCACGGGCAGGAGCTGGTCCAGCGCGTCGCGCGTCCGGGCGTCGAGGCGCTCGCCCGCACGGGCGACGACGTGGACCCGGCCGAGCACCCGCCCGCCGTGCGTCACGGGCAGCGAGGCAGTCTGCCCGGTCGAGCGGGAGGTCGGCCCGGACCACGTCGGTCCGGACGGGTCCTCGGAGGCGCCGGGCTCCGTCGGACGGTCCGGGGTGCGCTCGATCGTCACGCTCTCCAGGCGCAGCGCCTCGCGCACACCGACGGCGAGGCTCACGACGAGGTCGTCGGCGGTCGACGCCGACGACAGGTGCCTGCCGACCCTCAGCGCCGCCCGTCCCGGGTCGTTGCCCTCGCCGTAGACGAGCGTGCGGACCCGGTGCCGCAGCCACGTGTGCAGGGGCTGCACCGCGAGCGCCACCCCGACCGCCGCGACGACCTGCGCGGCGGGGCCGTCGACGACCGTCGTCGCGAGCACCACGACCACCGCGTAGACGACCGCGAGGCCCACGGCCAGCATCGCGGCGACGGTCGCGCGCGACAGCACGAGGTCGATGCCCCACAGCCGGTTGCGCAGCACGCACACGAGGATCGCGGCGGGGAAGAGCGCCTGGCACGCGAGGTGCGTGAGGGGGAGCGCGAGGAGCACGTCGGGGTCGGCCCACGTGCCGAGCAGCGGGAGGAACGACAGCGCCATGAGCGCGGTCCCGAGCGCGAGCAGACCCAGACCGCGGCGCTCCTCGACCGGCCCGCGCCGCCAGCGCCACGCCGTCGCCGCGGCCGTGACGAGCCCCATGACGACGACGCCGAGGATCGCGGGGCGCGGGTCGTCCGGGGGCGCGAGGAAGAAGTAGGCGATCGACGCGACGCCGCCCGCGACCCCGCACCACGCGCCGGCGCCGAGCCGCCCGCCCCGCACGAACCACGGGACGAGGACGAACAGCCCGACCGTTCCGGGGACCCACGCCCACCCGTAGGCGTCCGCGAGCGGCGTCAACGGCGGCATGCCGGGGTGGGTCGAGGCGTAGCTGCGCCACGCGCCGCCCAGGGCGGCGACCCCGCCGCCGATCCCCGCGAGCGCGACGAGCCACCCGACGACGTGCGGCCTGCGCACGAGGATCACCGCCGCGACGGTCCCATAGACGAGCGCGACGGTCGCGTCGACGACGACGAACAGCAGGTCGCCCAGCAGCAGCGGCACCCCGGACGTGAGCTGGAGCGCGAGCGCGGACACGCCGAGCACCCAGGCGAGGACGCCGATCGTCCAGCCCGTGCGGGGCATCCCGGCGCGGCCGGGCCCGGGGTCGGCCACGGGCCCACGGTAGGGCCGCGGCACGCGCGGCGAGAAGGGCCCGGGCGGGAGATCACCCGGTGCCCGACGGCGCCCGGGCAGCGGGCGTCGTCGGGCACCGGGGCGGGGAGTGCCCGGCAGGGTGTCGGCGCTCAGCGCCGGTCCCCGAGGGCGAAGCCGAGCGCGGTGACGAGGAGCCAGATCGGCCCGACGAACCCCGCCATGTACTGGAGGGGCGACACGCCCGTGAGGAGCGCGAGCCCGCCGAGCACGAACCCGACGACGCCGATCCACCGCGGCGCGGCCGCGTGCCGCAGGGCGGCGACGCCGAGCGCGACGCCCGCGACGCCCGCGCCGACCCACAGCCACGGGATCGTGGCGACCCAGTCGCTGTAGAACGCGCCCGACTCGGGGACGATGAGCGCGGTGTCGCCGAGGCCGAACAGGAACTGCGTGTCCAGACCCGAGCCGAGCAGCCCGGCGACCGAGACGAGCACGAGGCCCCAGCCCGCGACGGTCGGCAGGAGCGACCCGGCCGGCGCCTGTGCGTCGAGGCGGCGCTTGAGGCCCGCGGCGAACACGAGCACGAGCAGCGCGCACGCGATAGTCGCGGTGTGGAAGAGGATCTGGGTTCCTGTGCGCCCTGCGAGGTCGGCGACGATCGCGTCGGCGTCGCCCGCGGTCTCCTCCCAGTTCACGCCGAGCGCCATCGAGGACTGGATCGAGACCAGGCCGAGCACCCCGGCGACGACGCCGGTCCAGGCCCACGCGCGGGGCGTCGTGCCGCGCGAGCGGCGGGTCGGGTCGCCGGCGAGCGACGACGAGGCGGTGAGCGAGCTGTCCTGCATGAGGGACGACCTTCCGTTCGGGACCGCCCATCCCGCGGCCGGGGACCGCCACGTGCCGCGACGGTCCCCGCAGCGTCGAGCGGGCGGCGTCCCGGGCCCCAGGGGCAGGCGTCCCGACCTCCCGGGCAGGTCGCAGGGCTCCGGGTGCACGACCCCACCCCCGGTGCCATGCTCCGAACCATGTCGACTCCGAAGCCAGCAACACCCACCATCGTCCAGCAGCAGCAGGCTCTGAAGCAGTCGCTGCCCTTCCCCGACACCCGCGACTTCGACGACGTGAACCGGGGCCTCGTCGCCGCCATCGAGGCTCCGGTCCTTGCCGACGACGGCACCGTCCTCTGGGACAACTCGACCTACGACTTCGTGACGGGCGAGGCGCCCGACACGGTGAACCCGAGCCTCTGGCGGCAGTCGACGCTCGCCGCCACGGACGGCCTGTTCGAGGTCGTGCCGGGCATATACCAGGTGCGGGGGATGGACCTCTCCAACACCTCGTTCGTCGAGGGGGACGAGGGAGTCGTCGTCATCGACACGCTCCTGTCGGCCGAGACGGGGGCGGCGGCGCTCGCGCTCTACCGCAAGCACCGCGGCGACCGCCCGATCAAGGCAGTGATCTACACCCACTCCCACGCCGACCACTTCGGCGGGGTGAAGGGCTTCGTCTCGCAGGAGGAGGTCGACGCCGGAGCGGTGAAGATCTTCGCGCCGGAGGGGTTCATCGAGCACGCGGTGTCCGAGAACGTGTACGCCGGCACGGCGATGAACCGCCGCGCCGGGTACATGTACGGCGCCGCGCTCGCGAGAGGTCCGCAGGGCGGCGTGGGCGCGGGCCTCGGCCAGACGCTGTCGATCGGTCTGGTCTCCCTCATCGCCCCGACGGACCTCGTCACGACGACGGGGCACGAGGAGGTCGTCGACGGCGTCCGCATGGTGTTCCAGATGGCACCGGGTACCGAGGCCCCTTCGGAGATGCTCATCTACCTGCCGGACTTCAAGGCGCTGTGCGCTGCCGAGGACGCGACGCACAACCTGCACAACCTGCTGACGCTGCGCGGCGCCGTCGTGCGCGACCCGAAGGCGTGGTCGAACTACCTCACCGAGACGATCGACCTGTGGGGTGCAGACGTCGAGGTCGTCTTCGCGTCCCACCACTGGCCCACGTGGGGCCGCGAGCGCGTGGTCGAGTTCCTCTCCCTCCAGCGCGACCTGTACGGCTACCTGCACGACCAGACGCTACGGCTGCTCAACAAGGGGCTCACGGGACCCGAGATCGCGGAGGAGATGGTCCTTCCGCCCGCCCTCGAGAACGCATGGAGCACGCGCGGCTACTACGGTTCGGTGAGCCACAACGTCAAGGCGATCTACCAGCGTTACCTGGGCTGGTTCGACGGCAACCCGGCGCACCTGTGGGAGCACGTCCCCGTCGAGCGGGCCAAGCGCTACGCCAAGCTCGCCGGAGGTGTGGACGCCCTCGTCGCGAACGCCCGCGAGGCCTTTGACGCCGGCGACTACCGGTGGGCCGCGGAGGTCGCCAACCACGCCGTGTTCGCCGAGCCGGACCACGCAGACGCGCGCGAGGTGCTCGCCGACACGTACGAGCAGCTCGGCTACGGCTCGGAGAACGGCACGTGGCGTGACTTCTACCTGTCGGGCGCGACCGAGCTGCGCGACGGCCAGTTCGGCACCCCGACCGAGACGACGGCCCCCGATGTCATCGGTCAGCTCACGCCGGCGATGCTGTTCGACGCCATCGCCATCACGGTGAACGGCCCGAAGGCGTGGGATGAAAGGCTCTCGATCGACGTCGCGCTCACCGACGTCGACGAGCGTTACCGCCTCCGGCTCGCCAACGGCGTCCTCACCTACAGCGCGGCGCCGCAGAAGGGCGACGCCGACGTCACGCTCACCACGACCAAGCGTGCCCTCCCGGCACTTGCCACCGGCGCTCTCACCGCTGAAGGGCTCGCGCAGGCGGGCATCGAGCTCTCCGGTGACGCCTCGGTCCTCGCACGGCTCGCCGCCGTGCTCGACCCCGGTGACAAGAACTTCGCGATCGTCACCCCCTGAGCCGGCCGACGCCCGCGCCGCGGCCCGACGGTCGCGGCGCGGGCGTCGTCGTGCCTGACCTGGACGGCACTCCGTTCGCCGCGACGAACCGGAGGCGCTGTGTCAGGGTCGTGGCGGCGGGCGTGCGCGGACACGCGCCGCGGGGCTGAGCGTGACCGGAGGGCGACGGCATGGCGAACGGGCGGGCGACGCAGGCGACACGGGGGACGCGAGCACGGGCCGCGCGGCGTTCGAGACGCCTGCGCCGTGCCTGGGCGGCCCTCGGGACGTTCCTCCTCGCGCTGCCGCTGGTCCTCGTGCCCGCCGTACCGGCCTCGGCCGCCACGTGGAGCATCAGCAAGGAGGCGACGACCCCCGGCCCGTACAGCCCGGGGCAGCTCGTCACGTACGAGGTGCAGATCTCGTGCTCCGACCCGAGCACCGCGTGCCAGAACACGGTCTTCACCGACGACCTGCCGGACGGGCTCGAGCTCGTCTCGGCCGAGATCATCAGCCAGCCGAGCGGGACCGCAGGCGACCTCACGGTCGACACCGACGGCGACGTCGTCATGGCCACCTGGCCCTCGTTCACGAACGGCGAGCAGGCGACGATCGACATCACGGTGCAGATCGACCCCGACCTGCCGTTCAGCGCCGACGGCGTGCCGATCACGAACACCGCGTCGGTCGTCGCGGACAACGCGCCGCAGAACTCCGCCGACGCGACGGTCACGCCCGAGGTCGAGCTCGTCCTGGACTCCGAGACGACGAAGACGATCGCGCCCGAGGGGGCGCTCGCCGCCCCGGGGACGCCCGCGACCATGACGATCGGCGCGACGAACACGTCGAACGACCCGGTCGACACGCTCGTGATCCAGGACCCGGTCGACCCGACCGCGGACCCGAACCCGTTCACCTACCTCGAGTACGTGAGCACGGGGGACGTCACGCTGCCGCCGAACGCGACCACGGTCACCGAGGAGTACTGGGACGGGGACTCGTGGGAGCCGCTCGACGACACCGTCGACCCGGCGACGGTCCAGGGCGTGCGGTACACGTTCAGCGGGGACATCCAGCCGGGCGCCACGGCGAGCATCCCGGTGAACGTCCAGCAGTCCGACGCGGTCACCGGGCTCACCGACCCCACGACGATCACCAACGACACGTCCTCGTACGTGACCCACGCCCAGGGCGAGTCCGACCCGACGACCGCGGACGACACGTACGTCGTCACGCCGCCGAACAACAGCGTCACCGCGTCCAAGAGCTTCGACCCCGCGACGGTGAGTGCCGGCGACCCGACGACCGTGACCCTCGGCGCGACGAACACGGGCACGCCCGTCGACTCGCTGACCATCACCGAGCCCGCGCCCGGTACTCCCAGCCCGTTCGAGGGCGACGACCCGCTGACCTTCACCGGGTTCGGGCCCACGGGCGACGGCACGGGGGTGCAGTGGCCGATCGGGGCGACCGGCGCGAGCGTGACGTTCACGTGCGCCGACGGCTCGACGCCCGAGGTCGACGCCTCCGCGCCCAACACGCTGCCCAACCCGCCCGACGACTGCGTCGTCCTCGGCTTCACCGTCGTCTTCACCGGCGACCTGCCCAACGGCGCGGCGGCGTCGATCCCGTTCACGGCCGACACGGACCCAAACCAGGAGGACGAGGACGTCACGCACCCCAACACCGTCGAGGCGACCGTGCCGAGCGCCGACCCGGCGGACGCCTCCGCAGACCTCGTGACGCTCGTCGACCGACTCGCGACGAGCACGACGAAGAACATCTCCCCGTCGGAGATCCCCGCGATCCCGGGCCAGAGCGTCGTCGTCCAGCTCCCGACCCAGCTCCTGCCGTTCGGGCCGGACGGCTCGACCACGAACGCCGACCAGGTCGTGATCTCCGACCCGACGGACCCGAGCACGCCGAACGAGTGGTCGCAGAACTTCGTGCCGACCGAGGTGCGCAGCACGGACGTCCCGGCGGACTCGACCCTGACCGTCAACTACTGGAACGGCACGGCGTGGGTGCCGGCACCCGGGTGCGGGCCGTACACCGGACCCGACACGGTGAGCTGCGACCTGCCGGACGACGCGCAGGGCGTCCAGTTCGTCTACGACTCGACAGGAGACGGCTTCCCTCCCGGGACGTCCTTCCAGCCCAACTTCGTCGCCGAGTACACCGGCCCGACCGACCGCGACGACCCGATCGAGAACTGCGGCGCGTCGAGCGCGTCGTCCTCGAACGTCCCGGAGACACTGCCCGCCCAGGGCTGCGACACCGTCGACCCGTTCCCGGTGGACGGGGACGGAGACCTCGATCTCATCGCGAAGGACTTCCTCGGGGGTGACCCGCCCACCGTGCTCGCCCGGTCCGACGACCAGGTGACCGCGCAGATCACGTGGTCGACCAACGGCTTCTCGGGCGTGGACCCGCTGGTCCTCTCGGACACCGCCGACCCCGTCGCCGCGGACGACCCGGCGATCGCCGGATCGTTCTACGAGGCGTTCGACCTGGTGCGCGTCGAGGCGATCGACGCGAGCGTGGACCCGCTGATGCAGTACGACCAGATCGAGAGCGTCGAGCTCTTCATCGGCGGCGCGTGGGTCCCGGCGTCCGGTGACCCGTGCCCCGCGGCGTGCGACGGGACGTTCCCGGGATACACCCTGACGGCCGACGAGCAGGAGTCCGCGACCTCCGTCCGGCTCACCTACACGGAGTCGCCCTCGCGCACCACGACGCCGAGCGACCCCACCACCCCGGCTGTGGGCGACGGCGTCGCACGCTCGACCCTCTCGAGCGGTCGGCACCTCGACCTGACCTTCGAGGTGCGGGACTACAAGCGCAGCGACGGCAGCCCCGTCCTCGGCTCGACGCACGAGACGATCTACAACCTCCCCGACGACCCGGGCATGGTGCGTGACACCGCGCGGGCCACCGGCACGTTCGACGGCACGGACTACACCGACACCGACTTCGACGACGTGCTCATCCTCGACCAGCCGCTCAACGTGACGGTCGCCAAGGACTGGAGCGGTGGCCCCCTCTCCGTCCCGCCGCCGGGAACACCGGCCGAGTTCTACCCGTCGACCACCGTGACGGTCACCGGGACCAACACCTCGGCGGCCAAGGTCGACCAGCTCCGCCTCGTCGACCCGGCGGACCAGGGGTCGGGCGCCGTGCAGACGGCGGAGGGAACCCACCCGTTCGACACGTTCACCCTCACCGGCATCGACCTCACCCCGCCCGCCGGGGCGACGTCGACCACCGTGACGCTGCACCTCGAGGGCGGTGGCACCGCGGTGTACGACACCGAGGCCGAGGCGGAGGCGCTCGCGCCTGCCGATCTGGTGGACGTCGTCGGGATCGAGGTCTCCTACGACGGCCTCGTCGAGGCGGGGGCCGCCGGGGTCATGGCGCTCACGCTCCAGCTCCGCGAGGCCGACCGCTACACCGGCGAGCCGATCTACGGCGACGACGGCGTGATCGTCGTCGACCAGAACCCCGTCCCGAACGGCGCCGCGGCGACGATCGACGACCCGGGGGGCACGAGCGGAGACGTGCGGCTCGCGAACGACGACGCCACGATGGAGCTCCAGACCGCGGGCATCGACATCGCGGTGGGCAAGTCGTTCAGCCCGGGCACGATCGTCGAGCCCGGGACGGGTCCGGTGACGATGACGATCTCCGGTCAGCCGCTCGGCCCGTCGCGCAGCGTCGAGATGGTGCTCACGGACGACGACCCGCAGTTCTGGAACCAGTACGACTTCGTCGGGTTCGCGGGGGCGAGCCTCGCCGCGCCGATCCAGCAGGTGCGGGTCGACGCGTTCGTCGGCGGCACGTTCTCCGGCGACCCCGGGTCGCCCGACCCGGTGACCGTGACCGGGGGGGCCTGGGTGCTCGGCCAGGAGCAGGCCTTCTTCGCGCTCCCGGACACCGTCGACCCGGCGGACGTGCAGGGCCTGCGGTTCACGTTCAGCCGCACCGACGACTCGATCTGGGAGAACCCGGCGACCCCGGTGCAGACCGTTCCGATGTCCGTGGAGCGGCGCGAGGAGATGCGCTCCGGGGGACCGGTGCTCCCGGACCTCGCGGCGAACCCGCCCGGCCCGGGCGAGACCGCCCCGGGCGTCGCGAGCAACTCGGTGCAGGGCAGCACGACGGGCGCCGACCTCGTCGTGAATCCTGACGATCCCGGCGGGCCACTGGTCCCGGTGAGCGCGGACGACTCCGCGGACGCGTCGATCCTCTACGAGCACGCCACGAACGGGGTGCAGATCGTCAAGAACTTCGACGGCGTCGTGTCCGGCAGCCTCAAGCCGCCGAACGCGGTGATCCCGATGAACATCGCGATCACGAACACGGGCGACCGGCCGATCGTCGACCCCGTCGTGGTCGACGACCCCATGCCCGCGGACGCGCTGGGCCCGCAGCTCACGCTGGCCGACGCGGCCGAGCCGTTCGTGTACGCCCTGAGCGGGGCGGACCCCGACCCGACGACGCCGGACCTCCCGACCGACGCGGCGCAGGTCACGGTCGACCAGGCCGGGAACATCGAGAGCCTGCGGTTCTCGTTCCCGGACGGCTCGGTGCTGGAGCCGAACCAGACCTACACGATCACGGTGCTCGTGAAGTTCCGCGTCGGGATCGCGCCGAACACGCTCGTCGCCAACACGGCGGGCGTGATCGGCGACCGCCCGTGGGACGAGTGCGTGACGCGGCTGGACGAGGCGACGGGTGCGTGCGAGGCGGACGCCGACGTGCGGCCCACGGAGACCGCCGTCATCGCCCAGTCGAAGTTCGTCAAGGCGACGGACGACGACGAGCTCGACGTCTTCGTGGACCCGGACTACACGGGCGCTCCGGTCGTCTGCCAGCCCAACGCCGCCGGCTTCTACTCGTACCCGTGCATCCCCGTCATCGCCCCCGGGCACGACGAGACCTGGCGCGTGCGCATCGACAACGTCGGCAACAACCCGTTCACCAAGGTCGTCGGGTACGACAGGTTCCCGACCCCGGGCGACACGGGCTCGTACGACACCTCGCCCCGCGGGTCGGCGTGGGCGCCCGTCCTCACGGCCGACCCCCCGCCGGCGCTCGTGAACGCGCCGCCGGGGACGCAGGTGCAGTTCTCCTACACGACCGCGGACGACCTCTGCCGCGACGACATCGAGGACCCCCTCGACGAGCCGATCTGCCCGACCGACCCCGCGACCGGGTGGGCGCCGTTCGTCCCGGGCCTGCCCGTGTCGATCTTCGAGGAGATCACCGCGATCAAGTTCGTCCTCACGTTCCCCGAGGACCAGCCGTTCGAGCCGGGCGAGTTCGTGGCGATCGAGGCGACGTCGACCACGCCGCCGGAGGTCCCCGCCGCGGGCGACCGGTCGATCGCGTGGAACTCCGCCGCGGTGTCCGCCGCCTACCAGCGGTCGGACGGCACCATGCACAACCTCCTGCCGACCGAGGGCCAGAAGGTGGGCGTCGCCACGGCGTCCGGGCCGCTCGAGGTGAACAAGCTCGTCACCGGTGAGGGCGCCCAGTACGCGCCCGACTCGTTCGCGATGTTCGTGCAGTGCACCTCGGCCGTCGGTTCGTGGCTCGAGACGCCGCTCGACCCGATCCCGATCACGGTCGTCCCCGGGACGCCGACGGTCGTGCCGGACCTTCCGTACGGCGCCGAGTGCACCATCACCGAGGACGGGACCAACGGGGAGACCGAGCTGATCGTCGGCACGGTGACGATCGACAGCGAGGACCCGGAGGACCCCGTCTCGATCACCGCGACCAACGTCTACGCGCTGTCGAGCATCGAGATCTCGAAGGAGGTCGTCACCGACGCGGTGGACCAGGACGGGAACCCGGTGCCGTTCGGCCCGTTCGCGGTCGACGTCGCGTGCTCGTTCCTGGGCGAGGACGTCTATGCCGACGGCTACGACGCCGAGAACCCGATGACCGACCTCCCGATCGAGGACGGGGAGACCCTCGAGCTCACGGGCCTGCCCGTCGGCTCCGTCTGCACCGTCACCGAGTCGGGCACCGGCAACGCGTCGTCGGTCACGATCACCGTCGACCAGGGCCTCCCGGGCCACCCCGTGACGACGGACGGCCCGACGACGGACGTCACCCTCACCCCCGACGTGCTCGGCGCGAGCACGAACGACGTCACGCTGACCAACACGTACGACGTCGGCGCGATCGGTCTCCAGAAGGTGGTCGACGGTGAGGGCGGGCCCGCGTACGGGAGCGGCCCGTTCACCGTCACGGTCGTCTGCACGTACGACGACGACGGCGACGGGCCGGGCGCTCCGCGCACGGTCTACGACGGCACCGTCGTGCTCGGCGGGGCTGGGCCGCTCGACGCGCAGATCGCCAACCTGCCGACGGGCGCGGTCTGCGACATCGAGGAGGTCGACGACGGCGGCGCCACAGGGTCGGTCGTCGTCCCCGAGACCGTCACGGTCGGCAGCGGCGACGTCGCGAACGTGGTCATCACCAACACGTTCGACGTCGGCACGATCGAGGTCGACAAGGAGCTCGACGGGCTCGGCGCCCTCTACGGCCCGGGACCGTTCGAGGTGACGCTCGACTGCACCTACGAGGACGTCGAGATCCTCGTCCCGGGCGGCGCGGCGCGGACGTTCGTGCCCGGCCAGCCGGCGGTGTACGAGGACCTGCCCGTCGGGTCGCAGTGCACGGTCACCGAGACCGACGACTTCGGGGCCACCGAGGTCACGGTGAGCGTCGACGGCGGCGAGCCGGTGGACGGCACGTCGGTCGACGTCGTCGTGCCGCCCGCGGCCGAGGACGGGTCGCCGACCACCGTGACCGTCACGGTGACCAACGCGTTCCACACGGCCCCGCTGCTGGTGGAGAAGGTCGTGGACGGCGACGCCGCTGGCTTCGCGCCGTCGATGCCGGACCTCCCGCCGCTGCCCGAGCTGCCCGCCGAGCCGGTCACGCCCGAGGAGCTCGCCGCCCTCATCGCGCAGCTCGAGGAGTTCTACGCGCAGTTCCCGCTCGAGGGCATCCCGTACCGGGCGTCCGTCTCCTGCACGTTCCAGGGCGCCGAGATCGAGGTCCCGGGCGGCGCCGTGCGGCCGTTCGGGCCGGGCCTGCCGGGCGTCTACTTCGGCCTCCCCGTGGGCGCGGTGTGCACCGTCACGGAGACCGAGACCGGCGGGGCGACGACGGTCACGGTCGAGCCGAACCCGGTCCAGGTCGAGGAGCGCGTGCTCCCCGGCCCCGCGCAGGTGGTCACCGTGACCAACACCTACGACGCGGGCGCGATCGAGGTCACCAAGGTCGTCGACGGTGCCGGTGCCGAGGCGTTCGGTGCCGGGCCGTTCACGGTGAGCGCGGCGTGCACGTTCCTGGGCGAGCCGATCGAGGTGCCCGGCGGCGCCGAGCGCACGATCTCCGGGGGCGAGGTCGCCGTCTACGACGGGCTCCCCGTCGGCGCGGAGTGCGTCGTCACGGAGACCGCGACCGGCGGTGCGGCCTCGACGACGATCTCCGCGTCGGTCGAGGGGGGCGAGCCCGGTGCGGCCACCATCGGTGCCGACCCCGCGCAGGTGACGGTGACGAACACGTTCGACGTCGGGCAGGTCGTCGTCACGAAGGCCCTCGCCGGGCCGGGCGGGTCGCAGCACCGCGGCGACGAGTTCGTCGTCACCCTCGCGTGCACGTGGCAGGTCGACGGCGTCACGACGGACGTCGTGATCCCGGGCGGCGCCGAGCGCACGCTCTCGGCCGACGACGACTGGACCGCGGTCTACGAGCTGGTCCCCCAGGGGGCGGAGTGCACGCTCGCCGAGACCGACGCGGGCGACGCCGAGGCCGTGACGCTCGCCGTCGCCGGGACCGACGTGACGGTCGATCCCGACGATGCGACGCCGACGTCCGACGCGTTCACCGTCCCGACGGGCGACGCCGCCGAGGTCGACGCGACCGTGACCAACGCGTTCCGCACCACCGGCGGGGGCAGCCTCCCGCCGACCGGCGCGAGCGTCGGGGCGGTCGCGGTGCTCGCGATCCTGCTCACGGGGACCGGCGCGCTGCTGGCCGACGCCCGGCGGCGCGGAACCCGGACCGCAGGGCGCATCTGACACGGCCCCTGGTCAGGCCGCGCCTGCGGTTGCGGAACCTGACCAGGGGCGGGACCGTTACCGCATGATCCGCTTCCTGCTGAGCTTCGCGATCAACGTGGTCCTCGCCGCCGTGGGCCTCCTCGTCGCCTCGAGCCTGTTCGACGGCGTCACCGTGCACGCCTCGGGCTTCGTCGTCGCGGTGCTGATCTTCGCGGTGGCCCAGGCGATCCTGGCACCGTTCGTGTTCAACGTGGCGCGCAAGTACGCGTCGGCGATCCTGGGCGGGATCGGCCTCGTGTCGACCTTCCTCGCCCTGTGGGTCGCGACGCTCATTGGCGACGGCCTGGAGATCTCGGGCGCGTCCACGTGGATCGGCGTGACGGTCGTCGTCTGGCTGATCGGCGCGCTCGGCGGCTGGTTCCTCGGGTGGCTCGTCCTCACGCGCTGGTGGGACGGCCGCCAGGAGCAGAAGCGCATCCGCGAGGCCACGAGCAAGGGCTGACGGTCGGCGTCGCCCGCGGGACGGGCGGCACCGCCGCCGCTACCGCAGGAGCGCGGTGACGCGCTCGACGCCGTCCGGACCGCCCGTCGTGCTCTCGTGCACGACGAGCCGCGCGAGCTCGCGCAGCGGGACGTTCCGGTCGTTGGACGCGCGCCGGAGTCGCGCGAAAGCCTCGTCCGGGTCGACGCCGTACGCGAGCATGACGGCGCCCTTGGCCTGCTCGATCGTCCCCCGGGTCTCCGCCGCGGCGGCGATGTCGTGCCGGGCCCGCTCCTGCGCGTGCGTCGTCACGGTCCGGGTGACGTCCACGAAGTAGCCGACGAGCTCGGTGACGGTGCCCGTCTCGCGGTCGCGGCGGCCCTGCCCGACCACCACGAGGAACCGCTCGCCGCCGTGGGCGTCCATGATCCGGTGCACGCTCGAGAACGGCTCGCCGGTGCGTCGTGCCTCGTCGAGGATCTGGCGGACGCGCTCGCGGTCGTCCGGGTGCTTGTGCGCCAGGACGAGGGGGGTCGTCGGTACGACGTCGCCCGGTTCGAACCCGTGCAGGCGGTACGTCTCGGGCGACCACCACCACACGCCCGTGCTCAGGTCCAGGCGGTACTGGCCGATCTGCTGGTGCGCTCCGCGCGCGAGAGCCTGCTCGATGGCATGGTCGTCCACGGACATGCTGGCCTCCGGGTATCCGGTGGATGAGGAGCCAGGTCCAGACTCGACCACCCGAGCCTACCGCGCCGCGGCACCCCGCAGCGATGGCGAGCGCGGCGCCGAGTTCCTACCGTGGAGGCGCGGCCGAGGTGCCGCGGGGGGCGCCGGACGTGAAGCAGCCCGCTCCGGCGTGCCTTCCCCCCCCCCGCCGACGTCAGGCGAGCAGGGCCGAGAGGCCCTTCTGGATCCGCAGGACCGCGAGGACGAGCGCGCCCACGGCGGCCTACCGGGCACCTTCGTTTGGGGTCCGCTGTGCCCACCGCTCGGCGGCGGCCACCGCGTCGTCCAGCCCGCCCATGACCTCGGCGCTCGCGTCGACGACGGCGTCCTCGCCGAGCTCGGCCACGGTGCCCGTGCGTTCGAGGAGCTGGCGCATCGCCGGGGAGACGCCGACGAGGACGAGCCGGTTCCCCTGGGCGGCGAGGTGCCTCGCGGTCCGGTGCAGGAGCTCCATGACGGCGGACGACGGGATGTCCGGCAGCGTCCGCAGCACCAGGACGAGGACGGCGCGCTCGGCGCCGTTGCCGTCGGGGAACTGGCTCTCGATCCGGGGGAGCGCTGCGAAGAAGGAGGTACCCGAGAAGTCGAGGACGGTGACCTCGCCCGAGCGCAGCCGGGTCGGGAGCTCCTGCGAGGTGCGCCAGCCGCCGTCCGGCGCGCGCGTCAGGAGGACGAGGCGCGACTGCCGTGCGGCCTGGACGCAGTACAGCAGCAGGGACAGGACGGCGCCCACGACGATCGCCTGCTGGAGCGGCACCTGCGTCGTCGCGACGAACGTGACGACCATCGCGAGCGACGAGAGGGGCGACGTCCGGAAGACGAGGGCGATCTCCCGCCGCTTCCCCCAGACGAGCTCGCCCCCGACCACGAGGATGAGCCCGCCGATCACCGGCATGGGGATGAGCTCGGCCAGGCCGCCGAGGAGGAGCACGACGAGCGCGAGGAAGGCTCCGCTGACCGCACCTGCCCAGCGCGTCCGCGCGCCCGCCTCGGCCGCGACGCCCGTCCGGGACATCGAGCCGCCGCTCGGCAGGGCCTGGAAGAGCCCCCCGGCCACGTTGGCCCACCCCTGCGAGCGGAAGTCGGCGTTGGTGTCCGACCGGGAGCCGTCGGGGTTGGGCATCGAGGGGGCGATGGACGCGGCCTGCGCGAGGCCGACGAGCGCGACGGCGACCGCGCCGCCCACGAGAGCGGGTGCCGCGGACAGGTCGGGGAGCGACAGGCCGGGGAGCGCGGACGGGATGGAGGCGATGTCGGCGACCTGGCGCACGTCGATCCCGGCCGCGACCACGACGACGGTGACGGCGACCATCGCGACGAGGAGCGCGACGGGGACGAGGCGCCGGACCGACCGGGCCAGGGCCCACACGAGGATCGTCCCGGCCGCGACCAGCGTGGAGGCGAGGTCCCACGACGTGACGTGGACGAGCCAGTCGCCGAGCTGGTAGAGCCGGTTGTGGCCTTGCGGGTCGTAGCCGGTCGCGTCCTCGAGGACGCCCGTGATGATCTGGAGGGCGATCCCGGTGGAGAAGCCCACCATGACCGCGTTGGAGACGAAGCTCATGACGGCGCCGAGGCGCAGCGCCCCGAGCACCAGCATGACGAGGCCGACCATGATCGTGAGCGTCGCGACGTTGGCGGGGTCCGTGGGTTCCAGGCCGGCCGCCGCGAGGACGCTCTGCGAGGTGAGCGCGATCGCGCTCGTGAGCGTCGTGATCATGAGGACGGTCCGCGCGGTCAGCGACCCGACGATCGCGGGCGCGACGCCGGCGTAGAGCCCGGCGACCGGGTTGAAGCCGGCGATCGAGGCGTAGGCCATGCCTTCCGGGATGGAGAACAGTCCGGTGACCATGCCGGAGACGACGTCCGAGCGCGTCGGGCGCCCGGCGCGCCGCAGCAGACCGGCCCAACCCGCCCGCCGGGGGCGACGGCCGTCGCCGGGACCCGTGCCGCCGGGGTCGGTGGGGGTGTCGGCGTCCGGCACGGTCAGCGCTCCGCGGGCCCGGCCGGGGTGGGCGCGGGACCGAGCGCGGCGAACTCGGGCCTGCCCTCGGGGACGGTGACGCGCAGCGGGGGCATCGAGCGGACGACGAGCCACAGCGGGACGACGGCCACGCACAGCACCGGCAGCAGGTGGACGTCACCGACGGTCACGGCCGCCATGAACAGGGCGAGCCAGCCGTCGCGGGCGACCACCAGGACCGCTCCCAGCACGCCCGCGGACACGGCGATCGCGGGGGGCACCGCGGGGACGAGCGCGGCGGCCGAGAGCCCCAGGGCCACGCCGACGAAGACCGCCGGGAAGATGCGGCCCCCGCGGAAGCCCGCGCCGGCCGCGACGACGAGCGCGGCGAGCTTCACGACGGCCATGAGGAGGATCGCGGACCAGGCGAGGGTGTCGGCCTGGTCGGCGAGCTCCTTCATCTCCTCGAGACCCTTGAAGAGGGTGAGGGGCCCGCCCAGGACACCCAGCAGGCCCAGCACCAGCCCGCCGAGCCCCAGCGCGAGCACCGGGCTGCGGAAGCGGTGGAAGAGGGTGTGCACGGGGGTGAACGCGAGCACGGCGAGGAGTGTGACCAGGGCTGCGACGACGGCGATCACCGCCATGCTCGCGACGTCGCCCAGCGCCGGGCCGGTGTAGTCGGGGAGGTCGACCGCGAAGGTCGGGGCGCCGACCGCCGTCATGGTGACGGCGCCCGCCCCGGCGGCACCCAGGGGGGCGAACAGCCGGTCGAACAGGGGGCCGCTCCGGTCGCCGCGCTCGGCGAAGCTCTCGGTGAGCACGAGCGCGGCGGCGACGGGCGTCGCGAACATCGCACCGATGGTGCCGGCCATCGCGAGCGCGACCGCCCCCGTGACGGGGACGCCGAACCGCGGCCGGCACAGGAACCACGCGGCGAGCGCGACGTTGAGGGCGATGATGGGGTTCTCCGGCCCGAGGCTCACCCCTCCGGCGAGGCCCAGGACGAGGGCGAGCGCGAGTCCCGGCAGGGCCCGGAGCGGGAGCGGGGCGGAGACGAGCTCCGTGGTGGCCGGGTCGACGCCGGCGTGCCCCGGCGCCCAGCGGACGGTGGCGCCCACGAGCACGCCCGTGAGGGTGAGCACGAGGACCGTCCACCACGTGCGCGTCGTCGTGACCCCCCAGGCCTGCGGCAGCCGGTCCCACACCAGGTGCTGGATCCAGGTGGCGAGCTCCGAGAGTGCGAGGAGCGTGAGCGCGCTGACGACACCGACGACGAGGGCCGGGACCACGGACCGCAGGAGGCCCCTCGTCGTGAGGGCGGTAGCCGGCGCGTCGGACACAGGGGAAGAGAACCACGGGCGGAACAGGGCTGCATCCGGAGGCCCGGAGCCCCGGGAGTCGCGGAAGCCCTGAACCTCGGCGCTGACGGCGTGCCGGTCCGGGCCGCCGCCGCTCGCCGCGCGCAAGCCTGGGCCCAGGGTTACGTTCGACGCGTCCCGGGGCGCAGCGCCGCGCCCCCGCCGAACGTACGAACCGGAACGAGAGGTCTGACGTGGCAACGCTCACCGTGTGGAAGTTCGACACCCCCGAGGGCGCGCAGCGCGCCGAGGACGCGCTGCTCGCGCTCCAGAAGCAGGAGCTCATCCAGGTCCAGGACGCGGCGGTCGTGTCCTGGGAGGAGGGCAAGAAGAAGCCGAAGACGCGGCAGGGCAACAGCACGACGGCCGTCGGGGCGCTCGGCGGCACGTTCTGGGGCCTGCTGTTCGGCCTCCTCTTCTTCGTCCCGCTGCTCGGCGCGGCCATCGGCGCGGCGTCCGGCGCGATCGCGGGCGCGCTGACCGACGTCGGCATCGACGACGACTTCATCGACTCCGTGCGCAGCAAGGTCACGCCGGGCACGTCGGCCCTGTTCGTGCTGACGTCGGGCGCCGTGATCGACCGCGTGCACGAGGCGCTCCAGGCCGAGGGCGTCCACGGCGAGCTCATCCAGACGAACCTCTCCGCGGACGAGGAGGCCAAGCTCCGCGCGGCCTTCGACGAGAACGCCTGAGCAGCCCTCCCCGGGTGAGGTGCCCGACGGCGGCGTGGACCGCCGTCGAGCACCTCACCCGCCCGTACGCCACGGCACCGGTGCCGTAGCCCGCGCAGTCCCCGTCGTCCCGCCCCGGGACCGGACCACGAAGGAGGCCGCCCATGGGCGCGGCGATCGGTCAGTCCCTCCCCGTCGCGGTGGGTGTGCTCATCAGCCCCCTGCCGATCGTGGCGGTCGTGCTCATGCTCGTGAGCGGGCGGGCGAAGGCGAACGCCTTCTCGTTCCTCGTCGGGTGGTTCGTCGCGGTCGGCGCGGTGACGCTGCTCGTCGCGACGCTCGCCGGGGCCGCCACGCCGGACGACGACGGCCCGCCGCTGTGGGCCGCGATCCTCAAGATCGTCCTGGGCGTCCTGCTGCTCCTCCTCGCGGTGAAGCAGTGGCGCGGCCGCCCCCGTGCCGGGGTCGAGCCGCCGGCACCGAAGTGGATGGCCGCGATCGACGCGTTCACGCCCGTGAAGGCCGCCGGCCTCGCCGTCCTGCTGGGCGCGGTCAACCCGAAGAACCTTTTGCTCGTCGTCTCCGGTGGTGCGGCGATCGCGTCGGCCGCTCCTGCGGACACGAACGCCCAGGTGGTCGCGTCCGTCGTGTTCGCGCTCGTCGCGAGCCTCGGCGTCGCGACCCCGGTCTTCATCTACCTGTTCATGGGATCCCGCGCCGCCACGATGCTCGACGAGCTCAAGGCGTGGATGATCCACAACAACGCGGTCATCATGGCCGTCCTCCTGCTCGTCCTGGGCGCCAAGATGCTGGGAGACGGCATCGCGGCGCTCTGACCGCGTCCCGTCGACCGCGGAGGACGGCGCGGGACGGCCGGTCTCAGTCGATGCCCTCGGCGCGCCGCTCGTCGACCGTGCGCTCGGCCTCGAGGGCGGCCTCGCGGTTCTTGCGACGGCGCCGCGCGGTGCCGCCGTCGCCGTCCCGGTCCCGCCCTCTGCCGTGCGGACGGTGCCCCTCGGAGCCGGGGTCGTGCAGCATGTGCGACTCGATGAGCTCGTGCCGCTGGAGGTACGTGTTCGCGACCGCCTGGATCGTCGCGGCGATCGGCAGCGCGAGGAACGCGCCCAGCGCACCGAACACCGCGCCGAAGGCGAGCACGACGACGAAGCTCACCGCCGGGTTCATCTCCAGCGCGCGGGCAGAGACCTTGGGGGAGAAGTACAGGTTCTCGAGCTGCTGGTACCCGATGATGAATGCGAGCACCCCGAGCGCCTGCGGCAGGCCCTGGGACGTGAGCGCGACCGCGACGGGCAGCGCGCCGCCGATGTAGGTGCCGATCGTGGGCACGAACTGCGAGACGACGCCCGTGAACACGGCGAGGGGGAGCGCGTAGGGCGTCTGGATGATGAGCAGGAACACGAACGTGAAGGCGCTCGACAGCGCGGCGAGGACGATGCGGGAGTTGATGAAGTCGGAGACCTTGACCTGGGTGATCTCCCAGAGCCGCAGCACCTCCTCCTGGCGGTTCGGCGTGAGCCAGCGGCACACGGCCGCGCGGAACTTCGGTCCCGCCGCGAGCAGGTAGTAGGTGACGAGCATGATCGTCAGCGACGCGAAGATCCCCCCGACGATCGTCGTGGTGACGACCAGGGCGCCGGACGCGACGTCGTCGCCGAAGTCGTTGATGACCTGCCGGATGAGGTCGTCCGAGTCGGGGATGACCACGTCGAAGCGGTCCGCGACGAAGTCCTGGACGCTCGCGTACAGGGCGGGGAGCGACTGGACGAGCTGGACGAGCTGCTGGACGAACAGGTTCCCGAAGAGCGCGAGGACCACGAGGATCGTCAGGAGCGAGCCGATCAGGGCCACTGCCGCCGCCGCACCCCGCCGCCAGCCGTGGCGCACGAGCCACACGACGATGGGCTCCAGGGCGAGCGCGACGAAGAACGCGATGAGGATGTTGACCCCGAGCGACTTGAGCTGACCCATCGCGTACCACGCGAAGACCCCCACGAAGACCGCGACGACGGCCATGGCGAGCGCGCGCGGGACCCAGCGCGGGGGCCTTCGGGAGTCGTGCTGGACGGGGCGTGTGCCGGCGTCCGGCACGTCCGACCTCGGGTCCTCGGCAGGGGTCGGCGTCGTCATGCCCCGAACCTAGCGGCGCCTCCCGCGGCGGACCCACCGGGCGCGCCGCACCTTCCGGATGCCGAACCCCGCGACCGGTGCCACGATCGACGCGCACGCTCGTCCGCTCGTCTCGCTCCGGCCGTGGTCGGTACCCCAGGAGGACTCGCATGGCACGCTCGTCGCAGGTCTCGGCATGGGTCGGCTGGGTCTGGTTCGCGGGGATCGTCCTCGTGACGATCGGCTTCTTCAACGCGATCAGCGGGCTGGTCGCCGTCTTCTCCCCGAACAGCCTCGTCGGTGTCACCGACGCGGGCATCGTCGTCCTCGACGTCTCGACGTGGGGCTGGATCCACCTCGTCATCGGGGTGCTGCTCGTCCTCACCGGCTTCGCGCTGCTGTCCGGCAAGGGTTGGGCACGCATGGTCGCGATCGTCCTCGTCGTCCTCAACGCCATCGCCCAGTTCACGACCCTCCAGGTGACGCCCTGGTGGTCGATCGTGACCATCGCGCTCGACGTGTTCGTCCTGTGGGCGCTCGTGGTCCACGGCGACGAGGCCGAGCGCGCCGCGCGATGAGTCGCCCGCCCGGGGTCCCGGTCCCCGGAACCCGCGTCCGCACGGCAGTCCTCGCACACACCCAGAGACTCAGGAGCACCGTCCCATGGCAACGTCCACCTTCGGCCCGGTCGAGATCGTCGCGATCGCCTTCCCCGCCGACCGCATCCCGGCCGGCGTCCAGGCCTCCGTCCTCGAGGTGCTCGCGGAGGGCACCGTCACGCTCCTCGACCTCGCGGTCGTGCGGCGCTCCGACGGCGGCGACGTCGAGGTCATCGAGGTGACCGACCTCGGCGACGAGCTGGAGATCACGGACGTGGAGCTCACGGGTGCGGGCCTCGCGGGGGAGGAGGACCTCGACGCTGTCGCCGCCGGGCTCGCCCCGGGCACGTCGGCACTCGTCCTCGTCGTCGAGCACACGTGGGCCCGCGGCGTGATCGCCGCGACCAGCGCGGCCGACGGCGTCGTGCTGCTCAGCGAGCGCATCCCGGCCGAGGTCGTCAACGAGGTCGCGGACCTCGCGCTCGTCGCGGACTGAGTCGCCCGCCCACCGCGTCGTCCGTCAGCGCACCCGACCCCGTCCACCGAACCAGGAGAACCTCATGCCCATCCGTCGTATCGGCCGTCCCGGGCTCATCGGGACCGCCGCCCGCACCGCCGTCATCGCGGGCACCGCGTCCGCGACCGCGGGCGCCGTGCAGCGCCGCCAGGCGAACCGTGCGCAGCAGTCGTGGGAGGCCCAGCAGGCCGAGGCCGCGCAGGAGCAGGCCCGCATCGAGGCGGCGGCCCAGCAGGCCGCGGCCCAGTACGCCCAGCCCGCGCCCGCCGCACCCGCGGCGGCCCCGCAGGACGACCTGCTCGGCCAGCTCGAGCGGCTCGGTCAGCTCCACGCCTCGGGCGTGCTGAGCGACGCCGAGTTCGCCGCGGCCAAGGCCAAGCTGCTCGGCTGACAAGGAGAGGTGCCATGGCCACGTTCACCGTCTGGAAGTTCGACTCGCCCGAGGGCGCGGACACCGCGTCCCGGATCCTGCACGACTCGGCCTCGGACCACGCGATCCGCATCATCGACACCGCGGTCGTCACGTGGCCCGAGGGCGCGGCCAAGCCGACGACCCGCCACGGTCACCAGGACGAGTGGCGCGGGACCGGCTGGGGCGCGTTCTGGGGACTGCTGCTCGGGTCGCTCTTCTTCGCCCCCGTCCTCGGTGCCGCGGCCGGCGCCGCGATCGGCGCGTCGTCGAAGGCGATGGCCGCCGTGGGCATCGACAAGGACCAGCTCGACCGCATCCGGGAGGGCGTCACGCCCGGCTCGTCCGCGTTGTTCGTCGTCACCGAGGACGGCGACCTCGACCGGGTCGGCGAGCGGTTCCACGGCACCCACGGAAAGCTCGTCGCCACGAACCTCACGGACGCCGAGCGGAGCACGCTCCTCGAGACGTTCGACTGACCGCCCGGCCCCCCGCGCCCTCAGTCGTCGAGGCGCGCGGGGAGGCCGAACAGCGGAAACCACGAGGCCGTGTCGAGGAACGCGTTGATGGCGGTCACCCGCCCGTCCTCGGTCTCGATCACCTGGAGCGCCCAGGGCTCGTGCCCGCCGCCCTCCGCGCGCCGGTACTGGCCGAACCCGAACGTGCCGTTCACCGCCACCGGCACCATGCGGGACCCCTCGCACTCGTAGCCGGGCCCCGTCATCCAGGTCACGATGTCCGCCGTGCCCTTCATCCACAGCGGGTACGGCGGCATGGACAGCGTCGCGTCCTCGTGGAGGATCGCGACGAGCGCGTCCATGTCGTAGCGCTCGAACGCGTCGAGGTAGCGCTCGAGCAGCATCCTCTCCTCCTCGCCGAGCCCGGCGTTCGACGCGACCGGCGCGGGTGCGGGCTCGACGTCGTCCGCGAGACCCGAGCTGTCCCAGTGGGCCCGAGCCGCCAGGGTCGCGCGCGCTCGCTGGAGCGCGCTGTTCACCGACGCCACCGTCGTGTCGAGCAGCTCCGCGACCTCGCTCGCCTGCCAGCGGAGCACCTCGCGCAGCAGGAGCACGGCGCGCTGCTTGGGCGGCAGGAACTGCAGCGCGGCGACGAACGCGAGCCGGATGGTCTCGCGGCCCACCGCGACCTGCGCCGGGTCGCCGTCGTGCGGCAGCACGCGGTCGTCGGGGACCGGCTCGACCCACGTCTCCTCGGGGAGCACCTGGCCCAGGTTCTCGGCCTCCGGCGCCTGCGGGCCGCCGAGGCCCATCGGCCGCTCGCGCCGCTTGCGCGCACCGAGCGCGTCGAAGCACACGTTCGTCGCGATGCGGTAGAGCCAGGAGCGCAGCGACGAGCGACCCTCGAACCGGTCGTAGGAGCGCCACGCGCGCAGGAACGTCTCCTGCACGGCGTCCTCCGCCTCGAACGAGGAGCCCAGCATGCGGTAGCAGTAGCCCGTGATCTCCCGGCGGTGGCCGGCGAGGACGGTGTCGAGGTCGTCGCGCTCGGGCAGGGGGGCGCCGCCGGTCGCGGTGGTGCCGGGCCGGAGGCCCGTGGGGGTGGCGAGGTCGGTCATGGTGCTGCCTCTCAGGACTCGATGGTCTCGACGTTCGCGAGGGGTGCCTGCGGGTGGACGCGAGATGCTGCGACCACCCGTGCGGGACCAGGGGAGTGGCCCACCTCACACACGCTACCTCTGCCCTCCGACACGGCACAGGGGGACGGAGATCAGTCGTCGAGGTCGATCTCGAACCACACGGTCTTGCCCGGGACGCCGTCGACGGCGTCGACGCCCCAGCGCGACGCGCAGCGCTCGAGGAACTGCACGCCTCGGCCGCCCGTCTCGTCCGGGCGCGGGGACCGCAGCCGGGGGAGCGCCGTCGAGCCGTCCCGCACGGCGACGCGCAGGACGCGATGCCCGACCTCGAGCTCCGCGTCGACCGGGGCCGCGCCGTGCTGGACCGCGTTCGTCAGGACCTCGCTCGTGAGGAGCATCGCGATACGCCGGACCGCCGGCGAGACGTCACAGCTCTCGAGGACGTCGTCCACCCAGCGACGGGCAGGACCGATCGCCGACGACGCGTGCTCGACCTGCCGCGTCAGGACCGACGGGCGACCCGGGCCGGGCGGTCGCACGGCCGTGTGCCGCACGCGCAGCGCGAGGACGGCGACGTCGTCGCGCTGGTCGGCGACGAGCCGGCGCACGAGCGCGTCGGGCAGGGCGGACGTCGCGGTGGCCGTGAGCTCGGCGAGGGCGGCCTGCAGGGCGCCGAGCCGCTCGGCGTAGGACGTGCCGCGCCGCTCGACGAGGCCGTCGGTGTAGAGGAGGAGCGTGTCCCCGTGCGCGAGGTGCGCGCGATGGTCGTGCCGCGCGGTGCCCGGGAGGACGCCCAGCATGAGGTCCGGGGCCGCGTCGAGCGTCTCGACGCTGCCGTCCGCCCGCAGCACCAGCGGGGACGGGTGCCCGGCGTTCGACCACGTGACGTCGAAGCCGTGCGCGGTGCGGTCGAGCCGCACGACGGCGGCCGTGGCGCTCGAGTGCAGCGCGAGGCCGCGGTTGGCCCGGTCCAGGAGCCGGAGCAGGACGGCGGGCGGCTCGTCCTGGCACCACGCGAACGTGCGCAGCATGGAGCGGAGCTGGCCCATCTGCGCGGCGGCGCGCATGTCGTGGCCGGTGACGTCCCCGATCATGAGGACGCACGCGTCGTCGTCGAGCACCACGGCGTCGTACCAGTCGCCGCCGACCTGGTCGGTGCGGGTCGCGGACGCGTACGTCGCGGCGAGCTCCGCGCTGCGCACCGACGGGAGCTCGGTGAGCATCGCCGCCTGGAGCGTCGTCGCGACGCGGTGCCGTTCCTCCAGGAGCCGGACGCGGTCGAGCGCGTGCGCGACGTACGACGCGACCGTCGTCTCCGTCTTCACGGCGTCCTCGTCGAACTCCCGGACGACGTCCCAGGCCAGGGCGACGACGCCGAGCAGCCGCTCGCCGGCGAGGACGGGCAGGAAGGAGCGTGCCTCGACGCCGGCCGGCGAGATGAGCGCGGCGGCCTCGGGCAGGCGCGCCGCGTACTGCGCGTGGTCGCGGAAGAACAGGGGCTCGCGCGTCCGGGCCGCGATCGCCGCGCCCCGCTCGGCGTCGACCCGCATCCGGCGGAAGGACGTCGGGACGCCCGGCTCCAGGTGGTCGAGCGTCGTGTACTCGAGCCGCGTGCCGCTCGCGTCGAGCATCGCGAGGCCCGCGTAGCGGGCGCCGATCGCGGCGCCGACCGCCGAGAGCCGCTCCGCCACGTCGCGCACGGACGTCGCGGCGGCGAACGACTCGGAGAGCTCCAGGAGGAGACGGGACCTCCGGTTCGCCGCGAGCGCGACGCGCTGCATGCGCTTCGCCCGCGCCCGGGCGAGGCGGAGCCGCAGCTCGGAGGTGCACGCGGACGCGAGGTCGGCGAGGGTCGCCAGGTCCTCGTCGGACCACGGGCGCGGGCGCCCGTCGAACGCGCACAACGACCCGACGGCGCGGCCGTGCGGGTCGAAGATCGGGAAGCCGGCGTAGGAGACGACGCCGATGTCGTCGACCGCGCGGAGCGAGGCGAGGTGCGGGACGACCCGCGCGTCCTCGACCACGAGCGGTCGCGCGTCGCTCGTGACGAACTGGCAGAACGTGTGGCTCAGGGGCGTGCGACGCTGGGTCTGGTACGGCTCGGGCAGGCCCAGCGCGCCGGGCAGCACCGCCTCGTCGTCGAGGACGAGCGTGACCAGCGCCGACGGCACCCCGAGCTGTCGCCGCACGAGGCGCGCGAACCGGTCGAACGACTCGTCCGCCACCGGCTCGGCGAGCCCCGCCTGCGCGAGCTCGTGGATCGCCTGGGCGTCGGTCATGGTCCAGTATCACCAGGACGAGGCCGGTCAAACAGTGCAAGCCGCGCCAGCCGGGCACGGGGACGGGGTGAAATCGGGAAGAAGGGAACGTCGGGTGAGGGTGCTGCGTGTACCGCTCGTGAGACCACGAGACGACGGCGGGCACGGCCCGCGAGGAGTGACGACGTGACCGCGACGGGTGCGGCCGGACCGGTCGGGGGGACAGGCGGGCTCGAGCTGCTGCTCGACGGCGTCGAGGGCGACCACCGGGACGACCATCGGGACGACCATCGCGACGACCATCGGGACGACGGGCAGGACGGCGCGGCGACGGTCGAGGTCGACCTCGTCGCCCGGCGCACGCGCGACCAGGAGTTCTCGGCCTTCATGCGGGACGCCCGCGACCCCCTGCACCGCATGGCGTACCTGCTCTGCGGGGACCGGCACCGGGCGGAGGAGCTCACGCAGCACGCGCTCGAGCGGACGTACCGCGCGTGGTCGCGGGCCCGCGAGCGCGACCCCCTCGCCTACGCCCGCCGCGTGCTGGCCAACCTGCGCGTCGACACGTGGCGCCGCACGCGGCGCGAGGTGCTCGCCGGGCCGGACGAGCTCGCGCAGGCGGAGGGCGCCGGCCGACCGGGCCGTCCCGGCACCGGGTCGTCGACCGGCTCCGTCGACGACCGCGACGCCGTCGTGCGGGCGCTCCTGACGCTCCCGGTCAAGCAGCGTCGCGTCGTCGTCATGCGGCACCTGCTCGACCTCAGCGAGAGCGAGGTCGCCGCCGAGCTCGGCATGCCCGTCGGCACCGTGAAGTCCACGGCCTCCCGGGGCCTCGCCCGCCTGCGGGCGCTCCTCGGCGCGACCGACGGCACCGCTCCCGGACCGACGACCCCGACCACCCTGACCTCCCCGACCACCCGGACCTCCGGAAGGACACCCCGATGAGCCCTGTGACCGGTAGCCCGGTGCCCACCCCGCCCGAGGACGACTTCCTCGCCCGGCTGCGGAGCACGGCCGACGACGCCGTCCCACCCTCCGAGCTCGACCTCGACGTGGTCCTCCGGTCCAGCCGACGCGGCGTGCAACGCCGCCGGTCGCTCGCCGGCGTCGCGGGCGTCGTCGCGCTGGGGCTCGTCGGGACGGGCGTCGTGACGGCGGGCGGCCCGGACGGGCTCCGCGACCTCGCGCGCGAGGTCGTCTCCGGGTCGTCCGGGTACGAGGCCGTCACGGCGCGGGCCACCCTCGTCGACGTCGCGCCGGGCGTCGTCGCGGTGAAGGAGCCCGCGACGTACCTGCGCGAGGACGGCGCGTACGTGCTCGACCTCGGCCTCGGTGCGTGGCGCGACGGCGAGCGGTTCTTCGTCGAGTACCTCCCCGAGCCCGCGGAGAGCGAGCAGCCGCCCGGGCTGCGCGTCCTCGCCGGTGACGACGGTGACCTCGCGGTCCTGCGCCGCGGAGGGACGGCGGGAACGGTCGTGCACGACGGCTTCCAGCACCTGGTCCTGCTCCAGCGGGAGGGTGGGGAGGGCGGGCTCGTGCTGAGCGCGCGGCTGTCCGGTCCCGAGACGGGTTCCGACCCCTCGAGGGAGCGCGATCACCAGCAGACCTGGATGGTCCTTGCCGGCGAGGGACCTGCCGTGACCGGGCCGACGTATCGGCTCCCCGACGCCTGGGCGGGAGGGCTCCTCCTCAACGTCGCGGCCCTCGGCCCGGACGCCGGCGCGGCGACGGACGTCCGCGGGGTCGTCAGCTCCACGGACTTCACGGACGGCAGCACGTTCACGGCGCTGACGTGCGGCTCGCCGCTGACCGGTCCCGACCGGGACCCGAGCTGCCGAGCCTCGTACGACCCGACGACCCGGGAGGTCGTGCCGATCGAGACGTCGCCCGCGATGCCCCGGCTGCTCGTCGATCGTCTGCTCCCCCCCGTGTCCGGCGACGCGTCCGAGTCGGAGCTCAGGACGTGCCTCGCCGTGCGGGGGGTCGAGGCCGGCGCGCTGCCGAGCCGCTGGGACCTCGACCCTGGGGGCGTGGACGGGGACGTCTGGCGGCAGTGCCTCCTCGACGTGAGGATCATCTCGTCGGCGCGCACGGACCTGGCGCTGAGCTCCGTCCAGCCCGGCTCGTGACACCGGCGCGTACGGACGCGCCGGGGCGTCGCGGCGGACGCGGGTCGTCTCAGGTGCCGCCGCGCGACCTGAGGTCGCCGAGCGCGTGCTCGGCTCCGTGCGTGTCGAGGTAGGTGCCGCCGCGGACCTCGGGGACGAGCGCGGCGTCGGGTCCCGCCGTGAAGCGGTGGACGAGCGGGTGGCCGGTGGGCACGTCGAGGTCCTGGACCTCCTCGGGCGTGAGGTCGTCCACGAGCACGGACAGCGCGCGCAGCGAGTTGCCGTGCCCGACGACGAGGACCGCCTCGCCCCGGGCGAGCGTTGCGCGGGTCGCGGCCCAGAAGGGGCGCAGCCGCTCGACGACGTCCGCGAGCGACTCGGCGTCCGGGCGCAGGGCCGCGCGCGCGGCGTCGGGCAGGCGCAGCAGGGTGTCGTCGACGAGCGGGCGTGCGGGGTCGTCCGCCGCGAGCGGCGGCGGCCGGTGCAGGTAGGAGCGGCGGTAGCGCCAGTAGGCCGCCTCGCCGTAGTCGCGCCGGACGACGTCGCGCGGCTTGTCCGTGAACGCGCCGTAGTGGCGCTCGACGAGGCGCCACTCGACGGCGAGCGGGGGCGGCCCGGGCAGCGCGTCGGCGACGATCGCGGCCGTCGTCGACGCGCGCACGAGCGGCGACGTGACGACGCGGCGCGGCGCCAGGGCGGGCTCGCGCGCGACGGCGTCAGCGAGCAGGCTGGCCGCGCGCCCGGCCTCCGCGACCCCGACGTCCGAGAGCGGCACGTCGAGCAGGCCCGTGAATCGGTCGCCCGCGTTGAACGTGCTCTGCCCGTGGCGCACGAGGACGAGTGTGCCGGCAGACCCGCCGTCCGACGACCCGGGCGACCGGCCGGACGACGAGCCCCGCGCCCGGTCGGACGACGAGCCCATCGCGTCAGACCTCGAGCAGCCCGCGCTGGTGCGCGAGCGAGACGGCCTCGGCGCGCCCGGACGCGCCGAGCTTGGCCAGGACGTTGGACACGTGCACGCTCACCGTCTTCGCGGAGATGAACAGGCGCTCGCCGATCTGCCGGTTGGTCAGGCCCTGCGCGACGAGCAGCAGGACCTCCTCCTCGCGCTCGGTGAGGACCGCCGTCGTGGACCGCCGGACCCCGGGCAGGTCGAGCCGGCCGCGGCGCCCGAGCGCGCGCACCGCCTCCGCGAGCGGGGCCGCCCCCATCGACTCCGCCTCCTCGAGCGCCTGCGCCGCCTCGATCTCGGCGGCGTTCCGGTCGCCCGCGCCGAGCAGCGCCTGGGCCCACCGGTAGCGCGAGCGCGCGACCTCGTACCGGTAGCCGTAGTCGAAGAGGCGCGTCGTCTCCTCCCACAGCACCGGGTCGCCGTCGCCCGTGAGCCGGGAGTGCTCGGCCGCGGCGCGCGCGAGCCAGGCGCGCCCCTCGGGCCCGAGGCGACCGCCGCGCGGTCGGCCACGCTCCGCCGTCGTGCGCGCCGCCTCCAGCAGCTCGTCGCCGCGCGCGACGAGCGCCGCGACCTGTCCGGTGCCGGACGCGCCCTGGAGGCGCGCCGCGTCCGCGGCGTCGGCGAGCGCGGCGAGCGCGAGCGCCGAGATCCAGATGCGGCCCAGGAAGTAGTCGCTCCACGTGCGGCCCAGGTGGTCCACGAGCTCGACGGCGAGCGCGACCGCCTCCTCGTCGCGCCCTGCCCAGGTGAGCGCGTCGATCGAGCAGCCGCCGGAGATGAGCGCGATCTGCCCGTCCCGGAACCAGTCGCGTCGCAGGGCCGCGCCCCGGGCGAGCGCGTCGTCGTCGCCGCGCGCCACCGCCGCGTAGAGCTGGACGCAGGAGAGCTGCGGCGTGGACCCCTCCGGCATGGTCTCGCCCGTGGTCTCGGTGGGCGTGAGGTCGCCGAGCACGTACCGCACGAGGTCGCGGAACAGGCGCAGCTCGACGCCGTACGCGCTCCAGCCGAGCCCGGTGGCGCGCGCCCGGTCGAGGCCGTCTGCCGTCACCTGCAGCGCCTCGTCGATGCGGCCCGCGTAGTAGCGGTTGGCCGCGATGTTGTACCAGCAGCGCAGCTCGGTGAGGATGTCGCCCGCCTCGACGGCGCGCTCCCGGGCCTGGGCGAGCAGCACCGCGGCCCGGTCGTCGTCCGCGACCTCGAGGATCGCCATCGTCGTGAGCACGTCGGCCTCGACGTCGGGCGCGTCGAGCCGGTGCGCGACGTCCAGGGCCTGCGTCGCGACCTCCGCGGCGAGCTCGTCGAGGTCGGCGTTCATCGCCGCGCGTGCCCGCATCGCGAGCGTCCAGGCGCGGTCGAGCGACGGCGGCTCCTCCGGGAGCACGGCGAGCGCGGCTTCGGTGTGGGCGAGGGTCTCCTCGACCTCCTCCGTGCCCAGCAGGTACCGGGACAGGACGTGCCGCAGCGAGGCCTGGCGCATCGGGTCGCCCGCGGTGCCCTCGACGACCTTGCGCGCGAGCGCGACCGCGCGGTCCGGCTCGCCCGCGCGGCTCGCCGCCCCGGCCGCGGCGAGCGCGACGGTGACGCGGTCCTCGCCGAGCAGGTCCGCGGCGTCGGGCACGGCCCGCCACAGCGCGAGCACCTGCTCGAGGTGCCGCAGCTCCTCCGCGGGCGCGAGCACACGCGCGGCCTTGCGGGCGGCGGCGCGCGACGCCGTGAGCGCGGCCGGGAGGTCGTGCGCGGCGAGCGCGTGGTGGGCGCGCAGCGCGGGCGACCCGAGCGCGGGGTCGTCGTCGAGCGCGGCGAGGTAGGCGCGGTGCACGCCGACGCGCTCGCCCGGCAGCAGGTCGGACGCGACGGCCTCGGCGAGCAGCGCGTGGCGGAACACGACCGTGTCGCGCGCGCCGTCGCCCTCGACCGCGAGGACGTGGTGGGCGATCGCCTCGCGCAGCGCGGCGTCGAACGAGCGCCCGGTCGCCGCCTCGCCGTCCGCGGCGTCGCGCGCGAGTGCGGCGCGCAGGAGCGGCTCGCTCACCTGGCGCCCGGACACCGACGCGACGCGCACGAGGTGCTGCACGGCGGGGTCGAGCACCTCGAGGCGGGCGCGCAGCACGTCCGCGAGGGACCAGGGCAGCTCGTCGTCGAGGCCCGACTCGACGAGCTCCTCGGCGAAGTACGCGTTGCCCTCGGAGCGCGTCCGCACGGACTCGAACGCGTCGGGCAGCAGGGGCGCGCCCGCGAGCGCGGTGGTGAACTCGCGCAGCTCGCCCTCCGTGAAGGGGGAGAGCTGCACGTGCTCGACGCGCGGGTGCCGCAGCAGCTCCGCGAGGACGGGGCGCAGGGGGTGGCGACGGTGCAGGTCGTCCGCGCGGTAGCTCGCGACGACGAGGACGTGCTCCGCGCGCAGGCGCGCGACGACGAAGCGCAGGACGTCGCGGCTCGACGGGTCCGCCCAGTGCAGGTCCTCGACGACCAGCACGAGCGGGGCCTCGGCCGTCCCCGACGCGGCGAGCGCCGCCGCGACGCTCTCGAAGAGCTGGAGGCGCTCGCCCTGGCTCTGCTCGTCGTCCGCGGGCGTGCCGGCGTCGAGCAGGCGCGCGAGCGCGGGCCGTGCGGCCACGGTCTCGTCGACCGCGGGGTGCTGGGCGCGCAGCGTCGTCAGCGCCTCGGAGAAGGGGAGGTAGGGGAGACCGACCTCGCCGAGGTCCACGCAGTGGCTCCAGACCACGGTCGCGCCGCTCCCGGCGGCGAGCTCCGCCGCGCGCGTGAGGAGGCGGGTCTTGCCGACCCCGGCGTCGGCGCCGACGAGCACGACGCCCGGCTCGCCGCGGCGCGCGCGCTCGACCGCCGCGGAGAGCGCGTCGAGCTCGGCGGCGCGGGCCACGAAGGGCGCGCGCGAGGAGGGGCGTGGCACGGCTCCCATCCTCGCAGCGTGCACCGACACGTGACCACCGCTTACCTCGCCGGAGCCCGCGCCGGACACGACGACGCCGCCGACGAGAGGGTTCTCGTCGACGGCGTCGGGAGGCGCGGTCACCGCGCCGCGTGGTCGTGGCGCTGACGGCGCCCGCGCCACCAGTGCAGCAGCGAGGGCTCGTCGTGCCGGAAGTCCTCGCGCAGACGCTGCGTGCGGTACGCGAGATCCGCCTCGAAGGTCGGATCGAACTGTGCGCTCATGGTCGTCCCCGTCTCTGCAGGCACCCTGCCTGTCCGACACTCACGTTCGTCCTGAGCACCCGGGCGTCGCATCGGACGACCGCGCACCGTTCGGGGGAGGGCGCCTTAGGCGGTGCCCGCTCGGGGCCCTGAGGTGTCTGAGGTGGGTCGTCGCGCCTAAGGCACCCGGACGTCCGTCCGTCCGTCGGGCACGAAATCTGGTGGACGGCGCCACCCGGCAGGGACTATCACCAGGGCATGACGACCCCCGCGCCCTCCTCGTTCGACGTCCGGCCGCTGGAGCAGGAGGACCGCGACCCGGCCCTGGACGTGGTGTGGCGGGCCTTCGGGTGGGGGTACCGGCAGGACTCGGCCGACGACGTCTTCGCCGGCCGGTCGATCGAGGCCGACCGCACCCTCGTCGCCGTCGACGGCGCGGGCGGGGACGTCGTCGGGACCGCGAGCGCGTACTCGCTGCGGATGACCGTGCCCGGCGGGGACCTGCAGCCCGTCGCCGGGGTGTGGATGGTGACCGTCGCGCCCACCCACCGCCGGCGCGGCGTCATGACGGCGATGATGCGCCGCCAGCTCACCGACCTCGCCGCCGGGGGCGAGGCCGTGGCCGCGCTCTGGGCGACGGAGGCCGGCGTCTACGGGCGCTACGGCTACGGGATCGCGTCGTGGCGACAGCCCATCGAGGTCGACCTCGCGCGCGCCGCGTTCACGCCGCACGCGCGGGAGCTCGCGGCACGGTCGTCGGCCCGCCTGCGCCTGATGTCCCTGGCCGACGCACTGCCCCACCTGACCGCCGTCCACGACGACCTCCTGGGCGCGCGGCCCGGGACCCTCGCGCGCGACGCCGACCGGTGGCAGTTCCTCCTGGGCGGGGGTGACGGCCGACCGGCGGCCGAGATCGTCGTCGCCCTCGGCCCCGACGGCCCCACCGGGTACGCGGCGTACCGGGTCCGCGAGGGGAAGCCCGGGCTGGTGCCGGCGGGCGTCGTCGCCGTCCAGGAGGTGAGCGCCACGGACCCGGCCACCCACGCCCGGCTCTGGCGCTACCTGCTCGACCTCGACCTCATGAGCACGCTGACGTGCGAGTCGCGGCCCGTGCCGGACCCGCTGGCCCACCTGCTCGCCGACCACCGGCGGATGCACGCGCGCCTCGACGAGGCCCTGTGGGTCCGTGTCGTCGACGTCGAGCGCGCGCTCGGGGCCCGTGCCTTCGCCGCGCCCGTCGACCTCGTCCTCGAGGTCAGCGACGAGGTCGTCCCCGCCAACGCCGGGCGGTGGCACGTCATGGTCGGCGAGACGGGCGGCACGGCTACGGTGCGCCGGACCGACGCGCGACCCGACCTGACGCTGGACGTCGGCGACCTGGGAGCGGCCCACCTGGGCGCCACGCCGCTGCACGTCCTCGCGCTGGCCGGGCGCGTCGTCGAGCACACGCCCGGCGCGGTCGCCGCCGCGTCGGCGGCCTGGTCGTGGTCGCCGACGGCGCACACCGCGGAGATCTTCTGAGCCGTCCCGTCCGCCGGACGTGACCGGGGTCACTCCTCCCGTTGCCAACGGCCGGGGCCCGGCGCAGACTGGACGGAGGACCGGACCCGCCTGTGGGGGTGACCTCGTGACCGACACCTACGACATGCTGCCGATGCTGGGCCGTGGCAAGCACCGCAACCCGAAGAAGGGCGCGTGCTTCATGGAGCTCGCGTCCTACCTCGCGGGGGAGCGGTGGAGCGACCATCCACGGTGCACGCACCCGCTGCTCGCGATGCTGGCGCGCGCCGTGAACGACCTCACGGTCGACCCGGAGCGCCCCAAGCTCGCGCCGCTCATCCCGTCCGTCATCGGGCTGACGAGCGACGACCCGCACTGGGACGTGCGCATCTCGCTGCGCGCCGCCGTGGCGGCGCTGCCGATCGCCCCGGCGGACCGGCAGCAGACGCTCGCCGTCGCGATCATCGGGGCCGAGAAGATGCTCGACGTCCTCGACGACCGCCCCGCGGGCACGCTGAGCGCGGAGTCGGCGGACGCGCTCGCGAGCTGCCCGCGCACGGCGCGCTGGGCGCAGCGGTTCTGCGAGGGCGCGCGGCTGCGGCCGAGCCGGTTCGTGCGCGACGCCGCACCGAGCATCATCTCCGCGGCGGTGCAGGGCATCGCCGAGGCGTGCGTGCCGGACCCGGACGAGCGCCTGCGCGCGCTGCTCGCCGCGACGATCGACGACTGCCGCGCCTGGGACGACGCCGAGCCCGCACCGGCGCTCGACCCCGAGTCGTGGGCCCCCGTCGTGCGGCCCTCCGCCGTCGGGACACGGTGAGCCGCCGGTGAGCGTCACGGGGGACGGGCTCGACGAGAGCCTGGGCGCGCAGCTCTGGGCCGCCGTCGACCCGGCGGTCCCGCCCAGCGGTACGGGCTGCGCCGAGTGCGACGCGGCCGGCGGGTGGTGGGTCCACCTGCGCCGCTGCGCGACGTGCGGCCACGTGGGGTGCTGCGACACGTCGCCGGCCCAGCACGCGACGGCGCACTTCCAGGAGACCGGCCACCGGCTCATGCGCTCGTTCGAGCCCGGCGAGGACTGGTACTGGGACTACGAGACGTCGCAGGTGCTCGACGGACCGCACCTCGCGGCGCCGCTCTCGCGCCCGCCGGCGCAGGGCTCGCCCGCACCGGCCGACCGGGTGCCGTCCGACTGGACGTCGCTCATCCACCGCTGACCCACCGCCTTCGTCGCCCAACCCGGGGTCCCTCCTCACCTGAGCCGTCAGGTGAGGAGCGACCCCGGGTTCGGCGTCTCTCGGGGTCCGTGGGCGCTGCCACGCGATGTCGTGTGCTGTTACCTGTTGTCTTTTTCTGGTGGAAGTTGTTTGATTCTGGGGAGACGTCGTGCGGTGCGCCAAGGAGGGCGACCGCCGGACACGGGAGCCCGGTTCGCCGCCGCGTCGGAGCAGTCCCTGGATTCACTCGACGAGGAGGAAGCACGGATGCAGTCCATGACAGCGGTAGCACCACCACGGGGCAGACCGGCGAGGATCGTCGCGGCGGCGCTGGCCGCCGCGCTGACGGTCCCCCTGGCCGTGGCGACGGCGGTCGGGGCGACCGCGACGCCGGCGGCCACGACGACGGACGAGGCGGGCGCGGCCGACGTCGCGGCCCAGGACCTCGCGCTCGACAACGGCCTCAAGGGCGAGTACTTCCTGTCCGGCGGCCCGTCGTGGCCGCTCACCGACCTCAAGGCCACGATCCCCGACCAGCGGATCGAGTTCCCCAACCTGGTCCCCACGTTCGCGGAGCTCACGGGCCGCGGCGAGCGCACCTCCGCGCGCTGGACGGGCCAGATCACGCCCGACTACAGCGAGGCGTACACGTTCTCCGCGATCGGCGACAACGGCTTCCGGCTGTGGATCGACGACCAGCTCGTCATCGACCACTGGGTCGACGACTGGGACGTCGAGCAGACGTCCGCCCCGGTCCAGCTCCAGGCGGGCCAGGAGTACTCGTTCCGCATGGAGATGTTCCAGAACACCGGAGGCGCGCACCTCCGGTTGCGGTGGCAGAGCCCTTCGCAGCAACGTGAGATCGTGCCGACCGACGCGTTCACCTACCCCGACGACTTCGTCGTCTTCCCCGCCCAGGCCGCGCTCGAGAGCGACGGCACGAGCCTCAACGTGACGTTCCAGGGTGCCGCGGGCGGCGTCGACGAGAGCCTCGTCGACCACCTCAAGGTCCAGGTGGACCAGCTCGCGTGGCCCGTCGCGCAGGTCGCGGCGCAGGGCGACGTCCTCGGCATCACGCTCGCCGAGCCCGTCGACCGCGCGTCGACCGCCCGCCTGGTCTACGACGGCGAGGGCGACCTCACCGTCGGCGGCGAGAAGGTCGGCTCGCTCAACCTGCCGGTCACCAACGGGTCCGAGTTCCGGATCCAGACCCCGTGGGCCGACGACTTCGACCCCACCAACCCCCTGCCGGAGTACCCGCGCCCGCAGCTCACGCGCGACGCGTGGCAGAACCTCAACGGCGTCTGGCAGTTCGAGGCGGCGGAGTCCGACGACGCCGTGCCGAGCGGCCGCGACCTCGACGAGGAGATCGTCGTCCCGTACGCGGTCGAGTCCGCGCTCTCGGGCATCGAGCGGCGCGAGGACGACATGTTCTACCGCCGTACGTTCGAGGTGCCGCAGGACTGGGCGGTCGGGAGCGACAACCGGCTGCGCGTCAACTTCGGCGCCGTCGACTACGTCGCCACCGTGTACGTCAACGGCACGGAGGTCGGCACCCACCGCGGCGGGTACGAGTCGTTCTCCGTGGACGTCACGGACGCGCTCGTCGAGGGCACCGAGCAGGAGCTCGTGGTGCGCGCCGTCGACACGACGGACGGCAGCAACCAGGCCGTCGGCAAGCAGACGCTCAACCCGGGCGGCATCTTCTACACCCCGACCTCGGGCATCTGGCAGACGGTGTGGATGGAGCCGGTCCCGACCGCGGCGATCGACGCCGTCGTCACCACGCCCGACGTCGAGGCGGGCGTGCTCGCGGTGACCGCGCAGTCGGCCTCCGCGTCCGAGGACGCCGAGGTGACCGCCGTCGTGCGGGACGCCGAGGGTGCCGAGGTCGGCACCGTCACCGGCGCCGCGAACGAGCAGCTCGTGGTCGAGGTCCCGGACGCGCACCTCTGGTCGCCCGAGGACCCGTACCTCTACGACGTCGACGTCACCCTGACCGACGGGGGCGCGACCGACACCGTGGCCTCCTACGCGGGCATGCGCTCGATCGAGGTCTCGGAGGTGGACGGCGTCCAGCGCATCCTGCTCAACGGCGAGAAGACGTTCCTCATGTCGACGCTCGACCAGGGCTACTGGCCGGACGGCATCTACACGCCCGCGTCGGACGAGGCGTACGTGTTCGACATCCAGGCCCACAAGGACCTGGGCTTCAACACGCTGCGCAAGCACATCAAGGTCGAGCCGGCACGGTTCTACTACCACGCCGACACGCTGGGCCTGATGATCTGGCAGGACATCCCCAGCGGTTGGTTCAACAACGGCGACACGAACCCGGCGTCCCGCGTCTTCTGGGAGCAGGAGATGAAGGACATCATCGACCAGCACCGCTCGGTGCCGTCGATCATCGGGTGGGTCACGTTCAACGAGGGCTGGGGCGAGTGGAACCTCGGCGACACGGCGCGGATCGGCAACACGATCGACGAGTACGACCCGAGCCGCATCCTCAACACGCACTCGGGCTACAACTGCTGCGCGTCCAAGGGTGACTCCAAGACGGGCGACATCATCGACTGGCACCAGTACACCGGCCCGGCCCTGCCGAAGCCGGACGCCACGCGCGCCGCGATCGACGGCGAGCACGGCGGCTTCTCGATGAGCGTCCCGGGCCACATGTGGCCGGGCGTTTCCGCCAACCCGTACGGCGGCGTCGCGAACAGCGAGGCGCTGACCGACGCGTACGTGCAGAACACGGAGAAGCTCGTGCGGCCGGCGCAGTGCTACCTGTCCGGCTCGGTGTACACGGAGATCTCCGACGTCGAGAACGAGCTCAACGGCTTCTACACCTACGACCGCCGCGTCCTCAAGATGGACGCCGCGCGCGTCAAGGACGTCAACGAGCGCGTCGTCGCGGCGGCGAAGCAGGGTTCCGCGCCCGTCGACCCGGGCACCCCGGGCCTGACCGGCACGGGCCGCTGGTCGTTCGACGAGGGCCAGGGCACGACGGCGGCCGACGGCGTGGGCGACCACGCGGCGTCGGGCGCGGGCACCTGGGTCGCGGGTCACGGCGAGTCCGGGTCCGCGATCAAGCTCAACGGCACGAACCAGTCGTTCACGACCGAGGGTCCCGTCGTCGACACGACCGGCTCGTACACGATCTCCGCGTGGGCGCAGCTCGACAAGACGCCCGGCGGCGCGTGGTCGACGATCGTCGGCCAGGACTCGTCGCTCGGCTCGAGCGCGTTCTACCTCCAGTACGGCGGGGGCGGCCGGTGGGCCTTCTCCTACGAGGGCGAGCCACGCGCCGAGTACGTCGTGCAGCCCGTCCTGGGCGACTGGTACCACGTCGTGGGCGTCCGCGACGCGGCCGACCAGAAGCTCAAGCTCTACGTCAACGGCGAGCTCGTCGGCCAGTCCGACGTGTGCGGCGGCACCACGCCGTCGGGCCCGCTGACGATCGGGCGCGGGCAGTGGAGCGGCAACCCCGTCGACTACTGGCCGGGCACGATCGACGACGTGCGCGTCTTCGACCGGGCGCTGTCCGACGCCGAGGTCGCCCAGGTCTACGCCGGCGACGACGGCGAGGAGCCGACGCTCGACGTGACCGTCACGGCCGACTCGCGCTGCCTCGCGGGCAAGGTGTACGTGGCGGTGCGCGCGACGAACGGTGAGGACGTCCCCGTGGACGTCACTCTCGCCACGCCGTTCGGGACCAAGGCGTTCGCCGCCGTGGCCCCGGGCGCGAACGCGTACCAGTCGTTCGCGGTGCGCGGCACGTCCGTCGAGGCGGGCGAGGCGACGATCACCGCGTCGGCCACGGTCGACGGCGAGCAGGTCTCCACGGAGGTCGTCGCGCCGTACGACGCGACCACCTGCGGCTGAGCCGCGAGCCCTGACAGCAGACGCCAGGCCCGCCCCGTCCGGTTCTCCGGGCGGGGCGGGCCCCGGTTGTCGCACGCGGGCTACGACGGTGGGACCCGGGTGGTCGTGGCGCGGTGGTTCCACGCGGCGATGGCGCTGTCGAGACGTGCCCGGGCGGCGACGTAGTGGATGAGATCGATGGGCGCGTCGTGGTCGACGACCGAGATGACGTCTTCCATCTCACGTTGGGAGGCGTCGATCTCGCCGACCAGGTCGGTGGAGCGTCGGGGTGGGTTCTCGCGGTCGTCGGTCATGGGGTGTGAGCCGCGTGCGCTAGAGGCGGTGTGCGAGGCGTCGGCGGAGCTGGTGGATGCGGAGGGTGCCGACGACCAGGGCGACGATCCCGACGCCGATCCCCGCGATGAGCAGGGCCAGGGCCAGGGGGACGGAGCCTTGCCAGCCGAGGAACGAGACGAGCACGAGCTGGGTGTTCTGGAGCATGAACACGATGAGCGCGACCAGGACGACGGCGGCGACGCACAGGCCGACCCACGTCGCCCCGGTGCGGGTCCGGGGACTCCTCGTGGGGTTGCCCGACGTGCGGGACACGCGTGAGCCTGGCCGGCTGCCTGACACGGCAGCGGTGGGCTGCCCGTTGGTCGCGGAGGTGAGCGGGGTGGTGGCCATGGCGGCCTCCTAGCGGTTCCGGGCCCGCGCACCTCAGACGGGGCACGTTCGCCGCGGATACCGTGACCCTACGCCTCGCACCTGGGAGCGAACCTGGGAGCGGCTGTACGCGCGGGACCGATGTTCCTAGCGGCCGAGGCTGGCGGCCAGGGGGCAGGAGAACGGTTCGCGAGCGCGGCCGGGGACGTCGTTGAGGTACTGGACGACGATCCGGTAGGAGGTGAAGAACCCGACCTCGGTGTAGGTCACGCCGAGCTGGGAGCAGTACTCGCGCACGAGGGGCTGGACGCGCCTGAGGTTCGGGCGCGGCATGCTGGGGAACAGGTGGTGCTCGACCTGGCGGTTGAGACCACCCATGAAGAAGTCGACGACCGGGCCGCCGCGGATGTTGCGGGACATGAGGACCTGGCGGCGCAGGAAGTCGACGTCCGCGGTCGCCGGGACGATCGGCATGCCCTTGTGGTTCGGGGCGAACGCCCCCCCGAGCAGGATGCCGAAGACCGCGAGCTGCACGGCCAGGAACGCCGCCGCGACGGTCGGGGGGAGCAGGAGGCCCAGCGCCACCAGGTAGAGCGCGAGCCGCGCGAGCAGGACCGGGACCTCCACGCCCCGGTGGGGCACCGGCCGACGCCCGAGCACCCTGCGCACGCTCGCGACGTGCAGGTGGAGGCCCTCGAGGGCGAGCAGGGGGAAGAAGTACCAGCCCTGCCGGTGGGCCAGCCGTCGTCGCCAGCCGTGGCGGCTCGCGACGACGGCGGGCGTGAACGCGATCACGCCCGGTGAGATGTCGGGGTCCCGGCCCTCCTGGTTCGGGGCGGTGTGGTGGGCATCGTGCTTCGCTGTCCACCAGGCGTGGCTGAGGCCGACGAGCGCGTTCGCGAGGATGCGCGCGGTCCAGTCGTTCCACGCGCGGGACCGGAACACCTGCCGGTGAGAGCTGTCGTGACCGAGGAACGCGAGCTGGGCGAGCACGAGCGCGAGCACCACGGCCAACAGGAGCTGCCACCAGGAGTCGCCCACGAGGACGATCCCCGCCCAGACGGCGCCGAACGCGGCGACGGTCAGGACGAGCCGGGTCCAGTAGTAGCCGTACCGCCGGCGCAGCAGGCCGGACTCGCGCACGATCTTCGCCAGCACCGAGTAGTCCCGAGCCGTCGATCGGGCCGCTGGCCGCACGCGGCCCGTCAACGCCAGGGGCTGCCGCGCCTCACTCGAAGCGGACACGGTCGGCCTCGGCCTTCACGCTCGCCGTGCGCAGCACCTCGGCCGCGCGCCACTCGGCCAGCTCGTCGGCCTTGCGCGTCCGCTCGTTCGTGATCGTCTCCTCGACGTCGCGCAGAACCGTCGCGATCTCGTGGGCCAGCCCGCCCGAGAGCATGGCGAGGTTCGTGTTCTCGATGAGCAGGCGCCGGTCCTCCACCCGGAGGACGATGCCCGGATACCCGTGGTCGGCGAGCAGCGCGGTGACGGCGGGGAGCTCGAGCAACGCTTGCTCCGGACCAGACACCCGGCGGGAGAACACAGCGGTCACGGTGTACAGCTCGGGCTCGGCTCCCGTGCCCAGCTCGCGCGGTAGCGCGGTGTCCAGGACCCCCCGCAGCTGCAGTGCGGTGTCCTGGACTCGCCCGAAGGAGGTAGGGGTGGGTGTGGTGGTGCTCATGGCGTCGTCCGATGCTCGGAGCCGGCCGCCCGGCTCGCGTCCGCTGCCGTCGCGGCAGTCGGTGAGGCGCCAGGCGTCCCACTCAAGGAGATCGGGGACTCGTCCTCCAGGTCGGGTTCACGACCGCCGTCGTCGTCCCAGCGCGCACCCGAGGTGACTTCGTCCGGAGCGACGGTCTCGCCCTGCGTCCGAGAGCCGACTCGATCGGCGACACGTGGGCCGATCTGGCGATCAACCACACCTCGACACTACACCTGGCGGGCTTGCTCGCTGCGTCCGCCAGGGCCGTCGAGAGCAACGGGTGGGAGGATGGGCAGATGGCGCTGACCGAGTTCCTGCTCGCCCGGATCGACGAGGACGAAGCAGCGTGCGCGAGCCTCGAGGACGAGTCGGGGCCACCGACGCCGTGGTCACGGTCGCGCCTGCTGACCGAGTGCGCGGTGAGACGGCGCATCATCACCCTCGCGTACGAGGCCACCGGGTACGACATGACCGCCGACCTCGAGCGGGACAGCAACGACCGCGCCGAGAGCGGCATCGCCTTCGTCGGCGACCGCATCCTGCGGGCACTCGCCACGCCCTACGCCCAGCACCCGGACTTCGACCCTGCCTGGCGCACCTGACGACTCACCCACCGACCCCGACCCCCTTTCGCGTGGCGAGCGGGCCCCGCAGGGCGCATCGTCGGTAGCGCGACCACGTGTCGCGGGGAATGCCGGTCGTGAAGCAGCCCGCTACCGGCGTGCCTCCCGACCCGGACGACGTACCGCGACCGCCAAGGGTCGAGAAGACAAGCCGAGAGCGTGGTCCGCCATGACCGTCATCGAGAAGTGGATCACCGTCGACTGCCCAGGCTGCGGCGGCCCCGCTCGTGCCCGCGTGCTGCACATCGTCGCCTGGGGCTCGATCCCGGGAACCCGGATCCCGCACCGGGTCAGCATCCTGTGCCAGTACCACTGCTCGGTCACGCGTGACGAGGCAGCATCGGCCGTGCTGGTCTGCCCCGAGTGTCGGTCGCACGTCGCCTCGGTGTGATGTCCAGGGAGGTTGGTCAGCAGGCTGACCAACCTCCCTGAACACCACACCTAGGCCGCGAAGGTCGCCCACACGGTCTTGACCGTATCGGTGCGGTACCACCCGACGTCCAGCGAGAGCTGGCGGGCCATGTGGAGACCGACGCCGCCGGCACCGGGGATGCGGCGCCCGGCGTAGACCGGCTCGTGCGAGACGTCGTGGTCGGCGACCTCGAGGAGGAACCGGTCGTCGGTGCGGGCGAGCCGCACGATCGTCGGCGGCAGCCCGTGACGCAGTGCGTTGGTCGCGAGCTCCGACGCGATGAGGACGAGCGTGTCGGGGGTGGCGGACAGCCGCCCGGTCGTGACCACGCCCTCCGCCTCCAGAGCGTGGACCACTCCGGAACGGAGTGCCGAGAGCCCCTCGGTCGTGCTCAGCACCCACTCCCGGACGGGGCGGTAGCCCTCGGGCGGGTGGGAGGTGGTGAGCTCGTCGTCGTCGGTCGGGACCGCGATGGTCGGCAGGTCGTCCATGAAGCCCCCCGGTCGCTCGGTGCCCGTCAGGCGTTGCGTCGGTTCCCCTTGGTGACCGCGCCGTAGATCCCGAGCGTGATCAGCGAGCCGAGGATCGCGAGGAGCCAGGTCCGGAAGTCGCCCAGGTCACCCAGCGCCGTGCCGAAGAAGACCGAGCCGAGCCACCCACCGAGCAGCGCTCCGAGGATGCCCAGCAGGATCGTGATGATCAGCGAGCCCGTCTGCTTTCCCGGCAGCACCGCACGCGCGATGAGACCGGCGACGAGGCCGAGGACGATGTACGCGAGCCAACCCATGGATTTCTCCTTTTGTCTGCTGTGCGAGTTTTGCCCCCAGGTCCGTCAGCATGGCAGGGGCTGCCGGAGCTCGCACGCCGACAGCCCGGCCCCCGCGGAGACGCGTCGGGCGTCGCGTCTCCGCGGAGAGCCCCGTCGAGGGGCGGCGGGAGGGGGAGCGCGCGGCTCAGCCGGCCGAGCGCTCGTGCGGAGGGTCAGGGTCCGGGGCGTCCGCAGCGGTCTCGACGAGCTCGACGAGGTCGAGCGCCCCGCTGAACTCGAGCAGCTGGAGCACGTGCCCAGGCGTGCGCAGGAGCCGGGGGCGGTACCCCGTCCGCGTCCCCATGAGCACCAGATGGAGGCCGCCGGAGTCCATGAACGTGACCCGCGAGAGGTCGATGGTCCACGGCCGGTGGCCGATCGTCGCGGCGAGGCGCTCCTTGACCGCGTGGGCGACGGAGAAGTCGATCTCTCCCCACATCACCCAGTGCCGCGCGTCGTCCTCGATCTGGACGCCTCCGGTCGCTCCGTCCGTCATGGTGGAAGGTCTCCCGTCTCGTGAGCGGGACGACCCCACGTGCCACCCGTGTCGTTCGCTCCCTGGGGCACCTCCTCCGAGCTCGCGCCGCCGGCCTGAGGGGTCCGGACCTGCGCGCCCCGGTCAGGGCGTCGTGGCGCCGGCGACGTTCACCAGCCACCCGACGCCGAACCGGTCGGTGAGCATGCCGAACTCGTCGCCCCACGGCGCGGTCTCCATCGCCATGACCTCCTGCGCGCCGTCGGACAGCGCGGCGAACCAGGCGCGGAGGCGCTCGCGGTCGTCGGGGCCGCCGAACAGCGCGACCGACGCATGGTCCGTGAGGGTCGTCCCCGGGGGTACGTCGGACGCCATGAGCGTCCCGGCGCCCTCGATCGGGAGCTGGGCGTGCATGACCTTCTTCGCCTGCGCCGGGTCGTCCACCGGGCCGAACGAGTCGTAGGTGCTGATGTCCGGCGCGACGCCGAACACGGTGCCGTAGAACTCGACGGCGGCACGCGCGTCTCCGTCGAAGTTCAGGTAGGGGCTGAGCTGAACGGCCATGATGGCCTCCTCGTCGAGATGGACCTGACTCCTGTGTGGACGGCCCGGCGCGGCCGGACTGAGCGGTCCCTCCCCGTCGGGTCTCGCGCCGCGGAGGTGTCGGCCGGCCGGTGGCGCCGTTCGGCTAGGGTGTGCGCGGCCCGACGGCGCGGCCACCGGACCGCGGGCGGCTCACCCGCGTGCGGCCCACGGACCGAGGAGCGCGACAGGGGGACCGGGCGTGCAGCGCAACCTCGTCCACGTCTTCGACGTGACGGGCGCGGACCCCGCGCTCCTCGACGACGACCCGACCGTGCGCGGGTGCCTCGACGCGATCGTCCGGCACGCGGGCATGACGCCGCTCGGCGAGGCGTCCCACCGCTTCGAGCCCCAGGGCACGAGCGTCGTGATCCTGCTCGCCGAGTCGCACCTGGCCGTGCACACGTGGCCCGAGCACGGCACCGCCTACGTCACCCTCACGACCTGCCGGCCCCCGACGTCGGCCACGTTCACCGACGACGTCCGCGCTCTGCTCGCAGACGCCCTGGGCGCGTCCGACGTCGCCGTGCGGAGCCTCGTGTGAGCCGGACCCGCCCGCGGCTCGCGATGCGGGTCGGCGAGGACCTCGTCGGCACGCCGCCCCACCGCGCCACGCCGCGCGCCGTCGCCGTCCTGTCGACCGTGCACGGTGGTACCACGTTCACGTGGGAGGAGTGGCAGCTCCTCGCCCACGACGGCGCGGACGTCTGGGTCGAGTACGACCACGACACGCGCGACGTCACGCTGCTGCACCCGACCGAGGCGTGGCCGCCGGTCGTCGACCTCTCCTCGCTGCACACCGGCCGCACGCTCGCCCTGCGCCTCGACGGGCGGCAGCACTCGCTCGTCGTGCGCGAGCGCGGCACGGGCCGGGTCGAGCACGTCGAGGGGCAGTTCGCCGAGCCGTTCGTCGTCGGGCAGCAGGTCGAGTACGTCGACCTCTCGGCCCACGGGACGATCGTCTCGATCGAGCGCACGACCGGCCCGCTCGGACCCGTGACCGCCGTCTACCGCGGCCGGCGCCTCGACGCGGCGGAGCAGCGCCGCCTCTTCGGCCGCCGCGTCGCGCCGCGCACCCTCCCCGGGGGCCGGTTCGTGGCCTTCGCGGTCGCCGCCGTCGTGCTCGTCGGGCTCGTCGCGTCGTGCACGGCGCGCGCCGCCACGGGCGAGGGGGCGTGCACGCCGCGCACCGTCGAGACCGTCGCGCCGTCCGGCGAGGTGACCCCCACCGAGCAGAGCGGCACGTGCGTGCGCCGCTCCGTGTACGGCGGCGGGGGCGGGGGGCTCGGCAAGTGACCCGCCCGACCGTCGGACCCCTCGTCGAACCCGTCCGCCCGACCGCCCGTCCCACGACCTGACCCCGGGAGACACCGTGATCGCAACCGCCGCCGCCCCGCTGGCGTTCCTCTGGTCCTTCTTCTCGACCATCCTCTACTCGGCGCTCGGCATCGTCCTGCTGCTCGTCACGCTCGTGGTCGCCAACAAGGTGTTCCGGCTCAACCTGCACCGCGAGCTCGTCGACGAGCACAACGTCGCGTTCGGCGTGATGATCGCGGGCCTCGCCGTCGCGATCGGCCTCATCATCGCGGGGACGATCAGCTCCTGACCGTGCTCGACCAGCAAGAGCTTCCGCCCGGGTCGGCGCCCGCCGCCCCCGCGGACGACGCCGCACCGCCCGCCGGACGCGCGCACCGCATGGACCGGCCGACGGTCTTCGCCGCCGCGCTGCTCGTCGCCGTCGGTGGTCTCGTCTACGAGCTCATCCTCGGGACGGCGGCGTCGTACCTGTTCGGCGACTCCGTCGTCGCGTTCTCCGTCGCGACCGGGCTCACGCTGTTCGGCATGGGCCTCGGCTCGCTCCTCGCGCCGCGGCTCCAGCGCACCGCGGGGCTGAGCTTCGTCCGCAACGAGCTCGTGCTGTCGCTCCTCGGCGGCACGTCGGTGCTCGCGCTGTTCTGGGCGTACGCGTCGACCGAGCTCGCGTGGGTCGTGTTCGTGATCCTGTCGCTCGCGATCGGCACGGCGATCGGCGTCGAGATCCCGCTGCTCGTCGCGGTGCTCAAGGAACGGGGGAGCGAGGGGTCGGTCTCGCTCCTGTCGAAGGTGCTCGCGCTCGACTACTTCGGGGCGCTCGCGGCGTCGCTGCTGTTCCCGTTCCTCCTGCTGCCGTACCTCGGGCTCGTCCGCACCGCGTTCGCGGTCGCCGTGCTCAACGTCGCGGTCGCGGCGTTCATGCTCGCGCGCATGGGCCACCCGCCGCGGTGGACCGCGCTCGCCGCCGTGACGCTCGCGGTGCTCCTCGCGGGGTTCGCCGCGTCCACGTGGCTCGAGACCCGCATCAGCGCGGGGATGTACCAGGACCCGGTCGTGGCGCAGGAGCGCAGCGCGTACCAGCAGGTCGTCGTCACCGAGTACCGCGGCGACACGCGCCTCTACCTGGACAACCAGCTCCAGTTCTCCTCCGTCGACGAGGCCCGGTACCACGAGACCCTCGCGCACGCGGCGATGACGTCCGTCGCGGCACCCGCGTCCGTCGCGATCCTCGGCGGCGGCGACGGCCTCCTCGCGCGCGAGGTGCTGCGCTACGACGCGGTGCAGGAGGTCACGCTCGTCGACCTCGACCCCGCGGTCACCGACCTCGCGCGCGAGAACCGGCTCCTCACCGACCTCAACGAGCACGCGCTCGACGACCCGCGCGTGACGGTCGTCAACGCCGACGCCTTCCGGTGGGTCGAGGACACGCCGCAGGCGTTCGACGTCGTGCTGATCGACCTCGTCGACCCGTCGACCGAGCGCGTCGCCAAGCTGTACTCGCAGGAGTTCTACGGCATGGTCGCCTCGCACCTGCGGCCGGGCGGCGCGTTCGCGACCCAGGCGACCTCCACCTACTTCACGCCGAACGCGTTCTGGCAGGTCGTGTCCACCGTCCGCGCCGCGGCCCCCGATCGTGCCGTCGTGCCGCTCACGGTCAACGTCCCGTCGTTCGGCGAGTGGGGCTTCGCGCTCTCCCTCGCCGGGGGTGACGCGTCTGCCGGGGCAGGAGAGCCCGACGGCGTCCCCGGGCTCTTCGCGCGCACGCCGCTCCCCGAGGGCCTGCGGTTCCACGACGCGGCGTCGCTCGCCGCGACCACGCACCTGCCCGCCGACAACCCGCCGCGCGACCTGCCGCCGTCGACCCTGCTCTCCCCGACCGTGCAGCGCACGTATCAGGAGGACATGCGCACCTGGCGCTACTGAGCCGCGTGCGCCACGGCCTCCAGCGCGTCGAGCGCCGCGAACGGGTCGTCCGGGCGGGAGGGGTCGGGGCTCGTCGCGACGAGCACGACGCTCGACACCCCGCCCGCGCCGAGCTCGGCGAGCCGGGCCCGGAAGGCGTGAGGGGGTCCGACGACGGCGAGCGCGTCGACCCACGCGTCCGGCATCGCGGCGGCGAAGGCCTCGGGGGTGTCGCTCGCGTCGCGCAGGGCGCGGAAGTCGTCGGCGAACGGCAGCGGGTCGATCTGCGCCGACCAGTCCGACTCGCCCAGGACGGCGAGGTGCGGTCGGACGATCGCGCGGGCGGTCGCGACGTCGTCGTGCACCGCGCCGAGGGAGAACGCGACGACGCGGTGCTCCGGCGGGGCGGCGTCGCCCGCGCTCGCCCGACCGGCGTCGATCGCGGCCCGTGCGACGGCCAGGTACTCCGGGGTCACGGGCATGTCGAGGATCGTCCCGTCGGCGACGCGTCCGGACACCTCGAGCGAGCGCGGGCCGCGGACCCCGGCGAGCACGGGCGGCGGCGAGGCGGGCGAGGCGTGCAGCGCGACGTCGTCGACCGACACGTACCGCCCGGAGACGGTCACGCGCTCACCGTGCAGCAGCGCGCGCACGGCCGACGTCGTCTCCTCGAGCATCGCGAGCGGGCTCCCGGGCCAGACGCCGATCTGCCGCATCCACGCGGGCATGCCGTGCCCGAGCCCCAGGTGCAGGCGACCGGGGTGCAGGGCGGTGAGGGTCGCGGCCTCCATCGCGGCGGTCGACGGCGCGCGCGTCGCGGCGGGGAGGATCCCGATGCCCACCGTCAGCCGCTCGGTCGCGGCGAGGACGGTCGCGGCCTGCGCGATCCCACCGTGGAACGTGAGGTCCTCGACGACCCACACCTCGTCGAGGCCCACCTCCTCGGCGCGGCGCGCGAACGGCACGATCTGGTCGGCGGGCAGCTCGCGCGGCAGGATCACACCGAGCGCGGGGGTCGTCGAGGTCGCCATACCGCGACCGTACTCTGACAGCGCTCCCACCTGCGAGGTCGCCCGGGCGACCGCCCGGAAAGCCCTGGCCTCGCCCGGGGGGTGGCGCCTACCGTCGAGGCATGACCGCGCTCGACGACGACGCCCTGGCCGCCCTCGACACCCACCTGCGCGCGGCGGCCGACGCCGACGCGTTCTCCGGCGTCGTGCGGATCGAGCGCGACGGCGACCCGCTGTTCGAGCGCGCGTACGGCGTCGCGTCGCGCCGCTGGGGCGTCCCGGTCCGCACGAGCACGCGGTTCGACGTCGCGTCCGTGACCAAGCCGTTCACCGCCGTCGCGGTGCTCCAGCAGGTCGGGGAGGGGCGGCTCGGGCTCGACGACCGCATCCACGACCACGTCGACCTCGCGGACACGACGATCCCGCAGGGGGTGACGCTCCGGCACCTGCTGACGCACACCTCGGGCATCGCGGACGACGCCGACGAGGAGGCGGGCGAGTCGTACGAGGCGCTGTGGGTCGACCGGCCGAGCTACTCGGTGACGCGCACGGTCGACTTCCTCCCGGGGTTCGTCCACAAGGAGCCGAACTTTCCGCCGGGGGAGGGGTGCCGGTACTGCAACGTCGGCTTCGTGCTCGCCGGGCTCGCGCTGGAGGCCGTCACCGGGACCACGTACCGCGAGCACGTGCGCGAGCACGTCTTCGCGCGGGCAGGCATGGACCGCTCCGGTTTCTTCCGCATGGACGAGGCCGAGCCCGACGTCGCGGAGGGCTGGGAGCCCGTCCGCGAGGGCCCGGAGGACGAGGGGCCCGTCACCGGCTGGCGGCAGAACATCTACTCCTACCCGCCCGTCGGCTCGCCCGACGGCGGCGCGCACGTCACCGCGCACGACCTCGCCCGGTTCTGGGCCGCCGTCCGCGGCGGTGAGCTCCTGCCGCCCGACCTCACGCGCGCGTTCCTCACCCCGCAGGTCAAGCACGACGACGGCGACACGGACGAGACGGACGACAAGGACGCCGAGGGCGTGGAGCGCGCGGCGAGCGTGCACTACGGGTTCGGGCTCGAGTTCGAGCTCCTCGCCGACGGCTCCGTGCGCTCCGCGTACAAGGAGGGGATCAACACCGGGTCGAGCGCGATGCTGCGCCACTACCCCGACGCGGGAGCACCCGCCCCGCACGGCCTCCCGCCCGCCGGGGCGCCCGGCGTGACCGTCGTCGTCGTGTCCAACGGGGAGGCCGGCGCCTGGGAACCGGTCCGACGGATCGACGCGCTCCTCCTGGGGTGAGCGAGGGCAGCCCGGACATTGCGTGGCGTGCAAACGTAGGTCGCCATCCGGCGTAACCTTCCGGGGTGACGAGTGGAGGACACCAGCCGCCGGTGCTGTCGGACGTGGCACAGCTCGCCGGAGTGAGCATCTCGACGGTCTCGAGGGTGCTCACAGGGCGTACCCCCGTGAGCCCTCGGCTCAGGGACAAGGTCCAGGCGGCGGTCTCGGAGCTCGGCTACCGGCCCAACGCCGCGGCGCAGACGCTCGTCAGCGGACGTCGCTCGACGGTGGCGGTCCTCGCGAGGAACACGCTGCGGTACGGCTACGCTGCCACCCTCCAGGGCATCGAGGAGGCCGCGCGGGCGGCGGGCTACGTGGTGTCGATCGCCGTCGTGGAGTCGGAGGCGCCGCGCGACCTCGATCGCGCGGTCGACCTCGTCCTGTCGCAGTCGCTGGCGGGAGCGATCGTCGTGGAGTTCGACTCGCTCGGCGTGCGCACGCTCGAGTCGTTGCCGGACGCGCTGCCCGTCGTCGCGGCGGCCGGTGCTCGGCGCCGGCCGGGTCCGCGACCGCACGCGTTCCTCGACGACCAGGCGGGGGGCGAGGAGGCGACGCGCTACCTCCTGGGGCTGGGGCACCGCACCGTGCACCACGTGGCGATCCCGTCGACACGTCCGCGCAGCGGTCGAACCTGGGGCTGGCGTCGCGCGCTCGAGAGCGCGGGCGTTGAACGGCCTGGCGTGATCCAGGCGAGCTATGACCCGGACTCCGGGTACGAGGCCGGGCTGGCGCTCGCGGCGGACCCGGCCGTCACCGCCGTGCTGTGCGGCAACGACGAGCTCGCCATCGGCGTCATGCGCGCACTCACGGAGCAGGGCAGGCGAGTGCCCGAGGACGTCAGCGTGGTCGGCTTCGACGACCAGCCGTTCGCGCGCATGTGGAGCCCGCCCCTCACGACGGTCGCCCAGGACTTCGTCGACCTCGGACGCCGGACGTTCGGGATGCTCGCGCGCTGGGTGGAGACGGGCGAGCGTCCGGAGGACAGCGCTGCCAGGCCAGAGCTCGTCCTCCGGGAGAGCGCTGCGCCACCTCGGGACTGACACCCCCTCCTCTCCTCCGGCCGCACCGGAAGTCGCGGTCGGCGCGTCGCCCCGCGCCCCGTGACCCGGCACACCCAGTCTGACCAACGTTTGCAGAGCAAGGGATGTGTGCGCTAACTTCTGACCAACGTTTGCAGGAACCCGCACAGGTGCGGGGCGACGAGGGAGTGCGCGTACGTGGTGAGCACAACGGTGGCCGAGGACGTCCGGGACGCGGACGGAACCCAGGCATGGCCTCGAGTGGTGCGTCTGGCGGCGGCCGGTGCGGCCGTCGTCCTCCTGCTCCCGGAGGACGGTCTCCCCGAGGTGCTGCACTGGGGCGCCGACATCGGGGACAGCCGCGAGGACCTCGAGGACCTCGAGAGGGCGACCCGGCCGGTCCTCGCGACGAACGGCGTCGACCACGGCGTGCGCGTCGCGCTCCTGCCGGAGTCCTGGACGGGCTGGACCGGGACGCCGGGGCTCTCCGGTCACCGTGCCGGGGCGAGCTGGTCGCCGCGGTTCCGCCCGACGCGGATCGACGTGGACGAGCACGAGCAGGGCGGATCGGTCGTCGTCCAGGCGCACGACACGGCTGCTGGCCTGCGCCTCGGGCTGGAGCTGGAGCTGCTCCCCTCGGGTCTGCTCCGGCTGCGTGGACGGGTGACCAACGTCGGGGCCCGGCCGTACACCCTCGACGGCCTGCGCCTCGCCCTGCCGGTCCCCACGAAGGCGGACGAGATCCTCGACCTCGCCGGGCGCTGGGCCAAGGAGCGAGTCCCGCAGCGGGCTCCGTTCGTCGTCGGCTCCCACGTCCGCGAGGGCAGGCACGGTCGGACCGGTGCAGACGCGGCGACGGTGCTCGTCGCGGGCGAGCCCGGGTTCGGCTTCGAGTCCGGGGAGACGTGGGGGGTCCACGTCGCCTTCAGCGGCAACCACGTCGTGTCCGCCGAGCGGACCTTCGACGGTCGCCGGCTCCTCCTGGGCGGCGAGCTGCTGCTGCCCGGCGAGGTCGAGCTGGCGCCGGAGGAGTCATACACCGGCCCCTGGATCTATGCGAGCCACGCGGACGGGCTCGATGCGCTCGCCGCCCGGTTCCACGACCACCTGCGCGCGCGCCCCCGGCACCCGCGCTCACCCCGCCCGGTCGTCATGAACGTGTGGGAGGCCGTCTACTTCCACCACGACCTCGACCGGCTCAAGGAGCTTGCCGACCTTGCGGCGGAAGTGGGGGTCGAGCGGTTCGTGCTCGACGACGGGTGGTTCGGCGGGCGTCGTGACGACGCCACCGGCCTCGGCGACTGGGCGGTCTCCGAGGAGGTCTGGGGCGACGGGCGCTTCACCGAGCTCGTCCGGCACGTCAAGGGGCTCGGGATGGAGTTCGGGCTCTGGTTCGAGCCCGAGATGGTGAACCCCGACTCCGACCTCGCCCGGCGGCACCCGGAGTGGATCCTCCAGGTCGAGGGCAGGCTCCCCGTCGAGGCACGCCACCAGCAGGTGCTCGACCTCTCGCACCCGGGAGCATACGAGCACGTGCTCTCCAGCGTCGTCGCCGTCGTCCGCGAGCACGGGGTCGACTTCGTCAAGTGGGACCACAACCGCGACCTCGTCGACGCAGGGTCGACGCGCACCGGCCGCGCCGGGGTCCACGAGCAGACGCTCGCCGCCTACCGCCTCATCGACGAGATCCGCGCGCGGTGCCCGGGCCTGGAGATCGAGTCCTGCTCGTCCGGCGGCGCACGGGTCGACCTCGAGATCCTCGAGAGGACCGACCGGGTCTGGGCGTCGGACTGCATCGACGCCCACGAGCGGCAGCAGATCCAGCGCTGGACCGCGCAGCTCCTGCCGCCCGAGCTGGTCGGCAGCCACGTGGGGGCGGACCGGGCGCACACGACGGGCCGCCGGCTCGACCTCTCGTTCCGCGCCGCGACGGCGGTCTTCGGGCACTTCGGCATCGAGTGGGACCTCTCGGAGGCCGGCGAGGCAGAGCGCGCGGAGCTCGCCGGCTGGGTCGACTACTACAAGCAGGTGAGGCACCTCGTGCACACGGGTCGTGTGGTGCGCCGGTCGCTCGAGGGCGGTGACCTGTGGCTCCACGGCGCGGTGAGCCCGGACCGCACCGAGGCGCTCTACGGCCTCACGCTCCGCGAGCGCCACGTCACCTGGCCCGCGGGCCGGGTGCGGCTGCCCGGCCTGGACCCTGACGCGACGTACCTCGTCCGCCCGTCGGGCCCGGCCGTCGTCCGGGGCGACGACCCGCGCACGGCCCCCACCTGGTGGGCGGACGGACTGCGGCTGAGCGGGGCGGCGCTCGGCTCCGTCGGGATCAGCGTCCCGGCGCTCGACCCGGACCAGGCGGTGCTGATCCACGTGGAGGTGGAGAGATGAGCGCGGAGACGAGTACGCGTCCGGCAGCCCCCGCCCGGGCGGCTCGGCGGCGGTCGCAGGAGGTGCGGAACCTCCCCGCGGCGCTGCTGTTCGTGCTGCCCGCTGGCATCGGGTTCCTCGTGTTCTTCCTGTGGCCGACGCTTCGGGGGATCTGGCTGAGCTTCACCGACTCGACCGCGTTCAACGCGGGCGGCTTCGTCGGGCTCGAGAACTACCAGCGGATGGTCGCGGACCCGGTCTTCTGGAACGCCTTCAAGGTGACCATCTGGTACGTGCTGCTCAACATCGGGCTCCAGACGGTGCTCGCCGTGGTGGTCGCGGTGCTCATGCACCGGCTCACGCAGTCGATGGCGATCCGCGGCATCATCCTCACCCCGTACCTCGTGTCCAACGTCGTCGCGGCGATGCTCTTCCTGATGCTGCTCGACTACCAGCTCGGGTTCGTGAACGAGCTGGTCGAGACGCTCGGCGGCGACCGCATCATGTTCTTCGGCGACCAGTCCCTCGTGATCCCCACGATCGCCCTGGTGAACGTGTGGCGGCACCTCGGGTACACGGCGCTGCTGCTCTTCGCCGGGCTGCAGACGATCCCGGAGAACCTCTACGAGGCGGGCCGCGTGGACGGCGCGTCCGAGCTGCGCATGTTCCGCTCGATCACGATGCCGCTCCTGCGCCCCTACCTGGGCCTCGTGCTCATCGTCACGATGATCGGTTCGTTCCAGGTCTTCGACACGGTGTCGGTCGCGACCCAGGGCGGGCCGGCGAACGCCTCGAACGTCATCCAGTACTACATCTACCAGGTCGCCTTCAGCCGCGGGTACGACTTCGGGTACGCGTCGGCCATGTCGGTCGCCCTGCTCGTGGTGCTCGCCGTGATCGCGGTCGTCCAGTTCCGGCTCACCCGGGCCAACCAGAACGACATGGCGTGAGGTTCCGATGACCACCACAGCTCCAGCACCCGTCGCGGCACCGACCGAGCAGGCCCCGACCGAGGCGACGACCCGTCGTCGGCCCCGGATCACCCCGGGCCGCGTCCTCGGCTGGGTCGTGCTCGTGCTCCTCATGATCGTGACGATCTTCCCGTTCTACTGGATGTTGCGGACGGCGCTGTCCACCAACGCGGCACTGCCCGGAGGCGCCGCGGACCCGCTGCCCGTCGGGTTCAGCTGGGAGGGCTTCCGCCGCGCGCTCGGGCTCGCCACGGCGCAGGAGTCGCTCGCCGACGGCGGGTCCGGTGCCTCGATGGACTTCCCGCGGTACCTGCTGAACTCCGTCGTCGTCGCGACCCTCGTCACGGTCTGCCAGGTGTTCTTCTCCGCGATGGCCGCGTACGCGTTCGCGCGGCTGCGGTGGCCGGGTCGCGACGCCGTCTACGCGGTCTTCCTCACCGGCCTGATGGTCCCGACCATCTTCACGCTCCTGCCGAACTTCCTCCTGGTGCGCGACCTCGGCCTGCTCGACACGCTGCCGGGGATCGCGCTCCCGACGATGCTCATGACCCCGTTCGCGGTGTTCTTCCTCCGGCAGTTCTTCGCCGGGATCAGCTTCGAGATCGAGGAGGCGGCGAAGCTCGACGGAGCCGGGCGGTTCAGGACGTTCTTCACGATCGTCCTGCCCATGGCCTCGCCCGCCGTGGTGACCCTCGCGGTCCTCACCTACATCACGGCGTGGAACGACTACCTGTGGCCGTTGCTCGTGAGCCAGTCCGACGACTCACGAGTGCTCACCCTCGCGCTCGGGATCTTCCGGGCGCAGTCCCCCCAGGCGTCTCCGGACTGGGCCGGCCTCATGGCGGCGACGCTGCTCGCAGCGCTGCCGATGCTCCTGCTCTTCCTCGCGTTCGCGAAGAGGATCGTCAACTCGATCGGCTTCACGGGAATCAAGTAGCCGCTCGTCACCAGGGGGCTCACGGGTACGGCGGCCGTCGGACCCGACAACCATTCCGCACCATCGACGCGGATGTCTGCGAAAGGGAACAACGATGCGAAAGTCTGTCCACGCCGCGGTGGCAGGATCCCTGGTCCTCGCCCTCGGCGCCTGCTCGTCGGGGGGCGGCTCGGGCTCGGGCGGTTCCGGCGACGAGATCTCGTACTGGCTCTGGGACTCGAACCAGGTACCCGCCTACCAGGCGTGCGCCGCGGCGTTCACGGAGGAGAACCCGGACGTCACGGTCAAGATCGAGCAGTTCGCCTGGGACGACTACTGGACGAAGCTCACGGCGTCGTTCGTCGGTGGCTCGGGTCCGGACGTCTTCGTCGACCACCTGTCGAAGTACGGCGAGTTCGCCGCGCAGGGACAGATCGTCGCGCTCGACGAGCTGGTGGAGAAGGACTCGGTGGACATCACCGTCTACGCCGAGGGGCTCATCGACCCGTGGCGCTACGCCGACGGCTCGCTGTACGGCCTCCCGAAGGACTGGGACACGACCGCCTTCTTCTACAACGAGGCGCTCGTCGCCGACGCCGGCTACACGGCGGACGACCTGTGGGCGGCCGACTGGAACCCGGACGACGGCGGCACGTTCGAGCAGATCGTCGCGCACCTGACGGTGGACGCGAACGGAGTGCGTGGTGACGAGGCCGGGTTCGACAAGTCGAACGTCGCGGTCTACGGCCTGGGCATCAACCCGAACTTCGAGGAGACGGGCCAGATGCAGTGGGCCAACTTCACGGGCTCGCTGGACTGGGACTACCTGGACGAGAACCCGTGGGGCACGCGCTACAACTTCGACGACCCGGAGTTCCAGAAGGCGGTCGACTGGTTCTACGGCCTCGCGGACAAGGGCTACGCACCTGCGGCGGGCGTGTTCTCCGAGGAGACGCTCACCCAGGTGGGTTCCGGCAAGGTCGCCATGGGCACGAACGGCTCCTGGGCGACCGGGACCTTCAAGGCGCTCGAGGGCGTCGAGGTCGGTATCGCGCCCGGGCCGGTCGGTCCGACGGGTGACCGCGCGTCCGTGTTCAACGGGGTCGCCGACTCGATCAGCGCGTCGTCGAAGAAGCAGGACGCGGCCTGGGAGTGGGTCCAGTACCTCGGCTCCAGCGCGTGCCAGGACATCGTCGCCGAGCACGCCGTCGTCTTCCCCGCGATCCCCGAGTCCGCGGACAAGGCGCTGGCCGCGTTCGAAGCGAAGGGCTGGGACGTCTCGGCGTTCTTCAGCTACCGCGAGGAGGGCCGCACGTTCCTCCCGCCGATCACGGTCCGCGCCGGTGAGGTGAACGCCATCGCGTCGGTCGCGTTCGAGGACATCGCTCTCGGCAACAAGGACGCGTCGTCCCTGACGGAGGCGAACGAGCAGATCAACGCGGTCCTGGCGGACTGAGCACCAGCACGGACGGTGGGCGCGGCGCCCCGTGCCGCGCCCACCGTCCGCTCGGGGCGGTCGCACCGGCCGTCCCCCGGTTTCGACAGCACGAAGGAGTGTGGACAGATGCAAGGCAAGAGAACGGACGGCGGGCGCACGGTGCTCCGCCGGCTCACGGCAGGACTGACTGCGTCCCTGGTCGCCGCTACCGGAGCGGTGACCGTGCTGCCCGGTGCGGCGGCCGCCGAGGACGTCGAGGTCCTCGCGGTCGACCTGTCGGCGTCGACGGGCGCGGTGCAGGGCGGAGCGTCAGGCATGCTCTACGGCCTGGGCGACGACGGCGTGCCCACCGACGCGATCATCGCGGGGGCACGCCCGACGAACGTCACCCAGAAGGCACCGCACGGTGCGCAGCACCCCAACGGGGACCCGCTCGAGGTCGAGCGCTCGCTCTTCGAGAACGGGGGCGAGTACCTGATGGTGAACATCCAGGACTACTACCCGGACTGGTTCTACAACGGCGGCAAGCGTCCCGAGGACTTCGACACCTACCTCGACATCGTCCGCACCGTCGTGACGAGCATCGTGGAGGAGTCCGACTACCCGGAGCGGTACGTCTTCACGCCGTTCAACGAACCCGACGGCGGCAACTGGTACGGCGACTGGAACGTCATGCGGGACACCTTCCTCGCTGACTGGAAGGCGGCGTACGAGACCATCAAGGAGATCTACCCGGAGGCGAAGATCGCCGGCCCCGGTGACGCGTGGTGGCACGGGACCAGCACCCGCCAGATCCTCACCTACGCCAAGGCGAACGACGTTCTGCCGGACATGTGGACCTGGCACGAGCTCGGTGTCGAGAACCTCGCCACGTTCCGCTCGCACCTCGCGGAGTTCCGTCAGATCGAGCGCGAGGTCGGGGTCGGTCCGCTCCCGGTGAACATCACCGAGTACGCGATGCGTCGTGACATGGGCGTCCCGGGCCAGCTGGTGCAGTGGATCTCGATGTTCGAGGACGAGAAGGTCGACGCGCAGACGGCGTACTGGACGTTCGCGGGCAACCTCAACGACAACATGGCCAAGAACAACGGCGCGAACGGCGCCTGGTGGCTGCTGAAGTGGTACGGCGACCTCACCGGCGAGACCGTGGAGCTCACGCCGCCGGCGCTGAACAAGGTCGACACGCTGCAGGGCCTCGCAGCCCTCGACGAGGAGAAGCACCAGGCGACGGTCCTGTTCGGTGGCGGCTCGAAGGACGTCCGCGTCGACGTGTCGGGCATCGACGCCGAGGTGTTCGGCGACGAGGTCGACGTCCAGGTGCGTCGTGCCGAGTTCACCGGGCAGGAGGGTGAGGCGCTGGCGCCGCCGGTCGTGGTGGCCGAGCGTGCCGCGGTGGTCGATGGTGCCGTGCAGGTCGTGGTCCCGAACAGCGACCGTCACTCGGCCTACCAGGTCGTGGTGACGCCGACGCTCGACGAGGCGCCGGTGGTGGACACGACGTGGGCGCACCGCCTGGAGGCGGAGTCGGCGCAGCTGTCCGGGCTGACCGTGGTGGACCGTCCGGCCGGGGACGCGTGGACGTTCGCGGCCTCGGGCGCGAAGGACGTGCGCGGGTTCACGTCGGCGGGTGCGTCGGCGTCGTGGACGGTCGACGTCCCGACGACGGGCACGTACCGCCTGGGTGTCATCGCGGGAGTGAACGGGCCGAACGTGGGGCCCGGCTCGCACGCGCTGTTCGTCGACGGAGCCCAGGCGGGCACGATCCGCTACGAGGCCGGGTTCTCGGACTCCTACCGTGGCAAGGCCGAGGTCCTGGTGGAGCTCCAGGCGGGCGCGCGCGAGCTGTCGGTGCGTGCCAGCGCCGACGGGTCCACGGTCCTGCCGGGCGCGAACGTGACCCTCGACCGGTTCGACCTCGAGCGCGTCGACGGTCCGGACACCTCGACCTACCCGGCGAACCTCGCCCGCCTGTCCGGTGCGACGGTCTCCTACGACGCCGGCACGGCCGGGCGCGTGGAGGTCGCGGGCGAGGGCTCGGCGACGTTCTACGTGGCCGCTCGCGAGACGGGGTACTACGACGTCACGCTGGACTACTCGGCGGACGCGGCAGCGACGGTGGGCCTGCGGCTCAACGGTCGTGAGGTGGCCGGTCTCGCGGCGGACGCCGCGGGCGAGCGCACCTCGACGGCGCGGCTGCACCTCGCCAAGGGCATCACGGAGCTCACGGTCACCTCGCCCGAGGGCATCGCGCTCGGGTCGCTGACCACCACGCGGGCCGCCGAGTCCGACGCGACGGTCACGACGGTCGAGGCCGAGGACGTGCTCCAGCTCGCGGGCGGTGCGCGCCTGGAGTCGGTGTCGCAGCCGACCGACGTGTCCGGCCGGCAGGTCTCCTGGCTGGGCGGCAGCCCGCAGAGCGTCGCCGTGTGGCCGCGCGCCGAGGGTGTGGGCGCGGGTCAGTACGACCTCGTGGTGCGGTACGCGAACGCGGAGAAGAACACCGGGCACGCGTACAACACCGACGTCATTACGCGCTTCCTCGACGTGAGCGAGGCCGGGGCCGGCACCACGCGCGGCGCCTTCCGGCACAACTACTCGTGGAAGGGCTTCTGGACCCACACGGTCGCCCTGGACCTGACCACGGACGACGGCGCCCTGACGCTGGGCAACGCGACGGGCTGGGCCCCGAACCTGGACACGCTCGCCCTGGCGCCGCTGGTGCTGGACGTGACCAACTCCGGTTCCTCCGCGGGCGTCGCGCTGGACGTCCAGGTCCAGCCGCGCTGCCTGGCCGGCAAGGCCTACCTCGCGGTGCGCGCGACGAACCAGGAGCAGTCCGCCGTCGACATCTCGGTCGCCACGGCGTTCGGCACCCGCGAGTTCGCCGCGGTCGGCTCCGAGCGCTCCGGCTACCAGTCGTTCGCCACGCGCGCGGCCCGGCTCGAGGCGGGCAGCGTCACGGTGACGGGCGCGACGGACGGGCGTGAGGGTCGGTACGACCTCGCGTACGACGCGCTCGACTGCGGCTGATCCGCTGACGGTCGTCCGCCACGTCGCTCGGGCCTCGCAGGGTATGAACGACGCGAGGCCCGAGCGACGGGCTCCAGGTCGTACGCACTACACGGACCTGGAGCTCGCGCTCCGGGCGTTCGGCGCCTGCGACGCCAGGACGACCGCAGCGGTCCGGGACGTCGTCGCGGACGTCTCGTTCGACGACGTCTGGATGCCCCGGTCGCGCGGGTACGTCGCGCTCGCGCGTGCCGGGGTCATCCAGGCCTGGATCCATCCCGGCTTCGTCGACGTCAGGTCGGGGCCCGGCGGGGCCCGTCGGATCCCCCTCCCGCGCCGCGGACCGGCAAGCACAGGCGACGTCGACCCCGGCACGATGCACGACGGCGACGTCGAGGAGACCGCGATGACGACTGATCGGCGACCCACCCCGACGCGGGGGGAGCGGAGCAGCGACCGGCTGCTCGGTACGGTGCGCAGGGAGCGCATCGCCGCCGCCGTGCGCGTCCGTGGCGTCGTCACGGTCGCCGACCTGGTCCGCGACCTCGGGGTGTCCGAGATGACCGTTCGTCGCGATCTCGCCGCCCTCGCGGAGCGCGGTCTGCTCCACCGGGTGCACGGCGGCGCGACGTCGGCCCGAGGACAGGGAGCGGTGCACGTCCCGCGGCCCGGACCCCCTCGTGCGGGTGACGACGCGCTCGCGGAGGTCGCCGTGCGGTTGATCGAGCCCGGGGGCGTCGTCGCGCTGGGGTCGGGGACCACCACGCCCCTCCTTGCAGAACGGATCGTGAGTGATCCACGGCTCCGGCCGCTCACGGTCCTGACGAGCTCGACGGTCGTCGCGCGAGTCGTGGACTCTGCAGGAGACGGCCTGCTGACGGCGATCCTCACCGGTGGCACGCGCACCGCGTCGGGGACTCTCGTGGGCCCGCTGGCGCGACGCGCGTTCGGCGAGATTCCCAGCAGGCTCGCCTTCGTCGACGCCTGCCGGATCACGTCCGAGACCGGGGTGGCGGACCTGGGCCACGACGAGGCCGACGTCAGCCGGGCGATGGTGGAGAACGCCGATCGAGTCGTGGTCCTCGCGAGCCGATCGGCCTGGCGGCCCGGCGGGCGGCACCCGATCGCTTCGCTGGACGAGGTCGACGTCCTCGTCACCGACGACGCGGCGCCTGCCCGCGAGCGCGAACGGGCCGGGTCCGCCGTCGGGCGGCTGCTGCTCGCACCTGCCGGGGCCGCGCTCCCGGCACGTCGTCGTCTCGTACGCGACTGAGGTGGCCCCGCACGCCACGAGACTCCGCGCGCCTCCGCACGAGACCTCCACACGGTCCGGCCCGCATCGGCCCAGCGGGGTCGGGTCGCTCGCCTAGGCTCGTGAGCCATGCCCTCCGGACTCTCCGCCGCCCTCTCGGCCGCCCTGCCCGCCGCGTCGACGGCGGAGCCCGCGCTCGACGGCGTCGCCGGCTGGGCCGTGAACCTCATGGAGACGCTGGGCCCGGTCGGCGCGGCGATCGCGATCGCGCTCGAGAACCTGTTCCCGCCCCTGCCGAGCGAGATCATCCTGCCGCTCGCGGGCTTCACGGCGAGCCAGGGGAGCTTCGGGCTCGTCGAGGCCATCCTGTGGACGACGGCCGGGTCGGTGGTCGGGGCGCTGGCGCTGTACCTCGTCGGGGCGCTCGTCGGGCGCGAGCGCACGCGCTGGGTCGCGGAGCGCCTGCCGCTCGTCAAGGTCGCGGACGTGGACCGCACCGAGCAGTTCTTCCTCAAGCACGGCGGCGCGACCGTCTTCTTCGGTCGCTTCATCCCGATCTTCCGCAGCCTCATCTCGATCCCGGCCGGGGTGGAGCGCATGCCGCTGTGGAAGTTCCTCGGTCTGTCCGCGGCGGGCAGCCTCGTGTGGAACACGATCTTCGTCTACGCCGGGTACGCGCTCGGCGAGCAGTGGCACGTCGTGGAGGAGTACGCGGGCGTGCTCCAGAAGGTCGTGATCGTGGTCGTCGCGGCCGCGGTCGTGTGGTTCGTCGTGACGCGCGTCTGGCGCTGGGTGAACGACGACGAGCGCCCCGCCCACGCGCGCGGCGGGCGGTCGTCGTCGCCTGCCCGCGACGACGCCTGACCGTTCCCGACGCCTGACGGCCCGCACCCGGGTCGTCCCGACGCTCGCGGCGCGGCAGTCCCGCGGTCGTCGCCCGCGCGGTCGGGGCGAGCCTGGCGGATGATCGGAGCGTGCCCGACGAGACCCCCCGCCCGAGCGCGCCGCCGAGCCAGCACCCGAGCGCGTCGCCCGGCGCGTCCCGGGCAGCGCCCGATGCTGGAACCGACGGGGTGCTCGTCGCGACGGGGCGGCACTCCCCGCTCGCTGCCCAGCGGCACCGCGTCCGCGTGCGCCGGGTCGCCGCGACCGTCGTCGTGGTGCTGGCGGTGCTCTCGCTCGCGGGCCTGGTCGCGCGGCGGCTCTGGGAGCGGCTGACCGTCTTCCAGGACTTCCTGCCGGGCGTCGAGGCGAGCAGCCGCGCGTCGAGCATCCTGCTCGCGGCCGTCGTCCTGCTCCTCACGGCGCGCGGCCTGCGCAACGGCCACCGGCTTTCGTGGGTCGTGACGTGCGCGGTGCTGGGGCTGACGGCCGTCGCGCACCTGGTCCACCACCGGCACGCGCTGCCCGCGGTCGTCGTGCTGCTCGCCGTCGGGTGGCTCCTCACGCAGTGGCGCGCGTTCCCCGTCCTGCCCACGCGGCGCGCGGTGCGCCGGGCGGTGCTGCTCCTCGTTGCGATCGGGGTCGCGCTGGTCCTCGTCGTGGTCGCGGTCGCCGTGGTGCTCGCGGCGCGCGACGCGGGCGACGCCGAGCTCGAGAGCGCGGCCCGCGTGCTCGCCGCGGTCGCGACGGTGCTCAACCTCGTGCTCGTGGTGCTCGTGCTCTGGTGGCTGCTCTCCCCGCGGTCGCCCAAGCCCGCGACGACGGCGGAGCACCTCGCCGAGCGGGAGAAGGCGCGCGCGGTCGTGGCCGCGCACGGGGGCGGCACGCTCGACTACTTCGCCCTGCGCGACGACAAGGACTGGTTCTTCGTGGGCCACGGCGTCGTCGCCCACTCGGTCCGCAACGGCGTGTGCCTCGTCTCGCCCGACCCGATCTGCCCGCCCGCCGAGCGCGAGCTCGTCTGGGCCGAGTTCCTCGACCACGTCGCGCGCAACGGCTGGAAGGTCGCGGTCGTGGCGGCGGGCGAGCCGTGGCTCCCGGTCTACGAGGCATCGGGCCTGCTGCCTGCGTACCTCGGCGACGAGGCGACCGTGGACTGCCCGTCGTTCACGCTGGAGGGCAAGGCGCACAAGTCGCTGCGCCAGGCCGTCAACCGCGTCGCGCGCACCGGGTACACGACGACCTTCCACGACCCCACGGCGCTCGACCCCGCGCTGCGCGACGAGATCGCCGCGATGAGCGACGAGTCCCGGCGCGGCGAGGACGAGCGCGGGTTCTCCATGACGCTCTCGCGCCTGTTCGACCCCCACGACACCGGGCTCATGCTGTCCGTCACGCGTTCCGCCGAGGGTCGTGTGGACGCGTTCTGCCAGTGGGTGCCGGCGAGCGACATCGACGGCTGGTCGCTCGACGTCATGCGCCGCCGCCTCGACGTCCCCGACCTGCCGAACGGCCTCGTCGACGCGACGATCGTCGCGACGATCGCGGAGCTCGTCGCGCGCGGCCAGCGCGGGCTGGGCCTCAACTTCGCCGTCCTGCGCGAGCTCATGGAGGGCGAGCGCGACTCGCGGCTCGACCAGCTCGTGCGGCCGGTCGTCAAGAGGTTCTCCGAGGGCACGCAGGTGGAGACGCTCGCGACGTTCAACGACAAGTTCGACCCGGGCTGGACGCGCCGCTACGTCGTCCTCGACTCGGCGGAGCAGGCCGCCGCGCAGGCGCTCGTCATGGCCGGCGCGGAGGGGGTCACGGAGATCCCCGTGATCGGCCGGTTCCTGCGCGGGGTCGGCGCAGCCCCGGCAGAGGCCGCCCCCGCCGTGGCGACGTCCGGACCTGGAGCGGGGGGCGAGGCCTCGTGATCCTGTCTCTCCTCGCCGCCGTCGCCGCGAGCGTCCTGTACGCGGTGAGCACGATCATGCAGGCCGTGGCGACGCGGCGGGCGCACGGTCTCGCGGCCGTCGCGCAGCCGCTCGTCATCGGCGGGCTCGTGGTCGACGGCGTCGCGTGGCTCCTCTCGTTGCTCGCCCTCGACCATCTGCCGCTGTTCGTCGTGCAGGCCGTCGTCGCGGCGTCGCTGGTCGTCGTCGTCCTCCTTGCGCGGCTCGTGCTCGGCGCGACGCTGCGCCGTACGGACCTCGTGGCGATGGGTGTCGTCGTGGCCGGGCTCGTCGTGCTGGCGCTGGCCGCGGGGGAGCAGCCCGCGACGCACCCGCCGGCGGGCTTCGTGACGTGGGTCAACGTCGCCGGGGCCGCCGTCGCTGTGGGCACGGCCGCCGCCTACCGGCGCGGGCACCCCGTGCTCCTCGCCGTGCTCGGCGGCCTCGGGTACTCGGTGGCGGCGGTCGCCGCGCGCGGCGCCCACGCGTCCGGCGACCTGCTCGACACGGTGCTCCAGCCGCTGGCGATAGCGATCGTCCTCGGCGGCGTCGCGGGCGCGCTCGCCTACCTGCGCGCGCTCGAGCGCGGCGCGGTGGGCACGGTCGCCGCGACCGTGTCCGTCCTCGAGGTGCTCGTCCCCGGGATCGTCGGGCTCGCGGTGCTCGGCGACGTCGTGCGGTCGGGCTGGGCCGTCCCCGCGGTGCTCGCGACCCTCGCCGCGGTGGGCGGCTGCGTCGTCCTCGCGACGAGCCCGGCGAACGCCGCCGCAGAGGAGTCGGCCCCCACCCCCGCGGCCCCGGGAACGACCTAGTGTGGGCCGGAAACCCACCGAACCCGGGGTCGCTCCTCACGCGCACGGCTTCCTGAGGAGCGGTCCCGGGTTCGGCACCGAGGGAGGAGCACGATGCGCACACCCCTGGACGTCCTCACGCTCGACGCGCTGCGCCGGCGGACGTCGGTGAAGTGGCGGGCGTTCGAGCCCGACGTGCTGCCGCTGTTCGTCGCGGAGATGGACGTCGCGCCGTGCGAGGCCGTGGTCGACGCCGTGACCGCGGCCCTGCGCGCGGGCGACACCGGGTACGACGTCGGCACCGCCTACGGCGAGGCGTACGCGCGGTTCGCGGAGCGTCGGTGGGGCTGGTCGTTCGACGCCTCGACGTCGCGCACGCTGCCGGACGTGATGCTCGCGATCGTCGAGGTGCTGCGCGTCCTCACGGCCCCGGGCGACGCGGTCGTCGTGAACCCGCCGGTCTACCCGCCGTTCTACGGGTTCACCGCGAACGAGGGGCGGCGGGTCGTCGACGCGCCGCTGGGCGCCGACGGTCGGCTCGACCTCGGCACGCTCGAGCACGCTTTCGCCGACGCGACGGGCGTCGCCGCGAACGGGCGCGGCCCCGGGAGCGGGCGCCGCGCCGTCTGGCTCGTGTGCAACCCGCAGAACCCCACCGGGACGGTGCACACCCCCGCCGAGCTGGAGGCAGGCCTCGCGCTCGCCGCCCGATACGGGGCGCGCGTCGTCGCGGACGAGATCCACGCGCCGCTCACGCGCCCGGGCCTCGACGGCCGCCCGGCGACGACCCACACCCCGCTCCTCGCCGTGCCGGGCTCCGAGCGGGCCGTCGCGATCGTCTCCGCGTCCAAGGCCTGGAACCTGCCGGGGATCAAGGCGGCGGCGGCCGTCGCCGGACCGGACGCCGCCGACGACCTGCGCCGCATCCCCGAGGAGGCGAGCCACGGCGTCCAGCACGTGTCGGTGCTCGCGCACGTCGCCGCGCTCGACCACGGCGAGGCCTGGCTCGACGCTGTCCTCGCGGGCGTCGAGCGCAACGCGTGGCTCCTCGCCGACCTCCTCGCGGAGCACCTGCCCGGGGTCCGGTACCGGCCGGGCGAGGCGACCTACCTCGCGTGGCTCGACTGTCGGGGGCTCGACGGTGCCGCGGCGCGCGTCGATCCGGTCGGGAGCGCCGGCGGCCCGACGCCCGCGCAGGACCCGCGCGGCTGGTTCCTCGACCGCGCGCGCGTCGCGCTGGAGGACGGCCGCCGGTTCGGCCCCGGCGGCGACGGGCACGTGCGGCTCAACCTCGCGACCGGGGTCGACGTGCTCACGGGGGCCGTCGAGCGTATGGGCGCCTCCCTCGGGCTGCGCTGAAGAACCCGGCGCCGCGGCGACCGACGACTTCCTGCGCCACGCACGGTCACCTCCTCGACCACCAGCCCGACCAGCAGCCCGACCAGCAGCCCGATCCACCTGGAGGCCCTGTGCCGTTCGACCCCGTACCCCTCGACCGCACGTTCACCGCGCCCGTCGGCGTCGACGTCAAGGGCGACACGTGGCCCTGCGTGGAGGTGCCGGAGGCGCGCGAGCTCTTCGGGACCCTGCGGTCGGTGCGCGTCGACGCGACCGTCGACGACGTGCCCCTGCGGAACGTCGGGCTGATGCCGACCGGAGCGGGCGGCCTGATGCTGTCGCTCAACGCCGCCATGCGCAAGCGCCTCGGCAAGGACGTGGGCGACACCGTCACGGTGCACCTGGAACGACGGCTGAGCTGAGGGCGCTGACAGTGATCTGATGACCGCCCGAGGATTCGCGGGCAAGTTCCCGACATCGTTGCGCGAACGCCAAACATCTCCCTAAGATACATTCGATGAATCTGGTCCGCGGGGTCCGTCAACGAGGAGGGAGGCCCTGTGCCCGGTCACGACGTCGTCGACGCCCACCACCACCTCTGGGTCCGTGCGCGGACACCCCAGGACTGGATCGACCCGGTCACGATGGCGGCGATCGACCGCGACTTCGTCCCCGCGGACCTGCCCGCCGCCGCGCACGGCGTGAGCGCGGCCGTCGTCGTCCAGTCGGCGAGCCGGTGGGCCGAGTCCGCGGAGCTGCTCGCCACCTGCGCGTCGCCGCAGGGGAGCGCGGCCCGGCTGGCGGGCGCCGTCGTCTGGGCCGACCTCACCGCCCCTGACCTGGCAGAGCGCCTCGACGCGCTGCGCGCGGGGCCCGGCGGCCGGTACGTCGTGGGCGTGCGCACCATGCTCCAGGCCGAGCCCGACCCCGCGTACCTCGACCGCGCAGACGTGCGGCGCGGCGTCACCGCCGTGGGCGCCGCCGGGCTCGCGTTCGACCTCGTCCTGCGCGACCACCAGCTCCCCGCGGCGGCACGGCTCGCGGCCGCGCTCCCCGACGTCCCGTTCGTGCTCGACCACCTCGGCAAGCCGCGGCTGGACGCCGGTGGCGCGGCGGGGGCCGACGGGGACCGGCTCGCCGCCTGGCGCCACGACGTCGCCGCGCTCGCCGCCCTGCCGAACGTCGCTGCGAAGCTGTCCGGCCTCGTCACCGAGGCCCGCTGGGACGCGTGGACCCCGTCCGACCTGCGGCCCGCCGTCGACCACGCGCTCGACGTCTTCGGCCCGGCACGCCTGATGTTCGGCTCCGACTGGCCGGTGTGCCTGCTCGCGAGCGACTACGGCCGGTGGTTGGAGACCGTGCGCGGGCTGCTCGCCGACCTCGCCCCCGGCGAACGCGACGCCGTGTGGGGCACCACCGCGCGCCACGTGTACGGGCTCCCGGCAGCCGCCGGTGCTGCAGCCGACGCCCGACCACCAGCACGCACCCGAGACTGAGGAGAGGCTCCCCGTGACACCACCGACCAGCCCGCCGCCCGAGCTCGACGGCGTGCGCGCCGTCGTCACCGGCGGCGCGTCCGGCATCGGCGCCGCGATCGTGACGGCGATGCTCGCGCGGGGCGCGCGCGTCACCTCGGTCGACCGCACGACCGACGGCGTGCCCGTCGGCGCCCACGCCGAGGTCGCCGACGTCACCGACGACGCCGCCGTCCGCGCCGCGATCGACGCCGCCGCCACCGCGATGGGCGGCATCGACGTCGTCGTGAACAACGCCGGCATCGGCGCCCAGGGGACGGTCGCCGACAACGACGACGCCGAGTGGCTGCGCGTCCTGGACGTCAACGTGCTGGGGATCGTGCGCGTCACGCGCGCGGCCCTGCCGCACCTGCGGGCGTCGGACCGCGCCGCCGTCGTCAACACGTGCTCGATCGCCGCGTGGACGGGGCTCCCCGCCCGGGCGCTCTACTCCGCCTCCAAGGGCGCCGTCCAGGCGCTCACGCTCGCGATGGCCGCCGACCACGTGCGCGAGGGCATCCGCGTGAACTGCGTGAACCCCGGCACGGTCGACACCCCGTGGGTCGGGCGCCTGCTCGACGCCGCGGACGACCCAGCCGCCGAGCGCGCCGCGCTCGAGGCCCGCCAGCCCACGGGCCGGCTCGTCAGCCCCGAGGCGGTCGCGCACGCCGTCTGCTACCTCGCGAGCCCGCTGGCCGCGGCGACGACGGGCGAGGCGCTCGCGGTCGACGGCGGCATGCACAACCTCCGGGTCCGCCCGCCCGCGGCGTCATGACGGGGGAGCAGCCCGGCACGACCGCGCAGGCGGCGGTGCTGCCCACCCGCCGGGTCCGCGACACCGCCGTGCGCCTGACGTCGCTCGGGTACGGCGCGGCGCAGGCGGGCAACCTCTACCGGCCCACGTCGGACGCCGAGACCGCCGCCGCGGTCGACACCGCGTGGGACCTGGGCGTGCGCTACTTCGACACCGCGCCGCACTACGGGCTCGGGCTCTCCGAGCGCCGGCTCGGCGCCGCGCTGCGCGACCGCCCGCGGGCCGAGCGCGTCGTGTCGAGCAAGGTCGGGCGGCTCCTCGTCCCGTCGCCGGAGACGGCGCACGAGAAGGACCCGGACCTGTTCGACGTGCCCGCCGACCAGCGCCGCGTGTGGGACTTCACGCGCGACGGCGTGCTCCGGTCGCTCGACGCGACCCTCGCGCGCACGGGCCTGGACCGGGTCGACGTCGTCTACCTCCACGACCCCGACGAGCACTGGGAGGTGGCCTCGCGCGAGGCCGTCCCCACGCTCGTCGAGCTGCGCGACCAGGGCGTCGTCGGGGCGGTCGGGGCCGGGATGAACCAGTCCGCGATGCTCGCGCGGTTCGTGCGCGAGACCGACGTCGACGTCGTCATGTGCGCCGGGCGGTTCACGCTCCTCGAGCAGCCCGCGCTCGCCGACCTGCTGCCCGCCGCCCTGGAGAGGGACGTCGCCGTCGTCGTCGCGGGCGTCTACAACTCGGGCCTGCTCGCGCGCGACGTCCCGCCCGACGACGCCACGTACGACTACGCGCAGGCACCCGCCGCGCTGCTCGACCGCACCCGGCGGACCGCGGCCGTGTGCGCCGACCACGGCGTCACGCTGCCCGAGGCGGCGCTCGCCTACGTCCGCCTCCACCCCGCCGTGGCGAGCACCGTCGTCGGGCTCCGGTCGCCCGACCAGGTGCGCCAGGCGTACGAGCGGCACACCGCCACCGTCCCGGACGCGCTCTGGGACGCGCTCGTGCGCGCCGGGCTCCTGGCCGAGGGCGCCTCGCCCGCGACCTTCGCGCGTCCCTGACACCTCCCCGAGAAAAGAGGACCTGATGCACCTGCTCCGCCTGGGGCCGCTCGGCCACGAGATCCCCGCCGTCGCCGAGGACGGCACCACCTACGACCTGCGGTCCCTGACCGCCGACCTCGACGGCGCGTTCCTCGCGGCCGACGGCGTCGCGCGCGTGCGCGACGCGCTCGCCGCGGGGACGCTGCCCGTCCTCCAGCACCCGGAGCGGCTGCGCCGCGGGGCGCCGGTCGCGCGGCCCGCGGCCGTGATCTGCATCGGGCAGAACTACGCCGCGCACGCCGCGGAGTCGGGGGCCGAGCCGCCGTCGACCCCGATCGTGTTCCTCAAGCACCCGAACACGGTCGTCGGCCCGGACGACACGCTGCCCGTCCCGCCGGGTGCTGAGCGGCTCGACTGGGAGGTCGAGCTGGGGGTCGTGATCGGCCGGGCGGCGAGCTACCTCGCGTCGCCCGAGGAGGCGCTCGCGCACGTCGCCGGGTACACGGCCGTCGACGACGTGAGCGAGCGCGCCTGGCAGCTCGACGAGTCGCTCGGGCAGTGGTCCAAGGGCAAGTGCGGGCCGGGGTTCGCGCCCACGGGCCCGGCGCTCGTGCCTGCCGACGAGCTCGACGCCAGGGACCTGCGGCTGCGCTCGTGGGTCAACGGCGAGCCGCGCCAGGACTCCACCACCGCGGACATGATCTTCGACGTCGCGTACCTCGTGTGGCACCTGTCGCAGTACATGAGGCTCGAGCCCGGAGACCTGATCTGCACGGGGACGCCGCAGGGCGTCGCGCTCTCGGGCCGGTTCCCGTACCTGCGCGACGGCGACGTCGTGGAGGTCGAGATCGCCGGGGTCGGGCGGCAGCGGCACGCGGTCGCGGCCGCCGTCGTGCCCCCCTCCGTCTCGGCGGAGGGGGCGCTCGACCGCGCCCCGGTCGCGCGGTGACGGACCCGTGCTGCGCTACCCGCTGCTGCACCCGGGCCTGATCGGCGCGCTCGCGGGCGCGGGGCACGGCTCCCGCGTCCTGCTCGCGGACGCCAACTACCCGCACTCGACGGGGCGCGTCCGGGGGCGCACCGTGTCCACCTCAACCTGCGGCCAGGGTTGCTGACGGTCGACCAGGTGCTCGAGGTCCTGCTCGACGCGGTCCCCGTCGAGTCGGCGGCCGTGATGGTCCCGTCGGGGGCCGAGGGCGACGTGCTCGCGCGCGGCGCCGAGGTGCCCGCGCACGCGGGGTACCGCGCCGCGCTCGCCGCGGCGTCGCCGTCGGCCGCCTGGCAGGGGCTCGACCGGTTCACGTTCTACGACGTCGCGCGGGGTGACGACGTCGCGCTCCTCGTCGCGACCGGGGACGAGCGGGCGTACGCGAACCTCATGCTCACGGTGGGCGTGCGGCAGGACTGATCGCTCCCCGATGGTTCGATGAATCATCCGATGTTGAGCGCGTTTTGTCGGGATTGGACTCCCTAGTTTCCGCCTCAAACCGCGAATCCTGCGTCAGACTCTTGAAATGCATCGGATGTCTGCGGTAGAACTGACCTCGGTCACATCCAAGCAAAGGGGCTTCACGTGAGCACGGAACCGACTCCCGCGGTGCGTGCGGGGGATCCACCCGCGACGGCGGGGACCCCGCTCCTGCGCGTCGCGGGCATCACCAAGGCGTTCCCCGGGGTCAAGGCCCTCGACGACGTCCGGCTCGACCTGGGGCACGGCGAGGTGCTGGCCCTCGTCGGCGAGAACGGCGCCGGCAAGTCGACGCTCATGAAGCTCCTCTCCGGCCTCTACCAGCCCGACGCCGGGACCATGGAGCTCGACGGCGAGCCGCTCGACGTGCGCTCCCCGCGCCAGGCGAACGAGCGCGGGATCAGCATCATCCACCAGGAGTTCCACCTCATGCCCGACCTCTCGGTCGCGCAGAACATCTTCGCCGGGCGCGAGCCGCGGCGCGCCGGGTTCATCGACGACCGCGCGCTCGTCCGCCGGGCCACCGAGCTCTTCCGCCGCCTCGAGATCCCGCTCGACCCGCGCCAGCCCGTCTCCCAGCTCAGCGTCGCGGGGCAGCAGATGGTCGAGATCGCCAAGGCGCTGTCGTTCGACGCGAAGGTCCTCATCATGGACGAGCCGACCGCCGCCCTGAACGACGTCGAGGTGCGCACGCTCTTCCGGCTCATCCGCGGGTTCGTGACCCCGAGCACCGGCGTCATCTACATCTCCCACCGCATGGACGAGATCAAGGAGATCTCGGACCGGATCACGGTCCTGCGCGACGGCCGCTACATCGACACGCTCGACACCCCGGGGACCGACGTCAAGGACGTGATCGCGCGCATGGTGGGTCGCGAGATCCAGACCGACGTGCGGCCCGCTCCCGCCGCCGAGGGCCGCCCCGTGGTCCTGTCCGTCCGGGGGCTCAGCACCCGCAAGCTCCTCAAGGACGTCTCCTTCGACCTCCACGAGGGGGAGATCCTGGGCTTCGCGGGGCTCATGGGCGCGGGCCGCACCGAGGTCGCCCGGGCCCTCGTCGGCGCCGACCGGAGCACCGGGCACGTCGAGGTCCGCGGGCGCGCGATCCACGTGCGCAACCCCGCCGACGCCGTGCGCCACGGCATCGGCTACCTCTCCGAGGACCGCAAGCGGTACGGCCTCCTGCTCGACCAGGACGTCACCGCGAACGTCATGCTCTCCTCGCTCGGCCGCGAGACCCGCGCCGGCTTCGTCCGCGACGGGGACGCGCGCCGCGTCGCGACCGACATGGTCCGCCGCCTCGCGATCAAGACGCCGTCGGTGCGCCAGCGCACCAAGAACCTCTCGGGCGGCAACCAGCAGAAGGTCGTGCTCGCCAAGTGGCTCGTGCGCGACTGCGACGTGCTGATCGTCGACGAGCCGACGCGCGGCATCGACGTCGGCGCGAAGGAGGAGATCTACGAGCTCCTCCGCGCGCTCGCGGACCAGGGCAAGTCGATCGTCATGATCTCGTCCGAGCTGCCGGAGGTCCTGCGCCTGTCCGAGCGGATCGTCGTCATGTGCGAGGGCCGGGTCACCGGCGTCCTCGACAACGCCGACGCCACGCAGCACAACGTCATGGAGCTCGCGACGCAGTTCGGCGGCGCCGAGCACCTCCTCGCCACGACCGGAGACGCCCGATGACCTCGACCACCACCGTCCGCGACGCCCTGCCCGACGCCGCCGTGGCGTCGCGGGGCCCGCGCTACCGCCAGCAGCTCCAGCAGATCCTCGCGTTCGCCGGGCTCGTCGTGATCTTCGCCTTCTTCTCGATCGCCAGCCCCTACTTCCTCGACTGGGCGAACATCAAGGGCATCCTGCTCGCCACGGCCGTCACGGGGATCATGGCCCTCGGTGCGACGTTCGTCATCGCGACCGGCGGGATCGACCTGTCCGTCGGGACGGGCATGACGCTCTGCGCGGTCATGACCGGCGTGTTCCTCACCAACCTGGGGCTGCCGCTCGTGGTCGGCGTGCTCGGCGGCATCGCGGCCGGCGCGCTCCTCGGGTTCGTGAACGGCCTCAACGTGTCGTTCCTCGGCATCCCACCGTTCATCGCGACGCTCGCGACGATGATGGTCGCGCAGGGCCTGTCGCTCGTCATCTCGGGCACCAAGCCGATCTACTTCTCCGACGTCGCGGGCTTCGGCCAGATCGCGCTCGGCGAGCTCATCCCCGGCCTGCCGAACGCCGTCCTCATCTTCTTCGCCGCCGCCGCCGTCGCGGGGGTCCTCCTCAGCAAGTCGCTCATCGGCCGGTACGCGCTGTCGATCGGCTCGAACGAGGAGGCGACCGCGATCTCCGGCATCGACGTGCGGCGCTGGAAGGTCGTCGTCTACACCGTGGCCGGCGTCTTCACCGGGCTCGCGGGCGTCGTCATGGCGTCCCGGCTCAACTCCGCCCAGCCCGGCCTCGGGCTCGGCTACGAGCTCGAGGCGATCGCCGCCGTCGTCATCGGCGGCACGTCCCTGCGCGGCGGCAAGGCCACGATCCTCGGCACCGTGATCGGCGCGCTCATCATGGCCACGCTCACCAACGGCCTGCGGATCATGTCCATCCCGCAGGAGTGGCAGAAGGTCGCCGTCGGCATCGTCATCCTCCTCGCCGTCTACACCGACATCCTCCGGCGCGGGAAGGACGCCTGACCCCCCGCGCTCCCCACCCCGCAGCACCGCCACCTCCCTCGTCTCCCCTGACGACGACGTCATCCCCCGAAGGAGCACCTCATGAAGACCACCCGGGTCGCCCGCCTCAAGTACGTCGGCGCCGCGAGCGCCGCAGCCCTCCTGCTCGCGCTGGGCGCGTGCAGCTCCGCCGACGACGGCGGGACCGGTTCCGGCGGTGACGGCGGCGGCGACGGCGACACGCCGTACGTCGCGCTCGTCTCCAAGGGCTTCCAGCACCAGTTCTGGCAGGCCGTGAAGCAGGGGGCCGACGACGCCGCGGAGGAGCTGGGCGTCGAGGTCACCTTCGAGGGTCCGGAGACCGAGACCGAGGTCGACAAGCAGCTCTCCATGCTCCAGACGGCGCTCGACAAGAACCCCGACGCGATCGGGTTCGCCGCGCTCGACTCCGAAGCATCGATCCCGCTCATGTCCGACGCGCAGTCGCGCGGCATCCCCGTCGTGGCGTTCGACTCCGGCGTGGAGTCCGACGTGCCGATCACGACGGTGTCCACCGACAACGAGGCCGCCGCCGCGGAGGCGGCGAAGCACATGGTCGAGCTCATCGGCGGGAGCGGCAAGATCGCCGTGCTCGGCCACGACCAGACGTCGCAGACGGGCCAGCAGCGCGTCTCCGGGTTCGTCGACTACATCGAGGAGAACGCGCCCGACGTCGAGATCGTCGACGTGCAGTACGCGGGCGGCGACCAGCTCAAGTCCGCCGACGCCGCGAAGTCGATCCTCCAGGCGAACCCCGACCTCAAGGGCATCTACGGCACCAACGAGGGCGCCGCGACCGGTGTCGTCAAGGCGGTGCAGGAGCTCGGAGCGGCGGGCACGCTCACGGTCATCGGCTTCGACTCCGGCAAGGCGCAGACGGACGCGATCCGCGACGGCCTCATGGCCGGCGCGATCACCCAGAACCCCGTCGGCATCGGCTACGAGACCGTCAAGGCCGCCGTCGCCGCGATCAACGGCGAGGACGTCGAGCCCGTGATCGACTCCGGCTTCTACTGGTACGACGCCACGAACATCGACGACGAGGAGATCGCCGCGGTCCTCTACGAGTGACCCGGCGGGACGAGTGACCCGGCGGGACACCCCGCTGAGATCGACCCGTGCGTCCTGAGATCGGCCCTCTGAGGGTCGATCTCGGACGCACGGGTCGATCTCGTGTGCGGCGCGGCGGCTCCCCCCGCGAGGCCGAACCATGGCTCCGCGAGGTAGAGCCGTGGTGGTCGTGTTCGACGGCGTGTGGTCGCCCTGGGTGGTCGGGGTGGGTGGTGGTGCCGCGTCTACCATCCGCCGCTCGTTCCTCGCGGCTCCCGCCAGGCCCGACCACGACGCGGCACCACCACCCACCCCGCCCGGCTTCGACTCACCACGGTCTGTACTCGCCTCGGGCGACTGCCCGCGGTGTCGGGTTCGTCCGGCGCCGCGCCGTCCGTCGCACGCCGGCCCTTGCGGCGGGCGGGTGGTCTCGCTCCCGGGGCAGGCACCTCGCCGCGACGGGCCGCGCGACCCGATCGCATCGGCGGGCCCGGCCGGCTCGGACGGTGACCGACTGCAGCGGTGACCTGACCGCCGTGGGGCACGACCACCACGGTTCTACCTCGGCCGACCACGGTTCTACCTCGGTGGAGGCCCTGGCGGGGGGTCAGGCGTCGTCGTCGGGGAGGTCGTCCGGGACGCGGGGGAGGGACTCCTCGACGCCGAGGAGGTGGTTCGCCATGCGCAGGCGTGCGCGCTCGGGGTCGTGCGCGGCGAGCGCGCGCCAGATCGCCTCGTGCTCGCCGTGCGTCCGCTCCTCGGCGCCCTCCTCGTGGAGCCCGCGCCAGAGGCGCTCGCGCACGGTCCGGCTGGCGAGCGACTCGACGAGCGCGGCGAGGACGGGGTTGCCGGAGTGCACGGCGATGATGCGGTGGAACGCGATGTCGGTCTCGATGAAGCGCTCGTGGTCGACGGCGGGCTCGCGCAGGATCTCCTCGACCTGGTCGAGCACGCCGCGAGCCTCGGCGAGGGCCTCGTCGGTGATGTGGGTCGCGGCGAGCCCGGCCGCCTCGGTCTCGAGGATGCGGCGCACGTGGTGGAAGGGGAGCGCGCTGCCGTCGCCCTGGAGGTCGACGACGAACCCCATGGGCGACAGGAGCCGCCGGGGGTCGAGGCTCGTGACGTAGGTGCCGTCGCCCTGGCGGGTGTCGACGATGCCGAGGATGGACAGGGCGCGCACGCCCTCGCGGAGGGAGCCGCGCGAGACGCCGAGCGCCTCGGCGAGGTCCTTCTCGACGGGCAGCCGGTCGCCGGGACCGAGCTGTCCGTCGAGGATCATGCGCCTGATGCCGTCGACGACCTCATCCGTGCGGGACATGGGTGCAGTATGGCCTATCGCAGCACGGGTGCGACGGATTCCTCCGATGACTGCGCGAGGTGGCCGGGCGCCGCGCTCGCGCGTCGCTCCGTCCAGTACGAGCCGCCGGGGAACCGGTACTGCGCGACGGACTCGGCGTGCATCTGCGTCGAGTACCCAGGTCGCGAGGGGAGGACGTAGCCGCTGCCGGCGCCGGTGTCCGCGACGACGCACGGGTCGGTGAAGTGCTCGTGGAGGTGGTCCACGAACTCGGTCACGCGGTCGGTCAGGTCGCCGGCGATCGCGACGTAGTCGAGCACGGACACGTGCTGCACCATCTCGCACAGCCCGACGCCGCCCGCGTGCGGGCAGACGGGCACGCCGAACTTCGCGGCGAGGAGCAGGACGGCGACGATCTCGTTGACGCTCGCGAGCCGGCCGGTGTCGAGCTGGCAGAAGTCGATCGCCTCGGCCTGGAAGAACTGCTTGAACATCACCCGGTTGTGGCAGTGCTCGCCGGTCGCGACGCCGATCGGCGCGACCGCGCGCCGGATCGCGGCGTGCCCGAGCACGTCGTCGGGGGAGGTGGGCTCCTCGATCCACAGGGGGTCGAACGGCGCGAGCGCGGCCATCCACTCGATCGCCTGCGGCACGTCCCACACCTGGTTCGCGTCGACCATGAGCTTGCGGTCCGGTCCGATCACGTCGCGCGCGATGGTGAGGCGGCGCACGTCGTCCGCGAGGTCGGCGCCGACCTTGAGCTTGATGTGGCCGTACCCGGCGTCGACGGCCTCCTGGCACAGGCGCCGCAGCTTCTCGTCGTCGTACCCCAGCCACCCGGCGGACGTCGTGTAGACGGGGTAGCCGGTGCGCTCGAGGTAGGCGATCCGCTCGGCCTTCGTCGCGGCCTTGGCCTCGAGGAGCGCGACGGCCTCGTCCGCGGTGAGCGCGTCGGAGAGGTAGCGCAGGTCGGCGACGGCGACGAGCTCCCGGGGCGTCAGGTCGGCGAGCAGACGCCAGAGCGGCTTGCCGGCGCGGCGGGCGACGAGGTCCCACGTCGCGTTGAGCACCGCCGCGACGGAGAGGTGCACGACGCCCTTCTCCGGGCCGAGCCAGCGCAGCTGCGAGTCGGACGTCAGGGTGCGGTACACGCCTCCCATGTCGGCGGCGAGCTCGTCGACGTCGCGGCCGACGAGGGCGCTCGCCTGCTGACGCGCGGCCTCGGCGACGATGTCGTTCCCGCGCCCGATGGTGAAGGTCAGACCGTGACCGGCGAGCGGTTCCCCGGACTCGTCGGTCGCGTCCGTGCGGAGCACGACGTAGGCCGCGGAGTAGTCCGCGTCCTTGTTCATCGCGTCCGAGCCGTCGGCCGTGAGCGACGTCGGGAAGCGGACGTCCTCGATCTCGACCCGCGTGATCCTCGCCATGCGTACCCCTCGCCGTCCCCGCGGGAGACCGCGGAATACATCTGATGACTGGTCACAATCTAGGCAGTTCTTGCCGGAAGGTCAAGGATCCTCCGACCAATCTGCGTCAAGACATCGAATGAGTGACGCTCACACAGTGACGCCACGCGCGCCCACGCCGCCGGTGTCCGGCGACCCCGCGCGACGCACGGGCCCCGGTCGGGGGAGACCCGGGGCCCGTGCGTCGTCGAGCTGGTCCGCGACGTCAGCAGTCGCGGCCCTCGAAGGCGACGTCGTGCGTCGCCACCGGGCCGTCGGCCGTCGCGCGCGCGGTGACCGTGGCGGTGCCCGCCTCGACCGTGGTCGCCCGCACGGCGAACGACTGGTACGCGTTGGCCCCGGGCTGGACGCCCGCGACCGTGCGCGCCCCGTACGGGGTCTCGAGGGTCACGTCGAGCGGCGCGTCGTCGTCGTTGGTCGCGCGGACCGCGACGTACGCACGGCCGGCGAGGCAGCGCGTCTGCACCTCGACGCTGACGTCCGGCCCCGGCTCCTCGGCGTCGAACGCGAGCTCCTGCCACGTCGCGACCTCGTCCGCGGTGAGCGCGCGGGCGAACACCGCGACACGGTCCACGGCGCCGCGCTGGACCTCGCCGCCGCCCTGGTTGGCGCCGACGTGGAACGGACGCGTCTGGCACCCGTTGATCGCGTCGTAGCCGCCGACCGTGCCGCCCGAGCGGGCGACGCCGTCGACGTAGACCGTGATGGCGCCGTTCTCGCCGATCGTCACGACGAGGTCGAACCAGCGGCCCGTGGGCACCGTGACCGGGGTCGTGGTGCCCGTCCCGGCCGTGATGACCCGGACGTTGTTCGACGGCGTGAGGTCGACGAGGATGCCGTCGGCGTCCTGCCCGACCGGCTGCGCGTCGAAGAGCCGCCGGTACGACGACTGCCCGGCGTCGATGCGGAACTCGCCCGCGAACGACGCCTGGTAGAGGTACCCGAGCTGGAAGGGCTCGCTCGCGACGTAGGTGTTCGGTCCGAGCGTCTGGGCCGACCCCGTCGGCCCCTCGGCGAGCACGGCACCCGTGCCGACGACGCGCGGCGTGCGCCCGTGCCCGGACGCGTCCGTGAGCGGGCTCTCGCCGAGGTCCCACGCGAGCAGCGTGTCGTCGGACGGCGGCGCCGGGCACGGCGACGGCGGTCGGACGGCGATCGCGGCCCGGCCCTCGACCGTCCCCTCGCCCGCGGTGAGGCGGGCGACGACGGCGGACGTCCCCGACGCTCCGCCCGCGCCGACGGTGACGCGGAAGGAGACGTCGCGCGACTCGCCCGCCGGGACCGTCTCGAGGTCGGCGCGCGCCGGCTCGGCGGACCAGGCCGCCTGACCGTCCTCGACCGTCGGGAGCACGAGCGCGAGCTCGCCGCCCTCGATCGGCGCGTCGCCCACGGCGGACACCGTCGCGGTGACGTCGACGACGTCGCCCGTCGTCGCGCTCGCCGGGGCCGCGACGCTCACGGTCGCGAGCGCGGACGCCGTGTAGGTCGCCCCTGCGGACGCCGCGAACGTCACCTCCGCGCCGTCGCGCACGTGCTCGACGGGCGACCCGTCGCCGTCGACCAGCGTGTACGCGCCCGAGGCGAAGAGCGGGCTGCGCACGGTCAGGTCGCCCCCGCGCGACGGGTGGAGCGTGACCTCGCGGGCCGCGCCCCCGGTCCAGGTCGCGTCGACCTCGGTGCCGCCGCGCGCGACGAGCCCGGTGTACGACCCCTCGGCCCACGCCGACGGCAGCGCCGGGAGCACGTCGACGACGCCGTCCTGGCTCTGGAGCAGCATCTCGGCGACGCCGGACGTGCCGCCGAAGTTGCCGTCGATCTGGAACGGCGGGTGGTTGTCCCACAGGTTGTCGAGCGTGCTGCCGGTGAGCTGCTCGCGCAGGAGCTTGTGCGCGCGGTCGCCGTCGAGGAGGCGCGCCCAGAAGTTGACCTTCCAGGCCTTGCTCCAGCCGGTGCCACCGTCGCCGCGGCCGTCGAGAGACACGCGGGCCGCGGCCGCGAGGTCCGGGGACGACGACGGCGAGACGGCCCCGCCCGGGAAGAGGGCCCAGAGGTGGCTCACGTGCCGGTGGGTGTTGTTGGGCTCGTCGAGATCCTCCTTCCACTCCTGGAGCTGGCCCCACGACCCGACGCGCAGGCCGGGGTCGAGGTCGGCGCGCGTCGCCGCGAGCTCGTCCAGGAACGCGGTGTCGGTCTCGCCGAGCGCCGCGGCCGCCGCGGCGGTGTTGGCGAGGTGCTGCGTGACGATCTGCTGCGAGATCGACGCGCCCGCGGTGAAGTCGCCCTGCTCGGGCGAGTAGCTCGGCGTCACGACGAGCGAGCCGTCGCGCGGGTCCACGACGAGGAAGTCGAACCAGAACTCCGACACCGACCTGAGCATCGGGTACGCGCGCTCGGCGAGGAACTCCTCGTCGCCCGTGAACAGGTAGTGCTCCCAGTAGTGCTGCGCGAGCCACGCCGCGGCGTCGGGCTGCCAGAACGACTGCGGGTACTGGTGCAGCCCCGTGAAGCCGTACGGGTTGGTCTCGTTGCCGACGACCCAGCCGTCCGCGCCGTACATCGTGCTCGCGGTCACCTCGCCGGGCGCGACCATCGAGTCCACGTAGTCGAACAGCGGGGCGGTCGTCTCGGAGAGGTTCGTCGTCTCGGCCGGCCAGTAGTTCATCTGCAGGTTGATGTTCACGTGGTAGTCGGCGTCCCACGGCGGGTTGTTGACGCGGTTCCACACGCCCTGCAGGTTCGCGGGCAGCGACCCGTCGCGCGACGACGACACGAGCAGGTAGCGCCCGAACTGGAAGTACAGCGCCTCGAGCGCGCGCTGGTTCTCCGGCGTCGTGCCCGCCCGGTAGGCGGCCAGGAGCTCGTCGGTCGGGACGTCGGGCAGCTCGGCGCCGAGGTCGAGCCGCACGCGCTCGTAGAGCTCGTGGTAGTCGGCGAGGTGCGCCTCGCGCAGCGCGTCCGCGCCCTTCCCAGCCGCCGCGTCGACGCGGGGCGTCACGACGTCGAGCGGCGCGACGCCGCTGCGGTACGCCGGGTACTCGCCCTCGTAGTCGGTCGCGGCGGAGAAGACGATCGTCGCGGAGTCGGCGCCCGCGACCGTGACGCGGCCGTTCGTGCCGTCGGTCCGGGTGCCGCCGTCGGTGAGGACCTGCGCCTGCGACGCGAACCGCAGGCCGTTGTTGGTCAGGGTCCCGGAGGTCGTGATGCGGCCGCCCGCGGCGGCCTGCGCGACGTTCGACCGACCGGACGGCAGGTCGAGCCGCGCCTCGAAGCCGATCGCACCGGGCTCGTCGGCGGTGAGCCGCACGACGACGACGTCGTCGGCCGCGCTCGCGAAGTACTCGCGCGTGTACGCCGTCCCGTCCAGCTCGTAGGTCGTGGTGACGACGGCGTCGCCGATGTCGAGCGCCCGGCGGTAGTCGGTGGCGGTGCCGGTCTGGCCGGCCATCTCCAGGACCAGGTCGCCGTAGGTCTGGTAGGAGCCGAAGTTCGTCTTCGGCTGGCCGAGCACCGAGGCGACCTCCTCGGGGCTGACGCTCCCCTCGGCGTCGATCCGGTCGCGGACCTGCTGGATCGCGTCCGGCCGCGGGGTGGTCCAGTTGCCGAAGTTGTAGCCGGAGGCCCCGGGGCCTCCGGTCCAGAGGGTCTTCTCGTTGAGCTGGAGCTGTTCGCGCGCGACGCCGCCGAAGACGGTGGCGCCCATCGCGCCGTTGCCGATGGGCAGCGCGCGCTGCTCCCACTCCTGCTGGAGGTTCGACGCCGCCGTGTTCAGGGGCTCGTCGAACCAGATGGTGTCGGGGTCGCCGGGGATCGTCGCGCCGGGTGCGGTCACGGCACCCAGCGTGCCCGACGTCGGGGCGCTCGCCCCGGACGCGGGCGCCGCCAGGAGCGCGAGCGGCACCGCCAGCGCCCCTGCTGCGGTCGCGGCGACGAGCCGGCGGGCGCCGGCGGGTCGCGCGAGGGGTCGGACTCGGGACATCAGTGGCCTCCAAGAGCAGCGCGTCGGTGCGCCGCGGTCGGTCGGGTTCGGCGCTCGGACTACGCCAGGGCCCAGGAATCATCCGATGTGTCATCGACCAATGTGGCGGAAGGGCGGCCTGGGGTCAAGAAGAACGGAGAAATCGCTCCCTCTTCATCCAATCATTACGTGGTGCACCTCCCGGCGACCGGGATGGGCAGCGCTCCCCATCGCGGCCGAAGCGCGCTCCGCGTAGCGTCGGCGTGCGACCGTCGAGACGAGGCTGTCGACACGTGCGCGTGAGAGGACACGCGCAGGTGCTGGGAGGAGACGGCATGAGCGGCTTGTGGGGCGCGGACGTCCGGGCGCTGCGCGCGCTCGCGTCGACCCTGCGCGGGGGCGCGGACGCGCTGCGGACCCACCGGGCACAGGTGACGTCCGTCGTCGACGCCGCGACCCGCTGGGAGGGCCCCGACGCCGCGGAGTTCCGCAACGACTGGGCCGCGAGCCTCGGTCCCTCGCTGGTCACCACCGCGACGCTCCTCGACGCCGCGGCCGACCAGGTCGCCGCCGACGCCGACCAGCAGGAGTCCGCGAGCAGCGACAGGGGCGGCACCCCGGGCGGCCCGGGCGGCGGCTCGACGTCGGGCCCCGGTGCTCAGCAGCAGACCGTCCCCACGCCCACCCCGGGCGAGTACGCCGCGATGGACGCGAGCGAGCGCGCGGAGTGGCTCGCGAACGCGACGGACGCCCAGGTCGCCGCGCTCTACGCCCAGATGGTGCGGCTCGGCGTCGACCCCGACTCCCCAGGGTTCTCGGACCTCGCCGTCGCGCACTGGACGCGCGTCGCCGCCGCCGAGGCGGGCTTCGACTTCGCCGACTGGGACCCGTCCGCCGGGGCGTCGGCCAACCGCGAGATCATCGAGGGCGTCTACACGTACTACGGCGAGCTCTACCTCGACAACCCGTGGATGCAGTGGGCGGGCATGGCCGCGATGATCGGGCCGTCGTTCGCCGCCGGGTTCTTCGACCTCGACATGATGCGCCAGCTCGCGCAGGGCGTCGCGAGCGGCGCGCAGGCGCTCCCGCCCGGCGTGGACCGCGCGGCGCTCGAGGCGATCGCGACCATGTCCGACGCCGAGCTCGGGTTCTACGAGAACCAGTTCCTCTCGATGCAGCGCGAGATCTTCGTCGACCAGGCCGTCATGCACGAGGCGTACCTCAACGGCGGCATGGAGGAGATGGAGCGGCTGCTCGAGGCCGGCGTCATCGACGACGCCGCGTACCAGGCCTGGTCGGACATCGAGGCCGGACGCGCGGGCGACGCGCAGGCGCTCGCGGACGGCAACACCGCGCTGCTGTGGCGCGAGCAGAATCAGATCATCGCCGACGACTGGCAGACCATGCGCGGTCACCCCGTCACGGGCGAGGCCTTCACCTACCTCATGACGCTCGTCGGGGAGCCGTCCATCCCGGGCGCGGGCACGTACGCGCAGTACGACCCCTTCACGGTGAGCGTCGAGACGCCCGGCCCGGAGAACATCGGCATCCCGTTCACGGGGATCTCGTTCGACAACCCCGTCCAGGGGACCGTGACGGTCGAGACGCCGCTCCCGGGCGGCAACATCGCGGACCAGGCGACCCGCTGGGAGTACATCGCGAACGACACCCTCCCCGCGTACCAGCAGCTCGTCACGCAGCACCCGGACCAGGCGGCGCAGATCATCGGCACCGACGTGTCCGACCGGATCGACGACTACCGGCTCACGAACCCCGCACGCGTCGGCCGCATCCTTGACAGACTGACCGAGTGGGACGTGGACGTGGACCAGTGAGCCGACTCGGCCTGGCAGGGCGGCGGCGGACGGCGACCCGGGCCGCGGTCGTCGTGCTCGCCGGGTCGCTCGTCCTGGCGGGGTGCACGGTGACGTTCGACGACCCGGGCGACGCGACCACGAGCCCGGGCGGGACGAGCACGGCGACCGGCGGGACGCCGTCGGGCGGCGAGGCCGGCACGACGACGATCGAGGACATCGAGAGGGGCGAGCCCATGCGCTGGGACGTGAGCAGGCCGATCACCGCGGAGTCCGTGGGTCTGGGCGAGTCGCAGGCCGTCGTGCGGGTGCCCGACGGCGCGGCGCAGGTGGAGCTGACCCTCCCCGACGGTACGTGGTCGACGACGGCCGAGGAGCTGACGATCCAGCCCCGTCGCGGCTACGTGAGCACGATCAACGTGTTCCGCACCCTGTCCGGCGGGCAGGCGGTCCACGACCAGCTCGTCGCCGACGCGGACGCCCTCGGCTTCCCCCGCTCCCAGGTCGACCGCTGGCTCGAGGAGCTGCCCGCGTCGCTCGACGCGTCGCGCGCGGGCGGGACGCGCGAGCGGACCGGGATCAACGGCTCGAACGGCGACGTCGTGACCTCCGTGCAGATCAGTCACGAGCCCGGGCCGGGAGGCGACGAGAGCATCCGGCTCTGGTACGCGATCAGCCCGGTCACCCCGGACTGACGACCGGGCGACTCCGCCTCGCACGCCAGGCGTGAAGAAGCGGAGGACGAACCGGGCCGGTTCGTTCGGGACGTCCGGGACGTCCGAGGCGTGGGGTAGCGTCCGTCCCGTCCCGAACCGCCCGGAAACCCAGGGGAGCAGCCGGTGAGCAGCGTCGCGCACGTCCACGGTCGAACGAGCACGCAGGTCGGGCCGCGCGTCCGGCACCGGGTCGTGCGCTGGGTCTCGGCCGCCGCGCTCGCCCCTGTCCTGGCCCTGCCGCTCGCGGCGTGCACGCCCGACCGGCCGGAGGCGCAGGACGCCGCGGCGGCGCTCGCGCAGGCGATCCAGGAGGGCGACGTGAGCGGGCTGGAGTTCCGCAACGGCGCCGCGAAGGACGTCCAGGCCCATCTCGAGGCGGTGCTCGAGCCGCTCGCGCCGTACGAGCGCACGGTCGAGGTCTCGACGGTGGACGTCGTGGAGGAGGGCGACGACGCGGGCGACCGCGCGACGGCGACGCTCGCCTACCGCTGGGAGGTCGCGGGGGAGCAGGCCTGGGAGTACACGACGACGGCGGAGCTGGCGTTCGCGGAGGCTGCCGACGGGGAGGACGGCCCCGGGGCGTGGGACGTCGTGTGGGAGCCCGACGTGCTCGTGCCCGAGCTCGGCCAGGGCGACCGGATCGCGGTGAACCGCGTGCCCGCCGTGCGCGCGGGCATCCTCGGCGCGGACGACGTCCCGATCGTCCAGGACCGGCCGGTCTACCGGATCGGCGTCGACAAGACCCTCGTCGCCTCCGGCGCCTGGGACCGCGCCGCGCGCGAGCTCGCCGCGGTCGTCGGGCTCGACCCCGAGGAGTACGCGCAGCGTGTCGCGGGCGCGGGGGAGAAGGCGTTCGTCGAGGCGATCACGGTGCGCACCGAGGACACGGCGGGCGTGGACGTGGACGCGGCGCGCGGCGTCGACGGGGTCCGCGTGGTCGACGACGAGCTGCCGCTCGCGCCGACGCGCGAGTTCGCGCGCCCGATCCTCGGGCGCGTGGGGGACGCGACGGCGGAGATCGTCGACGAGTCCGAGGGAGCGATCGCCGCGGGCGACCAGGTCGGTCTCTCCGGCCTGCAGCGCCAGTACGACGAGCAGCTCCGGGGCGTCCCCGGCCTGTCGATCGAGGTCGTGCCGGGCGAGGGCGACGCGGAGGGGGAGACGACCGAGGTCTTCTCCGTCGACCCGGTGGACGGTACCCCGCTGAGCACGACCCTCCGGCCGGACATGCAGGTCGCGGCCGAGGCCGTGCTGGCCGGGCAGGGGCCGAGCGCGATCGTCGCGATCCAGCCCTCGACGGGTGCGGTGCTCGCCGCGGCGAGCTCGACGGCAGGCGAGGGGCTCTCGACCGCGACGACCGGCCAGTACGCCCCGGGCTCGACGTTCAAGGTCGCGACGACGCTCGCGATGCTCCGTGCGGGGCTCACGCCCGACACGACCGTCGCGTGCCCGCCCACGATCTCCGTGGACGGCCGCGAGTTCCAGAACGTCCCGGGCTACCCGACGTCGGCCCTCGGCGACGTGCCGCTGCGCACCGCGTTCGCCAACTCGTGCAACACCGCGATGATCGGGCAGCGGGACACGGTGACGCAGCAGGCGCTGCACGACGCCGCGGCGTCGCTCGGACTGGGCGTCGAGTCCGAGCTGGGAGCGCCGGCGTTCTTCGGCGACGTCCCGACCGACTCGCAGGGCACCGAGCACGCCGCGTCGATGATCGGGCAGGGCAAGGTCCAGGCCTCGCCGCTCGCGATGGCGACCGTCGCGGCGAGCGTCGCCGCCGGGCACACGGTGTCGCCGGTCCTGGTCCACCCGGACGTGCAGACCGTCGCCGACGAGGAGCCCGCGGGCACCCTCACCGAGGAAGAGGCGGCGACGCTGCGCGGCCTCATGCGCGCCGTCGTCACCGAGGGCTCGGCGTCGATCCTCCAGGACCTCCCGGGCGAGCCGGGCGCCAAGACGGGCACCGCGCAGTACGGCGACGGCAGCCAGTCCCACGCCTGGATGATCGCGACCCAGGGGGACCTCGCGGTCGCCGTGTTCGTCGAGACGGGCGACGGTGGCGCCGTCACCGCGGGACCGCTCCTGCACGCGTTCCTGGACGCGCCCAACGCCTGATCTCGCGAGAGTGCGACGCCCGGCCCCGGACCCCGGAGAATCGGTGCCGGGCGTCACTATCTCGGCGGCGGATCGCCATCTCGCGAGGTACGGGGAATAGGGTCCGCGGTCGGGTCGTTGCGTACTAGCAGGTATGATCGGTTGCCGCGGGCGTCCGTCTGCCCGCTTTCCAGCGAGAACCCACCGTTCCGGGAGAACCTTCGTGTTCGTCAGCGTGCCTGCCTGGCAGCTCACCCAGCGCCGCGACGTCGACCTCCGTCGAGTCGCCAGCGCGCTGTGTCGCTGACCCCCCGTCGCCGCTGACGCCTCTCCGCCTCCGCACACCCGTCAGGACCCCGGGTCGCCTCGCGACCTGAGCCGTTGACGCGCGTGGCGCGCCCCGCACCGTCAGGACTCCAGGTCGCCCCGACGACCTGTCCCCCTGCCCCGGGCCGCGCTGCTGCCGGCGCCCCGCGACGACGTCCCGAGCCCCTCTCCCGAGAGCGGGCGCTCGTGCGCCCGCGTCACCCCGAAAGGTCCCCCGTGTCCTCGACCCCCTCGTCGGCCGTCTCGAAGGCCGACCCGCAGCAGGCGAGCCAGGCCCCGGCCTCGGCGCCTGCGAAGAAGAAGCGCCGGTTCCCGTCGTTCAGCGTCCAGATCCTGCTCGGCCTCGCAGTCGGCGTCGGCCTCGGTGCCCTCGCCCTCGCCATGGGCCCGCAGGACGCGGCCGGCGATGTCCCCAACGGCCTCACCACGACGCTCGACACCATCGGCTCGTCGTTCGTCACGCTGCTCAAGGCCGTCGTGCCGCCGCTCATCTTCACCGCGATCGTCGCGTCGATCGCGAACCTGCGCACCGTCACCAACGCCGCGCGCCTCGCGGGCCAGACGCTCCTGTGGTTCGCCATCACGGCGGCGATCTCCGTGGCCGTCGGCATCGGCCTGGGCCTGCTGTTCCAGCCGGGCAACCGCGCGTCGGTCTCGCTCGACGCCGCGTCCGAGCCGGGCCGCACCGGCACGTGGCTCGACTTCCTCAACGGCCTCATCCCGGGCAACGTCCTGGGCCTGGGCGCGAGCACGCAGGTCGAGGTGACCGACGCCGGCGCGAGCGCCAGCACGTCGGTGAACTTCAACGTGCTCCAGATCCTCGTCGTCGCGCTCGTCATCGGCATCGCGGCGCTGAAGTCCGGCAAGAAGGCCGACCCGTTCCTCGCGTTCAACCGCTCCGCGCTCGCGATCGTGCAGAAGGTGCTGTGGTGGATCATCCGCCTCGCGCCGATCGGCACCGCCGGCCTCATCGGCTACGCCATCGCGGCGTACGGCTGGACTTCGCTCGCGTCGCTCGCGTGGTTCGCCGTCGCCATCTACGTCGGTCTCGCGGTCGTGCTGTTCGTCGTCTACCCGATCCTGCTGCGCACCAACGGCCTGAAGATCTCGAGCTACTTCAAGGGCGCGTGGCCCGCGATCCAGCTCGCGTTCGTCTCGCGCTCCTCGATCGGCACGCTGCCCGTGACGCAGCGCGTCACCGAGCGCAACCTCGGCGTCCCGAGCGAGTACGCGTCGTTCGCCGTGCCGCTGGCCGCGACCACCAAGATGGACGGTTGCGCCTCGATCTACCCGGCCATCTCGGCGATCTTCGTCGCGCAGATCTTCGGCATCGACCTGTCGATCACCGACTACCTGCTCATCGCGTTCGTGTCCGTCGTCGGCTCCGCCGCGACCGCGGGCCTCACCGGCGCGATCGTCATGCTCACCCTCACGCTCTCGACCGTGGGCCTGCCGCTCGCGGGTGTGGGCCTGCTGCTGGCGATCGAACCGATCCTCGACATGGGCCGCACCGCGGTGAACGTCGCGGGCCAGGCGCTCGTGCCGACCATCGTGGCCAAGCGCGAGGGCATCCTCGACCTGGAGCAGTACGAGGCCGCCACGGCCGAGGACCTCTTCGTGGACGAGGACGACGACGCGTCGTCCGAGGCGACCGCCACCGAGGCCACGGCGACGTCCGAGACCGCGGACGCCGCGCCGTCGGGCACCAAGGAGCCCGTGGGCGCCTCCGCCTGACGCCGACCAGGCGATTCCTCGCCGTCGAGCACGACGTTGCTGCCGTTGTCCGCGGGATAACGGCAGCAACGTCGTTTTCGGCGTCAGGGTTGGGGGCGACCCTCGCGCAGGACGGCGAGGCGCGAGCGGTACTCCTGCTCGTCGATCTCGCCGCGCGCGTACCGCTCGCCGAGGATCGCGACCGGGTCCGGGCCGGTGGCGCGCCAGCCGCCGGGAGCGCCCGGGCCCCAGCCGCGCCGCGCGCGGCGGGCGACGAGGAAGATCACGGACGCGAACAGCAGGAACCACAGCAGGGGGAAGACGAACCACCACGGTCCGGGCCCCCAGCCGGCGTGCGCCACGGACGCGACGGCCTCCGTGGGGACCACGGCCCCGGTGAGTGCGGTGAGCATGACGACCTCCGGTGTCGGTGCGCCCCGCCGGTCGGCGGGGGCGGCCACGATCCGGCCGCACCTCCAGGCTCCCCGTCGCCCGACGGCGCGTCGTCACCCGTGCGTGCCGACCTCGCTCGTCCCGTGGTGCCGGTCGGGACGACGCCGCGTGGACCGACGGCAGGGTGCCGGTCAGCCCGCCCAGCCCGGGCGCACGAGCCCGGACTCGTAGGCCGCGACGACGAGCTGCGCGCGGTCGCGCGCGCCCACCTTGGCCATGACGCGCGACACGTGCGTCTTCACCGTCGACTCCGACAGGTAGAGCGTCCCCGCGATCTCGTCGTTCGAGAGCCCGCCCGCGACCTCGACGAGCACCTCGCGCTCGCGCGGCGTGAGCTCCGTGAGACCGGGGACCGGCCCGACGGCGCGCGTCGCGTCCGCGACCCGGGACAGCAGGCGACGGGTCACCGTGGGCGAGAGCAGGGCGTCGCCGCGCGCCGCGACCCGCACCGCCCGGACGAGGTCGACCGGCTCGGTGTCCTTGACGAGGAACCCGCTCGCACCGCCGCGGATCGCGTCCGTCACGTACTCGTCGAGCTCGAACGTGGTGACCACCACGACGTGCACGTGCGCCGCCGCGCGGTCGGCGACGATCCGCCGGGTCGCCTCGAGCCCGTCGAGCCCGGGCATCCGGATGTCCATGAGCACGACGTCGGGCAGGTGCTCCAGCGCGAGCCGGACGGCGTCGTCCCCGGTCGCGGCCTCGGCGACGACGCGCATGTCGTCCTCGGAGTCGATGAGCGCGCGGAACCCGCCGCGCACGAGCGCCTGGTCGTCGGCCAGCACGACGTCGATCATGGTGCCTCCTCGTGCCGCGGCGGTTCCTCGTCGGACCGCCCGGTGGTGCTCGGCCGGGGCGTGGTGCCCGGCCAGGGAAAGACTGCCCGCACCCGGAATCCGCGTCCAGCGGTGTCGTTCTCCGGTGGTCCGTGGGTCGGCTCGGCCACCGACCCCGTCGTGAGCGTGCCGCCGACGCTCTCCACGCGCTCGCGCATGCCGCGCAGGCCGTAGCCGGGCTCGGCGTCCGACCGCGTGCCCGGGCCGTCGTCGGTGACCGTCACCGTCACGCTCCGCGAGGCACGGTCCCCGTCCACCCCGGCGGCGCGGGCGTCGGACCCGGACCTGCTGCCCGCGTCGACGTCGACGCGGACGTCGACGTGCGTCGCCCCGAGCGCGTGCCGCCGCACGTTCGTCAGCGCCTCCTGCACCACGCGGTAGACGACCCCGGCGAGGCGGTCGGGCAGTCCTGCGGTGGCGGGGTCCACGGCGAGCGCGACCGTGAGCCCGCCTCCCGCCGCCTGCCGCACGAGCCGGGGGAGCGCGGCGAGGTCCCACGTCGGGGCGAGCGGGGCGCCGTCGTCGATCGCGGGGCCGTCCGCGCGCGACTCTCCCCGGACGACGCCGAGCACCGCGCGGACCTCGTCGAGGGCCTCCGTGCTCGTCGCGCGGATCGCGGTGAGGGCGCTGCGGGCCTGGTCCGGGTCGCGGTCGAGCAGGTGCAGCCCGACGCCCGCCTGCACGGTGATCGCGGAGAGCGAGTGCGCGAGGACGTCGTGGACCTCGCGCGCGATGCGCAGCCGCTCGTCCGCGACGGCCGTGCGCTCCCGCTCGGCGCGCGCGACCCGCTCGGCCTCGCGCGCGGCGGCGATGCGGGCGGACCGGTCGCGGATCCCGCCCGCGACGAGCAGCACGACGACGGTCCAGGCCGCCCCGCCCAGGAGCGTCGCCCGCGGCGGGGCGTCGGGACGCAGCGCCGCGGCCCCCACGACGGCCCCCGCCAGCAGCACGGCCCCGCCCCACGCCACGCGGCGCCCGCGCTCCGCGGGCCCGCTGAGGAGCACCCCCACGAGCACGCCGACGGGCCCCGCGAGCACCGGTCCCCACGCGTACCCGGCGACGAGGAAGACCCCGGCGGCCGCGACCGACACCGCGACCGCGACGACCGGCCGCGGCACGAGGAGCACGAGCGCGAGCGGCGACACGAGGAGCAGGGCGACGGCGGCGAGGTCGAGCGGCCGCGCGCCCGGCTGACCGTGCGTCGCGCCCGCCGACCCGAGGACCGAGACCACCGCGAGCACCACGGCGAGGAACGCCCGGGGGCGGCGACGGTCGAGCGGGCCCATGCGTCGCACGCTACGCCGCGCAGGGCCGGGCCGCGTCCGACCGGGGTGCCGGCCGCCGTCGTCCCGGGGTGCCGTGCGCGGGCGAACCCGCATCCCCGAGCGGTCCGATCCGTCCGAGGCGTCACACGCGAAGCCCCGCCGGCGACATCGCGGGAGACGCTCGGAACGGCCCGGACCCGCACGGTTCCCGCGCACAGGGCGCACCGGACGTGCAGGAGGATGCGTCAGGATCCATGACCGTGGACACCGACCAGGGCCCGATCGCTCCTCGCACGGCCGACGAGTTCCGAGCGCACCGTCGCCGCGTGATCGCGGGCTGGGTCGTCGGCTCGGTCGCGCTCGTCCTCGTCGCACTGCCGGCTGCGGTGGCGCTCCTGCTCGGACTGGACGCGAGCAGCGACCAGTGCGTCGATCCGCCGACCTTCGACGCGCCCGCGTGCAAGAACGCCCCGGGAGCGTTCGCCGTCCTGGTGACCCTGCTCGCGCTGCCTCCGCTCCTCGGAGTCCTCACCGCGCGGCCGCGGCGCGCGATGCGCACCGTCGCGGCGATCGGGACGGTGGCGCTCCTCGCCTACGCGATCCTGCTGTTCGCGCTCTGAGCGCCGGTAGCCTGCGCCCCATGGCAACGCACGACCCGCACGTCGACCCCCGGCTCGTCGAGGAGCACGAGGACCGCGCCGCCGACGGCGGCGCGCCCGCCCCGGCCCGCCCGGGCAGGACCGCGGAGCGTGTCGTCCTCGGGCTCTACGTCCTGGTGCTCGTGTGGGTCGTGCTGCTCAAGATCCACACCGGCGACTTCGGCGACCTCGTCGGCCGCCGGTCGGTCAACCTCGTTCCGCTGGGCGGCACGGCCACCGGCGGGCTCGGCTCCCGAGAGCTCGCCGTCAACGTCCTCGCGTTCGTCCCGCTCGGCGTCCTCGTCTACCTGGCGGCCCGGCAGCGGCGCCTCGCCACGATGCTCCTCGTCGTCGTCGGGGTGTCCGTGGCCTTCGAGATCGTCCAGTACGTCGCCGGCATCGGAGCCAGCGACGTCACCGACGTCCTCACCAACACCGCCGGAGGCCTGGTCGGCCTGGGCGTCGCCTGGCTCGCCCTGCGCCTGTTCGGCGACCGCGCCCAGCGGCCGCTCCTCGTCGCCCTCGTCGTCGTCCTCGTCGCGCTGGCCGCGGGGTTCTTCGCCTGGCTCCAGGTGACCGGCGTCCGGTTCCGGCTGTAGCGCCGCCGCGGGACGGCCGGGCCGGCGGCCCGGGGCGCGGGGCCGAGGCGCCGGCGTCTACCCGGTCGGCTCGCGCACCGCGGCGAGCACGACGGGGTCGGCGCAGCCGCGCGCGAAGCCCGCGATCCGGTGGTCGACGTCGCGCCCGAGCACCCACGAGCCGACGCGCTCCGCGAGCGGGGCGAGCCAGCGGGGGCGGCACCGGAAGGAGTAGCGCCACGTCGCGCGCGTGCCCCCGGACGGGTCGGGGGCGAACCGCCACCCGCCCGCGAGGTTCTCGAAGAACCACGACCCGCGGACCATGCGCATCCCGACGTTCGTCGGCGGGTTGTACGAGACGTACTCGCTCACCATGGACAGGCCGCTGCGGTGCCGGGTGAAGGTGCGCACGCCCTTCGCAGGCGCCGTGGCGCCGTCGAGGAAGTGCTGCCGTCGGATGAACGGGTCCCAGCGCAGGCGGACCGCACCGGTCGTCTGCGAGACGGCGAACGCGGTCGCGGGGTCGACGGGGACCACCAGCGAGGACTCGACGACGGGCATCCTCGGATGCTCCCACGGCGTGCCCGGATGCACGAACGGCCCGCCCCTGGGTGAGGGACGGGCCGCACGGACCGCGGCGCGCGGGGGCGTGCGAGGGGTCAGGACGCGAACGCGTACCCGGCCTCGGTGCACTGCGCACGGAAGGCGTCGATGGACTCCTGCAGGCTCGACGTGTCGATCGTCTCGCCCTGCACGGCGGCCTCGAACGGGGCCTTGATCCCGTTGAGGTTCTGCTGGAGGTCGGGGTCCGCGAAGTTCTGGACCGCGACGAGGCGCTCGCGCGTGGTGTAGATCGCGGCGGCGGCGGCCTCGTCCTCGGGCGTCTCGAGCAGCGGCGTCGACTCGGTGACGAGTCGCTCGGCGGAGTACTCGCCGCCGTAGTACATGTTGCACGTGGTGGTCACGGCGACGACGGCGGGCGTCACCTCGGGGGTCGCCTCGGTCGTGGTCGTGGTCTCGGGGGTCGCCGCGTCGTCGCTCGCCGGGTCGGTCGGCGAGGCGCAGGACGCCAGCAGGAGGGCACAGGAGAGCGCCGCGGTAGCGGCAAGAAACTTACGCATGCTAACGATTTCACACTCTCGCGCACTCGGGGCGCAAGAAGATTCGCGCGCGACACGTGCAGGAACGGCGGAATCCTGCGGTTCCCGGGGCAACCTTGTGCCCAGCGTCACAACCTTCCGGGACCGAGGTCCCGGTCAGGGCACGTCGAGGACGACCTTGCCGCGGACGTGCCCGTCGGCGACGAGGCGCAAGGCCTCGGCCGCCCCCGTCAACGGGAACCGGGCCGAGACCTCCGCCCGGAGCCGCCCGTCCTCCGCGAGCGCGAGCACCTCGTCCAGGGCACCCTTCGCGTCGACCTTGTCGACGACGCCCGCCGCGCGCGACGCGTCGGACCCGACGATCGTCACCGCGCTCGGCGGGTCGTCCGGCGTCGCGGGGGCCAGGTCCTCGCCCAGCAGGGCGACGGTCGCGGCGACCGTGTCCGCGGAGCCCACGAGGTCCACGACGACGCTCACCTCGTCCAGGCCGTCCGGCAGCGCCCGCACCGCGTCGACGAGCCCCGGCCCGTACGCCACCGGGGTCGCGCCGAGGCCCCGCAGGTAGTCGTGGTTCGCGGGCGACGCCGTCCCGACGACGCGCGCCCCGAGCGCGGTCGCGATCTGCACCGCCGCCGACCCGACGCCCCCGCTCGCGCCGTGCACCAGCACCACGTCGCCCTCGCCGACGTCGGCCTGGACGAGCGCGGAGAACGCGGTCGCCGCCGCGACGGGCAGCACCGCCGCCTGCTCGAAGGGCACGGACGCGGGCTTGCGCCGGACGTGGTCGGCACGCACGAGCGACAGCTCGCGCTGCGCGCCCGTCCCGTGCCACACGACCTCGTCGCCGGGCGCGAGGTCGGGCACGTCCGGGCCGACGGCGTCGATCACGCCCGCGGCCTCGAACCCCAGGACGCCGGGCACGCGACCCCCGAACGCGCCCGCGAGCCGCTTGAGGTCCGCGGGGTTGACGCCGACGACCCGGTTCGCGACGCGCACCTGGCCGGGTCCGGGCTCGCCGACGTGCTCGTCGTCGACCCGCAGCGTCTCCGGCCCGCCGAAGGCCTCGAAGACGACGACCGTGCTCATGCAGACCCCCTGTGGTCTCGCCGTCGGACGTCGGTCGCGCGCCGCGGGGGCGAGACCGCGCGGGCGGGCCCGGGGGGAGCCGGGCGGTTCCACTCTTCCATCCGCCGCCCGCCGCTGTCATGCGTCGGCCCCGGGCAGGACTCCCCGCCCGGGACGGTTTCACCCCCTCCCTGACGTTGAGGGAGCGAGATGACGACACCAGGCACCGGCCGAGCATCCGGCCCCGACGACGCCGCGCGCGAGCGCCTGCTCGCCGTACGGCACGACGCCGTCGCGCGGCTCGGCGCGCTGCGCGCGGAGGTCGCGGGCATCGTGGAGGCCTCGCGCGACTCGAACGCGGACGACGAGCACGACCCGGACGGCGCGACCATCGCGTTCGAGCGCGCCCAGGTGGACGCGCTCGCGCGCGACGCGGCGGCGCGGGTCGAGGAGGTCGACGCCGCCCTCGCCCGGCTCGACGCGGGCTCCTACGGCGTGTGCGAGGCGTGCGGGCAGCCGATCGCCGCCGGGCGCCTGGAGGCGCGACCCACGGCGCGGACGTGCGTCGGCTGCGCCGCGAGCCGCTGAGGCCGACGGCGGACGACGGTGGACGGCGGCGTGGACTGCCCGTGCGCGCTCCGCCGGGCACTCGCCCGGCCGCGGTCGTACCGTCGGACGAGCGGCCCGCGCTCGCGGGCGGACCAGACCGAGGGGCGAGCATGGTCACGAGCGAGCCACGTCCTGGATCGACGCCGTCCCGCCCCGCGGAGCGGTCCGACGCCGCGTCGCCGTGGGCCGAGGCCGTCGCCCGGTGGGGCGGGCGGGTGCTCCAGGTCTACGCCGTCTGGCTCCTGGCCGGGTTGCTCTTCCGGCCCGTCGCGCGGCACGCCGAGCGACCGGTCGCGGAGGTCCTGTCGATCACGAACGTCCCGTCGTACCCGTCGCTCTTCACCGCGGTGGTCGTCGGCCTCGTCGCGAGCGGCTTCCTGCGGAGGCGGCGCGTCGCCCTGTGGTTCGTGATCCTCGTCTGGCAGCTCCCGTCCGCTCTGGTCATGCTCCTCGCGGTCGCGCTCGACCGCGTCGACCCGACCGCCGGCGTCCTCGACGACGTGCACTGGACCGCGTACGCGGGAGGCGTCATCGGCCTCGTCCTGACCGTCGTGCTCATCGCCGCTCGTCGCGCCTTCCCGGCCCGCATCGCGCGCGGCGCATGGTGGGCGGCAGGCCTCGTCCTCCTGCTCGGCATCTCGCTCGCCGCCGCGATCGTCACCGCGCTCCTGTGGGTCGTCCCGTCGAGCCTCGACACCCCGGCAGAGCGGATCGGCTGGGCGGCGAGCGTGTCCGTCGGCCTGTCTCCGCACGAGGAACCGTTCGCCATCGACGGCAGCGCGCCGGGCTGGCTCGCGCTCGTGGGCGGCCTCGTCGCCGGGGCGGCGCTCCTGCTCGCCGTCGTCGTGTTCCTGCGCACCGGTCCGCGGGACGCGCCCCGCCGGCCCGACGAGGAGCTCGCCCTGCGTCGTCTGCTCCTGGAGCACCCGAGCGACGACTCGCTCGAGTACTTCGCGACGCGCGACGACCGCGACGCCATCTTCTCCGCCGACGGGCGAGCCGCCGTCTCCTATCGCGTCGTGAGCGGGGTCGTCCTCGCCGCCGGAGACCCGCTCGGGGACCCCGCCTCGTGGCCGGACGCCATCGACCGGACCCTGGCCTTCGCGCGCGGGCACGGCTGGGCGCCCGGCGTGCTGTCCGCGAGCGAGAAGGGCGCCCGCGCCTACCGCGACGCGGGGCTCGCCGTCGTCACCATGGGCGACGAGGCGATCGTCGAGACGCGTGAGTTCGACCTTGCGGCACCGTCGATGCGGCCCGTGCGTCACGCGGTCGCCCGACCCCAGCGAGAGGGGTACTCGGTGCGCCTGCGCCGCCAGCGCGAGATCCCGGCCGACGAGCTCGCGGCGCTCGCGCGTGCCGCCGACGAGTGGCGGCACGGAGAGGACGAGCGCGGCTTCTCGATGGCGCTCGAACGGCTCGGCAGCCCCCGGGACCCGCGCGTCCTCGTGGTCACCGCGCACGACCGCGACGGGGAGCCGCGCGGCCTGCTCACCTTCGTCCCGTGGGGGCGCAAGGGCGTCTCGCTCGACTACATGCGTCGGTCCCCGGACGCGGCCCCCGGGGTCACGGAGCTCATGATCTCGACCCTCGCGAGCGAGGGCGCCGGGATGGCGATCGACCGGGTCTCCCTCAACTTCGCGATGTTCCGCGGGCTCATCGAGCAGGGTGAGTCGGTCGCGGCGAACCCGTGGCAGCGGTTCCTCCGCCGGCTCGTGCTCGCGGCGTCGCGGTGGTGGCAGCTCGACCAGCTCTACCGGTCCAACCAGAAGTACGAACCCCGGTGGCGCACGCGCTACCTCTGCTACGCGGCGTCCGCGCAGCTCACCTCCGTGACGGTCGCGGCCGGGCAGGCGGAGGGGTTCGTCCCGCTCTGGCCGACCCCACGGAGCGCCCGTGCGGGGGCCGGGTCGTCCGCCGACGCCGCGCTCGGCACGGCCGTGCGCGAGCAGGAGGACGCGCTCCTCGCGCTCGACGTCCCGACGCAGCGGCTCACCGACCAGGAACGGGCCCGCCGCGCCAAGCTCGACGTGCTCGCGGCCGCGGGCATGCCCGCCTACCCCGTCGGCGTGCCGCGCACGCACCGCCTCGCGGACGTCGACGAGCTGCTCCTCGGCCACGGGGTGTCGGTGTCGGGGCGGGTCGTGCGGCTGCGCGACCTGGGCGGGGTGTGCTTCGCCGTCCTGCGCGAGGAGAACCACGAGCGCCAGGTGCTGCTCACGGCCGACGGGGCCGCGGACATCGCGCTCTGGCGGCGTGCGGTCGACCTGGCGGACCAGGTGAGCGTCACGGGGACGGTCGTGCGGAGCCGCACGGGCGAGCTCTCCGTGCACGCGGACTCGTGGGTCATGGCGTCCAAGTCGCTCAAGGCCCCGCCGGACAAGTTCCGCGGGCTCGCGGACCCCGAGACGCGCATGCGCCTGCGGCACGTCGACCTCGCTCTCGACACCAAGGCGTCGGTGACGCTCCGGGGTCGTTCCGCGGCGGTCCACGCGCTGCGGACGTCGCTCGTCGAGCGGGGGTTCATCGAGGTGGAGACCCCGATCCTGCAGCGCGTCCACGGCGGCGCGAACGCGCGCCCGTTCCGGACCCACATCAACGCGTACGACATGGACCTGTACCTGCGCATCGCGCCCGAGCTGTTCCTCAAGCAGCTCGCGATCGGCGGCATCGAGCGTGTCTTCGAGCTCGGCCGCAACTTCCGCAACGAGGGGGCGGACGCGACGCACAACCCCGAGTTCACGTCGCTCGAGGCGTACCAGGCGTTCGGTGACTACACGACGATGCGCCACCTCACGCGCGAGCTCGTCGTCGCGGCCGCCGTCGCGGTGCACGGCGACGCCGTCTCGCGCCGTCCCGACGGGAGCGAGGTCCGGCTCGACGGTGAGTGGCCGGTCGTCACCGTGCACGACGCCGTCTCGCGCGCCGTCGGGGCCGAGGTCACGCCCGACACTCCCGAGCACGAGCTGCACGCCCTGTGCGCGCGGTTCGGCATCGAGGTCGGCGAGGACGAGACGCACGGCGCCGTCGTCAACGAGATGTACGACCGCCTCGTCGAGGGGCAGACCGTCGAGCCCACGTTCTACACCGACTTCCCCGTGGAGACGTCGCCGCTCACACGCGTCCACCGCCGCGACCCCCGGCTCGCCGAGCGCTGGGACCTCGTCGGCTTCGGGGCGGAGCTGGGCACGGCGTACTCCGAGCTCATCGACCCGATCGACCAGCGCGAGCGGTTCACGCAGCAGTCGCTCCTCGCAGCGGCGGGCGACCCCGAGGCGATGGAGATCGACGAGGACTTCCTCTCCGCGCTCGAGTTCGCCATGCCGCCGACCGGGGGCCTCGGCCTCGGTGTCGACCGGATCTACATGACGATCATCGGCGCGTCGATCCGCGAGACGCTCGCGTTCCCGTTCGTGAAGCCCCAGCGGCGGTCCTGACCGTGGGCGCGGACCTGCCGACCCCGGACACGGACCCCGCGCTCCCCACGGACGTCCTGCACCAGCTCCAGCCCACGGGCACGTACCTCACGAGCTACCCGGTCGCGGTCGGCCTCGCCGTGGTCGGGGTGGCGGGCATCGTCTGGGCGGTCGTCCGAGCGCGACGCGCCCGGCGTCGTCGCCCGGAGCGACGAGCACGGAGCGACGACGCGCGCCGGCCGCGCCGCTACGGGTGGGCGACGGCGGGCCTCGCCGTCGTCGGCACGCTGTCCCTCGCGCTGGGGCTCGCGATCGGGGTCAACGCGTACGTCGGCTACGTGCCGACGTGGGACGCCGCCCGCGTCCAGCTCGTCGGGCTCGGGCTGACCGACCTCTCGCCGCGCTCGCCGGGCGGCGCGCACCGCGGCCAGGTGCGCACCCTGGCGATCCCGGGCACGGCGGCCGAGCAGATGGAGGACCAGGACGCCTGGATCTACCTGCCCCCAGGGTTCGACCCGGACGCGTCGACGCGCTACCCCGTCGTCTACCTGGTCCACGGGTCGCCCGACGAGCCGAGCAGCTGGTTCGCCGCGGGTCGGGTCCCCCGCACCATGGACGTGCTGATCCGCCGCGGCCTGGTCGACCCGATGATCGTCGTCGCGCCGACCGTGAACGGCACCGGGCCGGGGGGCCTGGACACCGAGTGCCTCGACTCGACCAAGGGTGGGGAGCAGGTCGAGACCTACCTCACGACGACCGTCGTCGAGGCGATCGACTCGACGTACCCCACGCTCGCGGACCGAGAGCACCGGATCATCGGTGGCATGTCGTCGGGCGGCTTCTGCGCGCTCAACGTCGGGCTGCGCCACCTCGACCTGTACGGGACGGTCCTCGGGATCGAGCCCTACGGGAACCCCGGCGCGGGGCCGGAACGGACGATGCTCTCGACGCAGGCGGAGGTGGACGCCAACACCCCGACCACCTACCTGCCGACGATGACGTTCACGCACCCCCTGCCCGTCTTCCTCGACTCCGGCGAGGACGCGCCGCAGGAGGCACTCACGACCGTCCGGCAGATCGCCGCCGACCTCGAGGCCCAGGGGCAGACCGTCGAGCTCCGCGAGGAGCCCGGTCAGGCGCACACGTGGTCGATGGCCGCGATCGCGCTCCCGTACGGGCTCGTCTTCGCGCACGAGCAGATGGCGTCCGACGGCTGATCGCGTCCGCCGGGTCGTCCACCCGTCAGAGGTCGGAGAGGAAGTCGCCGCCGATCCCCGCCTGGGTCTCCAGGAGGTCGCCGGTGTCGCCGAGGACCACCCAGTTCGGGCCTGCCAGCGCCGCCTGGCCCTCCACGGCCGGCTCGACCGGCAGCAGGCCGAGGAACTCGTCCTCGTCGACGCCGTCCGCGAAGACGGCGAGGAGCGTGGTGTCGTCGCACTCGCCGAGCTCGACGTCGGGTGAGCCGGAGTCCTCGGGCGTGAACGACAGGCACGTCAGCCCGGCCGTGGTCGCGGCCTCGTGGAGCGCGTCGAGCGAGTCGTACTCCACGTCCTTCTCACCGGGGCCCGGGCCGGAGCACGCGGCGAGGAGCCCGGCGAGCACGACGAGGCCGGCGAGGGGTGCTCGTGCGGGTCGACGGGACGAGGATCCGAGTCGGGTGCGCATGCCTCGATGGTCCGCCGTCGCCCGGGATCGCGCCACGGGAGACGCGCCGGTCAGCGGTCGTGCGCCGTGCGGTCGGGTGCGGCTCGACGTCGCGGAGGGTCGTCCGTGGCGCCGGTCGACTGCCAGGTGAACGGCTCGAACGACGACTCGGCGTCCCGCCACCCGGGCGTGCGTGCCCGGTAGACGAGCAGCGGGAGCACGACGAAGACGACCGACAGGACGACGAGCAGGACGACGTACGTGACCGGGCTGCCCACCGCGACCTGGCCGGGGGGCGCGAAGCTCGTGACCAGCGCGAGGAGCGAGGCGACGAAGCCGACGCCGCCGACGACCCACACCCCGGGGCGACCACCGGGGACGCGGTACGGTCGCGGACGCTCCGGCTGGCTGCGGCGCAGCGCGACGACCGCGGCGAACATGAGCAGGTACGCGACGAGGTACAGGATCACGGTGAGCTGGCTGAGGAGCTGGTAGGCCGACTGCACCGAGGGCATGACGACGAACATCACCGACAGGACGGTGACGACGAGCGCCTGGACGAGCAGGATGTTCGTGGCCATACCGCGGCGGTTCGTCCGGTGGAACCACCGGGGGAGGAACCCGGCGCGCGCGACCGCGTGGAGACCGGTCGCCGGACCGGCGACCCACGTCGTGACGCCCGCCAGCACGCCGACCGCGAGCATCGCCGCGACGACCGGCCCCGCCCAGGGGATCCCGGCCCAGGCGAGCAGGTGGTCGAACGCCTGCAGCAGGCTCGTGGTGAGGCTGATGTCGTCCTGCGGCACGACGACGGCGATGGTCAGCGTCCCGAGCGTGAGGACGACGACGGCGACGAGGGCCGCGACGAGGATCGCGACGGGGTACGTCCGCTCGGGACGCCGGATCGACCCGACGTGCACGGCGTTCACCTCGATGCCCGCGTAGAAGAGGAAGATCCCTGCCGCGAGGACGACGTTGTCGAACCGGGTCAGGTCCGGGACGAACGCGCCCCAGGACAGCGTCGTCCGGGAGGGTTCCCCGCTGAGGAGGTAGGCCGCCCCGAGCCCGACGAGCAGCGCCGCCGGCACGAGCGTCCCGACGATCCCGCCCCAGCGAGCGGTCCGGGCGAACGCGGAGGCGCCACGGAGCGCGATGAGCGTCGCCGCCCAGAACACGACGAGAACGATCGCCAGCACGAAGACGCGGTCGTCGGCGACCTGCTCGTCGAGGCGCGCGTCGGGGCCGGTGTACGCGAGGGTCACGGCGGCGAACGTCAGGACCGTGGGGAACCAGATGCAGCCCTCGACGAACACCATGGCGATCGCGAGGAACCCCCACCGGCTCCCGAACGCCTCGCCGACCCAGCGGAACATCCCACCCTCGGCCGGCCACGTCGAGGCGAGCTCCGCCGCGACGATCGCGACCGGCGCGAGGAAGCACACGGCGGCGAGGAGGTAGTAGAACGCCGACGAGAGCCCGTACTCCGCCTCGGCCGGCAGGCCGCGCAGGCTGACGACCGCGGCGACGTTGAGCATGACCAGCGAGGTCGCGGTGATGGTCGCCGCCGCGGGGCGGGCGGGGCGCTGCGGGATGTCGGTCCGAGCCATGCCTTCCCCCTCGGCGGGCGCACCGGCCCTCGAGGGAACGCTAGCGACGCCAGCCCGGACAGGCGAGCGGTGGCTCTCGCGTCAGGCGCGGAAGCGCTCGCTGCGCTCGACGACGCGGCCCGCGCCGCGGCCGTCGTTCGCCGTCGCGTCCCAGATGTAGACCTCCGTGCCCGTGACGAGCACGTGCTCGGCACGTGACGTCACGTCCAGCGGGTCGCCCGACCACACGACGACGTCGCCGTCGAGGCCCGGGACGAGCGCGCCGACCCGGTCGTCGAGGCCCAGGAACGCCGCCGGGTTGACGGTGAGCGCCCGCAGCGCGGTGTCGCGGTCGAGGCCCTCCTTCACCGCGAGCGACGCCTGGTGCACGAGGAAGTTGATCGGCACGACCGGGTGGTCGGTCGTGATCGCCACGCGGACGCCCGCGCGCGCCAGCGCCCCGAGGTTCGCGATGTCGCGGTTGCGCAGCTCGATCTTGGATCGCGAGGTGAACAGGGGGCCGAAGATGACGGGCACGTCGCGCTCCGCGAGCACGTCCGCGACGGCGGCGCCGTCGGTCCCGTGGTTCACCACGAGCTTGTAGCCGAACTCGTCCGCGAGGCGCAGCGCCGTCGCGATGTCGTCGGCGCGGTGCGTGTGCTGGTCCCAGTAGAGCTCGCCCGCGAGGACGCGCGCGAGGGTCTCCTTGGCGAGGTCGCGGTCGAACGGCTCGCCCTTCGCCTCGGCCGCGTCGCGCTTCGCGGCGTAGTTCTGCGCGTCGACGAACGCCGCACGGATGACCTTCGCGACGCCGAGGCGCGTGGACGGCGTCTTCTTCTGGTCCCCGTACACGCGCTTGGGGTTCTCGCCGAGCGCCGACTTCACGGACACCGCCTCGCGGATCACCTGCTCGTCGACCGTGCGTCCGCCCCACGTCTTGATCGCGACCGTCTGGCCGCCGATCGGGTTGCCCGAGCCCGGCTTCACGACGGCGCTCGTCACGCCGCCCACGAGCGCGTCGCGGAAGCCCTCGTCCTCGACGTTGATCGCGTCGATCGCGCGCAGGGCGGCGCCGTTCGGGTCGGTCATCTCGTTGGTGTCGTTGCCGGCCCAGCCCTCGGCCTCCTCCATGACGCCCATGTGGGCGTGCGCCTCGACGAAGCCGGGGAGCACCCAGCGACCGCCCGCGTCGAGGGTGGGCACGCCGTCGGGGACGACGACGTCCGCCCCGACCGCAGTGATGACCCCGTCCTCGACGAGGACGGTCCCGTTCTCGATCGGGTCGGAGGCGACCGGGACGACGTAGCCGTTCACGACGGCGACGCTGCGGCGGGCGGTGCGAGGAGCGGTGCGGGCGGGGGTGGGGGGAGTCGTCATGCCCTCATCATCGCCCGGGGCAAGAGTCGTCGCCGACCCCTGCTCTCCGGGCCGCCGCTCCGGGCGGCGGACCGCTCTCGTGTACCCTGGAGGTCGCGCTCATGTCGCCGGACCCGTTCCGCGACGTTCTTCGGTCCTCAGCATCGGAGCAAGGCCGTGCGCGCCAGGCAGCAGAAGCTGCCATCGACGATCTCCGCCCACAGAGCGCGGAGCGAGAGCAGAGAACATCTTTTCCTCCATCCTTGAAAACCCCGAGACTGCCCCTGCGGTCACGGACACGTCCGGACCAGACCTCGTGCTGCGCCGCGCCGACGACGACCTGTGGGTCGCGACGGCCGACGGCGAGTACGCCGGTCTGGTCACCCGACTCCCCGACGGCTTCCACGTCCACGACCGCTACACGCGGCCCGTGGGCGTCGTCGCCGACCTCCACCACGCGAAGCGACACCTCGTCGCCCGGCGTGAACGCCCGGCGGGCCCTCGCGGGACCCGCCTCCACGACCGTCGGCGCCCTGCGGGGCGCGACAACCGGACCCGCGCTCGTGGGCCGGTCGCATCAACGAGAGAAGACATCATGGCTACAGGCACCGTGAAGTGGTTCAACGCGGAGAAGGGCTTCGGCTTCATCGCCCCCTCCGACGGCACCGCCGACGTGTTCGCCCACTACAGCGAGATCAACTCGAGCGGCTACCGCTCGCTCGAGGAGAACCAGAGCGTCTCGTTCGACGTCACCCAGGGCCCCAAGGGCCCGCAGGCGACGAACATCCAGGCACTCTGACCTCGCTCCCGCCCGGCGTGCAGCCCCGGGCGGGCGACGACGTCCCGAGGGGGCCGCGCCACCGCGCGGCCCCTTCGGCGTTCCCGGACGGACCGCGCGGCCGGCCTCGCGCGACCCCGGTCGAAGGCGCCCGCCGGGTGCACCGGGGTGGGTGGGGAGCACTAGGCTCCTGAACGCACCACCGCACCGCGCGCGAAGGAGCTCGCATGCACGTCGTCGTCGGACTGTTCCGGCTGTTCCTCGTCGTCCTCGCCCTCGTCGGTACGCGCGCCATCTGGCGCGACGGCGACGTCGAGGGGCTGATCTACTTCACGAACCAGACGGGCTTCCTCATCGCCGTCGTGTTCACGTGGGCGGGCGTGGCGTCGATCCTGCGCCGTCGCCAGCCGCCGGGATGGCTCAAGGGCGGCGTCACCCTGTTCGCCGCCATCACCGGTCTCGTCGCCAACCTCGTGCTCGCGCCCGAGGCGCCCGACGCCCCGGTGGTGTTCCTCGGCCTGACCGACGGTCAGATCGAGCACGAGCTCCTGCCGCTCGCGGTGTTCGTCGACTTCCTCCTGCTCGACGCGCACCGGCGCCTGCGCGGCCTCGACGCCGCACGCTGGCTCCTGTACCCGCTGGCGTACTTCGCGTTCACGACGATCCGCGGGTTCGTGAGCCCGGGCAGCGAGTACCCGTACGGGTTCGTCGACCTCGACGCCCTCGGGTGGACCGGCCTGCTCGTCAACGTCGTGCTGTACGGGGCGGGCTTCTTCGTGCTCGGCCTCCTCATCGTCGGGATCGACCGGCTCCTGCCCACCGGTCCTGCGATCGGCCGGTACGCGGACCGCTCGCCCGCCCCGGCGTCGCCGGAGCCGGCGGCGGCAGGCAGCCCGGACGACGCGCCCTCGTCGCGCTAGGGTGGCCGTCGTGCCCTCCCCGGTCGTCGGTCCGCTGCGCGTCGCCCGCGCCGCGCTCGTGGCGACCCTCGTGCTCGCGCTGACGGCCCTCGCGCACCGCGTCGCCGGGGGAGTCCTCCCGGACCCGCTGGTCCTCGCCGCGCTCGCCGCGTTCACGCTCGCCGGCACGACGGCGGCCGCGCGGCTGCGCTTCACGCCCGCCCGGCTCGTCGTGCTCCTCGGCGGTGCGCAGGTCGCGCTCCACCAGGCGCTCGTCGTGCTCGCGCCCGTCGGGTCGTGCGTCCCGGTCGGGGTCACGTCCGGGCACGGCGGGCACGTCGCCTCGGTCGGCGACGTCGTGTGCACGGCGCCCGTCGGCGCGACGCCGCCGGCCGACGGCGGGGCGAGCCTCGCGCACCCGGAGCACCTCGCGACGTCGGGCACCGCGGGGCTGTGGATGGTCGTCGCGCACGCGGTCGCGACCGTCGTGCTGGCGCTCGTCCTCGCGCGCGGCGAGCGTGCGCTCGAGCGGCTCCTCGCGTGGGTGACCCCGCGCGACGCCCTCCCCGCCCTCGCGCCCGTGGCGCCGGTCGCACGCCCCGTCGTGCCGTCGACCGGTCCGGTGCGCGTCGCGTCGCGGTGGCGCTCGCGCCGCGCTCCGACCCGGGGTCCGCCCCGGTCGGCCGGCCCGTCGGGAGCACTGCTGCGCCCCCTCGCCGCGTCCTGACGCGGCCCCCGACGAGGCCGACCCGGTGACGACCGCGCCACGGGGCACCACCGTGCGGCGACCGCCGCGCCTCGGACGGAAGAACCCTCATGACCCTCTCCCTGCGCCGACCCCTGTCGGCCGTCCTCACCCTCCTCGCCGCCGCCGCACTGGCCCTGGGCCTCACCGCCGCGCTCGCCGCCCTCACCGCGGCGCCGGCGTCCGCGCACGACCGCATCCTCAGCTCGGACCCGGCCGACGGCGCGCAGCTCGCGGCGCCCCCGGCCGCGATCACCCTGACCTTCAACACGGAGCCGCTCCCCGTCGAGCCGCAGGTCGTGATCTCGGACTCCGCCGGCACGGTCGTCACGCAGGGCGCGCCCGCGATCGACGGCAGCACCGCGACGTTCGCGCTCGACCCCGCCGTCGCGCTCGGCGGCGACACCTACACCGTCGCGTGGCGTGTCGTCTCGTCCGACGGCCACCCCATCGAGGGCACGTTCGCGTTCACCGTCGCGGCCCAGCCCGAGGCGCCGGTCGCCGAGGAGCCCGCCACGGACGAGGCGACGCCGGAGGAGTCCGCGTCCGAGGAGGCCACCACCGACGCGGCCGAGGAGACGTCGCCGGAGCCCGCGACGCCGGTGGCGACGGACGCGGAGGACGGCGGATCGTCGGCCGTCCCCGTGCTCGTGGGGCTCGGCGCGCTCGTGGTCGTCGCCGCGGTCGTCGTCGTGATCGTCCTGCGCCGCCGCGGCGCGGCGCCGGGCGACGACGCGCCGCACGACCCCGAGGACTGACCGTGCCGGCGCACGCCGTCCTCCCCGCCCCGGGGAGGACGGCGGCCGACCCTGCCGCGCGCACCCCTCCTGCAGCTAGGGTGCGTCCGTGACGTCGCCCGGAGCAGGGGTGCTCCGCGGCGTGCGGGTGCTGCTGCTCGCCGCCGCGGTCGTCGGGCTGTCCGTCGTCGCCCACGCCCTCGCCGGCGGGACCGATCCGGGAGCCGTCCCGCTCGGCGTGCTCGCCGTCCTCACCGCCGTCGCCGTGCGACCCCTCACGCGCCGCCAGGTCGGGCTGCCGCGGCTGCTCGGCCTGCTCGGCGCGGGCCAGCTCGTGCTGCACGTCGTCTTCGACCGCTGCGCCGCGCTGTCCCCGGCCGACGCGTCCGCGCACGCGCACGCCGCCTCGCCGCTGACGATGCTCGGGGCCCACGCCGTCGCGACGCTCGCCGTCGCGCTCGTCCTGCGCTACGGCGACGCCGTCCTGTGGCGCCTGTGGACGTGGCTCGCCGGACGCCGGGTCCCCGGCCGCCCGCGCGCCGTCGTCGTCCTCGCGGCGCCTCCCGCGGTCGGCGCGCTGCCGACGGTCCGCGACCTGCTCGTGCGCGGCGCCGCGCCCGGGCGCGGTCCGCCCGCCGTCGCCTGACCTCTCCCGGACGCTCCGCGGACTCTCCGCGGCGTCCCGCTCCCGCGCGCCTGCGCGTCCCGTGCCCACCCCGCCCGGCCGGCTCCGCCCGGCCGCCCCGGGGCGTGCCCTGACGTGCCGTCGAGCGCCGGAGCCCTCCCGCTTCCTCATCTCCCCGAAAGGCACCACCATGCGAAAGACCCTGCGCGCCGTCGGCGCCGCCGCCCTCACCACCGGGATCGTCGTCGTCGGCGCGGGCGCCGCGTCCGCCCACGTCACCGTCACGCCGGACACGACCGACGCGGGCGCGTACGCGCTCCTGACGTTCGGCGTCCCGCACGGCTGCGGCGACTCGCCGACCACGAAGGTCTCCATCCAGGTCCCCGAGCAGGTCGTCACCGTGACGCCCACGGTCAACCCCGGCTGGGACGTCGAGAAGGTCATGGCGGCTCTCGACGAGCCGGTCGACGACGGGCACGGCGGCCAGTACACCGAGCGCGTCGCCGAGGTCGTGTACACCACCAAGGCCCCGCTGCCCGACGGCTACCGTGACGCCCTCGTGCTCTCGCTCAAGCTCCCCGACGCGGCGGGGGACACGCTCGTCTTCCCGACGGTCCAGGAGTGCGCCGAGGGCGAGACCGCCTGGGTCCAGGTCGCGGCCGAGGGCGAGGACGGGCACGACCTCGAGGCGCCCGCGCCGCTGGTCGAGCTGACGGCCGCCGAGGGCGACGGGCACGACGCCGCGGCCGAGACCGTCGCGGACGACACCGACGCCGCGGTGTCGGACGGCTCGGCGGCCGACGGTGCGGCGTCCGCGGAGCCGGCGGACGGTTCCGACGGCGCGCCCGCAGCGCTCACCTGGACGGCGCTCGTCCTCGCGGCGGCGGGCCTCGTGCTCGGGGCGCTCGGGTTCGTGCGCTCGCGTCCGAAGGCCTGACCGGTGGGCCGCCCCTCGGTGCTGCGCCGGGTGGTGGCCGTCGTCGTCGGTGCCGCGGCCGCGGTCCTGCTCGCGATCCTCGCGAGCGGCCCGGCCGCGGCCCACGCCGTCCTCGTGGGCACGGACCCGCGGGACGGCACCGTCCTCGACGCGCCGCCCGACGCGCTGACCATCACCTTCAACGAGCCCGTCCAGGTCGTGACCGGCGGGACGACGGTCCTCGCCGCCGACGGCTCGCCCGTCGACGTGGACGTCGCCGCGGTCGACGACGCGCTCGTCGTCACCCCGGCCACGACGCTCGACGACGGCACGTACGTCGTGAGCTGGCGCGTCGTGTCCCTCGACACCCACCCCGTGGCGGGCGCCTTCACGTTCTCGGTGGGTGCGCCGAGCGCGACGTCCGTCGAGGCCCGGGTGGCCGAGCCGACGGCGGCGCTCGTGGCCGTGCGCGCGCTCGACCAGGCCGCGGTCTACGCGGGGACGTTCCTCGTCGCGGGACTCGTCGGGTTCGAGCTCCTCGTGCTGCACGCGTCGCCCGGGGCCGCGCCGGTCCTGCGCCGCCGCCTGCAGCGCGTCCGACGGTGGGCGCTCGTCGCCGCGGGCGTCGGCATCGTGCTCGCGGTCCCGCTCACCCCGGCCTGGCAGGCCGGCGGCGGGCTGGGGGCGCTCGCCGACCCGGCGACCTGGGCGGCGGGCCTCGCCACCGACTCCACGCTCGCGGGTGCGCTCGGCCTCGCCGGGCTCGTCGTCGCGACCCTGCTCGCCCCTCGTGCGGCGCGCGAGACCCGGGCGGCGTGGCCCGCTGGCACCGTGCTCGGCGCGGCGGCCCTGGCGCTGGGGTCGCTCGTGCTCGTGGGGCACACCCGCACGTTCGGCCCGCCCTGGCTGGTCGTCACGGCGGACGCGCTCCACGTCGTGGCCGGGGCCGTGTGGCTCGGCGGGGTCGTCGGCCTCGCGCTCGTGCTCGCACCGTCCGCGCGCGTCGACGCGCGGCGGTCGGCGGTCACCGTCGCGCGGTTCTCGGCGCTCGGCGCGTGGGTCGTCCTCGCGCTCGCCGTCACCGGGACCGTCCTGGGATGGCGCATCCTCGGCACGCTCGATGCGCTCGTGTCGACGACGTACGGCCAGACCCTGCTCGTCAAGGTCGGCGTCGCGCTGTGCCTCGTCGGCATCGCGGCCTGGAACCGGTACCGGCTCGTCCCCGCGCTCGCGGGCGACGACGGTCCGGGCGGGCACGGTGCCCGGCAGGTGGGTGGGACGGCCGGGGCGGCCGCGCGCCGTCGGCTCGGTCGGACGGTCGCGGCCGAGGCCCTGCTGCTCGTGCTCGTGCTCGTCGTGACGGGCGTGCTCGTCTCGCGCAGCCCGGTCATCACCGCCGACCCGTCCGCCGAGGAGGCCACGACCCCGGCCGTCGAGGTGGTCGAGGAGCTCGGCGACGGGACCCTGCACGCACGGGTCACCCCGGGCCGGGTGGGCGTCAACGCGCTCGAGATCGAGCTGCTCGACGCCGACGGGCAGCCCTTGGAGCCCGTCGCCGTGCCCGAGCTGTCGACGACGCTCGCCGACCCCGCGCTCGGCCCGTTCACCCGTCCCCTCACGCAGACGGGGACCGGCGCGTACGAGGCGACGCTCGACCTGCCGATGGCGGGCGACTGGACCCTGCACGTGAGCGTCCGGACGTCCAAGTACGAGAACCCGATCGTCGAGATCCCCGTGGAGGTGTCCTCATGACCAGTCCCCAGCGGTCACGCCCCGGGCGGCGGGGGTCGCGCGTCGTCCTCGCCGCGGTCGCTGCCGGCACGCTCGCCGTCCTGACCGCCGGCCCCGCGGCCGCGCACGTGCTCATCGAGACCGTGGAACCCCACGGTGACGGCACGTCGACGCTCACGTTCACGTTCGACCACGGGTGCGACGGCGAGCCCACCGACGCGCTGCGCGTCACGCTTCCCGAGGGCGTCGAGGCGCTCGCGGCGGGACAGCCCGACGGGTGGGTGTCCGACGTGACGGACGACGCGGTGGCGTGGTCGGGCGAGCCCGTGCCGGACGGCGAGCGCGCGGCCTTCACGCTCGACGTCCGGGTCACGGGGGACGTCGGGCAGGCGTTCGTCTTCCCGGCGGTGCAGGAGTGCCCGTCGGGGGCGTCGTACGCGTGGACGGACACCGACCCGTCGGGGGCCCGCCCCGCGCCGACGTTCGTCGCGACGGCGGCGTCGCTCGCCCCCGCGCCCGTCGCGGCAGGAGCGCCCCCGACGCCGACGGCGCCCCTCCTCGCGGCCGTCGTCCTGGGGGCCGCGGTCGTCGGGGTCGTCGGTGGGCTGTCGGCACGCCGTCTCGCGCGCCAGACCTGAGGGCGAGGCCGACCTGGTCGCACTCACCTCCGGCATTCGCGCGTCCAGTGCCGGAGGTGAGTGCCCGACGCCCTGGTGCGATTCAAGGTGGGCAAGCAGTTCGCCTGGCGCCCGGCAGAGGACATCGCGAGCACGCTGGTGGGCTGAGAGCGCCTGCGCCAAACCTGGGCGGAACTTGGCGGAGCTGTGGCGCAGTTCCGGCGAAACCCTAGAGGCCCTCCTGGACACTACGGGGCATGGACGGCGATCCGGGCCCTGCCGACGAGCAGGGTGACGCAGGGACCGACGCCGCGCTGTGGGCCGCCGCGCTCGGCGGTGACGGCGCGGCGTTCGGCGTGCTCTTCGACCGGCACCGTGACCGCGTGTTCCGGCACGCGTACCGGCTCGTGGTCGACCGGCACCAGGCGGAGGACGTGCTGGCGGCGGCGTTCCTCGAGCTGTGGCGCCGCCGCGCGTCGGTGCGGCTCGTCGACGGCTCGCCCTTGCCATGGCTCCTCGTCACGGCGTCGAACGTCGCGCGGAACGTCCGCCGGGGGACCGGACGCCACCGCAGGCTGCTCGACGCCCTGCCCCGGGGCGGCGACGTGCCCGCCGCCGAGGACGCCGCGTTCGTCGACGACCCGGCCGAGGTCGTCGACCCGGCGCTCGGCGCGGCGCTGCGCGCGCTGCCGGCGGCCGACCTGCGGCTCCTCACCCTCGTCGCGCTGGAGGGCTGGTCGCTCTCCGACGCAGCCGGGGTGCTGGGCCTGACGCCGTCGGCGGCCAAGTCCCGGCTGCACCGGGCGCGCGTCCGGCTCCGCACCGCGGTCGGAGAGGTAGAACCAGGGCGCGCGAGGCCGCGTCCGAGCGGTGCGTTCGTCGAAGGAGGGCGCTCATGAACGGCGAGAACCGCATGCCGGACCTCGATCCCGTGTTCGCCGACGCGCTGCGTGGCGCGCTCGTGGGCCAGGCGTCGATGGTGGCCCCTCCTCGTGCGGCACGTCGCCGGTGGTGGGCGGGCGTCGGTGCGCTCGGTGCGCTCGCGGTCGCCGGCGGGACGGCGTACGCCGTGACGGCGCTCGTCGAGCCCGGGGGCACGGTCGTGACGCGTCTGGCGGAGCCGGTCGAGGTCACGCGCGCGGGCACCTCGACGGTCGAGATCGGGCCCAGGCCGGACGGCGCGACGCACGTCGAGCTGTCGCTCGTGTGCCTCGACGCGGGGCGGTTCGTGCTCGAGGACGGCGCGAACATGACGTGCTCGGCCGAGGACGCGCAGGACGAGGCGCGCCGGCTCGCTGCGGGGCAGCCCGCCGGCATGGGCTGGAGCGTCGTCGCGGCGCCGGGTGACGGGTCGGTGCGCGTGGAGGCCGAGCCGGGGGCGCGGTGGCACCTCGTCGCCACCTACGTCGACGAGACGGTCACCGCGTGGGCGACCAACGCGAACGGCGACAAGTACGGGGTCGCGAACGACACGGGCTGGCCCGACCTCGTCTCGATCTACGCGACGAACGGGCGGGTCGGCTACGCGTACGCGCGGGATCTGGAGGAGGCGCAGAGCGGCTCGCCCACGAGCCCCGAGGAGGCCGCGGCGTGGCAGGAGGAGCGCGAGGGCACGACCGTCAGCGTCCCGGTGTACGAGTCCGACGGAGAGACGGTGATCGGGGAGTTCGTCTTCGGCGGATGAGGTCGGCCTCGGGAGCGCGCTGCTCATCGTCGATCCACGCCGGGACGAGGCCGGACCTGGTCGGCGGGCGTCGGGGCGACGACCGACGTACTGTGATCCAGATCACTGTTCGTGAACGTCCCGAACATGCGCCCACCGCCTCTTGCACTGGTGGGGGACGTCGCCGCGACGGGTCACGCGGCGACACCTGGACCGGTGGCGGTCCGCGACGAGAGCTTCGCTGGGGGGAGCTCTCGCGGCGGATCGCCACCGGTTCCTCTCTGTCTTCCTCCGTGCGCCCCTGTGCCTGGGACCGGTTCGGCAGGGTGGTCAGGCGGCGACCGCGACAGCCAGCAGCGTGAGCGCGACGACGAGCAGGACGATGCGGACGAGGTGGTACCGGTCCCAGCGGGCCATCTGCTCGCGCCAGTCGGCAGGTGCTGTCTCGGGGGTCCACGTCTTCCCGCGGTTGTTGATGGGCACGAGCACGGCGACCGTCAGGATGATGCTCAGTGCGAGGACCGCGGCAGCTGTCCACGCCGCCCATCCCCCGGCGGGCAGCACGAGCGCGGTGCCCGCGGTGAGCAGGAGCGACCCGAAGTACCAGAACGGCATCGCCCGTCCAAGCATCCGTCCGCCGTCAGCGCGGGCGAGCAGGCCCGCGTTCTCCGGCAGCCGGTCGACGATCGGGTTGATGACGAACGAGACCGACACCTCGACCCCCACCATCAGCCCGAGGACGACCACTGCGACGATCGGCAACCACTGCATGTCCGGCTCCTTCGATCCAGGGAATCTAGCAACGCTAGGAAAACTAGCACAGACAATCTAGCGACGCTAGACTCGGGCCATGAGTACACCGGCAGCAGCGCGCAAGGCACGGCTCCTCCAGGAGCGGGAGGCGCAGATCGTCGCGGCGGCGCGCGTGCTCGCCGAGGAGCAGGGGTGGGAGGCCGTCACCACGCGTCGCCTCGCCGAGGCGATCGGATACAGCCAGCCCGTGCTCTACGGGCACTTCCCGGAGGGCCGGTCCCAGATCGTCACGGCCGTCGCGCTCGTCGGCTTCGAGGAACTCGCCGCAGCGCTCACCGCGGCCCGTCCGCAGCCCGGCGACGGTGCAAGCAGCGAGGACCGGGTCCGCGCGCTGGTCGTGGCCTACCTCGACTTCGCCGCGCGCCACCCGGCGACGTACGAGGCGATGTTCCACCTGCCGATCGGCGCCGCGTTCGCCTCGGACGAGACGCCGCGCGCGATGCGCGAGGGGTTCGACGCGATCGTCGACACGCTCCTCGCGCTCGACCGGCCGCCGTCGGACGTGGGGACGGCGGCCGAGGTCGTGTGGGGGGCGGTGCACGGCGTCGCGACGCTGCAGCGCGCGGGCCGGTTCTCCGCCGAGAACTACGAGCGTCGCGTCGCCGAGCTCGTCCGACGCGTCGTCGGGTGAGGGTCCGGGCGACTCGCTCGTCGAACGGCGATCCTCCTGCGTCGTAGCGTGACGCCATGATCTCTCGACTGACGCTCGTCACGGGCGGGACCCGTGGCATCGGGGCGGCCGTGGCCCTCCGGCTCGCCGCGGCCGGGCACGACCTCCTGCTCGGCTACGCCCGGGACGACGCCGCGGCCGCGGAGACGCGCGCCGTGGTGGCCGCGCGCGGGGTGCGGTGCGCCGTGGTCCGCGCCGACCTCACCACCGAGCGCGGCGTCGAGGAGACCTTCGCCGCGGCCGCTGGGCTCGGCACGCTCACGGGAGTCGTCAACAACGCCGGCGCGACGCTCCACATCGGCGCGCTCGCGGACACGCCGGCCGACGTCGTGCGCCGGGTCGTCGACCTCAACCTCACCGCCGCCGTCCTCGTGGCGCGCGCGGCGGTGCGGGCGATGAGCACCGTGCGGGGCGGGCGAGGCGGCGTGCTCCTCAACGTCTCGTCCGCGGCGGCGACGCTCGGATCGCCCGGCGAGTACGTGCACTACGCGGCGGCGAAGGCCGGCGTCGACGTCTTGACGAAGGGTCTCGCGCACGAGGTCCTCGGGGAGGGGGTCCGGGTCGTGGGGGTGGCGCCCGGCCTGATCGAGACAGGTATCCACGCCGACGCCGGCGACGGCGACCGGTCACGGCGCGCCGCGGCGGCGCACCCGTGGGGGCGCGTGGGATCACCCGAGGAGGTCGCCGCCGCCGTGGCCTTCCTGCTCTCGGACGACGCGTCGTACATCACCGGAGAGACGCTGCGCGTGGCAGGTGGCCGCTGAGTCGAGCGGGGAAGCGGTCCCGCCGACGGTCTCTCGCCCGCGGCCGCGTGCCCGTGGGGCCCGTCGTCACACCGCGTCGCTGCGCGCGCCGAGCCACGGTGCGAGGACGTCGGTGCGGCCGAGCCAGCGCAGGCCGCCGTCGGCGAGCTCGTCCGGCGTCGCGAGCACGTCGCGGAACGCGTCGAGGAGGCGGCCGCGTTCGTCGTCGCCGCCGTCACCCTCGCCCTCGGGCGTGGCCCCGACGATCACGACCCGCGTGTGCGGCTCGACGGGCCGCCCCTCGGCGGTCGTCGCGTCGTCCCACGTGCCGAGCGTGCCGATGCAGAGCTGACCGCCCGCACCGTCCCACGCGCACAGCGAGTCGGGGCGGTTGGCGACGTGGAACACCCCGCGGGACCGGACCCGTCCGGTGCCGAGGTCCTCGATGCGGCGCAGCAGACGCTCGGGGTCGAACGGCCGGGCGGACCACAGGTCGATCGTCCAGCTCCGGTCGCCGTCGGGCGTCACGCGCCGGGGGAGCGGGCCCCGCACGCCGAGGGGGTGGGCGCGGCGCTCGCCGGCGGCGGGGTCGTGCGTGCGCCGGGCGAGGTCGTCGGCGGCGACCGCGTGGAGCCCGTCGATCCGCCGGGTGCCGACGCCGCGGAGCCGGTCGACGAGCCCGGAGCCGGTCGCCGCGGCCCCGAGGCCGCCGGTCATCACGACGAGGTCGGCGTGCTCGAGCTGGGCCGCCAGCACCTCGCCGACGGCCCGCTGGTCGTCCTCCGTCAGCCCGACGCCGCGCTCGGAGACGAGGTCGTCGTCGAGCAGGTCGTGCTCGAGCGTGTCGACGTCGGCGACGGCGAGCACGGTCGCGAGGCGGAGGCGTTCGAGCTCGTTGCCGGGCGTGGCCTGCGCGGCGAGCGCCCGGACGACGGGCAGCGACTCGGCGGCGACGGGCAGCGCGAGCACGACGTGGTCCCACCGGCCGTCGTCGGCGAGCCGGCGCAGCGTGGGGACGGCGTCCTCGCGCACCGCGCACGAGAGGCACGCGTGCTCGAGCGGCACGACCTCGTCCTCGATCACGCCGGTCGCGTCGACGACGACCCGGCGCAGCGCGCCCTCGGCCGCCCGGATGTCGTGCCGGAGAGCGACGACGCGCGGCGCCCCGACGACGAGCCCGAACACCGCGCTGTCGCGCAGCACGGGGTCGATCGTCGCGAGGACGCTCAGGGCGACCCGCGTGTCCCGGGTGTCAGTAGGCGGGCCGGCAGGGGCGCCGGGCGCGGCCTCCGGGAGGTCGTGCGCGTCGTCCGGCCAGGGGCCCGACGAGCGGGATGACGAGAAGGGCATGAAGCGCTCCGATCGATGGTCTGGGGCGTCCCCGCGCGGCCTCGCGGCCGGCTCGGGAACAACCTGCTCCTGAGAACTGTTCTCGACAGCGGGTCAGCATAGCGTCTTGACGGGAATGATTCTCACTATCTAGTGTCGTCTCCCGTCGCCTCACCCGACCCCGAGAGGAACTGCCATGTCCGCCGTCTGCCAGGTGCTCGGCACCGCTCCCGGGTTCGGCCACGCGATCTCGCACTCCCACGTGCGGACCAAGCGTCGCTTCGACCCGAACATCCAGAAGAAGCGCTACTGGGTGCCGTCGCTGGGTCGCCACGTGACCCTGCGCGTCAGCGCCCGGGGCATCAAGACCATCGACCGACAGGGGATCGACGCCGTCGTGGCGCGGATCCTCGCCCGAGGGGAGAAGCTCTGATGGCTACCCGCACCGACCTCCGTCCCGTGATCAAGCTCCGGTCCACCGCCGGCACCGGGTTCACCTACGTGACCCGCAAGAACCGCCGCAACGACCCCGACCGCATGGTCCTGCGCAAGTTCGACCCCGTCGTCCGCCGCCACGTCGACTTCCGCGAGGAGCGCTGATGGCGAAGCGGTCCAAGGTCGCGCGCAACGACCGGCGCGTCGAGGTCGTCGCCCGCCACGCCGAGCGCCGTGCGGAGCTCAAGCGCGTCGTCGCGTCGCCGTCCTCCTCCCCCGAGGAGAAGGCGTCCGCGGTGCGCGAGCTCCAGCGCCAGCCTCGCGACGCGAGCGCGACGCGCGTGCGCAACCGCGACGTCGTCGACGGCCGCCCCCGCGGCTACCTGAGGAAGTTCGGGCTCTCCCGCGTCCGCCTGCGCCAGCAGGCGCACCGCGGCGAGCTGCCCGGAGTCACGAAGTCGAGCTGGTGACCGCCACCGCCCCGAGCGGCGGCCGGCCCCGGCCCGTCACTGGCCCAGCAAGGAGACCACCATGAAGAAGGACATCCACCCCGTCTACGGGCCCGTCGTCTACCGCGACAAGTCCGCCGACTTCGCGTTCCTGACCCGCTCGACCCTCGCGGGCGACCACCCGCAGGGCCCGGGCGTCCCGCGCGAGACCGTGACTGTGACGGACGGGAACGGACGTGCCGTCGTCGTCCCGGTCGTCGACGTCGAGATCTCGAGCGCGAGCCACCCGTTCTACACGGGCACGCAGCGCGTCGTGGACACCGCCGGACGGGTCGAGAAGTTCCGCCAGCGCTACGGCGCCCGCGACGGCGCGCAGGGCGGGGGTGCGCGATGAAGGTCCGCGCCTCGCTCCGCTCGCTCAAGGACAAGCCCGGGGCGAAGGTCGTGCGCCGCCACGGCAAGACCTTCGTCCTCAACAAGGCCAACCCGCGCTGGAAGGCCCGTCAGGGCTGACCCGCGCACCCACCACCACCGGAGAGGAGCGGCCGACCGGGTCCCCGGGCGGCCGACCACGCATGCACCACACCGCACCCGACCCGACCGACGCCCACGCCGATCCCGCCGGGGCGAGTCCCCCCTCCGGTGACGCCCCTCCCGGGGCACGGGCCCGACGGCGCCCGCTCGCCCTCGCCCTCGGCCTCGCCCTCCCGCTCGCGCTCGTCGCGGCGTGCGCGCAGGGGGCGGGCTCCGAGGGCGAGCAGGGCGACGGTGCCGACCCCGCGCCGTCGGCCACGTCCGACGTCAGCGAGGCGGCGGCCCTCACGCCGCGCCTCGCGATCACCTATGACGGCGGCGTCCAGGTCCTCGACGCGACGACGCTCGAGGTCGTCGACGACCTCGAGCTCGCCGGCTTCAACCGCCTCAACCCCGCGGGCGACGGGCGCCACCTGCTCGTCTCGACGTCGGGCGGCTTCCAGGTGCTCGACGCCGGCACCTGGGCCGAGCCGCACGGCGACCACGACCACTACTACACCGCGGACCCCGTCCTCACGGACGTGACGTACGCGGCCGAGAAGCCGGGCCACGTCGTCGTGCACGAGGGCCGCACCGCGCTCTTCGACGACGGCACGGGCGAGATCACCGTGCTCGACTCCGTCGCGGTGGCCGACCCGCACGGCATCGACGACGCGCGCACCCTGACGACGCCCGAGGCCCACCACGGCGTCGCGGTCGAGCTGACCGACGGCTCGCTCGTCGTCTCCGAGGGCACCGAGGACGCACGCACCGGCGTCCGCCTGCTCGACGCCGCGGGGGACGAGGTCGCGGCGACCGACCAGTGCCCCGGCGTGCACGGCGAGGCCGTCGCCGCGGACGAGGCCGTCGTGATCGGGTGCGAGGACGGGGCGGTCGTCGTCGCGGGCGGCGCGATCAGCAAGGTCGCAGCCCCGGACGCCTACGGGCGCATCGGCAACCAGGCGGGCAGCGAGGCGTCGCCGTTCGTGCTCGGCGACTACAAGTCCGACCCTGACGCCGAGCTGGAGCGGCCGACCCGCGTGTCGCTCATCGACACGCGCGACGCGAGCCTGCGCCTCGTCGACCTGCCCGCGAGCTACACGTTCCGCTCGCTCGGCCGGGGCGACGCGGGCGAGGCGCTCGTGCTCGGCACGGACGGGTCGCTGCACGTCATCGACCCGGAGGCGGGCACGGTCGTGCGCTCCATCCCGGTCGTCGACGCGTGGGAGGAGCCCGAGGAGTGGCAGGAGCCGCGGCCCGCGCTGCTCGTCCAGGACGGCATCGCGTACGTCACCGACCCGGCCGGCCGCGCGATCCACGCCGTCGACTACGTCGGCGGCGAGGTGTGGAAGACCGCGGAGCTCGACGTCGTCCCGAACGAGCTCGCCGGCGTCACCGGGAAGCCGGCCGCGGCGGGCGCGCACGACGACCACGAGCACGCCCACGAGGAGGGCGAGCACGGTCACGACGAGCCCGCGGAGGAGGGTCACGAGGACCACGACCACGAGCACGAGGAGGGCTGAGCGCAGACACGCGACGCTCGGAGGCCGCGAGAAGTCGCGCGAAACTCCGCGTGTTCCCTAGTGTTGTCCCCGGTGCACGGCTTCGCGGCTGGCACACTGAGACCGTGACGACGGGTGGTGACCACCGCGCGTCGTGAACCGAAGAAGGGATTCGCATGTCGCTCAACAAGTCCGAGCTCGTCTCGGCCATCGCCAGCAAGGCCGACCTGTCGAAGGCGGACGCCGAGAAGGCTCTCAACGCCTTCCAGGAGGTGCTCATCGAGTCGCTGGGCAAGGGCGAGGCCGTCAAGGTCACGGGCCTCCTGTCCGTCGAGCGCGTCGAGCGTGCCGCCCGCACGGGCCGCAACCCCCGTACGGGCGAGGAGATCTCGATCCCGGCCGGCTTCGGCGTGAAGATCAGCGCCGGCAGCCTGCTCAAGAAGGCCGTCGCCAAGTGACGTCTCGCTGACCGGCCGCTGCCGGTCCGGTCAGCAGCACGAAGGCCCGGAACCCCGCGAGGGGCTCCGGGCCTTCGTCGTGCCACCCCCGCGCCGAACACGAGGTTGGTATCGCTATCCGCGCGATGACGACACCGACGACGTGCTCGAACGCGAGGAAGCCCGTGCTCGGCGACCTGTGTCGGCCGCGGTCTCAGGCGTGGACGACGTTCGCGAGGATGCCGTGGTTCGTCAGGCGCGTGCCGATGGCCTGGTCGACCTCGGAGAACGCCTTGTTCGAGCGGGCCACGCCGACCGCGCCGGCCATGGCGCCGTGCCCGGTCGGGCGGTCGATGCGCGCGACGAGCTGGTCGCCGTGGAGCATGAAGTCGACCGTGAACACGAGGTGCTGGGCCTTGCCGGCGAACGCGCCGAGCCAGAACGTCTTCTGCTTGCTCCCGCGCTCGGCGGCCCACTGGCCCGTCGGGCGGGTGGTGACGGTGAAGCCCTGCTCCTGGAGCGCGGCGTGCAGGTGCTGCTTGGCGACCTCGGGGTCGCCGGACAGGAAGTAGTCGACCGTGGCCATGGTGGCTCCTCGTGGTGTTCGGTGGCTGGCTGTGGCGGGTGTGACGGCGGCGGTGCCGCCACACGGGCGGACAGCCCTCGGGATGCTACCGCCGTCCGAGGGCCCACCCTCGACCCGTCTTGAGAACCATTCTCATGGAACGCTAGGCTGGGCGCTCCACCCACCGGAAGGACCTCTCATGGCCGTGCCCAAGCGCAAGCTCTCCCGCTCCCACACCCGCGCCCGCCGCTCGCAGTGGAAGGCGCAGGTGCCCGAGCTCGTGACCGTCGTCGTCGACGGGCACGAGGTCACCCTCCCACGCCGACTCGTCGCGGGCGTGCGCCGCGGCTACGTGACGCTCCCCGGATGACCCTGGCCGCCGACCACCGCAATGCGGTGGTCGGGGCGCGGGTCGGTCGGTATCGTCGCTCGCGGAGGCTGCGAGGCGTGACGACCCTCGGCCGGTGGCGACACCGGCGGCGGCACCCCGCGCGTGACGGCGTACCGACGAGAGGTCGACGAGACGTCGACGAAGGTGTGGTGGCACCGCGACCTAGCCCCCGCCCGCACCTCCAGGGCCCGCCCTTCCCTGGAGGAGTCATGAGACCACCCGCCCCGCCCGCCCCCGCTCGCACCCTGGCCGCCGACGTCGCCGTCGCACCACCCGGACGCGTGGTGACCCTGAGCGGGCACGTGCACCGCCGCCGCGAGCTCGCGACGGTGTCCTTCCTGGTCCTGCGCGACCGCACCGGACTCGCCCAGGTCGTCCTGCGTCCGCACGAGGTGCCCGCGGAGGGACTGCCGCCGGAGGAGACCGCCGTCCAGGTCACGGGGACGGCCACGGTGAACGCGCAGGCACCGGGCGGCGTCGAGATCACCGCGCCGACGATCACGCTGCTCGGCGCGCCCGCGACCCGCCCGCCGGTCGAGCTGTGGCGCCCCGACCTCGACGTCGCGCTGCCGACCCTCCTGGACCACGCGGCCGTGACGTGGCGGCACCCGGCCCGGCGGGCCCGCTGGGAGCTCGCCGCCGCGAGCCTGCGCGGGTTCCGCGCCACGCTCGACGCCGCGGGCTTCACCGAGATCCAGACCCCCAAGCTCGTCGCGTCCGCCACGGAGTCCGGCGCGAGCGTGTTCCCCGTCGACTACTTCGGTCGCACCGCCTACCTCGCCCAGAGCCCGCAGTTCTTCAAGCAGCAGCTGGTCGGCGTGTTCGAGCGCGTGTACGAGGTCGGGCCGGTCTTCCGGGCGGAGCCCCACGACACGGCACGCCACCTCGCGGAGTACGTCTCCCTGGACGTCGAGCTCGGCTTCGTGCGCGACCACCGGGACGTCCTGGCGGTGCTGCGCGACGTGCTCGCCGGCATGGTCGGGGCGCTCCGGGACGGGGCGGGCGACGCCGTCGAGCGGCTCCGGCCGGCGCTGCCGGTCGTGCCGTCCGAGATCCCGGTGATCCACTTCCGCGACGCGCTCGCCCTCGTGGGTGCGGCCGACGACGAGCCGGACCTCGCCCCCGAGCACGAGCGGGCCCTCGGTGCGTGGGCGAGGTCGACCCACGGCTCCGACTTCCTCGCGGTCGAGGGCTACCCGATGCGGAAGCGGCCCTTCTACACGCACCCGCAACCCGACGACCCCCGCTGGAGCAACAGCTTCGACCTGCTCTTCCGCGGCCTGGAGCTGGTGACGGGCGGGCAGCGGCTGCACCGCTACCAGGACTACGTCGCCGCGCTGGCGGCGCGGGGCGAGACGACGGAGCCGTACGAGACCTACCTCGAGGCGTTCGCCCACGGGATGCCCCCGCACGGCGGCTTCGCCATCGGCCTCGAGCGCTGGGTCGCCCGCCTCGTGGAGGCGCCCAACGTCCGTGAGGTCGCGCTCTACCCCCGGGACCTGCACCGCCTCACCCCGTAGTGCCCGACGGCGCGTGCCACCACGCGCCGTCGGCCCGCCGTGGCAGCATCCTCGGGGTGAGCGAGCCGAGCCCCGACCTGACGTCCGGCCCCGTCCCGGGGCGCCGGGAGCGCCGCGAGCAGCACGGGCGGTCGCGCGCCGAGCCGCACGGCCACGCGCACGGGCCGGCGGCGCCGGCGACGCGGCGCGTGCGCCTGACGCTCGCGGCGCTGCTCGTCCCGGCCCTGCTCGCGACGCTCGCCGGGTTGGTCGCGCTGTGGCCCGCGTCGGCCGACGTGCCGGACCGCATCCCCGTCGCCGCGGAGGGCAGCACGGTGCTGCGCGCCACCGTCACCGGGCCGATCGACGCGGAGACGGGCGAGGTGCCCGCCCGCCTCGACGCGGGGTCGCGCGCGGGCGGCGAGGACGTGGGTGGCGACGCGATCACCGTCGGCGCGCCGCCCGAGTACGTCGCCTACGGGTTCGACGAGGGCGACCGGCTCCGCGTCCTCTACATCGCCGAGGCCGTCGGGGCGGGCGTGAGCCCGTACGTGTTCATGGACTTCGAGCGCGGGCTGCCCATCGGGGTCCTGGCGGTCGCGTACGCCGTCGTGGTCCTGGCCGTCGCGCGCTGGCGGGGCCTCGCCGCGCTCGCCGGGCTCGCGGGCGCGTTCGTCGTCATCACGTGGTTCACGCTGCCCGCGCTGCTCACGGGGCAGAACGCGCTCGGCGTCGCGCTCGTGACGTCGTCGCTCGTCATGTTCGTCGTGCTGTACGTCGCCCACGGCTTCACCGCGCGCACGTCGACGGCGCTGCTGGGCACGCTCGTCGGGCTGGCCATCACGGCGGTGCTCGGGTGGTGGGGCTCGGGCGCGTCGAACATCACGGGGCTCACCTCGGAGGAGTCTCTGTGGATCCCGCAGTACGCGCCCTCGCTCGACATCCAGGGCGTCGTGCTGTGCGGCATCGTGCTCGCGGGCATGGGCGTGCTCAACGACGTGACCATCACCCAGGCATCGGCGGTGTGGGAGCTGCGGGCGGTCGCGCCGCTCGCGACCCGGCGCGAGCTGTTCGCGCGCGCGATGCGCATCGGGCGCGACCACATCGCCTCGACCGTCTACACGATCGCGTTCGCCTACGTCGGCGCGGCCCTGCCGCTGCTCATGGCCGTCTACCTGTCCGACCAGAACCTCGCCACGAGCCTCACCTCGGGCGAGATCGCGGAGGAGGTCGTGCGCACGCTCGTCGGCTCGATCGGCCTCGTCCTCGCGATCCCGATCACCACGGCCATCGCGGCGCTCACCGTGCCCGGCACCGCGTCGGTGGCGTCCGTCCCCGTGGGTAGGGTCGAGGTCCCCGCGGCATGACGACGGGGCGTCCCCGCCCGTCCGGACGGGACGACCTGGACGACCGGAGGACGACGGTGACGGAGACGACGAGCGGCCGGGGCGGTCGGGACGGCCGAGACGTAGCGGTGCTCGGACCGGGCGGGGTCGGCGGGCTGGTCGGCGCGCTGCTCGCACGGTCCGGGGCCGACGTGACGTTCCTCGCGGGGGAGGCCACGGCGGCGGCGCTGACCGAGCACGGCGTGCACGTGCGGAGCAGCCAGGTGGGCGAGGTCCACGTCCCCGCGCGGGCGGCCACGCGGCTCGACGAGCCGGTCGACGTCGTGCTCGTGGCGGTCAAGCAGACCGCGCTCGCCGACGCGCTCGACCGCGTGCCGCCCGAGGCGCTCGGCGACGGCGTCGTCGTCCCGTTCCTCAACGGGCTCGACCACCTCGACGTGCTGCGCGCGCGGTACGGGACCGAGCACGTGCTCCCCGCGACGATCCGCGTCGAGTCGACCCGCGTCGCGCCCGGCGAGATCGAGCACACGAGCGCGTTCACCGACGTCGACCTCGCCCCCGGCGGCGTCCCGCCCGAGCGGGTGGAGGCCGTGCGCGCGCTCCTGGACGGGGCCGGCGTCTCGACCACCGTCCACCCCGACGAGACGGCGCTGATGTGGGCCAAGCTCGGCTTCCTCGCCCTGTTCGCCCTGCTCACGACGACGCACCGCGCCCCGATCGGCGAGGTGCGGACCGTGCACCGCGCCGAGCTCGAGGCGCTCGTGCGCGAGGTCGCGGCGGTCGCCGCAGCGAGCGGGGCGCCGTCGGACCCCGCGCGCACGCTCGCGTTCTACGACCGCTTCGCGCCCGAGGCCAAGTCGTCGATGCTGCGGGACGCCGAGGCCGGGCGCCTGCTCGAGGTGGACGCCATCGGCGGCGCGATCGTCCGGGCCGCCGACCGCGCGGGCGTGGACGCGCCGCTCACACGCGCGCTCGTCGCCGGCCTCGGCGGCTGACGGGCGGACGCCCGGGACGACGCAGGCCGGGACCCTTCACCGGACCGCCACGTGACCCCCTGTGGACGCGTCCCCAGGAGCCTCACAGGTTCGCCAGGATGTCCGTCATGAGAGAGCCGTGGGTCGACGTCGCGCTGGCGCGGCTGCCCGAGACGCGTTCCTGCCCCGCGTGCGCCGCGACGCTGCGGTCGTCCCGCTGCGACCGGTGCCTGCTCGAGCTCACCGGCCCGCTCGCGTTCGAGGTCGCCGCGGCGTCGAGCGAGGCGGCCGACGCGCTCTCGCGCCGCCAGGTCGCCCTCGACGCCCTGCGCGCGGCCCAGCCCGAGGCCGCCGCGTGGGCGGCCCGCGCGGCCGTCACGGCGCCGCCCGGTGCGCGCGCGGTCCCCGCCGGTCCGCCGCGCGCGATGCGCCCGCTCGACCCGAGCGGCCGCGGCCAGGCGGGCCCGCGCCCCCCGGTCGTCGCGCCGGTGGCCGGGACCGCGGCCGGCCCCCGCCGTCCGGTGCCCGTCCGTCCCTCGGCCCCCGGGTCGCCCGCGACGGCCGGGCCGGTCTCGCCCGCACCCGCAGGGTCGCGCGCCGTCGTCGTCCCGGGCGTGGCGCCGTCGCGCTCGGTGGGACTCCAGCCGGTGCTCGCCGGGGCGGGGGCGGGTCTCCTCGCCGTCGCGACGGTCGTCTTCGTGTTCTTCACCTTCGCCGACGACCTCGCCCTGCGCGCCCTCGTGACCGGGGTCGTCACGGTGCTCACGGTCGCGGCCGCGGTGCTCCTGCGGTCGCGCGGCCTGCGCTCGTCCGCCGAGGCCGTCGCGGCGCTCGCCGTCGTGCTCGCGGTCGTGGACGTCGAGCTCGCGCTGAGCGCGTGGGGGCTCGGCGCCGTCGGCACCGCGGTGGCGCGCGCGTCGCTGCTCGCCGCGGTCGTCGCGGGCCTCGGCGTCGTCGGGGACCGGGCGCGCGTCCGAGCGTGGGTGACGAGCGCCGTCGTGCTCGGGCCGCTCGTCCCGCTCGTCGCGGCGCCCGCCGCGGGGGCGCCCTGGGGCTGGGCGGTCGCCCTCCTCGCGACGGCGTGCCTCACGGCGCTCGCCGCGCCCGTCGCGGCGCGCTCCGGCGCGCGGGTCGGCAGCACCCTGCGAGGCGAGCAGGGGCTGCTCGGCGTCGTGCGCACGGTCGCGGTGCCGCTCGCCGTGGCCGTCGGGCTCACCGTCACCGCCCCGCCAGGGCTCCCGACCGGCGCGGGGGCCGCGCTCGTCGCGCTCGGCGCGGCGCTCGCGGCCACGCTCCTGCGCGTCGCGACCCGCGAGCGGCGCTGGTACGCGGTCGGCGGCGCGACGGCCGTCCTCGCGGGGGCGTTGATCGGGACCGGGGGCGACGTCGCCTGGCTCGGCCTGGTCCCCGCGCTCGCCGCCGCGACGTGGCTCCTCGTCCTCGTGCTCACCTCGCCGCGCGTGGTGTCCGGGGCGCTCGGCTCCCCGGTCCCTGCCGTCGGGCGGTCGGACGCCCTCCTCGGCGGCGCGCTCGTCGCCCTCGTCGGAGCGGGGCCCGCGCTGGCCGTCGCGGGGGTGCGCGCGGCCGAGGTCCTCGTGACCGGCACCGCCGGGACCGCCGCGGCCCTGGACGACACGCCGCTCGGCGTCGGCGTCTTCTCCTCCGGCCTGTGGGGCGAGGGCGTCCGGGGCGGCACGGCCGGCGCCGCGCTGCTCGACGGGACGCTCGTCGGCCTGCTGTCCGCACTCGTCGTCCTGCTCGTCGCCGCCCGGCTCCCGCTGCGCACGCCGTCCCCCGTGCCCTTCCCGCACCTGGCCGGGGCGCGGCGGCTCGGCGCCGCCCCGGTCGTGCGGACCGGGCGTGCGCTCGGGCCGTGGGTGCTGCTCGCGCTCGTCGTCGCGCTCGTGCTGGACCCCCGCCTCGCGGGCGTCACCTCGCTCCTGCTGCTCGCGCTGCTCGCGGCCCTGCTCGTCGTCGTGACCGCCCGGCCCGCCGCGACCGGTGCGCCCGGGGGCGCCGCTGCGCCTGGGGGCGGCGCCGCGCCCGGCGCGCTCGTCCGGGCGGTCCGGCGCGGGTTCGGTCGTGCCGTGCGCCCGGCCGTCCGGCGGCTCCCGGACCCGCGCACGGCGGTCCGGCGCGGCGTCGTCCCCGTCGGACGGGCCGAGGCGCGCGTCTGGTACGCGGCCGCCGTCGCCGGCACGATCGTCACCGTCCTGCTCCTCGTGGCCGGGTCGTGGGTCACGCGCCCGACCGCGACGGCCGGGGCGGTCGTCGTCGGCGCGCTCCTGCTCGCGGCCCGGGCGGTCGTGCCGCGCGGTCTGCACGCCCCGCTCGTCGGCACCGCCTACGGCTACGCGCTGCTCGTGCTCGGCGTGACGCTCGCGTGGAGCGGCGCCGGGACGGTCGCGGTCCTGTGCGCGGTCTCCGGCGTCGCCTCGCTCGCCGCGCTCGCCGTGACGCTCGTCCCGCGCGTCGACCGGGAGTCGTGGTGGGCCGTGCTCGGCGTGACCGCGGTGCCCTTCGGCCTCGGCGTCCTCACGGTCGTCGACGAGCGCAGCTGGTGGTCCGTCGCCGCGTGCGTCGCGATGCTCGCGCTCGAGGTCGTGCTCGTCGGCTCGCGGCGGCCCGGGTCGGTCACCGCGCTGCGCGTGCTCGCGGCGGCGCTCGTCCTGCCGACGGCCGCCGTCGCCGTCGTCAGCGCGGGCGCCCTCGTCCTGCCGGGCAGCGGGTCGCCCGTCGTGCTGCCGGTCGTCGCGCTGCTCGTCGCGACGGCGCTCGCCGCGGCCCGCCCGGTCACCGCCCGGATCCACCTGACCGCCGGGCGCGTCGCCGTCGAGGCGAGCGCCGCGCTCACGGGGGTGATCGCCGTGGGGCTCGCGTTCGGGCGCCCCGCCGCCGGGCCGACGGTCGCGGTCGCGGTGCTGCTCCTGCTCGCCGTGGGCGCGGGGCTCGCCGCGCGCGACCGGGACCGGCGCTCGGAGTGGTGGCTCGCCGCCGCCCTGGGTACCGCCGCGCTGTGGACCGCGCTCGCCGCCGCGGACGTCGGCCTCGTCGAGGCGTACACCGCGCCGCCGGCGCTCGCGGCCCTCGTGACGGGGGCGCTGCTCGCCCGGCGGTCGCGCCGCTGGTGGGAGCTCGCGAGCGCGGGCCTGGTGCTGCTCGTCGTGCCGTCCGTGCTCGCCCTGGGCGCGGCACCGGGCGCGGGCGACGTCCGGGCCCCGCTCCTCGTCGTGGCCGGGGCCGGGTGCGTCCTCGCCGCGGTGCTGCTGGGCCGCGGGACCGGCGCGGGCGAGGGCGAGGGCGGGTGGCGACGCGCCGCGGCCCTGCGGCTCGCCGGCGCGGGGGTGCTGGCGGCGACCGGCGGGACCGTCGAGTCGCTCCACGTCGCGCACGCGCCGGGCGGCGGCGCGGTGTTCGTGCTCGGGTTCGCCTGGGCGCTCGCCGCTGGCGGGGTCGCGCTCGGGGCGGGCCTCGTCGCCGCCCGGGTGGCCCCACGGGACCGGGGCCGGGGTGCCGCCGTCGCGCGGCGCTGGGCCATGGCGCCCGCCGCAACCCTCGTGGTGGTGGGGACCGTCGCGAACGTCCGGCCGGTGTGGGGCGTCATCGCGACGGTCTGGCTCGTCGAGGTGGCCCTGCTCGCGCTCCTCGTGGTCGGGGTGCGGCGCGCGGTCCGCGGCCGGCTCGACCTCCCGCCCGCCTGGTTCACGTGGTCGCTCGCGCTCGTCGCCGCGATCGGCGCGTGGTGGCCGCGCGAGCTCCGCGTCGAGGTCTTCTCGCTCCCGCTCGGCGCCGGGCTGCTCGTCGCGGGGTACCTCGCGCTCGCGGCCGGCACGACGGCGGTGCGCGGCACGGCGGGCGGCGACCCCGGTGCCGTGACCGCTCCGGGCAGCCCGGGGAGCAGCCACACCGACCCGGCCCCCGGCGGAGCTCCGGTGCGCACGACGCGGACCCTCGCCGGGTGGCCCGTCGGGTTCGCCGGGTCGTGGCGGACGCTCGCCCCGGGCCTCCTCGCGCTGCTCGGCCCGTCGGTCCTCGCGACGTACACCGACGCGCGCACGTGGCGCGCGGTCCTGGTCATCGTGCTCGCGCTGGCCGCGGTGCTCGTCGGGACGCGCACGCACCTCGCGGCGCCGTTCCTGCTGGGCGTCGCGGTGCTGCCGGTCGAGATCCTCGTCGTGTTCGTGTCCCAGCTCGGCACGCGGATCTCGGCGGGGCCGTGGATGCTCACGCTCGCCGCGGCGGGCGGACTGCTGCTCATCATCGCGACGTACTACGAGCGCCGGATCGCCGCGTACGACGGCGCCGCAGCCTACGTGCGCGACCTGCGCTGACCCCGCCCACGCCCGGGGTCCGCACGGTCTGGCTGTCGTCGTGCGCTCGACAGCGGGGCGGCGGTCGTGCCCCGCGGCGAACCGAGGCGTCCCTCGACGCGGGACGCCGCGTCAGGCACGGCGGCGCTGCTGCTCGATGAGCGGGTGCAGGCGGTAGGGGATGAGCTCGCCCATCGAGAGCGAGGTCTCCGTGCGCTCGACGCCGTCGATCGCGAGGATCGCCGCGTCGATGCGGAACAGGTGGTCGGTGTCGCGGCACGCGACGGTGACGCGCAGGTCGGCCGTCCCGCTGCGCCCGAACGCCTGCACGACCTCGGGGATGCGCGCGACGTCGTCGACGATCCGGGCGAGCTCCTTCTGCCGCACCTGGACCTCGACGAACGCCGTGAGCGGGTGCCCGAGCACGTGCGGGTCGATCCGCCGGTCGAGCGCGAGGAACGCGCCCTCGGCCTCCAGCCGCGCGAGGCGCGCGGCGACGGTGTTGCGGGAGATCCGCAGGCGGTCGGCGAGCGCGACGATCGTCGCCCGCGGGTCGTCGGCGAGGGCGAGCAGGAGGTCGAGGTCGACAGCGTCGGCGCTGTGCATGCTGCTCACCCTAGCCGAGTGACGGCGGTCACACTGCGCAGCGTGTCGGAGGTCGGTGGAGCCATGTGCGCGCCAGGGGTTACGTTCGCCCTACCTCGGTCCTCGACGGAGAGGACCGGCTCCCCGAGGTGAGGTGGCGACGATGCCCAGCGAACCTGCGGTGCGGACCGGACCGACGGCGGCGACCCCGCCGAAGGCGCAGAACGGTCACCGGGCGGCAACCCCGCGCGACGCACGAGCAGACCGGAAGACCATGGCGCACGACGTGCGCCCGGACACGCCCGCCGCCCGGCGCGCGGGTGCTCCGGGCAGCCCGCCCCGCACCGGTGACGCTCCCCGGGACGTCGGGGACACGCCGTCGGGCACGACCCCGACCCTGCGCCTGCTGACCGAGGACGGCACGCGCCTCCCGGACCCCGAGCTCGACCGGTGGCTCGCCGACCTCGACCCCGCGGCACCCGACGACGACGCGCGCGAGGCCGCCCGGACGACGCTCCTGCGGCTCTACGAGGACATGGTCGTCGCGCGGCGCATCGACGCGGAGGCGACGGCCCTCCAGAGGCAGGGCGAGCTCGCGCTGTGGCCCCCGCTGCTCGGTCAGGAGGCGGCCCAGGTCGGCTCGGCGCGCGCGCTGCGCGACGACGACTTCGTCTTCTCCTCCTACCGCGAGCACGCCGTCGCGCGCGTGCGCGGCGCCGAGCTCGTCGACCTCGTGCGCGTGTGGCGCGGCGTCGCGGTCTCCGGCTGGGACCCGTACGCGATCGGGATGGCGTCGCCGCAGGTCATCATCGGCGCGCAGACGCTCCACGCGACGGGCTGGGCGATGGGCGTCCAGAACGACGTCGACGCCGGCCGTGTCGACGCGTCCGCCGGGCTCCCCGTGGGGGTCGCGTACCTCGGCGACGGCGCGATGAGCCAGGGCGACGTGAACGAGGCGTTCGTCTTCGCGTCCACGTACCGCTCGCCGGTCGTCTTCTTCTGCCAGAACAACCAGTGGGCGATCTCCGAGCCGGTCGCGCTCCAGTCGCGCGTCCCGCTCGCCGACCGCGCGCGCGGGTTCGGCATGCCGGGCGTGCGCGTGGACGGCAACGACGTGCTCGCCGTGCTCGCCGTGACGCGTGCCGCGCTCGACCGGGCCCGCCACGACGGCGGCCCGACGCTGATCGAGGCCGTCACCTACCGCATGGGCCCGCACACCACCGCCGACGACCCGAAGCGGTACCGCGACGCGGCCGAGGTCGAGAAGTGGACCGGGCGCGACCCGCTCGCGCGGTTCGAGGCGTACCTGCGGTCCGTCGGCGTGCTCGACGACGCGGGGGCGGCCCGGGTGCAGGGCGTCGCCGACGCCGCGGCGGCCGAGCTGCGCGCCGGGTGCGTCGCGCTCACCGACCCGCCGCCGCTGTCCCTCTTCGACCACGTCTACGCCGAGCCGCACCACGCGCTGGAGCGCGAGCGCGCGGAGTACGCCCACTACCTCGCGTCCTTCGGGGACGACGACGGCTCGGCCGGGGACGACGGCGCGGGTGGGCCGGGCGCCGCGGGCGACCGGGCGGCGTCGGGCACGGGGGCGACCGCGACGGGGGTGGCGCGATGAGCACCCTCACCGTGGCGAAGGCGCTCGGCGCGGGGCTGCGCCGCGCGATGACGGACGACGACCGCGTGGTCGTCATGGGCGAGGACGTCGGCCGGCTCGGCGGCGTCTACCGCGTGACCGACGGGCTCCAGGCAGAGTTCGGGCCGCGGCGCGTGCTCGACACGCCGCTCGCGGAGTCCGGGATCATCGGGACGGCCGTCGGGCTCGCGTACCGCGGCTACCGGCCGGTGTGCGAGATCCAGTTCGACGGCTTCGTGTTCGTCGCGTTCGACCAGATCCTGTCGCAGCTCGCCAAGATGCACGCCCGCACCGGCGGGAACGTGCGCCTGCCGATCACGATCCGCATCCCCGTCGGCGGCGGCATCGGCGCGGCCGAGCACCACTCCGAGTCGCCCGAGGCGCTGTTCGCGCACGTCGCGGGGCTGCGGGTGGTGTCGGTCGCGAACCCGCAGGACGCGTACACCGTGCTGCGCCAGGCCGTCGCGTGCGACGACCCGGTGATCTTCTTCGAGCCCAAGCGGCGCTACCACCTCAAGGGCGAGGTCGACCTCGACCCGGTCGACCCGCTGCCCATGGACCGGGCGCGCGTCGTGCGGGAGGGCCACGACGTCACGCTCGTCACGTGGGGCGGCCTCGTCGGGACCGCGCTCGACGCCGCCGTCGCCGCGTCCGACGACGGCGTGTCGGTCGAGGTGATCGACCTGCGCTCGCTCTCGCCGATCGACCACGACACCGTCGCGGCGTCGGTCCGGAAGACCGGGCGGGTCGTCGTGACGCACGAGGCGCCGCGGCAGGCCGGGCTCGGCGCGGAGATCGCCGCGACCGTGACCGACCGCTGCTTCGAGTACCTCGAGGCCGCGCCCGTCCGCGTGACCGGCCACGGCATGCCGTACCCGCCCGCCAAGCTCGAGGGCCACTACCTGCCCGACCTCGACCGCATCCTCGACGGCGTCGACCGCGTCCTGGGTCGGGTCGAGCCGTTCGTGCCGTCGTCCGTGCCCGACGCCGCGGCGCCGGTCGGGGCTCCCGCGTCGCGCGGCGCGACCCGCACCGTCGAGGCGGTGGCCCGATGATGACGATGCGCGAGTTCCGCCTCCCCGACCTCGGGGAGGGCCTCACCGAGTCCGACATCGTCAGCTGGCACGTCCACGCGGGCGACCACGTCGAGCTCAACCAGGTCATCGCCGAGGTCGAGACGGCCAAGGCACTCGTCGACCTCCCGTCCCCGTACGCCGGCGTGGTCGCGTCCCTGCACGCGGAGGAGGGGCAGACCGTCATGGTCGGCGCCCCCTTGGTGACGTTCGAGATCGACGACGGCACCCCTGCCGCCCCGACCCGGGACAGTGCCCCTCCCGCGACACCCCAGGCTGCCGAACCCGGGGTCGCTCCTCAGACGGCTGCTCCCGTGAGGAGAGACCCCGGACTCGGCGAGCCGGGGGACGACGACGGGCCAGAGCCGAACCTCGTCGGGTACGGGGCCGCGCCGGAGCGTGCGGGCAGGCCCACGCGCCGCCGTCGGGCCCCTGTGGCTGCTGCCGGACGCGAGCCCGAGCCGGCCGAACCCGGGGTCGCTCCTCAGGCGGTCCCGATCCTGGGGACGGATCCCGGGCTCGGCGCGCGAGGGGACGACGGCGGGGCGCGCGGCCGGGCCGGCGAGCGGCCGCGGTCGACGCCGCCCGTCAGGGCGCTCGCGAAGAAGCTCGGCGTGCGCATCGACCGGGTCGCGGGGACGGGGCGGGACGGCCTCATCACGCGCGACGACGTCCTCGCGGCGGTGAGCTGCCACCGCGACGTCGCGCGGCAGCCGCGCGACGTGCACGGCACGCTCGCCGCCCCGACCGCGCGGACCGCGACGCTCGCCGCGTCGACAGCGCGGGCCGCGACGCCCGTCACCCCGACGGCGCCGACGGGCGAGAGCGGAGAAACGGCCCCGGGAGGTGCTGGCCGAGGGGCCACGTCTCCCCTCTCGGGGGCCGTCGGTGCCGACGCGAGGGCCGGGCTCGAGCCCGAGGTCGTGCCGGTGCGGGGGGTACGCAAGCACACCGCGGCGGCGATGGTGGCGAGCGCGTTCACCGCACCGCACGCGACGGTGTTCCTCACGGTCGACGTGACGCGCAGCGTCGAGCTCCTGGAACGCCTGCGGACCCATCGCCTCGCGCGCGGCGCGCGGATCACCGTGCTGGCGCTCGCGGCCCGCGCGCTGTGCCTCGCGCTGCCCCGCCACCCCGCGCTCAACAGCGCGTGGCACGACCTCCCGGACGGCACCGCGGAGATCGTGCGGCACCGCCGCGTGCACCTGGGCATCGCGGTCGCGACGGACCGGGGGCTGGTCGTGCCGCACGTCCCCGACGCGCAGGACCTCGACCTGCCCGACCTCGCCGCCGCGCTCACCGACCTCACGGTCACGGCGCGCGAGGGTCGCACGACGCCCGAGCGACTCACCGGCGGGACGATCTCGATCACCAACGTCGGCGTGTTCGGCGTCGACGCGGGGACGCCCATCCTCGTGCCCGGCGAGGCGGCGATCCTCGGCCTGGGCGCGGTGCGGCGTCGGCCGTGGGAGCACGACGGCGAGGTCGCGCTGCGCGACGTCGTCACCCTGAGCCTGTCGTTCGACCACCGCGTGGTCGACGGCGAGCAGGGCGCGCGCTTCCTCGCCGACCTCGGCGCGCTGCTCGAGGACCCGGCCCTCGCCCTCCTGGCGAGCGGTCCGGTGCCCACGGGCGGGACCGCGCCCGGCCGAGCCCTGGATTCCTCCCCAGGATCAGCCTCCGCTGGGGAGCGATCCCGGGTTCGGCAGGGAGGGGTGACCGGATGACGGTCCTGACGAGCGCCGTCGAGCCCGGGTCGGATGCGGCCCGGGCGAACGACGCCGCGCAGCGGGCGCTCTCCGGCGAGCTGCGGGAGCGCACGGCGGACGTCGCGCGCGGGGGACCGGCGTCGGCGCGCGACCGGCACGTCGCGCGCGGCAAGCTGCTGCCGCGCGACCGCGTCGACCGGCTGCTCGACGAGGGCAGCCCGTTCCTCGAGATCGCGCCGCTCGCCGGGTACGGCGTGGACGACGGCGCGTGGCCGGCTGCCGGGGTCGTCGCCGGGATCGGTGTGGTGAGCGGGCGGCAGGTCATGGTCGTGTGCAACGACGCGACCGTGAAGGGCGGGACGTACCACCCGCTCACGGTGAAGAAGCACCTGCGGGCGCAGGAGATCGCGCTCGAGAACCGGCTGCCGTGCGTCTACCTCGTCGACTCGGGCGGCGCGTTCCTGCCCCGGCAGGCCGAGGTGTTCCCGGACCGCGACCACTTCGGCCGGATCTTCTACCACCAGGCCCGGCTCTCGGCGGCGGGGATCCCGCAGATCTCCGCGGTCCTCGGGTCGTGCACGGCGGGCGGTGCGTACGTGCCGGCCATGAGCGACGAGACGGTGATCGTGCGCGACCAGGGCACGATCTTCCTCGGCGGGCCGCCGCTCGTGAAGGCGGCCATCGGCGAGGTCGTCACGGCCGAGGAGCTCGGCGGCGGCGAGCTGCACGCGCGCCGGAGCGGCGTCGTCGACCACCTCGCCGACGACGACGAGGACGCGCTCGACACCGTGCGCCGCATCGTCGCGACGCTCCCGCCCGACCCCGCACCTGCGTGGAACGTCGCAGCGAGCCTGCCCCCCGCCGTCGGCCACGATGACGCCCGCGCGTCCGGACCGGGGACGACGAGCCGGTCCGGCGAAGGTCTGTACAGTGCCGTCCCGACCGATGTACAAGCACCGTACGACCCGCGCGAGATCATCGCGCGACTCGTCGACGGCAGCCGGTTCGACGAGTTCAAGCGCGAGTACGGCGACACGCTCGTCACCGGGTTCGCGCGCGTCCACGGCCACCCGGTGGGCATCCTCGCGAACCAGGGCGTGCTCTTCGGGGCGTCGGCGCTCAAGGGGGCGCACCTCATCGAGCTGTGCGACCAGCGCGGCATCCCCCTGCTGTTCCTGCAGAACATCTCCGGGTTCATGGTCGGCACCGACGCCGAGGCAGGTGGCATCGCCAAGGACGGCGCCAAGATGGTCACGGCCGTCGCGACGACGCGCGTCCCGAAGCTCACCGTGATCGTCGGCGGGTCGTTCGGCGCCGGCAACTACTCGATGTGCGGGCGCGCGTACTCGCCGCGGTTCCTGTGGTCGTGGCCCGCGAGCCGCATCTCCGTCATGGGCGGTCCGCAGGCCGCGTCCGTGCTGTCGACCGTCAAGCGCGACCAGCTCGCCGCACGCGGCGAGACGTGGGACCCCGACGAGGAGGCCGCGTTCTCCGCCGGCATCCGCGCCGACTACGACGAGCACGGCAGCCCCTACTACGCGACCGCGCGCCTGTGGGACGACGGCGTGATCGACCCCGCCGACACGCGCCGCGTGCTCGGCCTCGCCCTCGGCGTGTGTGCGCGCACGCCCCTCGCCGAAACCTGGACCGGTGACCGGTTCGGCCTCTTCCGGATGTGAGCCGATGACCTCCGACACCCCCCACGAGGCGACGGCCCGGCCGGCGGACCGGCCGTCCGAGCGCCCGGCGGACCGGCCGACTGCCCTACCCGGCGGCGATCCCGGGTTCCGCACGGTCCTCGTCGCCAACCGTGGCGAGATCGCGTGCCGCGTGATCGGCACGCTCCGGCGCCTCGGTGTGCGCTCGGTCGCCGTCTTTTCCGACGCTGACGCCGACGCTCGCCACGTGCGCGAGGCCGACGTCGCCGTCCGGATCGGTCCCGCGCCCGCCACGCAGAGCTACCTCGACGTCGACGCCGTCGTCGCCGCGGCCGTCGCGACCGGCGCCGAGGCGGTCCACCCCGGCTACGGCTTCCTGTCCGAGAACCCTGCGCTCGCCCGCGCGTGCGAGCGCGCGGGCATCGCGTTCGTCGGGCCCGGCGTCGACGCGCTCGAGGCGATGGCGGACAAGCTCGCCGCCAAGCGCATCGTCGGCGCCCGGGGCGTGCCGGTCGTGCCCGGCGCGGGCGAGCCCGGGATGTCCGACGACGACCTGCTGGCCACCGCGCGCGACGTCGGGTTCCCGCTGCTCGTCAAGCCGTCCGCCGGGGGCGGCGGCAAGGGCATGGTCGTCGTGCGGACGGCCGAGGGCCTGCCGGGTGCGCTCGCGTCCGCGCGTCGCGTCGCCGCGTCGTCGTTCGGCGACGACACGTTGCTGCTCGAACGGCTCGTCGAGGCACCGCGCCACATCGAGGTGCAGGTGCTCGCCGACGCGCACGGGACCGTGGTCCACCTCGGCGAGCGCGAGTGCTCGCTCCAGCGGCGCCACCAGAAGGTCGTCGAGGAGGCGCCCTCGCCGCTCCTCACCCCCGCGCAGCGCGCCCGCATGGGCGCGGCGGCGTGCGAGGTCGCTCGGTCCGTCGGGTACGTCGGCGCCGGGACGGTCGAGTTCCTCGTGCCCGCCGCGTCGCCCGACGCGTTCTTCTTCATCGAGATGAACACGCGGCTGCAGGTCGAGCACCCCGTGACCGAGATGGTCACCAGCCTCGACCTCGTCGAGCTCCAGCTCCGCGTCGCGGCGGGCGCGCCGCTCGGCGTCGCCCAGGACGACGTCGTGCTGCGCGGCCACGCCGTCGAGGCGCGCCTCTACGCCGAGTCGCCCGAGCGCGGGTTCCTCCCGGCGACCGGCTCGGTCCTGGTCTACGACGACGACGGCGTCCCCGCCGGGCCCGGCGCCTCGCCGCTGCGCCTCGACTCCGGCATCTCCGCCGGCGCGGTCGTCGGGGGTCACTACGACCCGATGCTCGCGAAGGCCGTCGCGTGGGGCGAGTCCCGCGACGAGGCCGTCGACCGGCTCGACGGGCTGCTCGCGCGGACGGTCGTGCTGGGGGTCGAGACGAACACGGCGTTCCTGCGGTCTCTGCTGGCGGACGGTGACGTACGGGCGGGACGGCTCGACACCGGGCTGATCGACCGGCTCGTGTCTTCTGGTTCGTCGTCGGGGTCTGTGGTCGGGTCCGGTGAGGGGTCGGGGGGTGTGCGCGCCGTCTACCATCCGCGCCCTCGTTCCTCGGGCGCTCCCGCCAGGCCCAGCCACGACGGCGCGCACACCCCCCGACCCCTCACCTCTGCGGTCGGCTCGCCCGCCGAGCACGACGGCGCGCACACCCGCCGTCCCCTCGCCTCGGAGGTTGGCTCGCCCGCCGAGCACGACGGCGCGCACACCCGCCGTCCCCTCGCCTCGGAGATTGGCTCGCCCCTCGAGCACGACGGAGCACACGCCCCTCGGGTCCTCACCCCGGAGGTCGGCTCGTTGTCCGACGGCGTCGCGTGGGCCGATCTCGTGGCCGCAGCGCTGTTCGCGACAACCACGCGCCGTGCCGAATCCGGGGTTGTCGACAGGTTCGCTGACGATGTGCGCGACAACCCCGGGTTCGGCGGGGCGGCGGGGACGGGCGAGGACGATCCGTGGCGGGTCAGGGACGGGTGGCGGCTCAACGCGGCCGCCGCTCCGCGGTTGGTCGTGCTGGTCGATGGCGCCGGTGGTGGGCACGAGGTGCGGGTCTCCGGGTCGGCGCGGGACGCCGTCGTGCAGTGTCCGCCGGCGCGCGACACCGACGGCGGGTGGGGACCCGGCGCCGGGCGACCGCGTGAGGTGCGGGCGTCGATCGAGCGCGACGCCGGGGCCGACGGCGCGTGGTGGCTCACCGTGGACGGCGTCCGGGAGCGGGTGCGGCTCGCGCTCGACGTGCCGCCCGCCGACGGCGAGCCCGCGACGGTGTGGCTGTGGCGCGACGGGCGGACCGTCGCGCTGGCCGCGCCGAGCCGGGAGCAGCGCGCCGCGCGGGCGCGGGACGAGCGGCGTCGGGCCCGGGGGGACGCGCCGGGGGCGACGGACCCCGAGGTGCGGGCCGCCATGCCGGGCACGGTCGTGACGGCCGTCGCGGACGGCGAGCCGGTCGCCGCCGGGGACGTCCTCGTCACGGTCGAGGCCATGAAGATGGAGCACCCGCTCCTCGCCCCGCACGACGGCGTCGCGACGGTGCGCGTGCGCCCCGGCGACCTCGTGCGCCGGGACCAGGTGGTCGCCGTCGTCCACCCCCACGACTCCGGCGCGGCACAACCCGCCGCCCCGGTTCCGCAACCCGACACCCAGGGAGCATCATGATCGAGGCCGACGTCCTGCTCGACGACGAGCAGCGGAAGCTCAGCCAGGTGGTGCGCGACTTCGCGGACAGCGTCGTCGCGCCCGCCGCCTACCGGTACGACACGGAGCGCCGCCTGCCGATGGAGATCATCGAGCAGATGGGGGAGCTGGGGCTGTTCGGGCTCCCGTTCCCGCGCGAGATCGGTGGCCAGGGCAAGGACTACGTGTCGTTGTGCCTCGCCGTGGAGGCGCTCGCGCGCGTCGACCAGTCCATCGCGGTGACGCTCGAGGCGGGCGTCGGGCTGGGGATCGTGCCGATCTTCCGGCACGGCTCGCGCGAGCAGCAGGAGCGCTGGCTGCCCGACCTCCTCGCCGGGCGGGCGCTCGCGGCGTTCGGGCTCACGGAGGCCGACGCCGGCTCCGACGCGGGCGGTACCCGCACGACCGCGCGGCTCGACGGCGACGAGTGGGTGATCGACGGGTCCAAGCAGTTCATCACCAACTCGGGGACGCCGATCACGAGCCTCGTGACCATCACGGCCGTCACGGGCGAGCACGTCAGCCAGGACGGCGAGGTGCGCAAGGAGCTGTCGAGCATCGTCGTGCCGGCGGGGACGTCCGGGCTGGAGGTCGGGCCGGCGTACGACAAGGTCGGGTGGCACACCTCCGACACGCACCCCCTCACGCTCACCGACGTCCGGGTCCCGGGGGACAACCTGCTCGGCGAGCGTGGCCGGGGGTACGCGAACTTCCTGCGCGCGCTCGACGAGGGCCGCATCGCGTTCGCCGCGCTGGCGACCGGTGCCGCGCAGGGCTGTCTCGAGGAGGCGCTGCGGTACGCGAAGGAACGGGTCGTCTTCGGGCGGTCGATCGGCGAGAACCAGCACGTCGCGTTCACGCTCGCGCGCATGCAGGCCCGTGTCCACACGGCCCGGCTCGCGTGGCTCGACGCCGCCCACAAGCTCGTCGCGGGCAAGCCGTTCAAGGCGGAGGCGTCGGTCGCGAAGCTCGTCGGCGGCGAGGCGGCGATGGCGAACGCGCGCGACGCGTCGCAGATCTTCGGCGGCTACGGCTTCCTCAACGAGAACCCGGTCGCCCGGCACTACCGCGACGCCAAGGTGCTCGAGGTCGGCGAGGGCACCACCGAGGTGCAGCTGATGATCATCGCGAGGAGCCTGGGCCTGTCGGGGTAGACCGGCGCTGCCGAACACGACGTTGCTGTCGTTCTGGGCAGCCATACCGACAGCAACGTCGTGGTCGACGGCGGGGGACGTCGTTCTCGGCGGACGGCAGCAGGCGGGTGGTCCAGGACGAGGGAGGAGCAGTATGCGCGAGGTGGTCCAGCGGGGTCTGTACTACGACGAGCTCGAGACGGGCGTGGTGTACCGCCACCGGCCCGGCCGCACGCTCACGGAGGCGGACGACGTCGTCTTCTCCACGCTCACGATGAACCACCAGGCGCTGCACCTCGACGCCGCGTGGGCCGCGACGCAGCCGTTCGGGCAGCGCCTCGTCAACTCGATGATGACGCTGTCCACGCTCGTGGGGCTGTCGGTCGGGCAGGTCACGCAGGGCACGATCGTCGCGAACCTCGGCTTTCGCGAGGTCGAGTTCCCGAAGCCGCTGTTCCACGGCGACACGCTCTACGCGGAGACGGAGGTCGTCGAGAAGCGGCTGTCGGCGTCCCGCCCGGGGCAGGGCGTCGTCACGCTGGAGCACCGCGGACTCAACCAGGACGGCGTCCTCGTCGCGCGCGCCGTCCGCACCGCGCTCTTCTGGACCCGCGCCGCCCACGAGGCGGCGTCGGCGGCGGTGCCCGACGGCGCCGGGTCGCCGGGGGCGTCCGCCGCACCCGTGGCCGGGCACCCCGGACCTGCCGAACCCGGGATCGCTCCCCAGCCCGGCGCCCGCGTGGGGAGGGATCCAGGGCTCGGCGGCGAGAGCGGGCCCCACGACCCCGTCCTGGAGCGCGGCGACGAGGAGAGCGCGTGGTGAGCGACGCCGTCGGCGCGGACCGCGCCGTGACCGACGACGCGGGGTCGCTCAGGTTCCGGCTCGGGCCGGCGCTGCTGTTCTGCCCCGGCGACCGGCCCGACCGGTTCGGCAAGGCCGCCGACCGCGCCGACGCGGTGATCCTCGACCTCGAGGACGCCGTCGCCGCGCCGGCGAAGGCTGCCGCCCGGCGGGCGGTCGTCGAGGCGTCCGCGACGCTCGACCCGGCGCGGACGGTCGTGCGGGTCAACGCCGTCGGGACGCCGGAGCACGCGCTCGACGTCGCGGCGCTCGTGGACACGCGGCTACGGACGGTCATGGTCGCCAAGGCCGGGCCGGAGCTGCTGGGGTCGCTCGGCGCGCTCGCGACCACCCTCCCGGGCGTCCGGGTCCTCGCGCTGTGCGAGACGGCGGCGGGCGTCGTCGCGGCGCCGGAGCTCGCCCGGCGGCCCGAGGTCGTCGCGCTGATGTGGGGTGCGGAGGACCTCGTCGCGTCGCTCGGCGGGACGTCGAGCCGACGCCCGGACGGGTCGTACCGCGACGTCGCGCGGCACGCGCGGTCCGCGGTGCTCCTCGCTGCCGGCGCCGCGGGCAAGGCCGCGGTCGACGCGGTGCACGTCGACGTGGGCGACCTCGACGGGCTGCGGGCCGAGGCGGACGACGCCGCCGCGTCGGGGTTCGCGGCGACCGCGTGCATCCACCCGAGCCACGTCCCCGTGATCCGCGCGGCCTACGCCCCGACGCCGGACCAGGTGGAGGCGGCACGCGCCCTGCTCGACGCGGCGGCCGCGAACCCCGGCGGACGGGACGCGGTCTTCACGCACGACGGCCGGATGGTCGACGGCCCTGTGCTGCGCCACGCGGAGGCGGTCCTGCGCCGGGCGGGCACCTGACCGGTCGCACGATGGGGACCGGTCCCCATGCCAGGTCGGTGCGGCGCGTCGGGGGTGCCGCATAGCCTCTCCCCGTGACCGACGCGAACCCGCAGAGCCCGCAGAACCAGCACTGGACCGAAGGGTTCCCGCACCTCGCCGACCGCGCCGCGACCCTCCTCGGCATCGACGTCGCGACGGTCGCGCGCCACAACAAGGTCGTCCCGGGTGGCTTCCACGTGTGGACCCCGGGCCGCGGCGGGGCGCAGGCGATCGTCGGCTTCGACGGGTCGGCGTACGTACGCGAGTCGTGCTTCACGCAGGCCCAGCTGGTGGAGGCGTTCCACGCGGGCCACCGCAACGACGCGAACGCCGCGACCCTGCCGGTGAACCACGCGGCGTCGGCCGTGGCCTCGATGGTCGGGATCCTGCGCGGCGACCCGGCGCAGCCCGCGACGCCCACCGGCCCGAGCGAGGCGGAGCTCGCGGAGCTCGTCGGCGGCGCGTTCGAGCAGACGACGCCGGACGAGATCGCGGACCGGCTGCGCGCCCGCGGCAAGGGCGCCTTCGTCGTCGTCGGCGTGGACCGCGCGCACGGGCCGGGCCACTGGTACGTCGCGTACTTCGACGGGGACGACGTGCTCGCGCTGGACCCGGTCGCCAACGGTCGCACCGCGTGGCCGCCGCCCGCGGCGGACGCCGTGCGCTGGTGGGCGGACGGGACGCCGACGACGGTGCCCGCGCAGGTCGTGCTCGACGTCCGGTCGGCCACGGGTCGCCGCGTGTGGACGCAGACGACGCCGTTCCTCGCCCCGACGGCGCAGTCGTTCCTGGACTGGGTCGCGACGCTCCCCGCGGAGAAGGTCGTGACGGGCTACCAGGTCTGGCACGGCTTCTGGTGGGTCGTCCTCTCGGCGTCGGGCGACGACCTGCGCGTCGCCGTCACGGACCTCACGAAGGACGGGATCTCGACGCTCACGTGGGACGTCGACCCGATGCTCGACACCTACCGGCAGCAGCGCGAGATGGTCGCCTTCTGCAAGGTCGGCTCGAAGAGCACGCGCTTCACGGAGACCGTGCTGGTCTACAACGACGTGTACGACGCCCCGGAGATGTACGTCGAGCGCACCGGACCGGTGGGCGACGGCGCGTCGGGGTGGGTCGTGAAGTCGATCGCCGCGCAGCCCCGCGGCGGGCTCCTCCCCGTGCCCGCGCACGAGCTGTACCGCCGGGCGCCGCACCTCGTGCGCTACCTCTCGCTCCCCGAGGGCTTCCGGGCGGTGTGGGCGAAGAACCGGACGAACCAGATCTGGAACCCGGACGGCGAGCTCGTCTGGGACGCCGACGCGCGCGACGCGGCGAAGGCGGCGGAGGCGGGTGACGCGTCGGCGAGCGCGACCGCGGAGGGGGCGCCGACGTCGGGCACGCCGCGCCCGCGCGGCAGCGTCGCCTACGAGGCGGCGCGCGACGTGCTCGACGACCGCGCCGTGAGCCGGGAGCGGGCCCTGGCCGCGGCGCACGGGCTGCGCGACGCGTTCGTCCGCAACGAGCACGTGATCGGCCTGCTGCCGGGCGACGCGGAGCAGGTGCTCGTCGACACGTACCGCAGGGCCGACGCGGGCGGGGCGGACGCGGTGTCGCGCGAGGCGGCGACGTCGTGGGTGCGCGAGGCGTACTTCCGCCGCCTGCCGCTCGCCGTGGAGGCGGCCGAGCGGGTCGACCGGCTCGCCGAGGACGACCCCGACGGCGGGGCGCACGTGCTGCGCGGGTGGATGCGCTACAACGGCTACGGGTTCGCGCAGGACGCCACGGCGGCCGTCGCCGACCACGAGGAGGCGGCGCGCCGCGGGAACGCCGACGCGCTGTTCGAGCTGTCCGTCCTCACCGCGACGGGCCAGGGCGCGCCGGTGGACGAGGCACGCTCGCGCGCCTTCCTCGAGCAGGCCGCCGACGCCGGCCACCCCCGCGCGCTCTACAACCTGGCGGCGGAGCACGCGACGGGTCGCGGTCGTCCCCGGGACTCCGCGCGGGCCCTGGAGCTCTACCTCGCCGCGGGCGACCGGGGCAACGGCCGCGCGGCGTTCACGGCGGGCGTCATGATGCTCACGGGGGACGGGTCGCTGCCCGACCCTGTCCGCGCCGGCCGGGCGTTCGCGCTCGCCGAGGACCTCGGGTTCGACGTGCGCGACGCCGCCGCGCAGTTCCCTCCGCAGCTCGCCGAGCAGGTCGTCGGAGCGCTCGCGGCGGGCTGACCGGACAAAATACCCCCGCGGGCCGTTCCACTTGCGGGCTCGGGCATCGTATGGTCACTCGCGTGAACGTCTACGTCGTCCTGTCCCGCAGCCGTACGGTCCTGTCCCGGACCATCGCGCTGGCGACCCGCGACGAGTTCACGCACTCGGCCCTGGCTCTCGACCCGGGGCTCGACCTCATGTTCAGCTTCGGGCGACGTCGGGCCGGGAACCCGTTCGTCGGGTGCTTCCGACGCGAGCGGTTCGACGACGGCCTGTACCGCGGCATGGACGTCGTGCCCGGGGTCGTGCTCGCGGTCCCCGTGACGCCGGAGCAGCACGAGGCGATCCGGGTGCGGATCACCGAGTTCCTGCTGGACTCGCACGCGTTCTCCTACAACGTGCGCGGGCTCGTCGGGGCCCGCTTCGGGCGCGGCCACGAGGCGGAGGACCGGTTCTTCTGCTCCGAGTTCGTCTACCACGTGCTGCACGGCGCCGGGGTGTGCGACCTCGGCGTCGAGCGGTGGCAGGTGCGGCCGCAGACGCTGCTCGACCTGCCGGGCCGCGTCGTCTTCCGGGGCGACCTCAAGGACTACGTCGCGGCGCACGGTGAGCTCGAGACGCTCCCGTCGCTCACGTTCGGCCACGCCCGCGAGCGCGTGCTCGGCTGAGCCCTCTCAGGGGCGGTCGGCCCCGGCGGCGAGGTGCGCGTTGACGCGTCCGAGGAGGTCGAAGAGCTGCGCCCGTTCGGCCGGGGAGAGCGGCGCCATGACCCGGTCGTTGACCCCCGCGAGGATCGCGTCCAGCTCGTCGAGGCGGCGCTCTCCTGCGGGCGTGATCGACACGACGTTGCGGCGCTTGTCCGCCGGGTCAGGGGTCCGCTCGACCCAGCCTCCGGCGCCGAGCTCGTTGAGGACGGCGACGAGGTCGCTGCGGTAGACCCTCGTGCGGTCCGACAGGGCCGACTGGCTCGCGGGGCCGAGCTCGGCGAGGGCGGCGAGCACGACGAAGTGGTCCTTGTGCGCGCCGACGGCCCGCAGGGCGTCTCCGGCGACGCGACGGGTCTGGGCCGCGGTCATGCCGACGAGGCGGGAGAGCTGTCCCGTGAGCCGCGCCGGCGTCTCGTCGCCGCGGTCGAAGCGGAGGTCGTCCTCGGTGTCCACGACCTGATCCTACCCTTGCGTTAGTCGCTCTAACGATCTAGGTTTCGTGAGAGGGGCGAACGTTAGTCGCTCTTACGATATGAGGAGGAGACATGACCACGACCGAGACGCTCGTTCGCGAGCTCGCCGACCGGGCCGAGCTGGCCGACCTCGTCGCCCGCCACAGCCTGTGGATCGACGAGCGCCGGTACGACGAGACCGACCGGCTCTTCACCGACGACGTCGTCGTCAGCTCGCTGCGCGGCGAGTCACGGGGCCTCGACGCGCTCGTCGCGCTCGTGCGACGCGGCCACGACGGCTACGCCCGCACCCTGCACCACAAGGGAAACCTCGTCGTCGAGATCGACGGCGACTCTGCGACGGTGCGCGCGCACGACCTCGCCGTGTTCGTCGTCGACGACGCGACCGAGTCGATCGCGGCCGCGGTCCACCGCTACGGCGCGCGACGCACCGAGGACGGCTGGCGGCTCGACCGCCTGGAGGTCACACCCGTCGCGCTGACGGGCGCGCTCGTGCGAGCGCTCTAGGTGTGATGTCCAGGGAGGTTGGTCAGCCGGCTGACCGGCGGCTGGTTGCCGATCGCGCTGTGGAGCCTGTGGT
>NZ_JAMXMH010000006.1:0-295742 GCF_025818875.1 Cellulosimicrobium sp. SH8 | reverse complement strand
GCGTCTACCATCCGCCGCTCGTTCCTCGCGGCTCCCGCCAGGCCCGCCACGACGCGGCACCACCACCCACCCCGACCTGCTTCGACTCGCCCTGGTCTCCGCGCACCTCGGGCGACTGCCCGCGGTGTCGATTCGTGAGCACGTCTTCACGGTCGCACCCGGTCGTTGCCGGGCCGCCGCCCTGCCGCAGCCCCCCGCGTGCCGCGCCGCCGCTGGTCGCGGCCCCCGCCTTTGTCGTGGCGATGCCGCGCCGAGTCGTTGCGACGCCACACCGAGCAGGCGATCATGGCACGTCCGGAGCGTCGGACGAGCCATGATCGCCTGTTCGACCTACCGAGACCGCCTGCCCGGGCGAGCACCAGGCAATGGGCTCGCACCAGGCAATGGTGGGCTGACGGGCTGAGCGGTGGGGGTGGGCTCGGATGCGAAGGGGCGTCAAAGCGGCGCTCCAAGAACCCACGCCCGACAGACCAGAGCGACGGCGCCGCAGCCCCGAGCACTGAGGCCACCCCCACCGCGGACCCGACCACGCGGGCCTGAGAACCGAACCCCCACCGCGGACCCCACCACGCGGGCCTGAGAACCGAACCCCCACCGCGGACCCGGCCGGGTTCTGCCTCGGCGGGACGACATCGGCCGCACCCGCGTATCGGGGAGGGGGGCGGCGCGGTGGGCACGGCGTCGGTCCCCACTAGAATGGCGACCATGTCCACCATCTCCCGTGACGAGGTCGCGCGCGTCGCCGCGCTGGCCCGCATCGATCTGCGACCCGAGGAGCTGGACCGGCTCTCCGGCGAGCTCGACGTGATCGTCGACGCCATCGCCAAGGTCAGCGAGGTCGCGACGCCCGACGTCCCCGCGACGAGCCACCCGCTCCCGATGACCAACGTCTTCCGGGACGACATCCCCGAGCCGCCGCTGCCGGTCGAGGACGTCCTCGCCGCGGCGCCGTCGGCCGAGGACGGGCGCTTCGCCGTCCCGCAGATCCTCGGGGAGGAGTGAGATGAGCGAGGACCTGACTCGACTGTCCGCCGCGGAGCTGGCGGAAGGGCTGACCGCGCGAGACTTCTCCAGTGTCGACGCGACCCAGGCGCACCTGGACCGCATCGCCGCGGTCGACGGCGCGGTGAACGCGTTCCTGCACGTGAACGCCGAGGAGGCGCTGGCGACGGCGCGCTCGGTCGACGAGCGGCGCGTCGCGGGCGAGGAGCTGCACCCGCTGGCCGGTGTACCGATCGCCGTCAAGGACGTCGTCGTGACGAAGGGCATGCCCACGACGGCCGGCTCGAAGATCCTCGAGGGGTGGGTCCCGCCGTACGACGCGACGCTCGTCGAGAAGATCCGCGCCGCGGGGCTGCCGATCCTGGGCAAGACGAACATGGACGAGTTCGCCATGGGCTCGTCGACCGAGCACTCGGCCTTCGGCAACACGCGCAACCCGTGGGACCTCGACCGCATCCCGGGCGGGTCGGGCGGCGGTTCGGCCGCCGCGGTGGCCGCGTTCGAGGCGCCGCTCGCGATCGGTACGGACACGGGCGGCTCGATCCGCCAGCCCGGCGCCGTGACCGGCACCGTCGGCGTGAAGCCCACCTACGGCGGGGTCTCGCGCTACGGCCTCATCGCGATGGCGTCGTCGCTGGACCAGGCGGGCCCCGTGACGCGCACCGTCCTCGACTCCGCGCTGCTCCACGAGCTCATCGGCGGCTACGACCCGCGCGACTCGACGTCGATCCCCGGCCGCGCGCCGGCGCTCGTCGACGCCGCGGTCCAGGGTGCGACGGGTGACCTCACGGGCCTGCGCGTCGGTGTCGTCAAGGAGCTCAACGGCGAGGGCTACCAGGAGGGTGTGAGCGCGCGGTTCGCGCAGTCGCTGGACCTGCTGCGCGGCCTGGGCGCGGAGATCGTCGAGGTCTCCTGCCCGCACTTCGAGTACGCGCTCGGCGCGTACTACCTCATCATGCCGTCGGAGGCGTCGAGCAACCTCGCCAAGTTCGACGGCATGCGCTTTGGCCTGCGGGTCGAGCCCGAGGAGGGCCCCGTGACCGCGGAGCGCGTCATGGCCGCGACCCGTGGCGCCGGGTTCGGCGACGAGGTGAAGCGCCGGATCATCCTCGGCACGTACGCGCTGTCCGCCGGCTACTACGACGCCTACTACGGGAGCGCGCAGAAGGTCCGCACGCTCATCCAGCGCGACTTCGCCGCAGCGTTCGAGCAGGCCGACGTGCTCGTCTCCCCGACAGCGCCGACCACGGCGTTCCGGTTCGGCGAGAAGCTCGACGACCCGCTCGCGATGTACCTCAACGACGTCGCGACGATCCCCGCGAACCTCGCGGGCGTCCCCGGCATGTCGGTCCCGGCGGGCCTGTCGGACGACGGCCTGCCCGTCGGGTTCCAGATCCTCGCGCCGGCCAAGGCCGACGACCGCATGTACCGGGTGGGTGCCGCGCTCGAGTCCGCGCTCCTCAGCGCGTGGGGCGGGCCGCTGCTCGACCGCGCGCCGGCGCTGCCCACGGCCACCATCGAGAAGGAAGGCCAGGTCGGATGACCGCCACGACCGTCGACCTCGTCGACTACGCCGACGCCACGCGCCGCTACGACCCCGTCATCGGGATCGAGGTGCACGTCGAGCTCGGCACGCTGACCAAGATGTTCTGCCCGGCCGAGGTGAGCTTCGGCGCGGAGCCGAACACCCAGGTGACCCCGGTCTCGCTCGGGCTCCCGGGCGCGCTGCCCGTCGTCAACGGCAAGGCCGTCGAGTACGCGATCCGCATCGGCCTCGCGCTGAACTGCCAGATCGCCGAGACGTGCCGCTTCGCGCGCAAGAACTACTTCTACCCGGACGTCCCCAAGAACTTCCAGACGTCGCAGTACGACGAGCCCATCGCGTACGACGGGTGGATCGACGTCGAGCTCGAGGACGGGACCGTGTTCCGCGTCGAGATCGAGCGCGCGCACATGGAGGAGGACGCCGGCAAGAACACCCACGTGGGTGGCGCGACCGGTCGCATCCACGGTGCGGAGTACTCGCTCGTCGACTACAACCGGGCCGGCATCCCGCTGGTGGAGATCGTCACGCGCCCCATCACGGGCGCGGGCGACCGCGCCCCCGAGGTCGCGCGCGCCTACGTCCAGACGTTGCGCGACATCTTCCGCGCGCTCGACGTGTCCGAGGCGCGCATGGAGCGCGGCAACGTGCGTGCGGACGTGAACCTCTCGCTGCGCCCGACGCCCGAGTCGCCGCTCGGCACCCGGACGGAGACGAAGAACGTCAACTCGTTCCGCTCGGTCGAGCGCGCGGTCCGGTACGAGGTCTCGCGCCAGGCCGCCGTCCTCGACGCCGGTGGCACCGTGACCCAGGAGACGCGGCACTGGCACGAGGACACCGGCATCACGACGTCGGGACGCGTGAAGTCCGACGCCGAGGACTACCGGTACTTCCCGGAGCCGGACCTGGTCCCCGTCGCGCCCCCGCGCGAGTGGATCGAGGAGATCCGTGCCGGGCTCCCGGAGCTCCCGGTCGCGCGCCGCCGTCGCCTCCAGGGCGAGTGGGGCTACGCCGACGCCGAGATGCGGGACGTCGTCAACGCCGGCGCGATCGACCTCGTCGAGGCGACGGTCGCGGCGGGGACGAGCCCGGCGGGTGCGCGCAAGTGGTGGATGGGCGAGCTCGCCCGTCGCGCGAAGCAGGACGAGGTCACCCTCGAGGAGCTCTCCGTGACGCCCGCGCAGGTCGCGGCGCTGCAGGGGCTCGTCGACGCGGGTCGAATCAACGACAAGCTCGCCCGCCAGGTCCTCGACGGCGTGCTCGCCGGCGAGGGCGACCCGGAGGCCGTCGTCACGGCACGGGGCCTCGAGGTCGTCTCCGACGACGGCGCCCTGCTGGCCGCGATCGACGAGGCGCTCGCCGCGCAGCCGGACGTCGTCGAGAAGGTGCGCGGGGGGAACCTCGGCCCGGTCGGCGCGATCATCGGTGCGGTCATGAAGGCGACGCGCGGCCAGGCGGACGCCGGTCGCGTGCGCGAGCTCATCCTCGAGCGGATCGGCTGACGCCGTGACGCGCGGACCGGTCCTGCTCGGGGAGATGGTGCGCCTGCGCCCGATCGAGGCGCGGGACGCCGACCGCATGTGGGAGTCGCTGCAGGACCCGGAGTCGAACCGGCTCACGGGCACGACGGCGACGTTCACCCGCGACCAGATCGACGCGTGGTCGGCGACGATCAGCGACCGCGAGGGCCGCTACGACTGGGCCGTCACGGCGAGCGCCGTGCGCGACGGTCAGCTCGTGAGCGACGAGATGCTCGGCGAGATCGTGCTCAACGACCTCGACGAGGACGCCCGCTCGGCGAACCTGCGCCTCGCGCTGCTCCCGAACTACCGGGGCCGCGGCTACGGTCGTGAGGCGATCTTCGAGGTGCTGCGGTTCGCGTTCGAGGGCGCGACCGACGCCGACGGGGTCCGGCACGAGGGTCCGCGACTGCACCGCGTGAGCCTGGACGTGCTGAGCATCAACCCGCGCGCGCGGATGCTCTACGAGTCGCTGGGCTTCCGCGAGGAAGGCAGGCTGCGTGACGTCTACCGCGACGGCGACGGCTGGGCGGACGCCACCGTCATGAGCATCCTCGAGGACGAGTTCCGAGCGGGTCTCGGCGCGTCCTGAGCGCGGTAGCAGACCTCGCTTCGACCGACGACGAAGGGCCCGGCAGCAGCTGCTGCCGGGCCCTTCGTCGTCCCCGGAGTCGAGCTGGCCCTGGCCCGTCTCGTGGACGCGGCGGAGAGCCGCCGTCCCTGCTGCCTCCGTGCGACGTGCGACGTGCGACGTGCGACGTGCGGCGCGCGGCGTGCGGGCGTGCGATGACGCCGACGGCGGGGGACCGTGGTTGACATGGCAAAGCCGCTCGGCGTACATTCATAAGACGGAAACAAACTTCCGAGATGTGGAATAGCATCGTAGGCCAGGTGAGGTCGGCTACTGCCGACCCGCCCGACGTCGAGAGGGACACGCAGCGATGACGCTGGACGAGTTCAACCGGTTGTCGCCGTCGGAGGCGCGCGAGGTGCTCCTCGCGTGCGCGCACGTGACGCGCTGGGCCGACGCCGTCGTCGACGGGCGCCCCTACGCGACCGTCGAGGACGCGGCCGACGCCGCCCTCGCCGCGGCCGACCCGTGGACCGACGACGAGGTCGACTCGGCGCTGTCCCGCCACCCCCGGATCGGGGAGCGCGCGCAGGGCGACGCCGCGGACGCGAGCATGTCGCGGTCCGAGCAGTCCGGCGTCGACACGTCCGACGACGACGTGACGCGCCGCCTCGCGGACGGCAACCGTGCCTACGAGGAGCGGTTCGGGCACGTGTTCCTCGTCCGGGCCGCCGGACGCAGCGCCGAGGAGATCCTCGAGCAGCTCACCGAGCGGCTCGGCAACGACGCCGAGACCGAGCGGGCGAACGCCGCCCGCAACCTGCGCGAGATCGCCGCGCTGCGGCTGAACGGAATGCTGATCCCATGAGCACCCACGCCAGTCACATCACCACGCACGTACTCGACGCGGCCAGCGGTAGGCCCGCCGAGGGGATCGCCGTCCGCCTGGAGGCGGCTCCGGAGATCGCGGACAGGACGACGGGGCAGGGCTGGTCCCTGGTGGCGTCCTCCCGCACGAACGACGACGGTCGTGTGCCCGAGCTCGGGCCCGAGACCCTCGTCCCCGGTACGTACCGGCTCGTGTTCGACACGGGCGAGTACTTCGACCGGCGAGACACCGTGTCCTTCTACCCGGAGGTCGTCATCGTCTTCCGGGTGGCGAGCGCTGAGCAGCACTACCACGTCCCCGTCCTGCTCAGCCCGTTCGCCTACTCGACCTATCGAGGGAGCTGACATGAGCACCACCACGACGACCGCCGTGCAGCCGGCGGCCACGCAGAGCAGCGGGGCCATCGTCCTGGGCGACAACCAGTGGGGCAAGGCGGAGGTGCGCCTCGTGCGCGTCGACCGCGCCACGCCTCGTCACGAGATCACGGACCTCAACGTCTCCTCGCAGCTGCGGGGCGGGCAGGAGGCCACGCACCTGGAGGGCGACAACTCCCGGTGCGTCGCCACCGACACCCAGAAGAACACGATCTACGCGTTCGCCCGCGACGGCGTCGGCGCGATCGAGGACTTCGCGATCCGCCTCGGTCAGCACTTCGTCGAGGACTTCGAGTGGATCGAGGGCGGCCGCTGGGAGATCGAGCAGTACACCTGGAACCGCATCGAGACCGCGGAGGGCGAGCACGACCACGCGTTCGTCCGGAACAATCAGGAGACGCGCACGACCGTCGTCCAGCGCGACGGCGACGAGGTGTTCGTCGTCTCGGGCCTCACGGACCTCGTCGTGCTCAAGTCGACGGGCTCGGAGTTCCACGGGTTCCCGCGCGACCGCTACACGACCCTCGTGGAGACGAACGACCGCATCCTCGCGACGTCGGTCACCTCGCGCTGGCGCTACACGACGACGGACGTCGACTTCGACGCCGTGTACGCGAAGGTCCGCGCGATCCAGCTCGAGGCGTTCGCGACGACCCACTCGCTCGCGCTGCAGCAGACGCTGTTCGCGATGGGCAAGGCGGTCCTCGAGGCTGTCCCGGAGATCGCCGAGATCAAGTTCTCGATGCCGAACAAGCACCACTTCCTCGTGGACCTGGCGCCGTTCGGCCTCGACAACCCGAACGAGGTGTTCTTCGCGGCCGACCGCCCCTACGGCCTCATCGAGGCGACGGTGCAGCGCGAGGGCGAGCCGACCGAGCCGCGCGCCTGGGCGACCGTCACCGGGTTCTGCTGAGCCGGCCATGACGGACGGACGCGCCCTGCCCGACCACGGAGCCTCCGCGGTCCGGCAGGGCGCGCCCGCACCGTCACGCCCGGTCCCGTCGGCGCCCGGCCGCTCGGGTCCGCGCGTCGCCTCAGGGCGCTGCGGTGATGAGCTCGCGCGTGAGTTCGCTCGCGACGCGGTGCAGCACCGGCACGGCCCGCTCCCCGAACTCGTACGTCACGCGGGCCGCGGGGCCCGAGACGGACAGGGCGGTGGGGGTCGGGGCGTCGGGCACCGCGACGGCGAAGCAGCGCACGCCGAGCTCCTGCTCGCCGTCGTCGATCGCGTAGCCGCGCTCGCGCGTCGCCGCGAGCTCGGTGAGGAGCGCGTCGACGTCGGTGATCGACTGGTCCGTCGCGGGCGGCATGCCCACGCGGCCCATGATCTCCCGCACGGTCTGGTCGGGGAGCTGGGCGAGCACCGCCTTGCCGACGCCCGTGCAGTGCGTGTAGACGCGCCGGCCGACCTCGGTGAACATCCGCATCGAGTGGCTCGACGACGCCTGGGCGACGTAGACGGCCATGTCGCGGTCGATCATCGCGAGGTTCGCCGACTCGCCGAGGTCGTGGGCGAGCCGCTCGAGGTACGGCCGGGCGCCGGCACCGAGCTGGCGCCCGGCCGACTCGCCGAGGCGGATGAGCCGCGGGCCGAGGGTGTACCGGCGCGACGGCGTCTGGCGCACGTAGCCCTGCGCGAGCAGCGTGCGCAGCAGCCGGTGGATCGTCGGCAGGGGGAGCCCGGCGTGCTGCGCGAGCTCGCTGAGCCCGGACTCGCCGCCGAAGTCGGCGAGCAGCTCGAGCAGCTCGATCGCCCGGTCCACGGACTGCACGCCCCCGGCGGGCTTCGCAGGCCGCGCGCCTGGCTGGTTCTCCGTCGGCTCCGTCGCCGTCGAGATCTCGGCCATCTCACGATCTCCTGTCCACCTGGTACCGCCCGACGACGGGTGCGCACCTCGCCTGAGCAGTGCGGGACCGTCCCGCGCTCCCTTCCGCATCACGGAAGACACGCATCAGCATACGAGAAGAAGGAACGAACATGACGTCCGAGACGAAGGCCCCGGAGACGCTGGCCTCGACGGCGAAGGCCGCTGCGACCAGCCCGAGCTACTCCATCACGCTGCGTGTCGAGGCCCCGAGCGGGCACCGCACCGCGAGCGACCTCGTCGCCGCCGTGAGCGCGACGGGCGCAGCGATCACGGGCGTCGACGTCTCGGAGTCGGGTGCGGACCGCCTCGTCGTCGACGTCACGGCGGACACCGTGGACGCCGCGCACGTCGAGCAGATCCGCGACGCGCTGAGCGCGCTCGACGGCATCACGGTGCGCCACGTGAGCGACGCGACGTTCCTCATGCACCTCGGCGGCAAGCTCGAGGTCAACCCGAAGGTCCCGCTGCGCCACCGCGCCGACCTCGCCCGCGCCTACACGCCCGGCGTGGCGCGCGTGTGCCTCGCCATCGCCGAGCGCCCCGAGGACGCGCGCCGCCTGACGGTCAAGCGCAACACGGTCGCGGTCGTGACCGACGGCACCGCGGTCCTCGGCCTGGGCGACATCGGTCCCGCCGCCGCGCTCCCGGTCATGGAGGGCAAGGCCGCGCTGTTCAAGCAGTTCGCGGGGGTGGACGCCTGGCCGGTGTGCCTCGACACGACGGACACCGAGGAGATCATCCGCACGGTCAAGGCGATCGCGCCCGTGTACGGCGGGATCAACCTCGAGGACATCTCGGCGCCGCGCTGCTTCGAGATCGAGCGCCGCCTGCGCGAGGAGCTCGACATCCCCGTGTTCCACGACGACCAGCACGGCACGGCGATCGTCGTCCTCGCGGCGCTGACGAACGCGCTGCGCGTCGTCGGCAAGAGGATCGAGGACGTGCGCATCGTCGTCTCCGGCGTCGGCGCCGCGGGCAACGCGATCATCTCGCTGCTCCAGGGCCAGGGCGCGCGCCGCATCGTCGCGTTCGACCGCCACGGCGCGATCCACCCGGGCGCGAACCTCACGGACGAGCACCGCCGCCGCCTCGCCGAGACGACCAACGCCGAGGGCTTCACCGGCACGCTCCGCGAGGGCCTGGCCGGGGCCGACGTGTTCATCGGCGTCTCCGGCCCCAACATCCTCACGGGCGACGACGTCGCCACGATGGCCGACGACGCGATCGTCTTCGCGCTCGCGAACCCGACGCCCGAGGTCGACCCCATCGCCGCGGCGCAGCACGCGACCGTCGTCGCGACGGGCCGCAGCGACTACCCGAACCAGATCAACAACGTGCTCGCGTTCCCGGGCCTGTTCCGCGGCCTGCTCGACGTCGGCGCGAGCGAGATCTCGGACGAGATGCTGCGCGCCGCGGCCGTCGCGATCGCGGACGCCGTCGCGCCCGAGGAGCTCAGCGCGAGCTACATCGTGCCGAGCGTGTTCGAGCCCGCGGTCTCCAAGGCCGTCGCGCGCGCCGTCGCCGAGGTCGCGGAGCGCGGCCGCGCGGAGCAGGCTCAGGGGAGCACCACGTCGGGCCACCACGTCGGGTCGGCGCCCCGGTCCTGACGCACCGTCGTCAGCCCGGCCGCCCCGCAGAAAGGACACACCATGACCACCACCACGGCCGTCGCCGTCCACGGACCCGCCGTCGAGCGGTCCGACGAGATCCTCACCCCGGACGCGCTCGACTTCGTCGCCGCGCTCCAGCGCCGGTTCGGCGCGCGCCGCGACGAGCTGCTGGCCGCTCGCGCCGCGCGGCGCGAGGAGGTCTCCCGCAGCGGTCGCCTCGACTTCCTGCCCGAGACCGCCGACGTGCGCGCGGGGGACTGGACGGTCGCCGGCGCGCCCGCCGACCTCCGGGACCGCCGCGTCGAGATCACCGGTCCGCCGACGCCCAAGATGGCGATCAACGCGCTCAACTCCGGCGCGAAGGTGTGGCTCGCGGACCTCGAGGACGCGTCGACGCCGCACTGGGCCAACGTCGTCGGGGGCCAGGTCGCCCTGCACGACGCCACGCGCCGCACGCTCGCGTTCACCTCTCCTGAGGGCAAGCAGTACGCGCTGCGTCCCGAGGCCGACGGCGACGCGCTCGCCGTCATGGTCGTCCGACCGCGTGGGTGGCACTTCGACGAGGTGCACCTCACCGTGGACGGCACGCCCGCCGTCGGCGCGCTCGTCGACTTCGGGCTGCACTTCTTCCACAACGCCGCGGAGCTCCTCGCCCGCGGGTCTGGCCCGTACTACTACCTGCCCAAGATGGAGTCGCACCTCGAGGCACGGCTCTGGGACGACGTCTTCACCCACGCCGAGGAGTCCCTCGGGATCCCGCACGGGACGATCCGCGCGACGGTCCTCATCGAGACCATCCCGGCCGCGTTCGAGATGGACGAGATCCTCTACGAGCTGCGCGACCACGCGTCGGGCCTCAACGCGGGCCGCTGGGACTACCTCTTCTCGGTCATCAAGTACTTCCGCGACTCGGGCCCCTCGTTCACGCTCCCGGACCGGGGCGCGATCACGATGACCGCACCGTTCATACGCGCGTACACCGAGCTGCTCGTCCAGACGTGCCACAAGCGCGGTGCCTTCGCGATGGGTGGCATGGCCGCCGTCATCCCGAACCGCCGCGAGCCCGAGGTCACGGCCCAGGCGTTCGACAAGGTGCGCGCGGACAAGCAGCGCGAGGCCGGCGACGGGTTCGACGGCTCGTGGGTCGCGCACCCGGACCTGGTGCCCGTGTGCCGCGAGGTGTTCGACGGCGTGCTCGGCGAGCGGCCCAACCAGCTCGACAAGCAGCGCCCCGAGGTCCACGTCACGGCCGAGCAGCTCCTCGACGTCTCGACCGCCGGGGGAGACATCACCGAGGCCGGGCTGCGCAACAACCTCTACGTGTCCGTCGCGTACGTCGCGGCGTGGCTGGCGGGCAACGGCGCGGTCGCGATCCACAACCTCATGGAGGACGCCGCGACCGCGGAGATCTCGCGCTCGCAGGTGTGGCAGTGGGTGCGCTCGGGCGCGTCGTTCACCGCGGGTGAGAACGCGGGCACGACGGTCACCGCCGACCTGGTCCGCACGCTCCTGCGCGAGGAGACCGCGCGGTTGCGGGACGACGTCGGGCACGAGGCCTACGACGCCGGCCCCTACGACCGGGCCGCGGCGCTCGTCGAGGACATCGCGCTCAACGAGCACTACGTCGACTTCCTCACGCTCCCGGCGTACGAGGACGTCGTCGCGCACGAGCAGGACGCCGCCTGATGCCGGCGGGGTTCCCGGAGGGATCGGGCTCGGCATCGGGGAGGGCCTTCAGCGAGCAGGGGATCGCGGCGCTGCACGCGACGCTCGACGGTCTGCTCGCGCCGTGGGACGCCGAGCTCGAGGCGCGCTACCCGGGCGACGACGGCTCGCGCCAACCCGTGCACACCGTCTACGTGCCCGGTGACCGGTACAGCGCGGGTCTCGCGCCCGAGTGGGCCGCCCGGGCGCGCGAGGCGGTCGACGCGGCGGGCGGCGGGGCCGAGGGGGTACGCCGCCTCGTCGACCTGCTCGGGAACGGTGCGGAGGCCGGGGGCGACCTCGCCGACGCCGTGGCCGAGCGCGTGCGCGCCAAGCTCGCCGTCGAGGCGATCGAGGACCTGCGGATCGACTTCGAGGACGGGTTCGGCGACCGCGGTGACGCGGCCGAGGACGCCGCGGTCGCGACGGCGGCGCGCGAGCTCGCTCGGGCCGAGGCGCAGGGCACCTCGACGCCCTTCAGCGGGATCCGCATCAAGTGCCTCGAGGTCGCGACGCGCCGGCGCGGGGTGCGCACCCTCGCGCTGTTCATCGCGGAGCTCGTCGCGGCCCGCGCGGCCCAGGGGCAGACGGGCCTGCCCGACGGCTTCGTCGTCACGCTCGCGAAGGTCACCGCGCCGCAGCAGGTCGAGGCGATGGCGGTCGCGTGCGAGCGCGTCGAGCAGGCGAACGGCCTGGAGTCGGGCAGCCTGCGGTTCGAGGTGCAGGTCGAGACGCCGCAGGCGCTGCTCGCGGCGGACGGCACGGCGACCGTCGCGCGGCTCGTGCACGCAGCACCCGGGCGCGTCACGGCGCTGCACTACGGCACGTACGACTACTCGGCGTCGCTCGGCATCGCGGCGGCGTACCAGTCGATGGAGCATCCTGCGGCGGACCACGCGAAGTCGGTCATGCAGCTCGCGGTCGCGGGCACGGGCGTGCGCCTGTCGGACGGCTCGACGAACGTCCTGCCCGTCGGCGACCCCCAGGCCGTCGACGCGGCGTGGCGCCTGCACGGGCGGCTCGTGCGCCGTTCGCTCGAGCGCGGCTACTACCAGGGCTGGGACCTGCACCCCGCGCAGCTCCCGAGCCGGTTCGCGGCGACGTACGCGTTCTACCGCGAGGGCGCGGCGTCGGCGCTCGCGCGCCTCGCGGCGTACGTCGGGTTCGTGCCCGACGCCGGTGGCGTGCTCGACGAGCCCGCCACGGCCAAGGCGATGGCCTGGTTCCTCGGGCGCGGCGTCGACTGCGGCGCGCTCACCGAGGCCGAGGTCCGCGCCGCGACCGGTCTCGACCGCGCCGGGCTCGACGCCGTCCGCGTCTCGGGCCACGCCCCGCAGCCCGTCGCGGGTTGACCCACGCCCGCGCACCTTCCCGTCCACCCGCCGCCCCCGTCCAGCCCGCCGCGACCGACCGCCGTCGGCCCGGGCCATCATCTCGAGGAGTGAACCCATGACCCAGACCACCCCCTACTACACCCCGCAGGGTGGCCTGCCCGGCCAGACCGAGCTGCTCACCGACCGCGCGATCGTCACCGAGGCCTACACGGTGATCCCGCGCGGCGTGCTGCGCGACATCGTCACGAGCAACCTGCCCGGCTGGGAGAAGACCCGGCTGTGGGTGCTCGCCCGGCCGATCGAGGGGTTCGCGACGACGTTCGCGCAGTACGTCATGGAGGTCTCGCCCGGCGGCGGGTCGGACCAGGGCGAGGACGAGGAGACGGTGCAGTCCGTCGTCTTCGTCACCGAGGGCACGCTCGTGCTCACGCTCGCGGGCGTCGAGCACGTGCTGGAGCCGGGCGGGTACGCGTACCTCGCGGCGGGGGAGCGGTGGGCGCTGCGCAACCGCTCCGACGCGAAGGCGGCGTTCCAGTGGATCCGCAAGGTCTACGAGCCGATCCCGGGCCACACCGCGACGTCGTTCGTCACGCGCGAGCAGGACGTCGAGCCGCGCGCGATGCCGGACACCGACGGCGTGTGGGTGACGACGCGGTTCGTCGACCCCGACGACCTCGCGCACGACATGCACGTCAACATCGTGACGTTCCAGCCCGGCGGGTCCATCCCGTTCGCGGAGACGCACATCATGGAGCACGGCCTGTACGTGCTCGAGGGCAAGGCCGTCTACCGCCTCAACGGCGACTGGGTCGAGGTGCAGGAGGGCGACTTCATGTGGCTCCGGGCGTTCTGCCCGCAGGCCTGCTACGCGGGCGGTCCCAAGCCGTTCCGCTACCTGCTCTACAAGGACGTGAACCGGCAGGTCAAGCTCGACCGCCGCCGCTGACACGACACCCGACGAGGGCATGACGAGGGCCCGGTTCCGCACGCGGAACCGGGCCCTTTGCTCTTGCTTCGCACATTTCACCCGGCGCGGCGCGAAGATCATCCGGCCCGGAACGGCTCCCGGCTCGTCAACGGTGCCACAGTGAGTGCACGGCAACGGATCACGTGAACCAATGGAGTGTTCATGGCACCGCGCTACAACTCCCCGCCCAACTGGCCGCCGCCCCCCGCAGGGTGGTCACCGCCCCCAGGCTGGTCGCCTGATCCCTCATGGGGTCCAGCGCCGCATGGGTGGCGGTTCTGGGTCGACGACTCCGAGTCCGGCTCTCCCGATCACCGGGGGGTGCTTCCGGCGGCCGACGTGGGTGAGGAGAGCGCCGGCGCGGAGAAGTCGAGGTCCTGGTTTGCTCGGCACAAGCTCCTGACGGGAGCAGGCGTTCTGGTGCTGCTCGTCGTCGCCATCGCGGCTTTGGTGGGCGGGAACGACGACGCCGGCCAGGAGCCCGTCGCTGCCACGACGACGGAAGCTGCCGATTCGGACAAGAAGTCGGCCGAGGAGATCGCTGCGGAGGAGCAGGCAGAGGCTGACCGCCTCGCCGAGGAAGAGGCCGCTGCGGCGGCGGCGGCCGAGGAGGAGCGGCTGGCGGAGGAGCAGCGACTCGCCGAAGAGGCAGCAGCTGCCGAGGCGGCTGCAGCGGAAGCAGCGAGGATCGGGTCGGTCGCGCAGCAGAACGCTTACCGGTCGGCCGTGAGCTACCTCGAGTACACCGGGTTCTCGCGTTCGGGCCTGATCGGGCAGCTCGAGTTCGAGGGGTACAGCACCGCCGACGCCGAGTTCGCCATCGCTCGACTCGAGGCCGAAGGCGGCGTGGACTGGAACGCGGAGGCAGCCGAGAGCGCGGCGAGCTACCTGGACTACACGGCGTTCTCGCGAGCCGGCCTCGTCGACCAGCTCCTCTATGAGGGGTTCACACCGGAACAAGCGGAGTACGGAGTGAGCACCACGGGACTGTGAGTCGGGTCCGGTCCCGACCGGTCGCCGTCATCGCGTCGCCGAGGGCCCGTCTGCGCGTCGACTCTGCACGTCGAGAAACGTCCCGGTAGCGACGAGCCTTGCGCCTTCGTAGAGCCTCACGTTCTGCGCCTCCATGAAGGCTGCGCCCGCCCACTCCTCGAAGAGCACCGTGATCTGAACCTCGACGTTCTGACCGAGTGGCAGCTCGGCTCGCCCATCGGCACTCTCGACGATGCACGACGTCTGAAAGTCGCCGAGCTCGATCTGAGAGCGCACGCCCGAGACGGGAGTCGTCTCGCGACCGCCTTCGTGCGTCGTGAGAAAGCGGATCCGAGCATCGCGTGGGCCAAAGGCCATCGTCGCATCCCTCGTCGATCGGCCGGCAGTGTCGGCGCCCGAAGTCCGGGAGCGGCGTCAGCCTCGCACACCTCGCACGGCCTCGCTGACGGCTCCCGTGGGGCGTCGGACCTGGGAAGGCGCCAGAACCGTGGACGCTTCTCCCCGCCGAGGCTGCAGAGACAGTTGACGCTCCCCGACGAGCGTGCCTACACTTCCATACAGCAGAATATAAATTCCGCAGAATGGAATCGCAACGCAGCGAGTCGCGGACGGACCCAGGGAGACGACGATGAGCCCCGCACCGACGTACACCGTCAACTGCTCGATCCTGCTCACGGACCTGCCGCTGCTCGAGCGGCCGGCCGCCGCGGCGGCCGCGGGCTTCCGCGGCGTCGAGTTCTGGTGGCCGTTCGCGTCGCCCACGCCGCCTCAGGGCGAGGTCGACGCGTTCGTCGGCGCGATCGAGGCGGCGGGCGTCCAGCTCACCGGGCTGAACTTCGACGCCGGCAACATGCCGGGCGGCGACCGCGGCCTCGTGTCGTGGCCCGCGCGCTCGGCCGCCCTGCGCGCGAACCTCGACGTCGTCACCGCGATCGGCGAGCGCACCGGCTGTCGCGCGTTCAACGCGCTGTACGGCAACCGCCAGGAGGGCGAGACGCCCGAGGCGCAGGACGAGCTGGGCGCCGAGAACCTCGCGCTCGCGGCGCGCGCAGTCAGGCGCATCGGGGGGACAGTGCTCGTCGAGCCCGTGAGCGGCGCGCCGGCGTACCCGCTGAAGACCGCCGCCGACGCCGTGCGCGTCATCGACCGGGTCGCCGCCGACCACGGCGAGACGAACCTCGGTCTGCTGTTCGACGTCTACCACCTGTCCGTCAACGGCGACGACGTCGACGCGGCTCTCTCGACCTACCGCGGCCGGATCGCGCACGTGCAGATCGCCGACGCGCCCGGGCGCGGCGAGCCCGGCACGGGCGACCTGCCGATCGACCGCTGGACCATGGACCTGCGCGCGGGCGGCTACGACGGCTGGATCGGCCTCGAGTACAAGACCGATGCCGCCGACCCGTTCGCCTGGCTCCCGGCCACCGAGCGCTGACGCGCCCGCCGATCCCACGCAGCCGCCCGCCGGCTGTTCGTCGGCCGACACAGACCCCCGACCTGACCCACCTGAGGAGCACACCATGGCCTCCATCGCCTTCATTGGACTCGGCATCATGGGCAGCCCCATGGCCGTCCACCTGCAGAACGCCGGCCACGACGTCGCGGGCTACAACCGCAGCCCCGAGAAGACCGCGCCGCTCGTCGAGGCGGGCGGCCGCGCGGCCGAGTCGGTCGCCGACGCGGTCTCGGGCGCCGACGTCGTCGCGATCATGGTCCCGGACTCGCCCGACGTGGAGGCCGTGCTCACCGGCGACGACGGCGTCCTCGCGAACGCGAAGCCCGGCGCGCTCGTCGTCGACTTCTCCTCGATCCGCCCCGACGTCACCGTCGCTCTCGCGCAGCAGGCGAGGGACGCGGGCCTGCGGATCGTCGACGCCCCCGTCTCGGGCGGCGAGCCTGGCGCGATCAACGCGGCGCTGTCGATCATGGTCGGCGGCACGCCCGAGGACTTCGAGGCGGCCAAGCCGTTCCTCGACGTCGTCGGCAAGACGGTCGTGCACGTGGGCCCGAACGGCTCCGGACAGACCGTCAAGGCCGCGAACCAGCTCATCGTCGCGGCGAACATCCAGGCGCTGGCCGAGGCGGTCGTGTTCCTCGAGGCGTACGGCGTCGACACCGACGCCGCGATCGAGGTGCTCGGGGGCGGGCTCGCCGGCTCGGCGGTGCTGAACCAGAAGGCGCGCAAGATGCTCGACCGCGACTTCGGTCCCGGCTTCCGGATCGAGCTGCACCACAAGGACCTCGGCATCGTCACCGCCGCGGCCCGCGAGGCGGGCGTCGTCGCGCCGCTCGGCGGCCTCGTCGCCCAGCTCATGGCCTCCGCCCGTGCGAACGGCGACGGCGGCCTCGACCACTCCGGCCTGTTCCGCGGCGTCGAGCGCCTGTCCGGCCGCGACGGCTCCTGACCTTCCCCTGACGACGACGTCACCTCCAGCAAGGAGAGAAACCATGCCTCGTATGCGTGCGGTGGACGCCGCAGTGGCGATCCTCGAGATCGAGGGCGCGACCCAGGCCTTCGGCCTTCCCGGCGCCGCCATCAACCCCTTCTACTCCGCGATGCGCGCCCACGGCGGCATCGGGCACGTGCTCGCGCGTCACGTCGAGGGCGCGTCGCACATGGCCGACGGCTACTCGCGCGCGAAGCCGGGGAACATCGGCATCTGCATCGGCACGTCGGGCCCCGCGGGCACCGACATGATCACCGGCCTCTACGCCGCGTGGGCCGACTCGATCCCGATGCTCTGCATCACGGGCCAGGCGCCGGTCGCCAAGCTCGACAAGGAGGACTTCCAGGCCGTCGACATCGCGAGCATCGCCGCTCCGGTGACCAAGATGGCCAAGACCGTCCTCGAGGCGGGGCAGGTGCCGCAGGTCTTCCAGCAGGCGTTCCACCTCATGCGCTCGGGCCGCCCGGGCCCGGTGCTCATCGACCTGCCGATCGACGTGCAGCTCACGGAGATCGAGTTCGACCCGGCGACCTACCAGCCGCTGCCCGTGCACCGCCCGACGGCGACGCGCGCGCAGGCGGAGAAGGCGATCGACCTGCTGCTCGCGGCCGAGCGCCCCCTGCTGATCGCGGGCGGCGGCATCGTCAACGCGGGCGGGGAGGACCTGCTCGTCGAGCTCGCCGAGACGCTCGGCGTCCCCGTCATCCCGACGCTCATGGGCTGGGGCGTCATCCCCGACGACCACGCGCTCATGGCGGGCATGGCCGGGCTCCAGACGTCGCACCGTTACGGCAACGCGAACCTGCTCGCCTCGGACTTCGTGCTCGGGATCGGCAACCGCTGGGCCAACCGTCACACCGGCGGGCTCGACACCTACCGCGCGGGCCGGACCTTCGTCCACGTCGACATCGAGCCGACGCAGATCGGGCGCGTGTTCGCGCCCGACTACGGCATCGTGTCCGACGCGAAGGCCGCGCTCGAGCTGTTCGTCGAGGTCGCGCGCGAACGCCGCGACGCCGGGCGCGCGCGCGACTACGCGGGCTGGGCGGCGGAGTGCGCCGAGCGCAAGCGCACGCTGCAGCGCAAGACGCACTTCACCGAGATCCCCATCAAGCCGCAGCGCGTGTACGAGGAGATGAACAAGGCGTTCGGCCCGGAGACGCGCTACGTCACGACGATCGGCCTCTCGCAGATCGCCGGCGCGCAGTTCCTCCACGTGTACAAGCCGCGCCACTGGATCAACGCCGGCCAGGCGGGTCCGCTCGGCTGGACCGGACCGGCGGCGCTCGGCGTCGCGAAGGCGGTGCCGGACGAGCCCGTGGTCGCGCTGTCCGGCGACTACGACTTCCAGTTCATGATCGAGGAGCTCGCGGTGGGCGCGCAGTTCAACCTGCCGTACGTGCACGTGGTCGTGAACAACTCCTACCTCGGCCTCATCCGGCAGTCGCAGCGCGCGTTCGACATGGACTACCACGTGCAGCTCTCGTTCGAGAACGTCAACTCGCCCGAGGTGAACGGCTACGGCGTCGACCACGTCAAGGTCGCCGAGGGCCTCGGCTGCAGGGCGATCCGCGTGACCGACCCCGACGAGCTGGGCGACGCGTTCGCCAAGGCGCAGGGCCTGGCGGCCGAGTTCCGCGTGCCGGTCGTGGTCGAGGTGATCCTCGAGCGGGTGACCAACATCGCGATGGGCGTCGAGCTCACGGGCGTCAACGAGTTCGAGGACCTCGCGATCTCGGCCGACGACGCACCGACCGCCGTCGCGCTGCTCGACTGAGCGTGCCGCACCGTAGGAGCAGACGACATGGAGGAGGACGCGATGAGCACGGGTGAGGGGAGCGGGCGCGAGCACGACTACGACCTCGTCGTGCGCGGCGAGCGGGTGCTCGTCGCCGGCGGCGAGCACCCGCGCGAGGTCGGGATCAGCGGGGGAGTGGTCCGCGCGATCGAGCCGCTCGGCGTCGGGCTCGACGGCGCGCGCGTCGTCGAGCTGGCACCGCACCAGGTGCTGGTCCCCGGGCTCGTCGACACGCACGTGCACGTGAACGAGCCCGGGCGCACCGAGTGGGAGGGGTTCGCGTCCGCGACGCGGGCCGCCGCCGCGGGCGGGGTGACGACGATCGTCGACATGCCGCTCAACTCCATCCCCCCGACGGTCGACGTCGCGGCTCTGGAGACGAAGCAGAAGGTCGCGCGCGACCAGGCGTTCGTCGACGTCGGGTTCTGGGGCGGTGCCGTGCCCGGCAACGCCGACGAGCTGCGTCCGCTGTGGGACGCCGGCGTGTTCGGCTTCAAGTGCTTCCTGCTGCACTCGGGCGTCGAGGAGTTCGGGTACCTCGAGCCCGACGAGCTGGAGGCGGACCTGCGCGTCCTCGGCGACTTCGACGGGCTGATGCTCGTGCACGCCGAGGACTCGCGCGCCATCGAGCACGCGCCCACGCCGCACGGCGACCACTACGACACGTTCCTCGCGTCACGCCCACGCGGCGCGGAGAACGTCGCGATCGCCGCGGTGATCGAGGCGGCCCGCTGGACGGGCGCGCGCGCCCACGTGCTGCACCTGTCGAGCTCCGACGCGCTGCCCATGATCCGCAGCGCGAAGCGCGAGGGCGTACGGATCACGGTCGAGACCTGCCCGCACTACCTGGCGCTCGCGGCCGAGGAGATCCCGGACGGCGCGACGCAGTTCAAGTGCTGCCCGCCCATCCGGGAGATCGACAACCGCGAGCTGCTCTGGGAAGGGCTGATCGACGGCACGATCGACTGCGTCGTCTCGGACCACTCGCCGAGCACCCTCGACCTCAAGGACCTCGACACGGGCGACTTCGGGACGGCGTGGGGCGGCGTCTCGTCGCTCCAGCTCGGGCTCGCGATCGTGTGGACCGAGGCTCGGACGCGGGGCGTGCCGTTCGCGCGCGTCGTCGAGTGGATGTCGTCGCGCCCGGCCGGCATCGCGGGGCTCCGGCGCAAGGGCTCGATCGCGCTCGGCTTCGACGCGGACCTCGCGATCGTCGAGCCGGACACGGCGTTCGTCGTCGACCCGAGGGCCTTGCACCACAAGAACCCCATCACGCCCTACGCCGACCGCGCGCTCTCGGGCGCCGTCGTCGCGACGTACCTGCGCGGCGAGGAGATCACCTTCGACCGCCCCACGGGTCGCCTCCTCGCGCGCGGCGAGGCCTGAGGGGCCACAGACTCCCGTGCCCGGCCGCGGGGGCCGGGCACGGGAACCACCCGATCCCCGTACGACGAGGGCGGCACCGCTGGTGGGTGCCGCCCCGTCGTCGCGCGGGAGTCGGTCAGGACTCCGCGAGGAGCTCGTCGAGCTGCTCGTAGCCCTCGCGGACGCCGACCTCCATGCCGCTCGCGACGAAGCCGTCACGGCCCTCGATCGAGTCGACGAGCGACGTCGCGGTGAGCCGGCTGCGGCCGTCGGGCAGGTCCTCGAACACGAGGCGGTCGAGCGAGACGCCGTCGGGGAAGCCCTCGTACGTGAAGGTCTGGACGATGAGCTCGTCCGGGCGCACCTCGTGGACGCTGCCGAAGAACGCGTACTCGTTGCCGTCGGGGTCGACCTGGACGTAGCGGTAGGCGCCGCCCGTGCGCACGTCCCAGTGCTCGTTGCGCTGGGTGAGGTAGCGCGGGCCGTTCCAGCGCGCGAACAGCTCCGGGTCGAGGTGCGCGCGGAAGACCTTCGCCGCGGGTGCGTCGAACTCGCGCACGATGCGGACGATCGGGAGGTCCTTCGGGACGACGATCTCGGTCTCGTGGGTGCCGGTGGTGGTCATGGTGCTGCTCCTGTCGTCGGGTCGTTCTCGGGTGCGGCCGCCGGGTCGGGCAGGTCGCGCAGGACGTCGTCGAGGCGGCGGTAGCGGTCCTCCGCCTCGCGCCGGTAGCGCTCGATCCACTTCGTCATGAGGTCGAAGACCTCCGCCTCGAGGTGCACGGGGGCGCGTCGGGCGTCCGTCGTGCGGGTCACCAGGCCGGAGTCCTCGAGCACGCGCAGGTGCTTGGACACCGCCTGGACGGACATGTCGTACGGCCGGGCGAGCTCGCCCACGCTGGCGTCGCCCGACGCGAGCCGGGCCACCATGTCACGGCGCGTGGGGTCGGCCAGCGCCGAGAACACGCGGGAGAGCGGGTCGGCCGTCACCGGACCTCCTCGTCAGGCGCCGCACGCGGCGCCAATAGTCAACTGTTCGGTTGACTATGACGCTACGCCGCCGTCCGGTCGTCGTCAACCCTGTGGTTGATAAATAGTCAGGTCCGTCGTGCGCGCTCGAAGTCGTCGAGCGAGACCCGGCGCTCGACGGCGTGGTCCACGATCCGCTCGGGGTAGCCGGCCGGTTGCTCCCGCAGCTTCCATGGCTCGTGGACTGCCCGGCCCTCGACGCCGCGGAGCTCCGGAACCCAGCGGCGCACGTAGCTTCCGTCGGGGTCGAACTTCTTGCCCTGGGTGACCGGGTTGAAGATGCGGAAGTACGGCGCGGCGTCCCGGCCCGTCCCGGCCACCCACTGCCAGTTGAGCTGGTTCTGCGAGACGTCGCCGTCCGCCAGGTGCGCCAGGAAGTGCACCGCGCCGCGCTGCCACCGCACGTGCAGGTCCTTGACGAGGAACGACGCGACGACCATCCGTACGCGGTTGTGCATCCACCCCTCGCCGAGGAGCTGGCGCATGCCGGCGTCGACGAGCGGGTAGCCGGTGCGCCCGGCCGCCCAGGCCGCGAGGTACCGGTCCTCGTCCGCGCCGGTCGCCCACGCGTCGTCGGGCACGACCGTGCGCAGCGACCGCCGCGCCGCACCCGGGTGATGGAACAGGACGTCCGCGTGGAACTCGCGCCACGCGAGCTCGGACCGGTAGGCGAGCGCGTCGTCGGACGGCGCGAGCCCGTCGCGCAGGGCGCTCCGCACGTCGGCGAGGAGGGTCCGCGGGTGGAGCTCGCCCCACTTGAGCGGCACCGACATGCCCGACGTCGCGGCCCGGTCCGGGCGGTCGCGCTCGGTCGCGTAGCCCGCGAGGTGGTCGGCGAGAAACGCGCGCCACCGGCGGCGCGCGGCTGCTTCGCCCGCACCAGGGAGCCGGGCGTCGGTCCCCGGGTCGTCCGGGACCCCGTCGGACCGCACGTCCGCCCACGGCACGTCGCGCGGGCGCGGCGCCGGGTCGCGCCAGCCGTGCGCCACCCACGCCTCGCGGAACGGCGTGAAGACCTGGAAGGGCGTCCCGGTGCGGGTGAGCACGCGTCCGGGCGCGACGGCGTACGGCGAGCCGGTGCGCACGAGGCGTGCGCCACCGTCGGTCAACGCCTGCGCGACCGCCTCGTCCCGCGCGACGCCGTACGGCTCGTACGACCCCGCGACGTGCACCTCCTCGGCGCCCACCTCGCGCGCGAGCCCGGGCACGACGGTGCGCGGGTCCCCGTGGTGCACCACGAGCCGTCCGTCCGTCGCGGCGTCGAGCGCGGCGAGGCTGCGCGCGAGATAGGCCCGGCGCGGGTCGCCCGCCGCTCCCCAGAGGCGCGGGTCGAGCACGTAGAGCGCGACGACGTCGTCGTCGGCCTCCCGGGCCGCCTCCACGGCCGCGACGAGGGCCGGGTTGTCGGCGAGGCGCAGGTCGCGGCGGCACCACCAGATCGTCGGCACCCGGTCACGCTAACGGTCGCCCGCCGCGCACGCCGGTGGGAGCATCGCAGGATGGACGGTGACGACCCGCAGGGGCAGGACGACGCCCGGCGCCGCGCGCTCGGCCGCGAGGCGCGCACCGAGCCGGACCCGGGCGCACCACCCTTCGGCTCGGGCACCGCGGCGGGCGTCGGCGCGGCCGAGGGGCCGGCGGCAGGGGTGATCGAGGGAGACCACGCGTTCTTCGGGCACCCGCGCGGTCTGCTGACGCTCTTCACCACGGAGCTGTGGGAGCGGTTCAGCTACTACGGGATGCGCGCGATCCTGCTGTTCTACCTCACGGACACCGTGGCGAACGGCGGTCTCGGCATCGGGGAGACGACCGGGCTCGCGCTCGTCTCGATCTACGGCACGAGCGTCTACCTGCTCTCGGTCGTGGGCGGCTGGCTCGCGGACCGCGTGATCGGGTCCCGGCGCTCGGTCCTCTACGGCGGGATCATCATCGCGGCCGGGCACGTGAGCCTGACGGTCCCCGGCACGGGCTTCTCGATGGCCGGCATCGCGATGGTCGCGCTCGGGACGGGCCTGCTCAAGCCCAACGTCTCGTCGATGGTCGGCGAGCTCTACGCGCGCGACGACCCGCGCCGCGACTCGGGCTTCTCCATCTTCTACATGGGCATCAACCTCGGGTCGTTCGTCGCGCCGTTCCTCGTGGGGGCCGCGCGCGCCTGGGGCGGGTACCACGCGGGCTTCGCCGTCGCGGCGGTCGGCATGGCCGTCGCGCTCGTGTTCTTCGTCGCCGGCCGCCGCTACCTCGGCGAGGCGGGCGCGCACGTGCCCAACCCCGTGCGCCCCGAGGAGCGGGCGAAGATCGCGCGCATCTTCCTGCTCATCGCCGCGGGCGTCGTGCTGGTCGGGCTGATCGCCGTGCTCGTCGCCGGTGGGTTCGACATCTCGACCTTCATCGACACGATGTCCTACCTGGCGTTCCTCGCGCCGATCGCGTACTTCGTCGTCATGTACCGCTCGCCGCGCGTCACCGACGCCGAGCGGCCCCGCGTCATCGCGTACATCCCGCTGTTCGTCGCGGCGATGCTCTTCTGGATGATCTTCGAGCAGGCGGCGACGACGCTCTCCGCGTTCGCGAAGAACCGGACCGACCTCACCTTCTTCGGGGTCGGCATCAGCCCCGAGTTCTTCCAGTCGGTCAACCCGCTGTCGATCATCGTCCTCGCGCCGGTGTTCGCGTGGATCTGGCTCAAGACCGGCGACCGCCCGACGACGGCCAACAAGTTCGCGATCGGCCTCACGCTCGCGTCGGTGTCGTTCCTCTTCCTCGCCGCCGCGTCCGCGGTCGTCGGCGACGGCAAGGCGCCGTCGTGGGTGCTCGTGCTCGTGTACGTGATCCAGACCCTCGGCGAGCTGTGCCTGTCGCCTGTCGGGCTCGCGGCGACGACGCTGCTCGCGCCCAAGGCGTTCCGCTCCCAGGCGATGGCGCTGTGGTTCCTCGCGCCCGCCGCGGGGCAGGCCATCACGGCGCAGGTCGTCCAGGTCACCGAGGGGGCGTCGGACACCGCGTACTTCGGCGTCATCGGCGCCGTGACGCTCGTGTTCGCGCTCGCCCTGTTCGCCCTCGCCCCGTGGGTCACGCGGCACATCCGCCACGCCGACGAGCTCGAGGGGGCGCACACGGCCGGGGCGTGACGGGCCGATGCCCGCGTGCGTGACCGTGACCGTGGCCGCGCGAGGTCGCGCCGTTGCGACCTCGCGCGGGTACCTGCCGGGTGCGCTGCCGTCAGCGCAGCCAGGGCGCCCGGCGGACGAGGGGCAGCGCGGCCCAGCGCCGTCCCAGCCCCCAGGTGTCGCCCGCGAGCGTCGTCGCGAGGACGACGAGGAGCAGCACCACGAGGACGTGCTGGTCGACGACCGGGTTGTTCGACCCCGCCGCGAAGGGCCACTGCGACAGCCAGAGCATGCCGAACAGCAGCGCACCGCTCACCGCGGCCACGCGCAGGCCGATCCCGAGCAGGAGGGCGAGGCCGACGCCGAGCAGCCCCAGCATGAAGAGCCAGTCCGTGACCGGACCGGCCATCGCGGTGAACGTGCCCGCGAGCGGGCCCTGGACCCCGTGCTCGAGGTAGCCCTGGGCCGGGGCGGCACCCGCGAGCCACGCGCGCTCGCGCGGCGTCGCGTACCCGAGGCCGAGGAGCTTGTCGGCGAACGGCCAGAGGAAGACGACCGCGCCCCCGAGCCGGGCGAGCGCGAGGGCGTGCCGGGCCGACGAGCGGGTGACGACGTCGTCCTGGGTGAGGGGACCGGTCGTCGGGGTGACGGCGTCGGGCTCGGTCTTCGCGCTGCCGGGCGGTGAGGTCGTGCGCGTGGTGGACGTGGACATGAGGTGCCCCCTCGGGAGAGAGATCCGCGGATCTTCGGGTCGGTGCCGGGTTCGACCTGCCGTGCCGGGGCGGCCGTGAGGTCACCGCGGCGCCGGACGGTCTCCGGCCGTGACGTGCCCGTCTACGGTGGCAGGGGTAGGCGTGGCGGTTCAACCCTTACGTAACGTTTAGGTGGACATCCCTCGGTGGGGAGGGGGTCCAGGTACGTAGTCCGACGACCACGAGACGGACGCCCGGTTCGTCCGGTCGCCGTCGGGCGTAATGTGACCCAGCGGCCGGAGGATCGGCCGCGGCCACCCGTCGAAGGAGCTAACCGACATGAGCCGCCCCCTGCGCTCCCGGACATCCACCCACGGCCGCAACATGGCCGGCGCCCGCGCCCTCTGGCGCGCGACCGGCATGGGCTCGGAGGACTTCGGCAAGCCGATCATCGCGATCGCGAACTCGTACACGCAGTTCGTACCCGGCCACGTCCACCTCAAGGACATGGGCGACCTCGTCGCGTCGGCGATCCGTGAGGCCGGCGGCGTCTCCAAGGAGTTCAACACGATCGCCGTCGACGACGGCATCGCGATGGGTCACGGCGGCATGCTCTACTCGCTGCCGAGCCGCGACCTCATCGCCGACTCGGTCGAGTACATGGTCAACGCGCACTGCGCCGACGCGCTCGTGTGCATCTCGAACTGCGACAAGATCACGCCCGGCATGCTCAACGCCGCGCTGCGGCTCAACATCCCGGTGATCTTCGTGTCGGGCGGTCCCATGGAGGCCGGCAAGGCGGTCGTCGCCGACGGCGTCGCCAAGACCCCCCTCAACCTCGTCAACGCGATCAACTACTCGGCGGACGACGACGTGTCCGACGCCGCGCTCGCGCAGGTCGAGGAGAACGCGTGCCCCACGTGCGGCTCGTGCTCGGGCATGTTCACGGCGAACTCGATGAACTGCCTCACCGAGGCGCTCGGCCTGTCGCTCCCCGGCAACGGCTCGACCCTCGCGACGCACGCCGCGCGCAAGGAGCTGTTCCTCGAGGCCGGCCGCACGATCGTCGACCTCGCCAAGCGCTACTACGAGGACGAGGACGACTCCGTCGCGCCGCGCTCGATCGCGACCAAGGCCGCGTTCTCGAACGCCATGGCGCTCGACGTCGCGATGGGCGGCTCGACGAACACGGTGCTGCACATCCTCGCCGCCGCGCAGGAGGGTGAGGTCGACTTCGACCTCACCGACATCGAGCGGATCAGCCGCCAGGTGCCGTGCCTGTCCAAGGTCGCGCCGAACCACCCGAACTTCCACATGGAGGACGTGCACCGCGCCGGCGGCATCCCCGCCCTGCTCGGCGAGCTCGACCGCGCGGGCCTGCTCGACCACGACGTCACGAGCGTCCACACCCCGACGCTGCGGGAGTGGCTCGACGACTGGGACGTCCGCGGTGGCACGGCGACCGAGCGGGCGATCGAGCTGTTCCACGCGGCGCCCGGGGGAGTGCGCACCACGCAGGCGTTCTCGACGTCGAACCGCTGGGAGTCGCTCGACACGGACGCCGCGAACGGCTGCATCCGCGACCTCGAGCACGCGTACACCGTCGAGGGCGGGCTCGCCGTGCTGCGCGGCAACCTCGCCGAGGACGGCGCCGTGTTCAAGACCGCCGGGGTCGACCCCGACGTCTTCCACTTCGTCGGCAAGGCCCTCGTCTGCGAGTCGCAGGACGAGGCGGTCGAGAAGATCCTCACCAAGCAGGTCGAGCCGGGGCACGTCGTCGTCGTGCGCTACGAGGGCCCCGCGGGCGGCCCGGGCATGCAGGAGATGCTGTACCCGACGTCGTTCATCAAGGGCCGCGGGCTGGGCAAGGTGACCGCGCTCATCACCGACGGCCGGTTCTCCGGCGGTTCGTCGGGCATCTCCGTCGGGCACGTCTCGCCCGAGGCCGCCGCGGGCGGCGTGATCGGCCTCGTCGAGGACGGCGACGAGATCGAGATCGACGTCGACACGCGCCTCATCCGCCTCAACGTCCCGGACGACGTGCTCGCCGAGCGCCGCGCCAAGATGGAGGCGCGCGAGAACCCGTGGCAGCCGGTCGACCGCGACCGCTACGTCTCGCCCGCGCTCCAGGCCTACGCCGCCATGGCGACGTCCGCCGACCGCGGCGCCGTGCGCGACGTGTCGCTCATCAAGCGCAGCCGCTGACCCGGCCGACGACGGGCCCGCACCTCGTGAGGTGCGGGCCCGTCGTCGTGCCAGGGACGTGCGTCCGCGGGGGGCGTCAGCACTCCTCCTCGGACTGCTCCGTGACGACCCACCGCGTCCCTGCCGGCGCCATGACGGCGCTGCCGCAGTCGCCGCCGCCGTAGACGACGGACAGCACCGTCGCATCGGCGCGCTCCTCGCGGACCGCGATCTCGACGTCCGGGACGTCGCCGACGGCCGCGTACAGCCCGGCGGTCGTCGTGGTCATCGACGCGCAGTCCGTGATGCCCGGCCACCCCTGCGACGTCATCTCGGCGACCATCCGCTCGACGAGCTCCGGGGCGAGGTAGCCGCAGGCGACGTCGACGTCCGGGACTCGGCTCGCGGCGAGCCAGGCACGGAACGACTCCTCGGGCGTCTCGCTGCGCTCCTCCGCGGGCTGCTCCTCGGGTGCGGTCCCGGTCTCGTCGTCGGTCGCAACGTCGTCGGGGGTCGCGGTCGGGGAGCTCGACGGCGAGGCCGACACCGGCGACGTCGCGTCACCCGGGTCTGCGCCCGACGGCCCCGGCGAGGTGCACGCGGTGGTCACGACCAGGGCGAGGGCGGAGACGAGGGCAGCGGGGGCGAGGGATCGTGTGCGCACGGGCCCATGATGCCGTGCGGTCCCCGGCCGGGTCGGCGTGTCTCGGGACGTCCGGCGCGCCGTCCGGCGAGGGCGTTCCTAGAGTGGGGGCATGACTGGGCAGACCCCGCGCACCGACGCCGGACCCGACCTCAAGCCTCGTTCCCGCCAGGTCACCGACGGTCTGGAGGCGACCGCGTCGCGCGGGATGCTGCGCGCCGTCGGGATGGGCGACGAGGACTTCGCCAAGCCGCAGATCGGCATCGCGAGCTCGTGGAACGAGATCACGCCGTGCAACCTGTCGCTCGACCGGCTCGCGCAGGGCGCCAAGGAGGGCGTGCACGCGGGCGGCGGCTATCCGCTCCAGTTCGGGACGATCTCCGTCTCCGACGGCATCTCGATGGGCCACGAGGGGATGCACTTCTCGCTCGTGAGCCGCGACATCATCGCGGACTCGGTCGAGACGGTCGTGCAGGCGGAGCGCCTCGACGGGACGGTCCTGCTCGCCGGGTGCGACAAGTCCCTCCCGGGGATGCTCATGGCGGCCGCGCGGCTGGACCTCGCGAGCGTGTTCCTCTACGCCGGGTCGATCATGCCGGGCTGGGTCAAGCTCTCCGACGGCACGGAGAAGGACGTCACGCTCATCGACGCGTTCGAGGCCGTCGGCGCGTGCGCGCGCGGGCTCATGAGCCGCGAGGACGTGGACCGCATCGAGCGCGCGATCTGCCCCGGCGAGGGCGCGTGCGGCGGCATGTACACGGCGAACACGATGGCGTCGGTCGCCGAGGCGATGGGCATGTCGCTGCCCGGCTCGGCGGCGCCGCCGTCGGCGGACCGGCGCCGCGACGCGTTCGCGCACCGCTCGGGCGAGGCCGTCGTCAACCTGCTCCGGCTCGGCATCACGGCGCGCGACATCATGACCAAGGAGGCGTTCGAGAACGCGGTCGCCGTCGTCATGGCGTTCGGCGGGTCGACCAACGCGGTGCTGCACCTGCTCGCCATCGCGCACGAGGCCGAGGTGGACCTCACGCTCGCCGACTTCGACCGGGTCGCGAGCCGGGTGCCGCACCTCGGCGACCTCAAGCCGTTCGGCCGGTACGTGATGAACGACGTCGACCGCATCGGCGGCGTGCCCGTCGTCATGAAGGCCCTGCTCGATGCCGGGCTGCTGCACGGCGACGCGCTCACCGTCACGGGGCGCACCGTGGCGGAGAACCTCGCCGACATCGACCCGCCGGACCCGGACGGCAAGATCCTGCGCGCGCTGGACAACCCCATCCACCACACGGGCGGCATCACGATCCTGCACGGGTCGCTCGCCCCGGAGGGCGCCGTCGTGAAGTCCGCCGGGTTCGACGAGGACGTGTTCGAGGGGACGGCCCGGGTCTTCGAGCGCGAGCGCGCGGCGCTCGACGCCCTGGAGGACGGGACGATCACGGACGGCGACGTCGTCGTCATCCGCTACGAGGGTCCCAAGGGCGGGCCGGGGATGCGCGAGATGCTCGCGATCACGGGCGCGATCAAGGGCGCAGGCCTCGGCAAGACCGTCCTGCTGCTCACCGACGGGCGTTTCTCCGGCGGGACGACCGGCCTGTGCGTCGGGCACGTCGCGCCCGAGGCGGTCGACGGCGGTCCCATCGCGTTCGTGCGCGACGGCGACCCGATCCGGCTCGACGTCGCGAACAAGACCCTCGACCTGCTCGTCGACGCCGACACGCTCGCCGCACGCCGCGACGGGTGGGCGCCGCTGCCGCCGACGTTCACGCGCGGCGTGCTCGCCAAGTACGCCAAGCTCGTCCAGTCCGCGTCACGCGGCGCGATCCTCGAGTAGGGCGCGAGCCGCGCGTGCGTCGGACGCGGGCACTAGCGTGGTGTCGCACCTCGACGCAGCGACGCCCACCCGGAGGACCGCCATGACCGAGACCGCGGACGACCGCATCACCGCACGGCAGTTCCACGACAGCGACGGCGTCGAGGACTGGCGGTTCATCCTCGGGACGGTGCAGACGCTGTTCCGCACCGGGTCGTTCACCGCGGGGGTGGAGCTGGTCGACGCGATCGGCGAGCTCGCCGAGGCGGCGAACCACCACCCCGACGTGGACCTGCGCCACGGGACCGTGACGGTCCGGCTGTCCTCGCACGACGTCGGGGGCGTCAGCACGCGCGACGTGGCGCTCGCGCGGCAGGTCTCCGCCGCGGCGCGCGAGCTCGACCTGGTCGCGGACCCGACGGCGGTCCAGGACCTCGAGATCGCGATCGACACGCTCGTCGGCTCGGCGGTCCAGCCGTTCTGGCGCGCGGTCCTCGGGTTCGACGAGGGCTCCCCGGAGCTGCCCGCGCCCGACCTCCACGACCCGACGTCCCACGCCCCCGCGTTCTGGTTCCAGCAGATGGACGCACCGCGCGAGCAGCGCAACCGGATCCACGTGGACGTCACCGTGCCGCATGACGTCGCCGAGGCGCGGGTCACCGCGGCCATCGCCGCGGGCGGGCACCTCGTCTCCGACCGGCGCGCGCCGGCCTTCTGGGTCCTCGCCGACGCCGAGGGCAACGAGGCGTGCGTCTGCACGTGGCAGGCGCGCGACTGACCTCTACCTGGGCACCCGGGTGAGACGGGTGCGGGCGGTGTGCTCGTGGCCTGCGACGCTGGTCCCATGACAGCCCGCACCGCGAGGACTCCGCGTCGTCGTCACCCGCTCGCGCCGTCGGTCGTGCCCGTGCTCGTCGCCGCTGCCTGCGTCGTCGCGCTCGGAGCGTGCTCGGCCGCCACCGAACCGGGGCCTGGGCCGACGACGTCGACCGCCGCGCCGAGCCCGTCTGCCACCGAGGACGCGACGGACGTGACCGACGAGCCGTCGGCGGACCCGACCGACGAGGCCGTGGACCCGCTCGCCGACCGACCGACCGAGCCGCCGGCGCAGTCGGTCGACGCCGGCACGGTCGCGGCCGGTGCACCCGCCGTCGCGAGCGGTGCGGGCAGCGCGGCGGTGTCGTTCGTGCGCGACGGCGACTTCGCCGTCGTCGTGCACCTCGACTGCGGCGAGTGCGCCGACACCCGGGCGTTCATGGCGCCCACGGGCGTCACCCCGTACCCGGGCACCCTCGGCGAGGCGACCGGCTCGTACCTCATGGACGTGTTCGAGGACTCCGCGCCGCAGCAGTCGATCTGGCTCGAGACGCCCGGGGAGTGGTCGGTGCGGTTCGAGAGCTGGAACGACCTCCCGCCCGTCACCGGAGCCCAGTCGGGCACGGGGTCGACCGTCCTGCGGCTGGACGGCTCCGCGTCGAGCTCGCAGGTGTCGTGGACTCCGGCCGGGCCGGGGGACTCCTTCCAGGGCCGGTACTTCGGCGTCACGCGCGAGGCGTCGCGCGTGTTCGGCGACACCGAGGCGTTCACCGAGACGTTCGACCTCGTGCTTCCCGGCGTCCTGGCCGTGAAGACCGCGGGCGCGTGGAGCGTGACTCCGCAGGGCTGATGACCAGCGCCGGGCGTCACGGCTCGGGCCTCGCCGCGTCAGGCGCGCGCGACGACGAGCTCGTCGTACCCCGGCACGAGCACGCGCCGCTTCGCCCGGCGGGACACGATCCGCAGGGGCACGCCGTCGTCCCACAGCGCGTGCAGCAGCGCGGCGATCTCGGCGCGCGCGAGCGCCGCCCCGAGGCACAGGTGGCGGCCTGCGCCGAACCAGAGCTGCCGGGTCTCGCGCACGTAGGGGCGGTCGGCGCGGAACGGTCCGGCGGCGACGTTCGCGGCCCACGTGAGGATCATGACGCGCTCGCCGGCGCGCAGCGTGCGCCCCGCGACCTCGACGTCGGCGGACACGCCGCGCCCGATGACCGACGCCGGGCTGGTTACGCGCAGTCCCTCGCGGACGGCGTTCTCGACGACGTCGGGCTCGCCCGCGGCGCGCTCGACGGGGTGCGCGCGCTCGTCGGCCATGAGCCGCAGCAGGCGGTGCTGCTCGCCCGTGTCGATGAGGAGCGCCGTGGTGCGGGCCATCGCGGACGCCGACGTCTCGGTGCCCGCGACCATGAGCAGGCTCGCGAGACCTGTGGTCTCCTCCAGTCCCAGACCGAGCTCGCGGCACCGGCCGAGCAGGCGGTCGGCGGGGGCGTTCCGCCACCCGTCGGGCACGCCCCGGGTCAGCTCCGCGACGATCGCCTGCGCCGCGCTGACCTGCTCCGCCGACAGGTACGTCGAGCCCGCGCTGCCGAGCGCGATCGACGCGAGTCGTTCGCCCGTCGCGAAGGCCGTGAGCGCGTCGTCGTCGCCAGGGACGACGACGCCCGTCCCGTCGGGAGCGGCCGCGCCGCCGAGTGTCGGGATGCCGAGCAGGGAGATCATCATCCGCCCCACGAGCACGCGAGCGAGCCGGCCGACGTCGACCGCCCCGCCTGCCGCGAGGGTTCGGCGCGCGTCGTCGAGGGCGACGGACCACGCGCCGTCGACCAGCGCCGCGGCGCTCGCCTCGGTGAACAGCTCGCGCGAGCGCGTCCGCAGGTCGTGGTGGCCGGGGCCGTCGAACAGGTCGAGGACCCAGTCGCCGAGGATCTGCGCCCACAGGTGCCCGACCCCGCCCTCGCCGACGATCGTGAAGTGCCGGTGGTCGGTGAGGACGCGGCGCCCGACCGTCGGGTCGGCGGTGACCCAGCCGAGCCCCGGGACCTTGCGCAGCCCGCCACCCTCGCGCGCTCCGGCGAGCGCCCCGCCCGCCAGCAGGACGCCGGCCATCGCGGGCCGCGCGGCGGCGAGCACCTGGAGCTCGCGCCGGGTCGTGGGCAGGGCGCGGCGTCGCTCGCGGGTAGTCACCGGCGCGGTCGTGGTCGCAGTCACCGGGTCAGTGTGGCGCACGCGCGGCGGCTCCGGGCGGGCACGCCGCGATCTGGGGATGGGCACTTCACCCCATCGGATCCTGTGGACGACCACCGTCGGAGCGGGTCTGCTTGGCTACTGTGTCGCGCGTGCCAGACAACCTCGCCGGGCCCCCGTCCCGCCCGCCCCTCGCACCCCCGACGGCGGTGCTCGCCGCGGTCGGGGTGCACCTGCCCGAGCGCACGGTCGACGTGCGCGAGGCGGAGCGCGCTCTCGCGGCGCGCAACCCGGGCGCGGCGCCGCGCGTGCCGATGGTCTCGCGCCTCACGGGCGTGCGGCAGGTCCACGTGCTCCCGGACGACTGGGACGCGTCCGACCTCGCCGTCGCGGCCGCGGAGAAGCTGCTCGCGACCGAGGGGCTGGCGACCGACGACGTCGACCTGCTGCTCTTCGCGTCGGCGAGCCAGGACATGGTCGAGCCGGCGACGAGCCACATCGTCGCCGCGAAGCTCGGCGTCCGGGCGCCGGTGATGGACGTCAAGAACGCGTGCAACTCGGTGCTCAACGCGATCGAGGTCGCGGAGGCGCTCATCGGGACCGGCCGGTACGCGACCGTCCTCATCGCGTCGGGCGAGGCGCCGTCGCGCGCGGTGCGCTGGGACGTCCCGGACCGCGCGACGTACCTGCTCTCCGCGCCGGGCTACACGATGTCCGACGCCGGGGCGGCCGTCCTCGTGCGCCGCGCGACCCCGGCGGAGGCCGGCTCCCGCGACGCGACCGGGGCGCCCGCGCCGCGCGGCATCCTCGCGAGCGCGTTCGGCGCGGAGTCGACGCACTGGGACGTCGGCATGCTCCCCGGCGGCGGCACCGCGCACCCGCGCGACCTCGAGCGCACCTACTTCGAGATCGACGGGTCGCGCCTGCGCGACGCGTTCCTCGCGCTGGGTCCGGGCGTCGTCCTCGACGCGCTGGGCCGTGCGGGCCTCGAGTGGGACGACGTCGCGCTCGTGGCGGTCCACCAGGTCGCCGTCGCGTACCTCGACGACGTGCACGCCGCCCTCGGTCTCCCGACGGGCCGCACGCTGGTCACCGTCGCCGACCACGGCAACGTCGCCTCCGCGACGCTCCCGCTGCAGCTCGCCACGGCGCTGGAGACCGGCCAGGTCGGGCTGGGGGACGTCGTCGTGCTCGTCGGGCTCGCCGGCGGCATCAGCATCGGCGCGACGGTGGTGCGGCTGTGACCGCGCGCCGGTTCACGCGCCACGTCGCGAGCCCGCAGCGGCTCGCGGTCGTCGTTCCCGCGCGCGACGAGGCGCACGGGATCGTCGCGACGCTCGAGGCGCTGCGCGACCAGCAGGACACCGACTTCGACCTCGTCGTCGTCGACAACGGGTCGTCGGACGGGACGGGCGACCTCGTCCGCGCGACCGCCGCGGCGTGGGGCATGACGCGGTGGCGCGTGGTCGACGAGCCGCAGAAGGGCACGGGCGCCGCGGCCGACACGGGGATGCGCGCGGCGGTCGAGCAGGGGGCGACGCACCTCGCCCGCACGGACGCCGACTGCCTCCCGCTGCCGGACTGGACCCGGCGCGTGCGGGCGGCGTTCGCGAGTGGGCACGACCTCGTCGCGGGCCGGCTCGTGGCGCGGACGGACGACCGACCGGTCTCGCGCGTCCAGCAAGGTGTGCTGTCGGCGGCGGTGAGCGTCGCGAGCACGTTCGGGCGCTTCCGGCCCGGCAACCAGGACCCGTCCTACCTCGGCCCGTACGTCATGGCGCCGGGCTGCAACATGGCGATCACGGCCGAGCTCTACGAGGCCGCGGGCGGGTTCCCGCGCACGGCGATCGAGGACGTCCACGAGGACCGGGCGCTCGTCAACGCGGTACGCCGGCTCACGCGGAGGTACGGGGCGCACCGCGAGGTCGTCGTGCTCGCGTCGGCGCGTCGTGCGCACGCCTGGGGACTCGTGCGGACGCTCGGCTGGTACGCCGACCACCGCTACCGGCCCGAGGTCGTGGACATCCGATGACGGCGACGACGGTCGCGCCCTCGTCCGCCGGGCGCGCCGCGGCGATGCGGTGGGAGGAGCGCGTCCAGCGCGGGGCGCACCCGCTCGTCTACCCGGCGATCCGGGCGCTGCGCCACCGCGGACCCGTGGTGCGCGTCCCCGGCATCGGAGTGGTCGTGTCCGACGCCGCGACCGCGCGGGCCGTGCTGCTCGACACCGAGCGGTTCACCAAGGTGGGCCCGGGGTCGCCGTCGGACCTCTGGACGCCCGTGCTCGGGCCGTCCGTGCTGCTCAACATGGAGGGCGGGGACCACGCGCGGCTGCGCCGCGCGCTCTCCGGGCTCTTCACCCCGCGGGCGGTGCGGGATCTCGTGGCGGTCAGCGTCCCGGACGTCCTCGCCGGGCTCGCGCCGCGCCTGCTCGCGGGCGAGCGCGTCGACCTCGTCGCGGAGACCGCGACCATGGCGGGCACCGTCATCTGCGCCATGACCGGGCTGCCGCCCACAGACGCCGCCGTGCGCGAGGCGATGACGGCAGCGCAGTCCGTGGTCGGGCTGGTGCGGCTGCACCGGCGCAGCCTCACGCCCGCGCAGGTGCGGCACGCGCGCGCCGTCCTCGCCCGGCTCTCCGCCCCGGCGCGCGACGCGTACCGGGACGGCGACCCCGCGACCGTGCCCGGTCGCATGCGCGAGCTCGGGCTCTCGGAGGACGAGGCGATGGGCGCGGTCGGGGCGTTCGTCCTCACGGGGACCGAGACGATCCAGTCGTTCGTGCCGCGCCTCGTCGCGCTGACGGCGGACACGGGCTGGCTCGACCGGCTCCTGGCCGCGCCGCCCGGTCCCGAGGGCGCCGCGCTGCGCGGGCGCGTCGTCGAGGAGGCGCTGCGCGTCACGGCCCCCACGCCCGCGATGCTGCGCTCGGTGCGCGCCGACGCGACCGTGGGCGACGTCCGCGTCCGCGCGGGGGACCGGGTCGTGATCGCGACGATCTCGTGCTGCAAGGACGCAGGCCCCTTCGACCCGGACGCACCGGTCGACCCGGCCGTCCGGCACCTGTGGTTCGGCGCCGGTCCGCACTTCTGCCTCGGCATGCCGCTCGCCCTGGCCCAGGTCGACGCGGTGCTGGAGGCACTGCGTCCCGTCGCCGCGGCGGGGCGGAGCATCGAGGTCACCGAGCGTGCCGTCGCGCGCGGCGTGCTCATCCCCGCGTACCGCTCGCTCGTGGTGCGGGCGGCCGGCGGCGGGGTGAGGGCGTCGGGCGGGGCCGAGCGCCCGGTCACGGGACCCGACGCGTCGCCCGCGGGGGAGGCGGCGTGACCGCGCCCGACGACGCGGCCCGCCACCTGCTGGGCCCGATCCTCGAGCGGGGCGGCCCCGGGCACCCGTCCGCGGACGCGGTCGCGCTCCGGCGCTGGACGCGGCCCGGTCGCCGGGACGCGCGCGTGCGCGAGGAGGTCACGTACGCCGACCTCGCGCGCCGAGTCGAGGCGACCGCGACGGCGCTCGCGGACGACGGGTTCGCACCCGGCGACCGGGCGCTGTTCTCGGTGCGTCCTCGCCCGGCGGGTGTCGTGCTCGCGTTCGGGGTCGTCCGCGCAGGCGGCACGATCGTGTTCGTCGACCCGGGCTCGACCCCCGAGCTCTTCACGGCGCGCGTGAGCGCGGCCGAGCCGTCGCTCGCGACCACCGAGTCGCTGCTGTACGCGGTGTCGCGGGGGCCGCTGCGCCGACTGGCCCGCTCACGCGGCCTCCTGCTGCCGGACTACGCGAGCCTGCCGCTGCGGCACGTGCACGCGGGGCCGTGGCTCCCCGGGGTGCCGCGCGGCTCGCGCGCCGCGCGCCGTCTCGCCGCGCGCCCGGTCGACCGCGCGGCGCTGCCGCTACTCGACCCGGATCGCGAGGCACTGACCGTCTTCACGTCCGGCACGACGGCGCAGCCGAAGGCCGTCGTGCACACGGCCGGGTCGCTGCTCGCCGGGTGCGACCTGCTGCGCGACGTGTTCGAGCTCGCACCGGGCGACGTCGTGCACACCGACCAGATGCTGCTCGGTGTCCCCGCGCTGCTCGCGGGCGCCACGTGGTCCGTGCCCGCCGACCCGCCGGGTCGCGACATCACGACGTTCGCGCGCCAGCTCGACGGCGCGGCGGGCACCTACCTCGTGCCCGCCGACGTCACCGCGCTGCTCGACGCGGTCGAGGCCGGGACGGTGCCCGCGCGCGGGCCGCGGGTCGCGCTCGTGGGTGGGGCTCCTGTGACCCGCGCGTTGTTGGAGCGCGCGACGCGCGCGCTGCCCGGCACGCGCTGGGTCGCGGTGTACGGGATGACGGAGATCCTGCCCGTCGCGGTGGTCGAGGCGCGGGAGAAGCTCGCGCACGTGGGGGACGGCGACCTGGTCGGCGCGCCGCTGCCCGGCACGGTCGCGCGGCTCGACCTGGTCGAGGGCGACGGGCCGGACGACCCGGCGGACCGCCCGGGCGACGGCGGCACGGACGTCGTCGGCGAGCTCGTGCTGTCGGGGCCGTCGCTCATGGCGGGCTACCTGCACGACCTCGACGACCCGGCGCGCGGCGGGGGAGCGCGGGTCGCGGAGCACCGCACCGGCGACCTCGCGCGCCTCGACGACGCGGGGAGGATCGTGCTCGTCGGCCGCACGCGGGACATGATCATCCGCGGGACGACGAACATCTACCCGGGCCTGTTCGAGCCGCGCGTCGCGGCGCTCGACGGCGTCCGCGACGCGCTCCTCGTCGGCGTGCCCCAGGTGGACGGAGACGAGCGTGTCGCGCTCGTGGTCACGTCGGCGCGCACCTCGGCGGGTTCGGTGACCGACGGCGCGCCGACCCGCGGTGCGCGGCCCGACGGCGACGTCGACCTCGACCCCGACCACCCGCTCGTCGAGCTGGTGCGGGCCGCGCTGCCGGGCGTGCTCGACCACGACGCGCTGCCCGACGTCGTGCTGCACGCCGACCGCGTCCCGCTCGCCGGGCGCTCGCGCAAGCCGGACCGGGCGGCGCTCTCGCGCGCCGCCGCGCCGTTCGTGCCCGCCACGCCGGCCGCTGCCGGTCGCGACGCACGCGGTGCCGTCGCGTGAGGGTCGTCGTCACCGGGGCGTCGGGGTTCGTCGGGGGAGCGGTCGCGCGCGGGCTGGTCGCCGACGGCCACGACGTCTGGACGTCCTCCCGCCGCGACCCGGGCGTCGCGGGCGCCCGGCACCTCGCGTGGGACCTCACCGCCGGTCCGCTCGCGGACCCGCCCGCGGCGGACGCCGTCGTGCACGCGGGCGCCGCCGTGTCCGACTGGTGCGCGCTCGACGTCGCGCGCGCGACCAACGTCGGCGGGACCCTCGCGGTGCGCGACACGTTCCCGGGCGCGCGGTTCGTGCACGTCTCGTCCGGCAGCGTGTACGACCCGTTCCGCCCGAGCGTGCGTGCCCGCGAGCACGAGGCTCCGGTAGGCCGGTACCTCGACGCCTACGGGGCGACCAAGGCGGAGGCCGAGCGCGCGCTGGCCCGCGACGTCGCGCGCCGTCCCGACCGGGGCGCGCTCGTCGTGCTGCGCCCGCACGCCGTCTACGGACCGGGGGACACGACGCTCCTGCCCCGCGTGGAGGCCGCCGTGCGCCGCGGGCGCCTCGTCCTGCCCGGTGGCGGGCGCGTGCTCCAGTCGCTCACGCACGTGGACACGCTCCTCGCCGCGGTGCGCGCCGCCGTCGTGCTGCCCGACGACGCGGCCCGCGCGCCCGGCCGCGGGGGAGGGCCGACCCGCGGGCTGCTCGTCGCGAACGTCGCCGACGCCCAGCCGGTCGTGCTGCGCGACGCGCTCACCGAGGCGCTGCGCCGCCGCGGCACCGACGTGCGGGTCGTCGCCGTCCCGGTCCGCCCCGCGTGGGCGCTCGCGGGTGCGGTCGAGACGGTCGCACGGCGGCTGCGACGCCCCGAGCCGCCGCGCCTCACGCGGTACGCGCTGAGCCACCTCGCGATGGAGCGCACCTACGACCTCACGGTCCTGCGTGAGGTGCTGGACGTCGACCCGGCCCCGACGTCGTTCGCCTGGCTCGGCCGCGCCGAGTGATGCGGTGCGGCGCGAGCGACGCGTCCACGGACGCAGCGCTCGCGCGCTGACGCAGCACTCGCCGCCGACCTCCCCGCCAGGCGTCGACAGGGCAGGATGTGCGGGTGGAGACCGGGACCGACCTCGCGCGGCGCTACTACGACGAGGTCGTCGGGCCGCTCGTGCTGGGGCGCTGGCCCGGGCTGCCGCACGCGGCAGGGCGTCTCGGGAGCGGGTCCGACGTCCTCGGGCTCGACGACCCGACGTCGCGCGACCACGACTGGGGTCTGCGCCTGACGCTGCTGGTCGACGAGCCGATGGTCGAGCAGGTCGACGCGCTGCTCGACGCGGCGCTGCCCGACACGTTCGCCGCGTTCCCGACCCGGTTCGCGACCACGTGGAGCCCGCACGGCCCGCACCAGGTCGAGGTCGCGTCGCCGTCAGGCTTCACCGCGTCTCGCCTGGGACTCGACGCGACGCGCCTGCTCGCCGTGGACGACTGGCTCGCGCTCACCGGTCAGGCGGTGCTCGAGGTGACGGCTGGTCCGGTCTTCCGGGACACGGAGGGCGGCCTGACCGCGGCGCGCGACCGTCTCGCCTGGTACCCCGACGACCTGTGGCGGTACGCGGTCGCCGTCGACTGGGCGCGGATCGGGCAGGAGCTGCCGTTCGTCGGCCGGACGGCGGAGCGCGGCGACGACCTCGGGTCGCGCGTCGTCGCCGCCCGGCTCGTGCGCGTCGCGATGCACCTGGGGTTCCTGCTCGAGCGGCGCTGGCCCCCGTACGCGAAGTGGTTCGGGACGGTGTTCGCCGCCCTTCCGCGTGCCGGCGCGGTCGGTCACGACCTCGCGGCGGTGCTCGCGGCCGACGACTGGCGCTCGCGCGAGGCGGCGCTGTGCCGGGGGCTGGAGTCCCTGCACGACCTCCAGCGCGAGGTGGGCCTCCCGACCGTCGAGGACGTCGTCGTCCCGTTCTTCGACCGGCCCTTCCGAGGACTCGGGCCGGTGGCGGCCACGGTGGCGGACGCGATCCAGGACCCGGTGGTGCGGGCGCTGCCACCGGGCGTCGGGACGGTCGAGCAGTGGGTCGACGACGTCGACGTCCTCACGGACCCCGGCCGTCGCGTCGCCGCGGCGCGCGGCGTCGGGCAGGCTGGGACCAGGACCCCGTGACCCGAGAGGAAGCCGTGCGATGACCTCGTCCGCACCCACCCCGGACGCCCTGCCCCGCGGCGGGTGGCCCGGCGTCGAGACGCCTGGGGACGCGCCCTGGTGGACGCGCTCGGTCGTGTACCAGGTGTACCCGCGCTCGTTCCAGGACACCGACGGCGACGGCGTCGGCGACCTCCCCGGGATCACCCGGCGCCTCGACCACCTGGAGCGACTGGGGGTGGACGTCGTGTGGCTGTCCCCGGTGTACCGGTCGCCGCAGGCGGACAACGGGTACGACATCAGCGACTACGAGGACGTCGACCCGCTGTTCGGGTCGCTCGCGGACCTCGACGCCCTGATCGAGGGTCTGCACGCGCGGGGCATGAAGCTCGTCATGGACCTCGTCGTGAACCACACGAGCGACGAGCACCCGTGGTTCGTCCAGTCCCGGTCGTCCGCCGAGAGCCCGCGGCGCGACTGGTACTGGTGGCGCCCCGCGCGCGCCGGCATGGAGCCCGGGGCGCCGGGAGCCGAGCCGACCAACTGGCGCTCGTTCTTCGGCGGGAGCGCGTGGCGGTTCGACGAGGCGTCGGGGGAGTACTACCTGCACCTGTTCGACACCAAGCAGCCGGACCTCAACTGGGAGAACCCGGAGGTCCGCCACGCGGTCTACGCCATGATGCGCCGGTGGCTCGACCGTGGCGTCGACGGGTTCCGCATGGACGTCATCAACCTGATCTCCAAGGACGTCGCCCCCGACGGCTCGCTGCCCGACGGCGAGGTGCACTGGGGCACGTACGGCGACGGGAGCCCGCACTACACCGACGGGCCGCGCGTCCACGAGTTCCTCGCCGAGATGCACCGCGAGGTGTTCGCCCCGTACCTCGCGCAGGGTCGCAAGATCCTCACGGTGGGGGAGACGCCGGGGGTGACCGTCGAGCACGGCGTCCGGTACACCGACCCCGACCGTCGCGAGGTCGACATGGTGTTCCAGTTCGAGCACATGGGCATCGACCACGGGGCGACGCGCTACGACCCGGTCCGGTGGGACCTCACCGACCTCAAGGCGACGCTCGGCCGATGGCAGGCAGGTCTCGCCGACCGGGGCTGGAACGCCCTGTACTGGGACAACCACGACCAGCCGCGCGTCGTGTCGCGCTTCGGCGACGACTCTCCCGCGCACCGCGTCGCGTCGGCCAAGGCGCTCGCGCTCCTGCTGCACCTGCACCGCGGCACGCCGTACGTCTACCAGGGCGAGGAGCTCGGCATGACGAACGCGCCGTTCACGCGCGTCGACCAGTACCAGGACGTCGAGTCGCTCGGGTACTTCCGCGAGCTCACGGGCCGCACGGGCGGACCGCGGCTGCGCTCCGACGGCGAGATGCTCGCCGTGCTCGCGCACGCGAGCCGCGACCACGCCCGCACGCCCGTGCAGTGGGACGCGAGCGCGAACGCCGGGTTCACGACCGGGACGCCGTGGCTCGAGGTCAACCCGAACCACACCGCGATCAACGCGGAGGCCGCGTGGGCCGACGCGGACTCGGTGCTGCACTTCTACCGGCGGCTCGTCGCCCTGCGTCGCGACGAGCCGGTCGTCGCGCTCGGTGACTTCCACATGCTCCTGCCGGAGCACGAGGCGGTCTACGCGTTCACGCGCGGCCTCGACACGACGCGGGCGGACGGGACGGTCGTGCGCGACGAGCTGCTCGTCCTCGTGAACGTGGGCGGGCAGCCACAGGACGTGCCGGACGACGTGCTCGCCGGCTGGGAGGACGCGTCGACCCTGGTGGCCACGCACCCGGCCGGACCAGACGCCGGGGGTCGGCCGGGCGCCGTCGGGCACCTGCAGCCGTGGGAGGGGCGGGTGCTCCGCCGGGTGGGTGAGGACGTCGCACGTCCCAGTGCGTGAGACGGCCGCTTCGACACGTGACATCCCCGAAACATGGGCGTACAGTCCCATGACGTGCAGACGATCCTCCTTGTAGTACTTCCTGAGCGCGCCGGCTGAGGCCACGCCACCAGGCTTCGTCAGCGCGCTCACCCCTCGTCCAGCCCGGCATCCCGGGTCCGAGGGGTTTTTTGTTGCCACCACACCGGCACGACAACACCACACAGGACCGCGGACGGCCCACCCCGGCCACCGCGAGCGCCGCACCCGCGAGACCCGCGAGGACCGGCACCCGCACACCGCGACCAGCACGACCGCACCACCACGGTCGGCTCCGGTTCCCGGCGGAGCGCCCCACGGGGCGCCCGCCGGGCCGAGGCCACGACACGCAGGAGACACCATGGCCCAGGGTCCCACCCCGGCACCTCCGCGACCGGGGGCCCCGACGCCCGCGGCGCCGGCGCCGAAGCCCGCCCCGACACCCGCGTCGGTCGCCCCGCGCGGCGACGTCCGGCGCGCTGCCACGGCTCGCCCGGCCGGCAGCACGCAGGGCACCTCGACCGGTGAGGAGATGACCGGCGCGCAGTCGATCGTCCGCTCCCTCGAGGAGGTCGGCGCCGAGGTCGTCTTCGGCATCCCGGGTGGCGCGATCCTCCCGACGTACGACCCGCTCATGGACTCGCAGCGGCTGCGGCACATCCTCGTGCGCCACGAGCAGGGCGGCGGCCACGCCGCGCAGGGCTACGCGCACGCGACCGGCAGGGTCGGCGTGACCATGGCGACGTCGGGCCCCGGTGCGACGAACCTCGTCACCCCCATCGCCGACGCGAACATGGACTCGATCCCGCTCGTCGCGATCACCGGCCAGGTCGCCGAGTCGCTGATCGGCACGGACGGCTTCCAGGAAGCCGACATCGTCGGCATCACCATGCCCATCACCAAGCACTCGTACCTGATCACCGACGCGGCCGACATCCCGCGCACCATCGCGGAGGCGTTCCACATCGCCTCGACGGGCCGCCCCGGTCCGGTGCTCGTGGACATCGCGAAGTCGGCGATGCAGTCGCGCACGACGTTCTCGTGGCCCCAGGACGTGCAGCTCCCGGGCTACCACCCGGTGACGAAGCCGCACAGCAAGCAGATCAAGGAGGCCGCGCGCCTGCTCGCGTCGGCCCGTCGGCCCGTGCTCTACGTGGGCGGCGGCGTGGTCCGCGCGAACGCGTCGGCCGAGCTGCGCCGCCTCGTCGACCTGTCGGGCGCGCCGGTCGTCACGACCCTCATGGCGCGCGGCGCCGTGCCCGACACGCACCCCCAGAACCTCGGGATGCCCGGCATGCACGGCACCGTCCCCGCCGTGGCGGCGCTCCAGAAGGCCGACCTCGTCGTGTCCCTCGGGGCGCGCTTCGACGACCGCGTCACGGGCAAGCTCTCGAGCTTCGCGCCGCACGCGCAGATCGTGCACGCGGACATCGACCCCGCGGAGATCGGCAAGAACCGCGACGTGGACGTGCCGATCGTCGGCGACCTCAAGGAGGTCATCGCCGACCTGCTCCCCGAGCTCGAGCGCGAGCACGAGGCCAAGGGGAAGCCCGACGTCGAGGCCTGGTGGCGCCAGATCGACGACTGGCGCGAGACCTACCCGCTCGGGTACACCGAGCCCGACGACGGTCACCTCGCCCCGCAGCACGTGATCTCGCGACTCGGTGAGATCTCGGGCCCCGAGTCGATCTACGTCGCGGGCGTCGGCCAGCACCAGATGTGGGCCGCGCAGTTCATCCGGTACGAGCACCCGCGCACCTGGATCAACTCCGGCGGCCTCGGCACCATGGGCTTCTCGATCCCCGCCGCGATGGGCGCGAAGGTCGGCCGCCCGGACGCCACGGTGTGGGCGGTCGACGGTGACGGCTGCTTCCAGATGACCAACCAGGAGCTCGCCACCTGCACGATCAACGAGATCCCGATCAAGGTCGCGCTGATCAACAACAGCTCGCTCGGCATGGTGCGCCAGTGGCAGACCCTGTTCTACGACAAGCGCTACTCGAACACCGACCTGCACACCGGGCACGGCACGGCGCGCGTCCCCGACTTCGTCAAGCTCGCCGACGCCTACGGGTGCGAGGGCATCCGCGTCGAGTCGATGGGCGAGGTCGACGCCGCGATCAAGCGCGCGATGGAGATCGACGACCGCCCCGTGGTCGTCGACTTCAACGTCTCGCGCGACGCGATGGTGTGGCCGATGGTCGCCGCCGGCGTGAGCAACGACGACATCCAGTACGCGCGTGGCATCTCGCCCGCGTGGGACCGTGAAGACTGAGGAGCGCGCAGCCATGTCCCGCCACACCCTCTCCGTGCTCGTCGAGAACAAGCCCGGCGTGCTGACGCGCGTCGCGGGCCTGTTCGCCCGTCGTGCCTTCAACATCCACTCGCTCGCGGTCGGCCCGACCGAGCACGAGGAGATCTCGCGCATCACCGTGGTCGTCGACGTCGAGGCGCACCCGCTCGAGCAGGTGACGAAGCAGCTCAACAAGCTGGTCAACGTCATCAAGATCGTCGAGCTCGACGCGGCCGCGTCCGTGCAGCGCGAGCTCCTGCTCGTGAAGGTCCGCGCCGACGGGGCGAACCGCACCGGCGTGCTCGAGGTCGTCAACCTGTTCCGCGCCAAGGTCGTCGACGTCGTCCCCGACGCCGTCACCGTCGAGGCCACCGGCACGGGCGAGAAGCTCAACGCGCTGCTCACGGCGCTCGAGCCCTACGGCGTGCGGGAGATCGTGAAGTCCGGGACGGTCGCCGTCGGGCGCGGCTCCCGCTCGATCACCGACCGCGCGCTGGAACGCGTGGTCCGCTCCGCCTGACCATCGCCTACCCTCGCACCGAGACCCGCACGGGCGTCGGTGCGTCCCGATCGATCGCGTCCCACCGCGAGACGTCGCAAACAGACCCCTGCACCGCAAACGAAGAACCGAGGAGATCCATCGTGGCTGAGCTGTTCTACGACGACGACGCCGACCTGTCCATCATCCAGGCCAAGAAGGTCGCGATCGTCGGCTACGGGAGCCAGGGCCACGCGCACGCCCAGAACCTGCGCGACTCCGGCGTCGAGGTCGTCGTCGCCCTCCGCGAGGGCTCGAAGTCGACCGCCAAGGCCCAGGACGAGGGCTTCGAGGTGAAGTCCGTCGCCGACGCCGCGGCGTGGGCCGACCTGATCATGATCCTCGCGCCGGACCAGCACCAGCGCTCGATCTACAACGACGAGATCAAGCCGAACCTCGCCGCCGGCAAGACGCTCGCGTTCGCGCACGGCTTCAACATCCGCTTCGGCTACATCGAGGCCCCCGACGGCGTCGACGTCATCCTCATCGCGCCCAAGGCGCCGGGCCACACCGTGCGCCGCGAGTTCGTCGCGGGCCGCGGCATCCCCGACATCATCGCCGTCGAGAAGGACGCGTCGGGCCAGGCGTGGGACGTCGCGCTGTCGTACGCGAAGGCGATCGGCGGCACGCGTGCCGGCGTCATCAAGACGACGTTCACCGAGGAGACCGAGACCGACCTGTTCGGCGAGCAGGCCGTCCTCTGCGGTGGCGTGTCGCAGCTCGTCCAGTACGGGTTCGAGACCCTGACCGAGGCCGGCTACCAGCCGGAGATCGCGTACTTCGAGGTGCTGCACGAGCTGAAGCTCATCGTCGACCTCATGTGGGAGGGCGGCATCGCCAAGCAGCGCTGGTCCGTCTCCGACACCGCCGAGTACGGCGACTACGTCTCCGGCCCGCGCGTCATCGACCCGCACGTCAAGGAGAACATGCAGGGCGTCCTCGCGGACATCCAGTCCGGTGCGTTCGCCAAGCGCTTCATCGACGACCAGGACGCCGGCGCCCCGGAGTTCACGGAGCTCCGCGAGAAGGCCGCGCAGCACCCGATCGAGAAGGTCGGCAAGGAGCTGCGCTCGCTGTTCGCGTGGAAGCAGCAGGACGCCGACTACACCGAGGGCTCTGCGGCTCGCTGACCTGACGCGCGTCGCTCACCTCGAGGAGGGGGCGGCGTCGTGCGCGATCTACCATCCGGCCTCGTGCCTCGGCCTCCCGCCAGGCCCGCCACGATCGCGCACGACGCCGCCCCCTCCTCGTGCTGTCGGGTCGCCTTCGCGTCGGCGCGGGACGACCTCATTCGGCGTGCCGCGGCGCGCGTCGGAAGGTCGGCAGCCTCGGTAGGTGCGACACGGGTGGGACGAATGGCGGGAGACCGGGCAGATCGACCGGCGGTGCGCCACGATAGGGGCATGACCCGACAGGCGGACGAGGGGGAACCGGTGACGGACGACGTGGTGGTGGACGAGAGGGCGGCGGAGATCCTCGCGTTCTGGGAGCTGGCACGGCCGAGCGCCGGGATGGCGCGGGTGGGCGTGGTCACCGGCACCACGGTCTCCGAGACCGTGCCGCCGCCCGCGTGGTCGTTCGGCGACAACCCCGAGCTGGCCGACGGTCTGCTCGCCGCGGTGCTCAGCGGGGAGAAGACCGCGACGTCGTCCGCGCTGTGGGAGTACGAGGACTCGGGGGAGCCCGTCCCGCGCGTCGGCGAGCTGTCGATCCTGCTCGACGGTGAGGGCCACCCGCGGGCCCTCGTCCGCACGACGTCGGTCGAGATCGTCGCGTTCGAGGACGTCGACGCGGACTTCGCCCTGGCGGAGGGGGAGGACGACGGATCGCTCGAGGCGTGGCGCGACGGTCACGAGACGTACTTCAAGCGCGTGCTGGAGCGTGATTTCGCTCCCGACATGCCGCTCGTGTGCGAGCGGTTCGAGCTGCGCTACCCGCGCTGAGCGGGGATGAGCGGTGGCCGGCCGTGCCACGGTCGGACGGCCACCGCTCGCGGGGCAGGTGAAGAGGAACTACCCCGGGACTGGTGACGTGCCGACCGGGTGGTCCGGTCGACCCGCCGCGGCGAGCAGGAGCGTGCGCACGTCCTGCGCGACGACGGAGCGCGCCCCGCGCAGGACCGCGAGCTCGGGGACGGCGCTCGCGAGGACCGCGCCCGTGCGCTGGTCGGTGTCGCGGAGCACGGCGGCCGTGGCCTCGGCGAGCGCCGCGCCGCACGCGACGCCCGTCGGTCCGCCGAGCACGACGGCGTCGGGCTCGAGGATCGCCACGACGGGCTGGAGCACGATCGCGACGCGGCGGGCGAGGTCCTGCACGAGCGCGTGGACGGCGTCGGTGTCGCGGTGCTCCCGGACGGCGGCGACGGCCGCGGCGTAGGGGGTGGCCTCCGTGACCCCGGGGACGCCCGTCCGGGCGCAGAGCTCGACGAGCCGCAGGCCTCCGACGAGGTCCTGCACGTTGACGGAGTCGTCGACCCCGGTGGCGGGGACCGGGAGGTAGCCGATCTCGCCGGCGCCGCCCGTGGTGCCGTGGTGGACGCGGCCGTCGAGCCACGCGCCCATGCCGATGCCCTCGCCGAGCCACAGCAGGGCGAAGCTCTGCTCGTCCCGACCGGCGTCGCGCTCGGCGATCGCGGCGAGGTTCACGTCGTTCTCGACGCGTACGTCGATGCCGAGGGCGTCCTCGAGGTGGCCCCGCAGGCCCTCGCGCGGCCAGCCCGGCAGCTCGCCGACGAGGGCGATGTCGCCGGTGCGCGGGGCGACGGCCGCCTGGACGCCGACGACGGCGGTCGCCACGCGCCCGACCGGGATGCCCGCGTCCGCGCAGGCCTCGTCGCGCGCCGTGCGGACGTCGGTCGCGGCCGCGCGGTCGGGGCCGGCGGTGACGATGGTCTCGCCGAGCGTCCGGCCGAGCGCGTCGACGACGCTCGCCCGCACGCCGTCGGGCACGACGTCGAGCGCGAGCCCGACGAGGACGTCGGTGCGTGCGGCGTACTGTGTCGCCTGCGGCCCGCGCGCACCCTGCACGGAGCCGGTCGGTTCGATGAGACCCGACTGCTCGAGCCGTGCGACGATCTGCGAGGCCGTCGGTCGGGACACTCCCGTGCTGTCGCCGATCTGGGACCGGGTGAGCGGTCCGGCGTCGAGGAGGAGCTCGAGCGCCGCGCGATCGTTGATCGTGCGGAGCAGCCCCGGCGTGCCGGGGATCCTCGACGAGGGGGGCGCGGTCATGGCGTTCCTTCGAACGGGCTTTAGGAAAGTTTCCTAATAGTGCACGCTCGACGCGGCGCGCGCAACTCGGGCGCGGTCCGAGACGTGAGACCGTCGTCCCGAGGGGTGGCGCGGCGGCGTACGCTCACCGCATGACGCGCACCATTGATCTGGCAGTCGTGGCCGGGGACGGCATCGGGACCGAGGTCGTCGAGCAGGGCCTCGCCGTGCTCGAGGCCGCCGTGGCCGGCTCGGACGTGAAGGTCTCCACGACGCCGTTCGACCTGGGTGCGCGCCGCTGGCACGCGACGGGCGAGACGCTCACCGACGCGGACCTCGAGGCGATCCGCGGCCACGACGCGATCCTCCTGGGCGCGATCGGCGACCCCAGCGTCCCGTCGGGCGTGCTCGAGCGCGGTCTGCTGCTCAAGCTCCGCTTCGCGCTCGACCACTACGTGAACCTGCGCCCGGGCAAGCTGTACCCGGGCGTCACCTCGCCCCTCGCCGACCCGGGCGAGATCGACTTCGTCGTGGTGCGCGAGGGCACCGAGGGCCCGTACGTCGGCAACGGCGGCTCGCTGCGCACCGGCACGCCCCACGAGATCGCGACCGAGGTCTCCCTCAACACGGCGTTCGGCGTCGAGCGCGTCGTGCGCGACGCGTTCGCCCGCGCCCAGGCGCGCCCGCGCAAGCACCTGACGCTCGTGCACAAGCACAACGTCCTCGTGCACGCGGGCCACCTGTGGCGCCGGACGGTCGAGGCCGTCAACGCGGAGTTCCCCGACGTCACGACGGACTACCTGCACGTCGACGCCGCCACGATCTTCCTCACGACGAAGCCGTCGCGGTTCGACGTCATCGTCACGGACAACCTCTTCGGCGACATCCTCACGGACCAGGCCGCCGCGATCACGGGCGGTATCGGCCTCGCCGCGTCCGCGAACATCAACCCGGACCGCACCGCGCCGTCGATGTTCGAGCCGGTGCACGGCTCGGCACCGGACATCGCCGGGCAGGGCAAGGCCGACCCGACCGCCACGGTGCTGTCGGTCGCGCTGCTCCTCGACCACCTGGGCCTCGGCGACGAGGCGAAGCGCGTCGAGGCGGCCGTCGCGGCCGACCTCGCCGAGCGGGGCGGCCGAGTACGCTCGACGGCCGAGGTGGGCCGCGAGCTCGCCGCTCGCGTCGCCGGCTGACACGCCGCCCGGGTCCTGCACGGACCCGGGCACCGGTTCGCCCGCAGTCCCCGCACCTCGGTCGTCATCGCCCCAGGACCGGATCCCTCCCGTTCTGACCCGGTGACGCCCTGCCGTCGTCGTGCCCTCGCGCGGATCGCCGCACGAGCCGTACGGTCGTGGAAAACTAGGCGGAGACCACCCGGGTCGCCAGGTGAAAGGCCTCATGATGAGCACCCTCGCAGCGCAGCACCAGCCGTCCTCCTCGGAGGAGGACCTCATCGCCCTGTTCGACGTCCGCCCGACGGACGCCCCGACGCCGCCCGCCGAGCGCGAGGCCGCGATTGCGGCCCCGAAGTTCGGCACGGTCTTCACGGACCACATGGCGCGGATCAGCTGGAACTCGACCGACGGGTGGGTCGACCGCCGCATCGAGAAGTACGGCCCCCTCCTGCTGGACCCGGCGACCGCCGTCCTGCACTACGCGCAGGAGATCTTCGAGGGCATGAAGGCGTACCGCCACGCCGACGGCTCGGTGTGGACGTTCCGCCCCGAGGCGAACGCGGCGCGCTTCGCGCGCTCGGCGCACCGGCTCGCACTGCCCGCGCTCTCGGTCGACGACTTCGTCGGCTCGATCACCGCGCTCGTGCGCACCGACGTGGACTGGGTCCCGTCGGGCGAGGAGGCGAGCCTGTACCTGCGTCCGTTCATGTACGCGTCGGAGGCGTTCCTCGGCGTGCGCCCGTCGCTCGAGGCCGAGTACCTGGTGATCGCGTCCCCGGTCGGTCCCTACTTCTCGGGCGGCGTGAAGCCCGTGTCGATCTGGGTCGACCGCGAGTACAGCCGCGCCGGCGCCGGCGGCACCGGTGACGCGAAGTGCGGCGGCAACTACGCCTCCAGCCTGCTCCCGCAGGTGGTCGCGCAGCAGCACGGGTGCGAGCAGGTGTGCTTCCTCGACTCCGGGACGCGCACGTTCCTCGAGGAGCTCGGCGGCATGAACGTGTTCGTCGTCAAGGCGGACGGCTCGGTCGAGACTCCCGAGCTCAGCGGCTCGATCCTCGAGGGCGTGACGCGCTCGTCGATCATCCGCCTCCTCACCGACCGCGGGCACGACGTGGTGGAGCGTCGCATCCCGCTCACCGACGTCCTCGCCGGGATCCGGGACGGCTCCGTGACCGAGGTGTTCGCGTGCGGCACGGCCGCCGTCATCACGCCGATCGGCCGCCTCGCGGGCTCCGACTTCGACCACACCATCGGTGGCGGCGAGGCCGGGACGCTCACGATGGCGGTCCGCGCCGAGCTCACGGACATCCAGACCGGGCGCGCGGCCGACCGCCACGGCTGGCTGCGCCGGCTCGCCTGAGGCGCGGCACTCCGCACCCTGCACGACGACGGGGCGCACCTCCTGCGGGAGGTGCGCCCCGTCGTCGTCGGTGGGCAGAGCGCGCGCCGCGGGCCGACGCGCGGAGCCTCAGACCGTCGCCGGCCGCACGACGATGGTGCGCCCGGCGACGCCCGCGAGCAACGACCAGACCGCGATACCGATGAGCAGGTTGATGAGTCCGGACAGGGCCGCCGCGGTGACGTCGCTCGACCAGGCGAACGGGAGCACCGCGATCACCACGATGACGAGCGCCATGATCCAGCCGAAGAACGCGCGGGGGCGCGGGGTGCTGAGGATGAGCAGGTGCAGGACCCCCGCCGCGAGGACGGCGAGGATCGCGCCGTCGATCGCCCACGCCGCCTGGCGCGACCCCGTGCCGAACAGGTCGGGCGGCGGGACGAGCGTGATCGCGAAGATGCGCTCGAAGATGATCACGCCGAGCATCCCGATGAGCGCGGCGACGAGCGCCGTCGCCGCGGCGCCCGCCCAGAACCGGCCCGCCTCGACCGCGAGGCGGGGGTCCGCGGGATTGACCGGAGGCCGTGGTTCCGGGAACCCGGCCTGCGGGTCCGTCGGGGGGATCGCGGGTGGCTGGGCGTGCTGCGGCACGGGCGGCTGCCCATACCGGCGCGTCGGGGGGTTCTGCGGGTCGTAGCCGCCCGGCGTCGGGTCGCTCATCGTCACTCCTCGGTCGGTCGCCGCCGCGCCCGAGGGCGGTGGGCGGCTCGGTGGATGGACGCTCGTGTCCATCCTCGCGGAACCTGTGGCACCATGTGCCCTGTGACACACCTCGTCTCCCAGCTCATTATCGAGTAGCGCGCCCGGTAGCACTCACCGGACGCGCAGACCTCCCGCACCCTCGGGGGGTCTTTTTGTTGCTGGGCACCACCCCCGCCCGGCGGCACGGATGCCGGGCCACCCGCCTCACGAGGGCCCCACCCGGCGTCCTGGGAGACGGACCAGAGGGACGGACGCAGCGGCGTCCGCGACACGACGAACGGCAGGAAGAGGCACCATGACCTCGGCGACGACCCCCCTGACCGGCCCCCGCGAGGCCCGGGTCTTCCACGTCTACGACACGACCCTGCGCGACGGCGCGCAGCAGGAGGGCATGAACCTCTCCGTCGCCGACAAGCTCGCCATCGCGCCGCTGCTCGACGAGCTCGGCGTCGGGTTCATCGAGGGCGGCTGGCCCGGTGCGGTCCCCAAGGACACGGAGTTCTTCCGCCGTGCGGCCAAGGAGCTCGACCTGCGCCACGCCGTGCTCGCGGCGTTCGGCTCGACCCGCAAGGCCGGCCTGCGCGCGTGGGACGACCCGCAGGTGCGGGCGCTCGTCGACTCCGAGGCGCCGGTCGTGACGCTCGTCGCCAAGTCCGACGTCCGGCACGTCGAGCGCGCGCTGCGCACGACGCCCGACGAGGGCCTCGCGATGATCACCGACACCGTGTCGTTCCTCGTGGGCGAGGGCCGCCGGGTCGTCGTCGACGCGGAGCACTTCTTCGACGGCTACCGGTACGACGCGGCGTTCACGCGGTCCGCCGTGCAGGCCGCGTTCGAGGCGGGGGCCGAGGTCGTGGCCCTGTGCGACACCAACGGCGGGATGCTGCCGATCTGGGTCGTCGAGGTCGTCGAGGAGCTGCGCGACGCCGTCGGGCTCCCGCACGGGCGCGACGCGCTCCCGGGCGACGCGCTGCTCGGCATGCACGCGCACAACGACTCGGGCTGCGCCGTGGCGAACACCCTCGCGGCCGTCGAGGCGGGCGCGGCCCACGTGCAGGGGACGGTCAACGGGTACGGGGAGCGGACGGGCAACGTCGACCTCCTCACGGTCGTCGCGAACCTCGAGCTCAAGCACGGGCTGCGGACCCTGACCGGGGAGGGCCTGGAGGAGTCCACGCGCATCTCCCACGCGATCAGCGAGATCACCAACATCTCCCCGTACGCGCGCCAGCCGTACGTCGGCGCGAGCGCGTTCGCGCACAAGGCCGGCCTGCACGCGAGCGCGATCAAGGTCGACCCCGACCTCTACCAGCACATCGACCCGACCGCGGTCGGCAACGACATCCGCATGCTCGTCTCCGACATGGCGGGCCGCGCGTCGATCGAGCTCAAGGGCCGCGAGCTCGGCTTCGACCTGTCCGGTCAGGGCGAGCTCCTCACGCGCGTGACCAACCGGGTCAAGGACGACGAGGCCAACGGGTACACCTACGAGGCGGCGGACGCCTCGTTCGAGCTGCTGCTCCGCGAGGAGATCACGGGTGAGCGCCCCCCGTACTTCCGCGTCGAGAGCTGGCGCACGATCGTCGAGCGGGCCGGGTCGCGCGGTACCGAGGCCACGGCCGAGGCGACCGTCAAGCTCCACGCCGGGGGCGAGCGCATCGTCACGACCGGCGAGGGCAACGGACCCGTCAACGCGCTCGACCACGCCCTGCGGCTCGCCCTCGGCCGCGTCTACCCCGAGATCGACGTGTTCGAGCTCATCGACTTCAAGGTCCGCATCCTCGACACCGAGCAGGGCACGGACGCGATCACGCGCGTGCTCATCGAGACGACCGACGGCTCGACGTCGTGGTCGACGGTCGGCGTCGGGCCGAACCTCATCGAGGCGGCCTGGGAGGCGTTGACCGACTCCGCGATCTACGGCCTCGTCCACGCGGGGGTCGACCCTCGCTGAGCCGTCGCCGGACGGTCGTGACCGACGTCTCCCGCCGAGCCGCCGCCCCGCGGGCTTAGGGTGGACGGGTGCGTGGTGAGTACAAGGTCCCTGGTGGCAAGCTCGTAGCGGTCGACGTCGAGGTGGAGGGCGGGCGGCTCGCCCGCGTCGCGGTGAGCGGCGACTTCTTCCTCGAGCCGGACGACGCGCTCGAGGACATCGACGGCGCGCTGACGGGCATGCCGGAGACGGCGACGGTCGCGCAGCTCGCGAGCGCCGTCCAGGGTGCGCTCGGCGAGGACGTCACGATGATCGGCTTCTCGCCGGAGGCCGTGGCCATCGCCGTCCGGCGAGCCCTCGGGCACGCGACGGGCTGGGGCGACCACACCTTCGAGATCGTGCACGAGGGCCCGGAGGAGCCGGCGATGCACCTCGCGCTCGACCAGGTGCTCACGGAGGAGCTCGACGCCGGTCGCCGGGGCCCGACGCTGCGGATCTGGGAGTGGGCGTCGCCCGCCGTGATCATCGGCTCGTTCCAGTCGCTGCGCAACGAGGTGGACCCGGAGGGCGCGGAGCGTCACGGCGTGACGGTCGTGCGCCGCATCTCCGGCGGGGGCGCGATGTTCGTCGAGCCGGGGAACACCATCACCTACTCGCTCTACGTCCCGGGCTCCCTCGTGGAGGGGCTGAGCTTCGAGCGCTCGTACGCGTTCCTCGACGACTGGGTGCTCGGCGCGCTCGCGGACGTCGGCGTCGAGGCGACGTACAAGCCGCTCAACGACATCGCGTCGCCCGCGGGCAAGATCGCGGGGGCGGCGCAGAAGCGGCTCCGTGGGGGAGCGGTGCTCCACCACGTGACGATGGCGTACGACATCGACGCCGACAAGATGCTCGAGGTGCTGCGGATCGGCCGCGAGAAGCTCTCGGACAAGGGCACGACGAGCGCGAACAAGCGCGTCGACCCGGTGCGCTCGCAGACGGGCATGGCGCGCGAGGACGTCATCGACGCGTTCAAGGCGCACTTCCGGTCGCGCTACCGCACGGTCGAGGGCAAGGTCACGCCGGAGGAGCGCGAGCGCGCGCAGGAGCTCGCGCGCACGAAGTTCTCGACGCCGGAGTGGACCGCTCGCGTCCCGTGACGCCGTCACCCGTGAGGTAGAGCCGCCGGTCGCGAGGTAGAGCTCCCGGAGCTCTACGTCGCGACCGCGAGTTCTACCTCGGCGTGGGGCGCGGGCCGAAGACGGCGGTGCCGACGCGGACGATCGTCGCGCCCTCGGCGATCGCGAGCTCCAGGTCGCCGCTCATGCCCATCGACAGCTCGCGCGCGTCTCCGGTCCCGGGAGCGCCCGAGGTCACGACGGCGTCGCGCACCTGGCGCAGGCGCGCGAAGCCCGCACGCACCACCGTCTCGTCCGGCGAGTTCGCGCCGATCGTCATGAAGCCCCGCAGGCGCAGACCCTCGAGCGCGGCGACGGCGGTCGCGAGGGCGGGGGCGTCGTCGTGCCGGACGCCCGACTTGGACTCCTCGCCGGAGACGTTGACCTGGACGAGGACGTCGAGCACCCGGCCGTCGCGCGCGGAGCGCGCCGCGAGCGCCTCGGCGAGCGCGAGCGAGTCCACGCTCTCGACGCCCGTGGCCGTCGCGAGCACCTGGTTGACCTTGTTGCGCTGCAGGTGGCCGATCATGTGGACCTCGACGCGCCCCGCGGCCACGAGGTCGGCGAGGTCGGGCGCCTTGGCGACGAGCTCCTGCACGCGGTTCTCGCCGATCAGGTCCGCGCCCGCCTCGACGACCGCGCGCACGGCGTCCGCGGGCTGCGTCTTGGTCGCCACGAGCAGCCGCACGTCCGACGGCGCGCGCCCGGCCGCGCGGGCTGCGTCGTCGACCCGGGTCCGCACCCGGGCGAGGTTCTGCGCGATCTGCGCGGGCAGCACGGACGACGGCTCGGGGAGGGGCATGCGGTCAGTCTAGGTCGGCAGGGGCGCCCGAGATCCGGGTCGTCTCAGGGTGGTCCCGGATCGGCACCGGCGGTCTGGTCGGCGAGAATGGTGGGTGAAAGGACGGTGCCGTGAAGACACTGCTCAACATCATCTGGCTCGTGTTCGCCGGGCTCTGGCTCGCCCTGGGCTACGTCCTGGCGGGCATCATCTGCTGCATCCTCATCGTCACGATCCCGTTCGGCATCGCGTCGTTCCGCATCGCGGGCTACGCGCTGTGGCCGTTCGGCCGCACGGTCGTCGACAAGCCGACCGCGGGCGCGTGGTCGACGATCGGGAACGTCATCTGGGTGGTCGTGGCCGGCATCTGGCTCGCGATCGGGCACGTCGTCACCGCGATCCCGCTGTTTGTCTCGATCATCGGCATCCCGCTCGGGATCGCGAACCTCAAGATGATCCCGGTCTCGCTCCTGCCGCTCGGCAAGGACATCGTCCCGACCGACGCCCCGTACACCGCCTACCAGCGCTGACCGACCGCGAGACAGAGGCCCGGTACGACCAGGCCTCTATCTCGCGAGGGGGGCGGCGGTGCCGTCCGTGAGGCGCAGGAGGTCCGACGGCGCGAGACCGACGTCGAGGCCGCGGCGGCCGCCCGAGACGTAGACCGTGTCGAACGCAAGCGCGGTGTCGTCGAGGAACGTGCGGTGGCGCTGCTTCTGGCCCAGGGGCGAGATACCGCCGACGACGTAGCCCGTCGCGCGCTCGGCCGCGGCCGGCTCGGCCATGCTCGCCTTCTTGCCGCCCGCCGCCTTGGCGAGGGCCTTGAGGTCGAGCTGGCGGTCGACCGGCACGATCCCCACGACGAGCGCGCCGCCGTCGACCACGGCGAACAAGGTCTTGAACACCTGCTCCGCCGGCACCCCGATCGCCGCCGCGGCCTCCAGGCCGTACGACAGGTCGCTCGACGGGTCGTGCTCGTACGGGTGCAGCGTGTGGGCGACGCCCTCGCGCTCGAGGAGCGCGACCGCGGGCGTGCCGGCGTGCGCGGACGACTTCGACTTCTTGGCCACGGGCCGATTCTGCCGCAGCGACCGGCTAGACGTTGACGTCGAGCAGCGACCCGATCGCGTAGGTCACGCCCATCGCGACCGCGCCGCCGACGACGGTCCGGACCGTGGCGCGTCGGGTCGGCGCGTTCCCGAGGCGCGCGGAGCCCCAGCCCGTGAGCACGAGCGCGAGCACGACGGCGACGAACGTGAGCGGGATGCGGATGGTCGCCGGCGCGAGGAGGATCGCCGCGAGCGGCAGCAGGCCGCCCACCGTGAACGACACGATGGAGGCGACCGCGGCCTCCCACGGGCTGGTGAGCTCGTCGGGGTCGATGTGCAGCTCGGCGTCGGCGTGCGCGGCGAGCGGGTCGCGCTCGGTGAGCTGGACGGCGACCTGGCGCGCGAGGTCCGGCGTCAGCCCCTTCGCCTCGTAGATCCCCGTGAGCTCCTCGAGCTCGGCGTCCGGCATCTCGGCGAGCTCGCGCCGCTCGGTCGCGAGCAGCGCCTTCTCGGTGTCGCGCTGCGTGCTCACGGAGACGTACTCGCCCGCTGCCATGGACAGCGCGCCCGCGAGGAGCGCCGCCCCGCCCGCCGTCGCGATGACGGGGATCGACGTGCTTGTCGCCGCGACGCCGACGACGACGCCCGCCGTCGACACGATGCCGTCGTTCGCGCCCAGGACCCCGGCGCGCAGGCGGTTGAGGCGTGACCCGGTGCTCTCGGGATGGTGGGGCTCGCCGGGGTGCCGGCCGGTGCGCGGTGCGTCGCTCATGGGTTCACCGTAGGGGCCTGCGCGCGCGCCGCGACCGGGAGCGGGGAGCGCGGCGTCGGCGTAGCGTCGGGACGTGGCGACGCGCGGCACGACGCTCCCCGGGGCGACCGGGGCCGTCGTCGTGCGCCCGGCCAACACGGTGACGTGGGACGAGCTCGCGACCGTGTTCGGCGAGCGCGGCTATCCCGCGACCTGCTGGTGCCAGCGCCAGGTGCTCGGCGACCGAGTCTGGTACCGGACGCCGCCCGAGGAGCGGGCCCGGCTCCTGCACGAGCAGACGAGCTGCGACGACCCGGGAGCGCCGACCACGAGCGGCCTCGTCGCGTTCCTCGACGGTGAGCCCGCGGGCTGGGTCGCGGTCGGACCGCGCCCGACCTACCGGCGCCTGCGGGGGAGCCCGGTCCCGTGGTCGGGGCGTGCGGCGGGCGACACGCAGGACAAGGACGACGCGGGCGTGTGGGCCGTCGCGTGCTTCGTGGTGCGCGCGGGCTTGCGCGGTTTGGGGCTGACGTACGACCTCGCGCGGGCCGCCGTCGGGTACGCGCGCGAGCACGGTGCGACGGCGGTCGAGGGATACCCGATCCTCGACCCGGCCGGCGCACCGATCACCTGGGGAGAGAACTCGGTCGGCAGCGTCCAGGCGTTCCGTGCGGCGGGCCTGGTGGAGGTGGCGCGCCCGACGACGCGACGCCGGGTCATGCGCCTCGACCTGCGTCCCGCGGACGGGTGAGGCACCGCCGCCCGGCGAATAGAGGCGACCGGCGCGCGCGACGTGGTGTCTGATCGACCCATGACGATCGAGACGCGCACCCCCGGGGTCGACGAGCTGGGCGAGGTCGTCGACGTGCTCCGCTCGTGGCAGGACGACGCCGCGCCGCTGCAGCTCCATCCCGGCGACGTGGGCTGGTACTGGCGGTTCGGCGCTCCGGCGACCGCCGCGGCGGTGCGGACGTGGCGCCGCGAGGGACGAGTGGTCGCCGTCGGGCTGCTCGACGGCCCCGACCTGCTCCGCCTGGGGATCGCGCCGGACCTGCAACGCGACGACGAGCTCGCGCGCCGCCTCGCCGACGACGCCGGTCGACCCGAGCGCGGCGTGCTGGGGGAGGGCGGGGCGTCGGTCGAGGCGCCGGTGGGAGCCCTCGTGGACGAGCACCTGTCCGCCGCGGGCTGGCGCGTCGACGAGCGGTGGGCGCTCCTGCGCCGCGACCTGGCCGCCCCGGTCGAGGACCCGGGGGTCCGGGTGCGTGAGGTGGGTCCGCCGCACGCCCCCGCGTGGGCAGAGACGCTCCGCTCGGCGTTCGGCGGGACGCGGGCCGCGCCGGAGCGCTGGCACACCCTGGCGACCGGGCTCCCGTACGCCGACGCGCGCTGCCTCGTCGTGCACGACGGCCCGCCCGACGGCGGCCAGCCCGTTCGCGGCCCGTCCGACGGCGAGGCGGCGGACGTCGGCCTGGGGCCCGCCGTGGCGGTGATCGGCGTGTGGTCGGCCGGCCCGGGCCGACCCGGGCTGATCGAGCCCATGGGGGTGCACGCCGACCGCCGCGGCCGAGGCCTCGGCCGGGCGGTCACCCTCGCCGGCCTGGCGGCGCTCCGCGAGCTGGGCGCCTCGAGCGCGCTCGTCGCGACGCCTGCGTCCAACGTCGGGGGCGTCGCCACGTACGTCTCCGCGGGCTTCACCCACCTGCCGGAGCGGTTCGACCGGCGGCGCGAGGCTGGCTGACCGCACCGCCCGCGGCGCCGGGAGTGAGACCGTCGGCGCAGGTCACGCCCCGTCCCTTACGCTGCTCGGCGTGACGCAGGGGAACTTCACGGACGACCGACCGACCACACGCGCGGAGCGCTACGAGCACGGGAGAGGAGTGTTCGGCGCGGTCAACGCGACGGCGGGCGCCGTCCTCGCGGAGGCGCTCGCGGACGTCTCGCCCGAGCTCGAGCACCAGATCTCGGCCTGGGCGTACGGGGAGATCTATGCGCGCCCGCACCTGGAGCCGCGCGACCGGCAGCTCGTCACGCTCGGGATGCTCAGCGCCCTCGGCGGGTGCGAGCCCCAGCTCGAGATCCACGTGCGCACCGCTCTCGACGTCGGCCTCACGCCGGCCGAGATCGTCGAGGCGCTCCTGCAGTCCGCGGTCTACTGCGGCTTCCCGCGGGCGCTCAACGCGACTGCCGTGGCGAAGCAGGTCTTCGCCGAGCGCGGGCTGCTGTCGGTCGACTGAGCGGGCGGGGCCCGGGGGTTCCCGGGACCGTGGCACCGACGTGAGCGCCCGGTGGCGGCGCTCGTCGCGGCGTCGGCCTACAGCGGCCCGACGGCCAGGACGGTCACGACCGGCTCGCCCGCCTCGTCGCTCGCGGCGAGGTCGACGCTCGCCGTGATCGCCCAGTCGTGGTCGCCGGCCGGGTCGTCGAGCACCTGTCGCACGAGCCACGTGCCCGCGGGGACGACCCCGCCGGGGGCGTGCTCCGCCGTCGGGCCCTCGTGGCCGGCCGGGAGCTCGGCGCCCGCTTCCACGACCCGGAACAGCGCCGCGGACCGGGCGCCGGGCCCGATGCCGACCGCGTCGTCGCCCTGGTCCTCGAACAGCGGGTCGAGCGCGTCGCCCCACGCGTCCGCGTCCCAGCCCGCGCCGCCGTCGAGCGCGCCGAGCGCGCGGTAGTCCTCGCGCGACGCGAGCTCGACGCGGCGGAACAGCGCGTTGCGCACCAGGCGCCGGAACGATCGCGGGTTGCCCGTGACCGGCCGGGTCGGGGCCTCGGCGCCCGCGCCGGACAGGGGCCCGTCGCCGACCTCGGTGTCCGCGTCGTCGTCGACCGGGTGCGCGAGGCGCTCCCACTCGTCGAGCAGCGAGGAGTCGACGCCGCGCACGAGCTCGCCGAGCCACTCGACGATCTCCTGCACCTCCTCGGTGCGGTGCTCCTCCGGGACCACCTGGCGCAGCGCGCGGTACGCGTCCGCGAGGTAGCGCAGCACGACGCCCTCCGTGCGCTCGAGCCCGTAGACGGACACGAACTCGGCGAACGTCATCGCGCGCTCGACCATGTCGCGGACCACCGACTTGGGGGAGAGCTCGGCGTCCGCGACCCACGGGTTGGACCGCTTGTACATCGCGAACGCCGGCGCGAGCAGCTCCTCGAGCGGCTTGGGCCACGTGATCTCCTCGAGCAGCGCCATGCGCTCCTCGTACTCGTACCCCTCGGCCTTCATCGCGGCCACGGCCTCGCCCTTGGCGGCGTTCTGCTGCGCGTAGAGCACCTGGCGCGGGTCGTCGAGGGTCGCCTCGATGACGGAGACGACGTCGAGCGCGTGGGTCGCGCCCTCGACGTCGAGCAGGTCCAGGGCCGCGAGCGCGAACGGCGACAACGGCTGGTTGAGCGCGAACTCGCGCGGCAGGTCGCCGACGAGCCGCACGCTCGGGCGGTAGCCCGTGGGGCGCGACGGGTCGGGCACGCGCACGCGCTCGACGATCCCGGCGACGCGCAGCGAGCGGTAGATGCGCAGCGTCTGGCGCACGTGCTCGCGGCGCTGGGTGTCGGTGTCGTGGTTCGCGAGGAGCAGGTGCCGCATCGCCTCGACCGGGTCGCGTCGCGGGTCGGACGCGTCGACCGTCCCGCGCCCGTGCTGGGCCGTGCGCGCGAGGACGTTGAGCACCATGGCGTGCGTCACGGTGAAGTGGCTGGTCAGCGGCTCGGGCTCGGCGTCGCGCAGGCGCTCGAACGTCGCGTCGGTCCAGTTGACCGAGCCCTGCGGCGCCTTCTTGCGGACGATCTTCTTGAGCTTCTTCGGGTCGTCGCCCGCCTTGGCGAGCATCTTGCGGTTCTCGATGACGTGGTCGGGCGCCATGACGAGCACCTCGCCCACGGTGTCGTACCCGGCGCGGCCCGCGCGGCCCGCGATCTGGTGGAACTCGCGCGCCGTGAGGTGGCGCATGCGCTCGCCGTCGAACTTCACGAGGCTCGTGAGCAGCACGGTGCGGATGGGCACGTTGATGCCGACGCCGAGCGTGTCCGTGCCGCACACGACCTTGAGCAGCCCCGCCTGCGTGAGGCGCTCGACGACGCGCCGGTACTTGGGCAGCATGCCCGCGTGGTGCACGCCGACGCCGTGCCGCAGGAACTTGCTCAGCGTCTTGCCGAACCCGGTGCCGAAGCGGAAGTCGCCCAGCTCGGCGGCGATCGCCTCCTTCTCGGACTTCGTCGCGACGTTCATGGACAGCAGCGACTGCGCGCGCTCGACGGCGTCCTTCTGCGTGAAGTGCACGACGTACACGGGCGCGCGGCGCGTGCTGACGAGCTCCTCGATGACCTCCGTCAGCGGCTCGACGACGTAGCTGAAGTGCAGCGGGACCGGCCGTTCGGCCGTGGTGACCTCGGCGACGGGGCGCCCCGTGCGCTCTTCGAGCTCCTCGACGAACCGCGTGGTGTCGCCGAGCGTCGCGGACATGAGCAGGAACTGGGTGTTCGGCAGCTCGAGCAGGGGGACCTGCCACGCCCAGCCGCGCTGCGGGTCGGCATAGAAGTGGAACTCGTCCATGACGACCTGGGAGATCGCGTCGTCGTCGACAGGTCCGTCGGCGGCACCGTCGCCGCCGCCGCGGCGTAGCGCGATGTTCGCGAGGATCTCGGCCGTGCAACAGATGATCGGGGCGTCGGGGTTCACGGCGGAGTCGCCCGTCGTCATGCCCACGTTCTTGGACCCGAACGCCGCGACGAGCGCGAAGAACTTCTCGCTGACCAGCGCCTTGAGCGGCGCCGTGTAGTACGTGCGGCCGCCGCGTCCCGACCGGTGCGCGGCGAGCGCGGCGAACTGCGCGCCCATCGCGACGAGCGACTTCCCCGAGCCGGTGGGCGTCGAGAGGATGACGTGCGAGCCGGTGACCAGCTCGATGAGCGCCTCGCTCTGGTGCGGGTACAGCGCCAGCCCCTGCTCGGTCGCCCAGGTGGTGAACCCCTCGTAGAGCGCGTCCGGGTCGGGGGCCTTGCCCGTCGGGGCGGGCACGTGCGCGAGGAGAGCCGGGGTGCGGCCGGTCGTGGTGGTCACGGGACGAGTCTGTCAGGTGTGGAGCGCCGGGGACGTCGGCCGGGCCTGTCAAGCGCCGCGCCGGCCCGCCTGGGGCTCGGCACGTGCCGGACCCGTGGACGAGGGCCCGTCGAACCCGGGGTTGTTCCCCGGTTCGCGGCTGGACTGGGGAACAACCCCGGGTTCGGCTGTGGTGCGAGATGGGCGCGGAGGGTTGATAGCGCTGTCAACTTGTGCGAGGGTGTGCCGCGGGACCGGCGTCGTGGCCGGTCCCGGCCTCCGAGTCATCGACGACCACCGACCCCACGCCGCCGTGGGACCAAGGGGAGCACCACATGCGGGCAGACAGCGCTGTCAACGCTGATCGCGATCCATTCTCGGCACGCACCGGACCAGCACGCTCTCGTCCGTCGCGTCCTGGCGGACGTCGGCGTCGGGCGGGCGCCGTCGTCGCCCTCGCCACCGCGGCGAGCCTCGCGCTCCCGCTGGCCGCGTACGCGGCGCCCGGGTTCGCGGCGTCGCCCACGACCGCCGCCGGGACGGAGGCAGCGACGGGGTCCGATGCCGCCGCTGCCGCCGTCGACGGCCCGCTGGTCGACTACGTCAACCCGTTCATCGGGACCAAGGACGACGGCAACACCTACCCGGGCGCCGCCGTCCCGTTCGGCATGGTGCAACTCTCGCCGGACAACGGCCACAACGTCGGGTACGACTACGACCGCACGTCGGTGCGCGGGTTCTCGCTCGTGCACCTGTCGGGCGTCGGCTGCGGCCTCGGCGGCCCGCTCCCGACCCTCCCGACGACCGGCCCGATCGCCTCGACCGACTACGGCCAGTACGCGCTCGGCTTCTCGCACGACGACGAGGAGGCCTCGCCGGGGTACTACCGCGTCGGCCTCCAGGCGGCCGCAGGCACGATCGAGGCCGAGCTCACCGCGACCGCGCGCACGGGTGTCCAGCGGTACACGTTCCCCGCGACGGCGCAGGCCAACGTCCTGCTCAACGCCGGCCAGGCGCTCAACCGCGTGACGGAGTCCGACGTGCGCGTCGTCGACGACCGCACGGTCGAGACCCGGATCACCGTGCGCGGCTTCTGCCAGGACACCGAGCCGCAGACGATCTGGACCCGCACGACCTTCGACCGCCCCTTCGTCGCGCACGGCACGTGGGACGGCTCGACCGTCACCGCGGGCTCGGACGCCGCGTCCGGTGGCGAGGGTCGGCGCGGCGCGTACGTCACGTTCGACACGACCGGCGGCGACCTCGACGTCGAGGCCGTCACCTCGATGAGCTACGTCGGCGCCGACGGCGCCGCGGCGAACCTCGCCGCCGAGGCGGGGACGTTCGACGCCGTGCACGACGCCGCGCGCTCGGCCTGGGAGGAGCGCCTCGGGCTCGTGCAGGTCGCGCAGGGGGCACAGGACGACCTGCGCACCTTCTACTCCTCGCTCTACCGCAGCTTCCTCGCGCCCAACGTCGGCTCCGACGTCGACGGGCGCTACCGCGGCTGGGACCAGGAGGTCCACGCCGCCGAGAGCGACGCGGGCGGGCCCTTCACCTACTACCAGAACTACTCGCTCTGGGACACGTACCGGACCCAGCAGCAGCTCCTCTACCTGCTCGCCCCCGACGAGTCGGCCGACATGGCGCTCTCGCTCGTGCGCCAGGGCCAGCAGGGCGGCTGGCTGCCGCGCTGGGGCTACGGCACGGTCGAGACGAACATCATGACCGGCGACCCGGCGACGCCGTTCCTCGTCAGCGCCTGGCGGCAGGGCTTGCTCGCGGGCCACGAGGAGGAGGCCTACGCCGTCCTGCAGCAGAACGCCGACGGCGTCCCGCCCGCGGACTCGCCGTACAACGGACGCGCGGCGAACGTCGAGTACCTGCGCGACGGGTTCGTCCCGCACGAGCCCGCGCGCTCGGGCAAGCCGGGCGACTACGACCTCCAGCACGGCGCCTCGGCGACCATGGAGTACGCCCTCGCAGACGCGATGCTCTCGACCATGGCGCGCGGCCTCGGCCACGACGAGGACGCCGACCGCTACGCCGCCCGCGGCCAGAGCTACCGCAACGTGTTCGACCCGCGCACGGGCAACTTCCGGGCGCGTAACGCCGACGGGTTCTTCGTGGGCGACGCGGACCCCGCGCACTCCGACGGGTTCCACGAGGGCACGGCCGTGCAGTACCAGTGGCTCGCGCAGCAGGACGTCCCCGGCCTGTTCGACCTCATGGGCGGCACCGACGCCGCGATCGACCGTCTCGACGCGTTCTTCGCGTACGACGAGCTCGTCGCCGACCCCGCGCGCGTCGCGAGCGAGGTCTGGGTCAACGGCACGTACGACTACTACGGCTGGGAGACCTACAACCCGAACAACGAGCCGAACCTCCACGCGCCGTACGTCTATCTGTGGACGGGCCAGCCGTGGAAGACGACGGACGTCGTGCGGGCCGCGGCGACGCTCTTCACCGACGGCCCCGACGGCGTGACGGGCAACGACGACCTCGGCACGATGTCCGCATGGCACGTGCTGTCGTCGATCGGCGTGTACCCGATCGTGCCGGGCACCGACCTGTGGGGCCTGACGACCCCGCTGTTCGACGACGTGACGATCACGCTCGACCCCGAGGTCTTCGGCCGCGACACGCTGCACCTCACGGCCGACGGCGTCGCGCCGGACGCGCACTACACGCGGTCCGTGTCGCTCGGCGGCGAGCCGCTCGACCGCGCGTGGGTCACGGGCGACGAGCTCACCGCGGCCGGCACGCTCGACGTGACCGTGGGCACCGAGCCGTCCGCGTGGGCGACCGACCCCGCCGCCTCGCCGGGCGCTGTCGTGCCCGCGGACGGCACGGTCGAGCGCCTGTTCGTCGGGGCGACGCCGCGGCAGCCGGTCCTCGCGCCGGGCGGGCAGACCGACGTCGCCGTCCAGGTCGTCGCCCAGGGCGCGGGGACGTCCAGCGGGACCCTGGAGGTGACGTCCGACGGCGCGGTCACCGCGACGACCGACCTCGCCGACTGGACCGCGGAGTCCGACGGCCTGCCCGCCACGGTCGAGGGCACGGTCACGCTCGCCGCGCCCGCGGACGCCGAGCCGGGGCTCCACACCGTGCGGCTCGTCGTGCGCGACGCCGCGGGCACCGAGGCGGTGCGCGAGGTGCAGGTCGTGGTGTCCGGCGAGTCGTGGATCGCGGACGCGTTCGACAACGTCGGCATCGGCGACGCCGGGGCGGCCAACGCGAACCTCGACGGCTCGGGCGCCTACCTCCTGCGCGACCTGCTCGCCGACCTCGGGGCCGTCCAGGGACTGGAGCTCACCGTGCCGGGCACGGACCTCACCTACACGCTCGGGGCCCCGCCGGCGGGCGCGCCCGACAACGTCGCCGCGAGCGGCGAGGTCCTCGAGGTGCCCGAGCACCTGCGCTCGGCCCGCCACCTCTCGGTGGTCGGGACGAGCACGCACGGCACGCACGGGGGAGGCCTCGTGCTCGGGTTCGCCGACGGGACGTCGCAGACCGTCGACGTGCGCCTCAGCGACTGGTGCACGGGCTCGCCCGAGCCCGGCAACATCACGGTCGCGAAGGCCGGGGCGCGCGGCGACCGCGAGAACGTGCAGAAGATCGGCTGCGGGCTCTACGCCACCGCGCCCGTCGCGATCCCGGAGGGCAAGGTCCTGACGTCGGTCACGCTGCCGAGCGACGAGCGTTTCCACGTGTTCGCGATCGCGACCGACGCGACCGGGGTCGTCCCCGCGCCGCAGGTCGAGGTCACGGCGCGGGCCCGCTGCCTCGGCGGCAAGGCGTTCGTCGCGGTGCGCGCGCTCAACACCGGCGAGCAGCCCGCCGCGATCGAGCTCGCGACCCCGTACGGCTCGAAGCTCTACGGTGACGTGGCCCCCGGGGCGAACGCGTACCAGTCGTTCGCCACCCGCGCCCCCTCCGTCGAGGCGGGCGAGGTCACGGTGACCGTGACGACGCCCGACGGCGAGCCCCAGCAGGTCACGGCCGCGTACGACGCCGCCGCCTGCTCCTGATCGACGGTGGCGCGGGGCCGTACGGTCCCGCGCCACCGTCCTCCACGCTCCTTCCCGCTCCTTCCCGCTCCTTCGTCCCGTAAGGACCCGCATGTCTCGAACACGTCCTGCGCGCACCACTGTGCGGCGCACCGTCGCCGCGCTCTCCGCCACGGCGGTCCTGGCCGCCGGCCTCTCGCTCGCCCCCGCCGTCGGCCTCGCGGTGCCGGCGGTCGCGGCCGCACCCGACCTCGTCGAGGACCCCGTCTCCTTCGTCGACCCGTTCGTCGGCACCGGCCAGGCCACGGGCGTCGTCGGGGAGATCAACAACTTCCCCGGGCCGTCGATGCCGTTCGGCATGATGCAGCTCTCGCCCGACACGCAGGTCTCCGTGGGCAACGGCGACAAGGCGTACGCGGGCTACCGCTACTCGCACCAGGCGATCCGCGGCTTCTCCATGACCCACGCGGCCGCCGGGTGCTGGATCTTCGGCGACGTCCCCATCCTCCCGGTGACGGGCGACGTCGGGCAGTACCCGTGGGACCGCAAGGAGGCGTTCAGCCACGACGCGGAGAGTGCCGAGGTCGGCCGGTACGCGGTCACGCTCCAGTCGTCGGGGATCGAGGCGGAGCTGTCGGCCGCGACCCGCTCGGGCGGGCTGACGTTCGACTACCCCGAGGGCGGTGCCGCGTCGCAGGTGATCGTCAACGCCGCGGGCTCGCTCGCGAGCGTGCGCAACGCGACGGTCGAGGTCGAGGACGCGCGCACGGTCACCGGCTCGGTGACGAGCGGCGGGTTCTGCGGCAAGAACAACACCCACACGACGTACTTCGCGATCGAGCTCGACCAGGACGCGCAGGCGTTCGGCACGTGGCAGGGCTCGACCGTCTCGCCCGGCGACCCGTCGGCCGACGGCAACGGCGCGGGCGCGTGGCTCACCTTCGCGCCCGGCGCGACGGTGCACGCGAAGGTCGGCATGTCCTACGTGAGCGTCGAGGGCGCGCGCGCCAACCTCGCGGCCGAGATCCCGGACTTCGACTTCGACGCCGTCCGGGACGCCAACCGCGCCGCCTGGTCCGACCTGCTCGGCAAGGTCCGCGTCGCGGGACAGGACGCCGACGACCTCACCATGTTCTACACGTCGCTCTACCACTCGCTGCTGCACCCGAACACGTTCACCGACGTGGACGGCCGGTACGTCGGGTTCGACGGGGAGATCCACCAGGCCCCCGAGGGGCACGAGCGGTACGCGAACTTCTCCGACTGGGACACGTACCGGTCGCTCGGCGCACTCCAGGCGCTGCTGGCGCCCGACCGCGCGTCGGACATGGCGCAGTCGCTCGTCGAGGTCGCCGACCAGTCCGGCTGGCTGCCGCGCTGGCCCGTCGCGAACCAGCACACGGGCCAGATGACCGGTGACTCCTCGGTGCCGCTCATCGCGAGCATGTACGCGTTCGGGGCGCGCGACTTCGACGCGGAGTCGGCGCTCGCGCACATGGTCAAGGGCGCGACGAGCGCCGCCCCGACCGCGAACGGCTACGTGCAGCGGCGCGGGATCGAGACGTACCTCGAGCGCGGCTACGCGCCGCAGACCGAGGAGTTCCGGGGCGACCACCGCGTCGTCGGCGCGTCGATCACGCTCGAGTGGTCCATCGCCGACTTCGCGATCGGGCAGCTCGCGGCCGCGCTCGGCCAGGACGACGTCGCCACCGAGTACGCGGCGCGCGGCCAGTGGTGGCAGAACGTCCACGACCCCGTGACCCGCACGGCGGGCGCCCGCAACGAGGACGGGACGTTCGTGCGGTCGCAGGGTGGCGGCGGGTTCGGGCAGGAGGGCTTCGACGAGGGCAACGCCGAGCAGTACACGTGGCTCGTGCCGCAGAACGTCGCGGCGCTCACCGAGGCGCTCGGCGGGCGCGAGGCCACCGCGGCGCGGCTCGACGCGTTCACCGCGCAGCACAACGCCGGACCCAACGAGCCGTACCTGTGGATCGGCAACGAGCCGAACTTCGGCGTCCCGTGGCTGTACGACTACGTGGGCCAGCCCTGGCGCACGAGCGAGCTCGTGGACGAGCTCACGTCCACGCTGTTCCGCCCCGAGCCGAACGGCAAGCCGGGCAACGACGACCTCGGCGCCCAGGCCGGCTGGTACGTGTGGGCCGCGATGGGCCTGTACCCGACCACGCCGGGCACGGACGTGCTCGCGCTCAACGCGCCGCGCTTCGACCGCGTCGTGGTCGACCTCGGCGAGGGCGAGACCCTCGACCTGCGCGCCCCCGGCGCCTCGACCGGCGCACGGTACATCAGCGGCGTCACGGTCGACGGAGCGGCCTGGGACGGGACCTCGCTGCCGCGCCACGTCGCGCACGACGGCGGCGTCGTCGAGCTCGCGATGTCGGCCGAGCGCGACACGACGTGGGGGACCGCGGTCGCGGACGCCCCGCCGTCGTGGCGCGACGGCGAGTCCTCCGTGGTCGCCGCCGCGGACCCGGGCCTCGTGACGGTCGCACCCGGCGGGTCCGCCGACGCGTCGGTGGCCGTGCAGCTCTTCGGCGCCGACGCCGCGGACGTGCGCGTCGCGGTCGACGCTCCTGACGGCATCGGGGTCGGCGAGCCCGCGCTCGTCGACGACGGCTCGGGCCACCTCACCGGGACGGTCCCCGTCCAGGTGGGTGCCGGCGTCGCGTCCGGCTACCACGACGCGCGCCTCGTGCTCTCGGCCGGGGACGACGACGTCGAGGTGCCCCTCACCGTCCTCGTCGCCGCGCCCGGGTCGCTCGTCGCGGCCTACGACACGGTCGGCACCGCGCCCGAGGCGAACCGCGGCGTCGGGAACTTCGACGCGGCCGGCAACTCGTTCTCGCGCGAGGCGCTCGCCGACGCGGGTCTCACGCCCGGGTCGGCGCACGACGTCGACGGCCTGGCGTTCACGTGGCCGTCCTCACCCGTGGGGCGCCCGGACTCGGTCACGCTCACCGGCGAGACCGTGCGGCTCGACGCGCCGACGAGCCGGCTCGCGTTCGTGGGCGCCGCGACCGACGGGACCCATCGCGGGAGCGCGGTCGTGACGTTCGACGACGGCAGCACCGCGACCACGACGATCGGCTTCGGCGACTGGGTGCTGCCGAGCGCGGACGGCTCGCCGGTCGAGGGCAACTCGGTCGTCGCGCAGATGAACCGGCGCAACGGCGACAAGGACAGCGCGTTCGTGTTCGCCACCGCCCCGTACACCGCGCCCGAGGGCCGCCGCGTGGTCGCGGTGACGTTCCCCGACGTCGACGACCTGCACGTCTTCGCGATCGCGACCGAGCCGGCCGCGGACGTGCACCTCGTGGACGTGACGGTCTCCCCGCGCTGCCTCGCCGGGACCCCGTACGTGGCGGTGCGCGCGGCGAACGTCTCCGCCGGGGCCGTCGACGTCGACCTCACGACGGGCGTGGGCTCGCGGTCCTTCACGGCCGTCGCCCCCGGCGCCAACGCCTACCAGTCGTTCGCCGCCCGCGGCGCGACCGGGGACGTCGACGTCACCGTCACGGCCACGGGGGAGGAGGGGACGCAGACGGTCACGCAGACCGTCGTCGCCCCGCGCTGCTCCTGACCGACGGCGGGCACGCACCGACCGCCCGATGCGTGCCCGCCGTCGCGCTCGACCGCAGTACCCGCACGACCGCAGTACCCGCACGACCGCAGTACCCGCACGACCGCACGACCGGTCTCACCGACCGCACCGACGCACGACCGACATCGACGAGAGGGACGACCCATGACCGGTACGACGACGTACCCGGCCCCGCGACCCCGCGACCGCCGGACACCCGCGCCGCTCGCCCTGCTGGCGGCGCTCACGACGCTCGCGCTCGTGCTCGCCGCGGCGCTCCAGGCGCCCGCGGCGCGCGCCGCGGAGGCGTTCACGCCGACCGAGGTGGTCGGCGCCGGCACGACCTGGCGCTACCTGGACGACAACACCGACCCAGCCGCGGGGGACGCGGACCGGACGGTGTGGGCCGACCCGGCGTTCGACGACGCGGCGTGGAAGTCCGGCCGACCGGGCTTCGGCGCGGTCAACGGGACCGCGAGCGGCATCGGCGGCGGCAACACCATCACCACGCTGCTGGGCTACTGGATCACGCAGACCCCCAAGGTCGTCGTGCCCGCGTACTTCTTCCGCACGACCGTCACCCTCGACGAGGCCACGCTCGACGAGATCACCGGCCTGCGCGGCACGCTCGTCTACGACGACTCGGCCACCGTGTACGTCAACGGCGAGCGCGTCGCCGGGTGGGGCGACTCGATGATCACCCGCAACCTGCAGTACCAGGACAAGGCCGGCGCGACCGCGCCGCTGCGCGAGACCCTCGTCATCCCGGCCGACGTGCTCGTCCCGGGAGAGAACACGATCGCGGTCGAGATCCACCAGTGCAACGAGACGAGCTCGGACGTCTTCTTCTCCCTCGCGCTCTCCACCACCGACGACCCGTCGATGCCGTTCCCGCAGGACGTCCTCGACCGGACCTACGCGTCCGACGCGACGCCGTCGGCCCCGGCCGGGCAGGACTGGTTCACCTGGATGCTGCGCGGGTTCGCCGACCTGCGCGCGAACCACCCGGAGATCCTCTCGCCCAACGAGCCGGGCCAGCCCACGAGCGCCAACGACCTCGGCTCGCTCGCACGCAACAACGCGTACGTCGCCGGCGACCCGCAGGTGCAGCGCGCCCTGACCGACGGGCGTGGCTCGGCGTACGAGACCATGGCGGACGCGCTCGGCAGCGAGCTGGGGCCGATCTACCGCGACGCGCTCGCCGACGGTCGCCTCCCCAAGACGAAGGCCCTGCTGTCCGGGCGCGTCGAGAAGTCGGTCGGCAACCACGAGCCCGCCAAGGCCGCGTACGACTACAAGCGGCCGTTCGTCCGCCTCGGCTTCACGTCGGCCGGCGGTCACGTCAACGCGTTCGAGACCTCCGGCAGCTACGAGGGGCTGCGCAACAACGGCTCGTTCCCCAGCGGGCACACCAACCACGGCTACGCGCAGGGCACCGTGCTCGCCACGCTCCTGCCGGAGCTCGCGCCGCAGATCCTCGCGCGCGCGTCCGAGTACGGCGACAACCGCCTCGTGCTCGGCTTCCACTACCCGCTCGACGTCATGGGCGGCCGCATGGCGGGGCAGAACATCGCGCAGCTCCGCTGGTCCGACCCCGCGTTCCGCGTGCTCCTCGAGCAGGCCCGGACCGAGCTCGTCACCGTGCTCGAGCGGGCGTGCGGCGACGAGATCGCGGTGTGCGCGCAGGACCAGGTGCCCTACCTCCCCACGGACCAGGCGCTCGCGGTCTACGACCAGCGCCTCACGTACGGGTTCCCGCGCGTCGGGGAGGAGGGCCGGGAGGTCCAGGTGCCCGCGGGCGCCGAGGACCTGCTGCGCACGGCGTTCCCCGACCTCACGGGCGACCAGCGCCGCCTCGTCCTCGCCGCGACCGCGCTCGACTCGGGGTATGCGCTCGACGTCGCGGGCGAGGCCGAGTGGCAGCGCCTCGACCTCGCGGCCGCCATGGCGGCGGACGTCGTCGTGAACGCCGACGGCACGCTCACCGTGGACGGCGAGGTCGTCGGCGAGCCGACGGCGCCGCTCGTCGACGTCGAGGCGTCCGCGCGCTGCCTCGCCGGGGCGCCGTACGTCGCGGTCCGCGCCCGGAACGTGTCCGACGGCGCGCTCGCCGTCACGCTCGTCACCGGCGCCGGGGAGAAGACCTTCGCCGCGGTGGCCGCCGGCGCGAACGCGTACCAGTCGTTCGCGGTGCGCGGCGTGGAGACGGGCGCGGACGTGCCCGTGACCGTCACGGCGACCGGCCCGGGCGGCGCGACCCAGGAGGTCGCGCGGGACGTCGTCGTCCCGGCCTGCGGCTGACGGACGGACCCGGGAGGCGCCGAGGGAACGCCTCCCGGGTCACTTCCGGGCGCCTCCCGGGTCGCTTCCCGGACGCCTCCCGAGCCAGGTCGCCCGGTCGACAAGACTGCCTGGCGTCCCGTCGAGGTCTCGGGCACGCTGGTGCCCCCAGGGCGACGACGGAGGCGCAGTGACCGAGGAGTACCAGGGCAGGCCCGCGACGCACGCGGAGACGCCGCAGGAGTGGCGCGCGTGGCTCGCCGCGCACCACGACGACCCGGAGCCGGGGGTGTGGCTGCTCACCTGGCGCCGCGAGAGCGGCCGCACGACCTACGGGTACGAGCCCTGGATCGAGGAGGCGCTGTCCTACGGCTGGATCGACGGCCAGGCCGCGACGGTCGACGCCGACCGGCACGCGCTGTGGTTCACGCGCCGTCGACGGGGGAGCCGGTGGACCCGGCTGAGCAAGGAGCGCGTCGCGCGGATCGAGGCGGACGGGCGCATGACCGACGCCGGACGCGCCGTCGTGGAGGCGGCGCAGGCCGACGGGTCGTGGACGCGGCACGACGACGCCGAGGCCCTCGTGGTGCCCGACGACCTCGCCGCGGCGCTCGCGGAGCGGCCCGGCGCCCGTGAGCGCTTCGACGCGTTCACGCCCGGCGTCCGGCGCTCGATCCTCGGCTGGATCGTCGAGGCGAAACGGCCCGAGACCCGTGCGCGCCGGATCGCGGAGACCGCCGAGCAGGCCGAGCAGGGCGTCGCGGCCCACCAGCCGCGCCGCTGACGCGCGTCAGCTCGGGAAGCTCGCGACGCCCACGTGCGCCGTGGTGAGGTCGGGGCCCTCGACGAGGAGCACGAGGTTGCCGTAGCCGTCCTCCGGCGTGAAGCTCCGGTCGGCGAACCGGGATCCCTCGGGGACCTCGACCACCGAGGTGTCCTGGAGGAGGGGTCCGGGCGCACCGGCAGGGGGCCGGCTCAGGTCGTCGAGGGAGAGCTGGAACGCGTCGCGCGCGAACCGGTCCACCGACTCTCTCGGCGCGGTGAACGTCACGGTGTACGCGTAGTGGTACCCGGGCACGTCCTCGTCGTCGACCGTGACGTCCGTGGCGTCGTCCGGGAGCTCCAGCCCGGCCAGGGCGAGCACTTCGCTCGGGTCGCTCGACATCGGTGCCTCCTGCGTGGTGCTCGACGGATCGGGTTCGCGGGGCGCGGTGCTCGGCCCGCACCCCGCCACGGCCAGGCCGGCCACGGCGAGCGCGACGAGCGTGACGCCCCGGCGGCGGTGTGCGGTGCTCATCCTGTCCCTTCGCTGTGCCGGTTCGACGACGACCCGACCATGGTGAACTCCTGCGCGAGACCCTTGCGGTGGAACTCCTGCAGCTCGGCGTCGGTGATCGTGAGGGGGCCGATCTGGGTCGACTTCGTGCCGTCCCAGTTGTAGCGGTCCCGGTAGTTCACCCCGGTGTCCATCTCGTAGCGCCAGGGACCGCCGGGCGAGTCGGGCGGGTAGACGGTCACCTGTCCCGACACGTTGTAGGAGAACCCGCCCGTCGCGTAGTACCAGTTCTTGTCCTGGTCGGGGCCGGCGTAGTAGCCCTTCCAGTCCGTGTTGACCGGCATCGTCACCGGGCCGGCGGCACCCGACTCCTGCGCGATGCGCACCGCGTCGGCGCCGAGCTGTGCCTCGCGCGCCGAGACCTGGCTCGCGAGGTCGGGGAGGTCCGCGAGCATGGTGTCGACCGGCTGCTCGAGCGTGCCGCCCGAGTTGCCGAGGTAGTGGTGCAGGTTCCGTGCCGCGTCGGGCCACGTCGCGCTGAGGGCGTTCGCGGCCTGTCTCGCGGTCCACTCCTTCACGTGGTCCCCGAACGAGGCGTCCTCGGTGTTCCACGACGGGCCGTCGACGTCCGACCCCTCGTCGGGCGGGTTCCACACCGGCGGCTCGGGCGGGTCGACCTCGGTGCCGGGAACGGGGTCGCCGAGGCCGTGGGGGAACGGTGCCGGGCCGGGGACCTGGTAGGTGGGGTCGGCGGTGCCCTCCCCGCCCCCCGTGTCGCGTCGGCTCTCCTGCCGCTGGTCCTCGCGGGACCCGTCGTCCACGCCGTCGTCCTCGTCCTCGGCGGGCGGAACGGGTGGCGGGCCCGGGGACGGCGAGGGCTCGGGCCCGGTCGCGGAGGCGAGGAGCACGGCAGGTCCGGTCGTCGTCGCGCCGCCCGCGCCGACGGTCGGGGCACCCGGGCCCCCCGCCCCGGACGAGGCACGCGAGGCCTCGTCCTGGGCGTCGGCGTCGGCGCGCAGGGTCGTCGCGGCGTCGGAGAGCGTGGAGGAGGCGCGGTGCACCGCGCCACGGAGGGTCGTCGACCACTCGCCCTGGAACTGCTCGGCGTCACCCCCGCGCCACGGCGTCGTCGAGACGAGCGAGTCGACGTGGTCGCGCACGCCCTCCAGGCGCCGGGCCGCGTCCTCGACGGAACGGGCGAGCGCACGCAGCGCGTCGACGTCCGCGCCCCACAGGGTCCGCGCCACGAGTCCCCCTCCGATCGTGCCGGTCGCGGGGATCCTAGCAACAGCCGGGACCTGCGCGACCGGCGTCCCAGGGACGGCTAGGGACCGGTCGGCGCGGTCCGCCGGACGACGCCGAGGGCGGCGGCCGTGGCGTCGTCGGCGGGGAAGAACGACTCGATCGCGACCTCGTCGAGCGTGACGTCCCGCGGGGAGCCGAACACCGTCATCGTGTAGAGGAACGCGAGCTCGCCCTGCGGGGTCGCGAGGCGCAGCGGCACGACGGCGTCGCTCGCGGGGGAGCGATCGTCGCGCCGGTGCTCCGGGTGGGGGAGATAGCCCTCCACCTCGGCGAGCAGGTCGACGAGCGCCGGGTCGCCCGTGCGGTCGAGCTGGCGGCGCACGCGTCGGCGGACGTGCGCGCCCCACTCCGCGAGGTTCGCGATCCGCGCGGCGAGGCCGTCGGGGTGCAGGGTCAGGCGCAGCACGTTGACGGGAGGCTCGCGCAGCCGGTCGGGCACCCCGTGGAGGAACGTGCTCGCGGCGGCGTTGGCGGCGAGCAGGTTCCAGCGTCCGTCGACGGCCATCGCGGGGAACGGCTCGTGCCCGGCGAGCACGAGGTCGACGGCCCGGCGGGCGGCCGCGAGCGTCGTGGTCGACAGCGGCGTCTCGTGGTGGCGCGGCGCGTAGCCCGCCGCGAGGTAGACGTCGTTGCGCGACCGCAGCGGGACGTCGAGCTCGTCGCACAGGCGGTCGATCATGTCCCGGCTGGGCTGCGCCCGGCCGGTCTCGACGAAGCTGATGTGGCGCGCCGAGACGTCGGCGCCGAGCGCGAGGTCGAGCTGCGAGCGCCGACGCCGCACGCGCCACTCGCGCAGCATCGATCCGGCGGGAGCGTCCACGGGAGGCATGGACCCACCCTGCCGTTCTCCGGGGGGCTGGCCAACTACCTCCGAGGTCATCGACACCGTGTCGTGGTCCGGCCGACGGTGGTGCCCCGGCCACCCGCCGGACCGCCACGGCGCCGCGGACCAGGCGCCGGCAGAGGAGGGACCATGACCGAGACGACGACGCGGACCGCGACGGCGGTCGAGCGCTACCTGGAGTTCTGGAACACGGCGGACGCGGCCGGGCGCGACCGGCTCGCGTGCGACACGTTCTCCCGCGACGTCGAGTACGTCGCGCCCGTGACGCGCGCCGAGGGGTGCGACGCCGTCCTGGCGTTCGCCACCGAGCTGCTCACCCACGTCGCGGGGCACCGGTTCGAGGCACGCTCCGCGCCGGACCTGCACGACGACCGGCTGCGCCTGCGGTGGCGCGCCGTCGCCCCCGACGGGTCGGAGTTCGCGACCGGCACCGATGTCCTGCACGTCCGGCCGGACGGGCTCGTGTCGTCGGTGACGACGTTCCTGGACCGCGCCCCGGACGGCTTCGACGCCCACCACCACTGACCCGCCGAGTGCATGCATGAGTCGCCGTCGCGTCGATACGACGGCGACTCATGTCATGCACCCAGCGCGTCGGGGCGTCAGGAGAGGTCCCAGAGCAGCCGGTAGTAGGCGATGCGCTCGGGGTCCGGGTCGACGCCGTAGCCCGCGTAGACGTGGCCGTCGTACCCGGGGCCGTAGTTCCACCGCGTGCTCCAGGCCGCGACGGCGAGGTCGGCCCAGCGGTCCGCGACCCCGAGCGTGCCGAGGTCGACGTGCGCGGCGAACGAGCCGTCGTCGTGCAGGAGCGTGTTGGGCACGCACGCGTCGCCGTGGCACACGACGAGACGGTCGACGGTCGGGGCCGCCCCGAGCCGGGCGCGTGCCGCCGCGACATCCAGGCCGCGGTGGTCCGGGAACCACGCGTCCGGGCCGTCGCCACGGGCGAGGCGCGCGTCCGCGTGCGCCAGGCGGTCCTCGACGGACCAGGTGAACGGGCACGACGCGACGGGCAGCGCGTCGTGCAGCGAGCGCAGCCCCCGCCCGATCGCGACGGCGGCCGTCACCGGGTCGGCGACCCAGCGCGGCTCGACCGCCGACCGTCCCGGGACCGCGCGCGTGACGAGCCAGGCGCCGTCGTCGTCGGAGCCCTGGGCGAGGACGTGCGGGACCGGGGCGCGGTCGCCGACCCACGCGAGGCGCTCCGCCTCGGCCTGCAGGTCGATCTCGGGCGTCCCGGCGGGCACCCACTTGGCGAACCGGGTGCCGTCGGCACCGTCGAGCCGGAAGGTCAGGCCGCCGAGCTCGTTGCGCCACACGGGCGTGACGGCGTCACCGCCCGCGAGCGCGCGGACGGCGTCGGGCACGACGACCGGACCGGTCGGGACGGCGGCGAGCGGGGGGCGGGTCATGCGCGCGATCCTCGCACGACGTCTCCCGACGCATCAGGAACGGGGCCGCTGCCCTCCCTCCGGACGGGGGCGCGGGACCTCGACGGCGGGAGCACCCTGCCGGTTCCGCGACGACGGAGGGAACGACGATGACGACCGTCCTGACGACACTGCCGACCTGGCCGCGCGTGCGCCGCGGCGCCAACGGGCACCCGGTCCAGACGCTCCAGCACCTGCTGCGCCATCGCGGGCACGAGATCGCGGTCGACGGGCTGCTCGGGCCGCGCACGGAGGGCGCGGTGCGCGCCTTCCAGGACGCGGCAGGCCTCGACGTCGACGGCGTCGTGGGGTCGGCGACGTGGGCCGCGCTCGTCGTGGTCGTGCGCCGGGGGAGCGTCGGCGAGGCCGTGCGCGCGGTGCAGCGCGAGGCCGTCGCGCGCGACCTGTCCGGCGGACCCGACCCGGTGCTCGACGTCGACGGGCAGTTCGGCCCGCGCACCGAGGCGTGGGTGCGTGGCTTCCAGGACGCGCTGCACGCCGGGTTCCCGGAGGTGGTGGTCGACGGCGTCGTCGGACCCGTGACCTGGCGCTGCCTCGTCAGCGGGATGCTCTCGCACTGACCTCGGGCGCGGTCTGGGCGCTGCCGAGGAGCGCCTCGCACGCGGCGAGGAGGCGCTCGCGCAGGACCGCCCCGCGCTCGGCGAACTCGCGCTGGTGGCGCACGTACTCGGCCTTGCCCTCGGGCGTCTCGATCGCGACGGGGTCGAGCCCGTACGACGACACGTCGTAGGGCGACGCCTGCATGTCGACGACCCGGACGTCGCGCGCGAGCTCGAAGCAGTCGAGCACGAGGTCGCCCGGGGCGGCGGGGGTGAGCTTGAGCGCCCACTTGTAGAGGTCCATGGTCGCGTGGAGACACCCGGGCTGCTCCAGGGCGGGCTGGGTCTCGCGCGTCGGCTGCAGGCGGTTGAGCGGGCCGGCCTCGGGCGTGAAGAAGCGGAACGCGTCGAAGTGCGAGCACTGCACCGGGTGGGACTCGACGACGCGGTCGGTGCCGTCGTGCCCGAGGCGCAGCGGGAGCGGGTGGCGGTGGTCGCGGCCGGTGGCCCGGTCGCGGTAGACCATCGCCCACTCGTGCAGCCCGAAGCACCCGAACCGGCCGGGCCGCGAGGCCGTGGCGGAGAGCAGGCCGTGCAGGTAGCGGACGGTGTCGCCGCGGTCGGCGAGATACGCGTCGGCGTCGAGCGTCAGACCCTCGGGCGTCTCGCGGTACCACCGCCACGCGGCGCGCGCCGCGTACGGGTCGGTGGCCTCGTCGTCGGGCCGAGGTGCCGTCTCGGCGGCGGGCACGTGGCCCGCCGGCCGGGCGAGCACGACGCCGAGGCCCGGGTGCCAGCGGCGGAGCTGAGCGGGGCGCGTCGGGTAGTAGGTGAAGAGGAAGTCCTCGATCGCGTGCTTCTCGCCGAGCGGCTTGCGCTCCCGCCACCCCGCCGTGAACGCGTCGGCGCGCTCCGCGTGAGCGCGCTCGCGCGCCGCCCACTCCTCGGCCGCGAGCACGACGGGTCGGACGACGGCGGTCGTCGAGGCGGTCGCGGTGGCGGTCGGGGGCACGGTTCCAGGGTACGAGAGCGCCGGGGCTGGACCGACGGGGCGGTTTCACCCGGGCGGGCATTTTCCCGATGTGGGCGCGAGCGGGAAGAATGCTCGTGAACGTGCTGTGAAGGCCCGGCGCGTCCGTGCGGTCGACCACCGGTCGACCCGCCACCCGAACGACCGAGACGCGCGGCGAGGCCGCGGAGGAGCACCATGTCGCAGCCGCCCACGGCGCCGCAGGACCCGTACCAGTTCGACCCCTACCGGCCGCACGGCGCCGACCCCGCGCAGCAGGCGCCGTCGCACGACGCCTGGGCGCCGCAGGGCGAGGCGCCGACGCAGCCGTACGGCTCGGCCGACGGCGCGTACGGAGCCCCGGGCTACGGCGCCGCGCCGGACCAGGCTCCGTACGGCGCGGGCCAGGCTCCCTACGGCGCGAGCCCCGCGCCCGCGTACGGGGCGGACCAGCAGCAGGCGTACGGTCAGCAGCCCGGGTACGGCCAGCCCCACGGCGACCCCGCGCAGCAGCCGTACCCGCAGCCCTACCCGGACCCGGCGCAGCAGGCCTACGGTCAGCCCTACGGCGACCCGGCGCAGCAGCCGTACGGCAGCCCCTACGGGAACGGCTACTCCGCGTACACCGCACCCGCTCCGTCGACGAGCACGATCGCGATCGTCGGCTTCGTCCTGGCGATCCTGGGCTTCCTGGGGAGCTGGATCCCGTTCGTCAACATCTTCGCGGCCCTGCTCGGCATCACCGGTGTCGTGCTCGGGTTCGTCGGGCTGTCCCAGGTGAAGCAGGGCCGCTCCGGCAAGGGCTTCTCGATCACGGCGATCGTCCTCGGCGTGCTGTCCGTCCTGGCGACGATCCTCATGTGGGTGGTCTTCGTCGTCGCGGCGAACAACGCGTCCACGCAGTACGAGCAGACGCTGTCCGAGATCCAGGAGGACTCCGACCGCGCGTTCGGCGAGGCGACGGACGACGTCCTCGCCAACGACCTCGGCGTCGAGTTCGGGACGTTCGAGGGCACGGCCGACGAGTACGGCTGGGTCGAGTCCGCGCTGCCGGTGACGTTCACGAACACCTCCGACGAGCCGCTCACGTTCGACATCGACGTGGACGCGGTCGCCGCCGACGGCACCGTGATCGAGACCGACTGGGCCTACTCCGAGACCCTGGAGCCGGGCGCCTCGGAGACCGTCGAGATCTTCGACTTCATCGACGCCGAGAACCTCGAGGCCATGAAGACGGCCACGTTCGAGATCACGCAGGCGAGCGCGTACTGACAGCGGCTGCGCGGAACGGAGACCGAGCGTGAAGGACCCCATGACCTCGCCGGGAGCGGGCTCGCGCGAGCCCGCCTGGGGAACGGCGCCCGGCACCGAGCGCGCCCCCGCCGGGGTCGGCTCCTCGCCCGACCCTGAGGACCCTCAGGCGCCACCCGCGTCCCGCGAGAGCGACCCCGCAGAGCCGTCCACGGCGGCGCGACCTCGTGGGCGCTGGTCGTGGACGACGGCCGCACTCGTGGCCGCGACGCTCGGCGTCCTCCTCGTCGTCGCCGTGCTCGTCACCGAGACGGTGACGGCGCGGCGCGGCTGGGCGCACGTCGGGGGCCTCTACGCGGTCGCGGGTGCTGCCGTGGTCGTGGTGGGTGCGGTCGTGTGGCGGCGTGGCACGCGCGGCGTGGCCGGCGCGACGCGCGCGCTCGTCGCGCTCTTGGCGGGCACCGTCGTCCTCACCGCGTGGGTGACGGTCGACGTCATGACGGGCGGCGGGCCGGGGTACGGTCTCGGCAGCTCCCTGCGCGGGTACCCGCTGGGCGGCGGCTACGACGAGGGGCCCGAGATCGGCGCCGCCTCGGACCGGGTCTGGTATGGGGAGTCCGTGCGCTACGCGGACGGCCTGGTCGTCGCGGTGTCCGCCCCGCAGCCGTACACGCCGACCGAGGACGCCTCGGAGCGGGAGGACGACCACCCGGACTCGGTACGCCTCCGCGTGCGGGTCACCAACGGCACGGGGCAGGAGGTCGACCCCGACGGGCTCGAGCTGCAGCCCGTGTCGGGCGGGCTCGTCGCCCGCAGGGTCTTCGACTACGCCCCCGACGTGCTGCTCGACGACCCGGACACGATCGCCCGGGGGACGAGCGCCGAGTGGGACCTTGTCTACAACGTCTACGACCCCGAGGACGTCGCCGTCGGGCTCGAACCGACCTGGGCGAACTACGCGGTGGCCGTGTTCTCCTGGTGACCCTGTGCGTGCCGGGCGTCACTCCGTGCGGTTGAGGTACTCCTGCGCGAGGCGCTTCGGGGCGCGCGAGAGCCACGCGTCCTGCAGCAGCTCCTCGAGCTCCGGCACGGCGACGCGGTCGAGCCGCGCGAGCACGATCGGGTACCCGTCGAAGTGGCTCGTCGTGAGGAAGACGGCGGGGTCGTCGCCGAGCAGCGCGGCCTTCTCGCCCTCGTCGGCGACGCGGAACGCGACGGGCGGTTCGGCGGGCGCCGCGTCCCCGAGCTCGTCGAGGTCCTTCGCGCGCAGCGGTCGCTCCCAGACGAACAGCTTGCCGTGCACGGTCCACTGCCGCGGACCCTTGAGGTCCGTGTCCGGCAGCACCGCGACGATCCGCTCGACGTCCTCCCACGAGGCCATGCCTCCACGGTAGGCCGCCCTCCGGCGACGGACCACACGGCCAGCACCCGGCGGCGGGCCGTCAGAAGGGCGCGACCTTTCCCAGCGGCGGGAAGATCTCGTCGAGCTCGGCCAGGTCCTCGGCCGTGGGGGTCCAGGCGCCCGCCGCCGCGTTCTGCCGGACCTGCTCGGGCTTCGTCGCGCCGGCGATGACGCTCGACACCTGCGGTCGCGACAGCAGCCACCCGAACGCGACCTGGACCTCGGTGATCCCGCGCACCTGGCAGAACGCGCCGAGGCGGGCGAGCGCCTCCCAGGGCGCCGACTCCAGGAGGTGCGGCTTGCTCGTGACCAGGCGGCCGTCGTCGGGCCGCGCGCCGTGCGCGTACTTGCCCGTGAGCAGGCCGTTCGCGAGCGGGAAGTACGGGAGCACCCCGAGCCCGTACGCGGCGGCGGCGGGCAGCACCTCCAGCTCGGCCGCACGGTCCACGAGGTTGTACTGGTTCTGCGCGGACACGAAGCGCACCGTCCCAGCGTTGCGGGCGGTGAACTCCGCCTCGGCGATCTGCCACCCGGCCCGGTTGGAGTGCCCGACGTAGAGCACCTTGCCCGCGCGCACGAGGTCGTCGAGCGCGGAGAGCGTCTCCTCGATCGGCGTCCGCGGGTCGGGCGTGTGGAACTGGTAGAGGTCGATGCGGTCCGTGCCCAGACGGCGCAGGGAGTCCTCGACGGCGCGCACGACGTAGCGCCGCGACCCGCGGGCGTCGAAGTCGTCGCCCGCGGCGCCGCGCATCGACATGCCGAACTTCGTCGCGACCACGACGTCGTCGCGGCGCGACCCGAGCGCCTGGCCGAGCAGCTCCTCGCTCAGCCCGGGGCGGCCCCCGTACGTGTCGGCCGTGTCGAAGAACGTCACCCCCGCGTCGAGCGCGGCGTCGACGACGGCGCGCGTCCCCTCGAGCGTCTCGGTCACCGTGTGCGGGCGGCCGAAGTTGTTGCAGCCCAGCCCGACGGCGGAGACGGCCAGTCCGGACCGGCCGAGGCGGCGCAGGGCGGGGCGGGGTGCGGTTCCGTCGTTCGCAGTCGTCATGCGGCGACCCTACGACGCGCCGCGGGCGGGCGTGACCGCGGACGCGCGCGCCGCGACCGCGGCGAAGAGCCGTTCGAGCGGCCCGCGCCCCAGCGCCCAGCGCCACAGCGTCGCGACCGCGAGCGTGGCGAGGACGAGCGCGAGGAGGGGACCGTTCGTCGTCTGCTCGTAGGCGGCGTCGCCCCACGCCCACAGCACGACGATCTGCGCCGAGTAGACCGTGAGCGCCATGGCGCCGACCGCGGCGACCGGTGCGAGCACCCAGCGCCCGACCCGGCCCGCGAACAGGCACAGGCCCAGCACCGCGACCGCGAACCCGCCCGACCCCACGACCTCCGGGAGGGTGTCCGTGTGCGGGCCGGCGAGCCACAGGTACGCGCTCGTCGGCCAGGGGTCGGACCAGCCCAGGGGTTCGGGCCGGAACGTGCTCGACCACGCCGCGGCGGCGTCCTCGACCGCCTGCGCCCCGCCGAGCGGACCGGTCATGGACGCGGAGAGGCCGTACCCGATCCCTGCCGCGAGCAGACCGCCGCCCACGAGCCCGACCCGCGTGGCGGTCGACGACAGGTCCGAGCGCCCGATCGCGATCCCGACGAGCACGTACGCCATCCACACGACCGCGGGGTAGTGCCCGGAGACGAGGAAGTCCGTGAAGGCGCCCGAGCCGTCGTCGGGCAGGTGCAGCCCGGCGCGTGCGAGCACCTCGGGGAGCCAGTACGCGAGCACCGGCCCGACCACAGCGACCGCCCCGGCGAGCACGAGCAGGTCGCGGCGGCGCCAGCGCAGGAAGGGCAGGGCGAGGACGAAGTACGCGGCGTAGAAGCCGAGGATGAGCAGCACGCGCGTCCCGAGCAGGTCCAGGAGGCCCACGAGCCCGAGGAGCAGCACGGCGCGCACGAGGATGCGCGTGCGGCTCTGGAGCGCGGGGAGCCCGTCGAGGGGCGTCCGCCCTCCCGAGACGATCGCGAGGGACACCCCCGCGACGAGCGCGAAGAGGATCGACGACCGTCCGTGGGACAACGAGAGCCAGCCGGAGGGCTCGCCGAAGTCCTCGGAGGTGTACCCGACGTGGGCCGTGAACATGCCGAGGACGGCGATCCCGCGCGCGACGTCGAGCCCCGTCACGCGGCCCGGCCCGCCGAGCAGGAGTGCGGCGTGGCGGCGCGCGAACCCGGGGGAGGGACGGGCGGGTTCGCCGGGGGCGGGAGTCGTGCCGGTCGCGGCCGTCATGGGGGGATTGTCCGCGCGCGGGCGCGCTCCCACCCGGCCGCCACGCCGGTGCGGCCGATGGCGCGGCCCTGCACGGACCGCGCGCCCAGAGTGTGAGAACGGGGTCGAGAACGATGCACGTCCGGCCTACGGTGCGGGTATGACGCACACCCCCCACGGCGCCGACGCGGCCGCCGAGCACCACGCCGACGCCCCCACCGGGGCCGGGAGCGACCCCGCGCAGGAGTCCGAGTCGTACACGCACGGGCACCACGAGTCCGTGCTGCGCTCGCACCGGTGGCGCACCGCCGAGAACTCGGCCGGGTTCCTCCTGCCGCACCTGCGGGCGGGCATGAGCGTCCTCGACGTGGGCTGCGGCCCGGCGACGGTCACCGTCGACCTCGCCGACCGCGTGGCCGGGGGACGCGTCGTCGGGGTCGACGCGTCCGAGGCCGTCCTCGAGAGCGCGCGCGAGCTCGCCGCCCAGCGCGGCACCGCGAACATCACCTTCCAGCACGCGAACGCCTACGAGCTGCCGTTCGCGGACGGTACGTTCGACGTCGTCTACGCGCACCAGCTCCTGCAGCACCTGTCCGACCCGGTCGCGGCGCTGCGCGAGATGAAGCGCGTCGCGAAGCCGGGTGGGCTCGTCGCCGTGCGCGACGCCGACTACGCCGCCATGACCTGGTTCCCCGAGTCCCCGGGCCTGACCGAGTGGAACACGCTCTACCACGAGGTCACGCACGCGTACGGGTTCGAGGCCGACGCCGGGCGTCGCCTCTTCTCCTGGGTCCAGGACGCCGGGTTCGACCTCGACGGCATCGCCCCCAGCGCGAGCACCTGGTGCTACGCGACCCCGGCCGACCGCGCGTGGTGGGGCGGGCTCTGGGCCGAGCGCTGCGTCGCGTCGAACTTCGCGGTGCAGGCGAAGGAGTCGGAGCTCGCGGACGACGTCGCGCTCGAGCAGCTCGCGCAGGACTGGCTGCGCTGGGCCGAGGAGCCCGCGGGCTGGTTCGCGGTCCTCAACGGAGAGGTCCTCGCCCGGGCGTGACTGCGCGGGTACTGCTCGCGGCAGGGCGCTGCGCGGTCGCGCGGGCGCGGGCCGGATAGCCTGGGCCCGTGCGCATCGCGAGATTCACCACCGGAGACGACCCCCGCTACGCCCTCGTCCAGCAGGAGGGGGACCGCACGTACCTCGCGGTCCTCACGGGCGACCCGCTCTACATGCCCGTCACGCCGACGGGCGAGCGCATCGAGCTGGGCGACGGCGTCCGGCTCCTCGCGCCGGTGATCCCGCGCTCCAAGATCGTCGCCGTGGGCCGCAACTACGCGGACCACGCGAAGGAGATGGGCAACGACGTCCCGACGAGCCCGCTGCTGTTCCTCAAGCCGAACACCTCCGTCGTCGGCCCGGACGACCCGATCGTCCTGCCCGACTTCTCGCAGGAGGTGTCCTACGAGGCCGAGCTCGCGGTCGTCATCGGCCGGCTCGCCAAGGACGTGTCGCCCGAGGCGGCGCCCGGATACGTGCTCGGCTACACGGTCGCGAACGACGTCACCGCACGCGACGCGCAGCGCACCGACGGGCAGTGGGCGCGCGCCAAGGGCTTCGACTCGTCGTGCCCGCTCGGCCCGTGGATCGACACCGACCTGAACCCCGAGGACGTCGGCGTCCGTAGCCGTGTCAACGGCGAGGTCAAGCAGGACGGCCGCACGAGCGACATGATCTTCGACATCCCCTTCCTGGTGTCGTACATCTCCGAGGCGATGACCCTCCTGCCGGGCGACGTCATCCTCACCGGCACGCCCGCCGGCGTCGGCCTGGTCGACGTGGGCGACCGCGTCGAGTGCGAGGTCGAGGGGATCGGCGTCCTGAGCAACCCGGTCGTCCGGCGGGCCTGAGCGTGCGACCGGCTCCCGGTCGGACCGTCGCGCGAGGGGCCGGCTGGGGCGCGGTCGTGCCGTGCGCGGTCGTCGTCGTGCTCGTGCTCCTCGCCGTGGTCGCCGGTGGCGTCCCCACCGGGGAGGCCTTGTCGTACGGGATCGTCCTTGCGATCGTCAGCGTCCCGGTCTGCGCCCTCGCAGGTGCCGCGATCGGCGGGCTGGTCGTCCTCGTGCGGTCACGACGGCGTGACGCACCTCGCCCGGCGACGACCGGTGCGCCGTCGGCGGGTGCTTCCCGGGACTGAGACGACGACCCGGGCGGCGCCGGACGCCCGGGCGGTGGACGGCGCCGGGCAACTACGCTGGGCACCGTGATCCCCGCACCTGGCTCCTCGCCCGTCCGCGTCCGCTTCTGCCCGTCCCCGACCGGGACGCCGCACGTCGGGCTCATCCGCACCGCGCTGTTCAACTGGGCGTACGCGCGGCACACGGGCGGCACGTTCGTGTTCCGCATCGAGGACACCGACGCCGCGCGCGACAGCGAGGAGAGCTACCAGCAGCTCCTCGACGCGCTGCGCTGGCTCGGGCTCGACTGGGACGAGGGCGTCGAGGTGGGCGGCCCGCACGAGCCGTACCGGCAGTCGCAGCGCGCGGACATCTACCAGGACGTCATCGCGCGGCTCGTCGAGGGCGGGTACGTGTACGAGTCGTTCTCGACCCCCGAGGAGTCCGACGCGCGCAACGCCGCCGCGGGCGTGAAGACCAAGGGGTACGACAACTTCGACCGCACCCTCACGGACGAGCAGAAGGCCGCGTTCCGCGCCGAGGGGCGCGAGCCGGTGCTGCGCCTGCGCATGCCCGACGAGGACATCACGTTCACGGACCTCGTCCGCGGCGAGATCACGTTCAAGGTGGGCTCGGTCCCGGACTACGCGCTCGTGCGCGGCAACGGCCAGCCGCTCTACACGCTCGTCAACCCGGTCGACGACGCGCTCATGGGCATCACGCACGTGCTGCGCGGCGAGGACCTGCTGTCGTCCACGCCGCGGCAGATCGCGCTGTACCGGGCGCTGCTCGAGATCGGCGTGGCCGAGGTGATGCCGGAGTTCGGCCACCTCCCGTATGTCATGGGCGAGGGCAACAAGAAGCTCTCCAAGCGCGACCCCGAGTCCAACCTGTTCCTGCACCGCGAGCGCGGCTTCACGCCCGAGGGCCTGCTCAACTACCTCGCGCTGCTCGGCTGGTCCATCTCGCCGGACCACGACATCTTCACCGTCACGGAGCTGGTCGAGGCCTTCGACGTGCACGACGTCCTGCCCAACCCGGCGCGCTTCGACCTCAAGAAGGCCGAGGCGATCAACGCGACGCACGTGCGCCTGCTCGCGCCCGAGGACTTCCGCGACCGCCTCGTCCCGTACCTGCACGCGGGCGGGCTCGTCCCGGCGGACTCGTTCGCCGATCTGTCCCCGCGCAACCAGGAGATCCTCACCGCGGCGGCGCCGCTGGTCCAGGAGCGCATGGTGCTGCTCGGCGAGTCGGTCGGGATGCTGGGCTTCCTCTTCACGGCCGACGACGCGCTCACGGTCGAGGACGACGCGCGCGGCGCGCTGCGCGACGACGCGAAGGACATCCTCGCCGCCGCGATCACCGCGCTCGACGTGCTGCAGGACGGCGAGTTCGTCACCGCCGCGATCGAGGAGCGCCTGCGCGACGCGATCGTCGAGGGCATGGGCGTCAAGCCGCGCTTCGCGTTCACGCCGCTGCGCGTCGCGCTCACGGGCCGCCGCGTCTCCCCGCCGCTGTTCGAGTCCATGGAGCTGCTCGGCAAGGGCTCCACGCTGGAGCGCCTCGTCCGGCTGCGGGACGCGCTGTGACGGACGGCGTCTCGGCGGCCCCCGAGGCGGTCGAGGGCGTCCTGTTCGACGTCGACGACACGCTCGTCGACACGCGCGCCGCGTTCGGCGAGTCGATCGCCGCCGCATCGCGCGTCTGGCTCCCGCACCTGCCCGAGGAGCGGTACGACGAGGTCCTCGCGCTGTGGCGCTCGGACCCGAACGGGCACTACCGCGCGTACACGCGCGGCGAGGTGGACTTCGACGCGCAGCGCATGGCGCGCGCGAACGAGCTCCAGGCGACGTTCGGCGGCGAGCTGCTCGACGACGCCGCGTACGTGGACTGGAAGGACCTCTTCTGGGGCACGTTCGAGGCGTCCTGGGCGGCGTTCGACGACTCGCGCCCGGTCGTGGACGCGCTCGTCGCGGCCGGGGTGCGGGTCGGGTCGCTGACCAACGCGCGCGTCGAGCTGCAGACCCGCAAGCTCGCCGCCGCGGGCCTGCCCGACGTCCCGCTGCTCGTCGGCGTGGACACGCTCGGCTTCGGCAAGCCCGACCCCCGCGTGTTCGCCGAGGCGTGCCGTCGGCTCGGCACCGACCCGGCCCGCACGGCGTACGTCGGCGACGAGCTCGACGTCGACGCGCGCGCCGCCCTCGCGGCCGGCCTGGTCGGCGTCTGGCTCGACCGTCCCGGCACGCGCCGCGGCGGTCCGCACCCGGAGGACCCGGAGTCGGCCCGCGCCTCGGGCGTGCACGTGGTCCATGCCCTGGCCGACCTGCCCGCGACCCTCGGCATCGCGGCCACGGCGGAGGCCTCCACCCCGAGGTAGAGCCCTGGTCCGTCGAGGTCGAGGTGTGGTCATGACCGGGCCTCTAACCTCGGCCTACGGGACTCGAGCTCGGCGGGGATCGGTCAGGTGAGGAGCAGCACGCCGACGAGGGCCGTCGTCGTGACGAGGAGCGCCGAGAGCCCGCCGAGGACGAGCGCGCGCCGCCCCGTGCGCAACAGGTACGGGACGTCCACGCCGAGCCCGAGCGCGAACATCGCGGCCACGAACGCGAGGGTCGTCGCGGTCGCGAGCGCGGCGAGCAGGGGCGCCGGCACGACGCCCAGGCTGCGCAGCGCCACCGCGGCCACGAACCCGACGACGAACCACGGCACCGGAGCGACCCTCGACGGGGCCGCGTCCGTCGTCGTGCCCGTGGCTCCGGGGTCGCCCGCGCCGGTGGAGCCGACCCGGGCGAGGACCGCGCGCCGGGCCCCGCGGGCCACGACGACGCCCGCGACGGCGACGAGCGGGGCGAGGAGGGCGACGCGCGCGAGCTTGGCGACCGTGGCGGTCGCGAGCGCGGGGTCCGAGATGGTCCCGGCGGCCGTGACGACCTGGGCGATCTCCTGCACGCTCGCGCCGATCCACAGACCGGCCTGGCCGTCGGTGAGCCCGACCACCGACGCGAGCCACGGCAGCGCGACGATCGCGAGCGTGCCGTAGACGGTGACGAGCGCGAGCGAGGCGGGGACGCCGTCCTCGTCCTCGCGGATCTGACCGGGGGTGCGCCCGGGGCCGGCGACGACGCCCTGCATCGCCGAGATCGCCGCGGCCCCGCAGACCGAGAACCCGGTCGCGACGAGCAGCGTGGTGACGCGCGGCACGCGGAGCGCGCGACCGAGCGCGAGCGTGCCCGTGAAGGTGACGAGGAGGGTCGTCGTGACGACGACGAGCCCGCGCCAGCCCAGCGCGAGGACCACGGGCACCGAGAGCTGGAACCCGAGCAGCACGACGCCAGTGCGCAGGACGACGCGGGACGTCCACGCGACCCCGGGCCGGGTCGCCGCGACCGTCGCGGTCCCGCGCCGGGTCCGGCCCGCCCGGCCCAGGACCGGCGCGACGAGCGCGCCGAGCACGAGCGCGACGACGAGCGGCGACACCGTCGGGACGAGCCGCGCCCCGAGCAGCACGACGACCGTCGCCGCGGCGACCAGCCCGAGGCCGGGCAGCAGCGCACGGGAGCCCGCGGTGCGACGGGACGTGCTCGCGGTCGCGAGGGGTGGTGCGGTGCGGGTCGTGCGGGGTGCGGGAGGGGCCATGCTCACGAGCCTGCTGCGTGCGGCGACGCCGCGGAAGAGCGATCTGCCTCGCAACCCATAGAGTGGCCCTATGGCCCCGACCTCCCGCGACCGGACCTCGCTCTCCGCGCTCGAGCTGCTCGTCGCGACCGACTCGCACGGCTCGATCAGCGCCGCGGCGCGGGCTCTCGGGGTCGCGCAGCCGACGGCGTCGGCGGGGCTGCGAGCGCTGGAGCGCCGCCTCGGGCTCGAGCTCCTCGAGCGCACGACGCGCGGCTCCCGGCTCACGGAGACGGGCCGTGCCACGGCGGCGTGGGCGCGCGAGGTGATCGAGGCGTCGGACCGCTTCGAGACGTCGGTCGCCGCGCTCCGCGACGCCCCGGCCGCGCGCGTGCGCGTCGCGGCGAGCCTCACGGTCGCCGAGTACCTGGCTCCCCGCTGGCTCGCGCGCCTCGCGCTCGAGGGGTCCGGCCCCGGTGGGGGAGCGCCCGACGTCGAGCTCGTCGTGCGCAACTCGCGCGAGGTGACCGACCTCGTCCTCGACGGCGCCGTGGAGCTGGGCTTCGTCGAGAGCGCGACGCTGCGTCGGGGGCTGCGCAGCCGCACCGTCGCGCACGACCGCCTCGTCGTCGTCGTCGGACCGGCGCACCGGTGGGCGCGGCGGAGCGCGCTGCGGGTCGACGAGCTGCTCTCGGGCGGGCTGGTCGTGCGCGAGCGCGGCTCGGGGACGCGCGAGACGCTCGAGCGCGGGCTCGCAGCGGTCGGTCAGCGGCTTCCCGACCACCTGCCCTACCTCGGCTCCACGGCGGCGCTCAAGACGGCCGTGCAGCACGGCGGTGCCGTCGCAGTGCTGTCGAGCCTCGCGGTCGCCGACGACGTCGCCCGGGGGGCGCTCGTCCGTATCGCCGTGCCGGGGCTCGAGCTCGACCGGCGCCTGCGCATGGTGTGGAAGGACGGCACCGCGCTCTCCTCGGCCGCACGGCGCATCGCGGCCGCGGCGGCCGTCTCCTCGGGCTGACCGGGCCGCCCGGGGCGCTGCGTTGCCTCAGCGCACCGACGCGTCCCAGCGCCAACGCGTGCGCTGCTGTCGGCCGGGCAGCTCGCCGCGCCCGGTCGCCCACAGGAGCAGGCGGTCCGGGTCCTCGTCCGGTCCCGGGTCGACGTCCGGGAAGAGCCGGGCGAGCACCCGCGGCGCGAGGCCCGCGGGGAACGGCACGTGCTCGCCCGCGAGCCCGAGCAGGACGTCGTGGCCGTGCACGAGCACCTCGACGACGCCCATCGCCGCGAAGCCGGCGGCGTCGGAGGTCCCGTAGGGGTGGTAGGCGCGCGCGGCCACCGGCCGGGTCTCGGCGAGGGTCGCGAGCAGCTCGCCGCCGCCGAGCAGCGCCTCGCACAGGCCCGCCGTCCCCGCTGCGCGGTCGACGTGCGCGATCTCGTCCTCCCCGCGCGGCCCGACGAGCGGCACGTACGCCAAGCGTGGGAGAGCGGCGAGCTGGAGGGCGTAGGCGAGCAGGTCGTCCACGACGTGCTCCGCCGTCGTCCAGCACGACCACCGCACCGGACCGGCCTGCGCGGCGAAGGCCGACACGGGGTGCTGGACGAGATGGTCCGTGAGCCAGCGCGCCGCCGTCCGGACGTCGTCGCCCGTCACGGCGTCCGGGGAGCGGTCGGGACGGGTGCTCACGCGCTGCCCGGCGGGGCTGCCACCACGTCGGCCCGCCAGCACTCGGCGCGGTACGGGAGGTCCACCTCGGCTCGCCCCGCGAGGGCCGGGTGGGTCGCGACGAGGTCGTCGATCTCGCCGAGCAGCTCCTCGCGACGCGCGTCGGGGAGCGTCAGCAGGTAGCTGCGCGACGCGGCGAGCGGGCGGAGAGACGACGCCGGGACGCGGTCGGCCCAGGGCACCGTGCGGTGCTCGGGCGGGGTGAAGAACCGCGCGGCGAGGACGGGCTCGCGGTAGCTGTGCTCGAGGGTGTCGCCCCGGTGGATGATCTCCGTGAACCGGCCGACCCAGTCGACCGCGTCGTCCCGCACGTTCCACACGATGCCGAGGCGCCCGCCGGGGCGCAGCACGCGCGCGATCTCGGGCTGGGCGGCGGGGGAGAACCAGTGCCACGCCTGGGCGACGAGCACGGCGTCGACGCTCGCGTCGGGGAGCGGGATCGACTCGGCAGCGCCGGGCAGGGCCTGTACGCCCGGGACGGACTCCGCGAGGCGCGCACGCATCGCGTCGGAGGGTTCGACGGCGACGACGTCCAGCCCGCGGGCGACGAGCCGCTCGGTGAGCTTCCCGGTGCCCGCGGCGAGGTCGAGGACGCGGCGTGCGCCGTCGGGCAGGAGCCAGTCGACCGCCTCGTCCGGGTAGGAGGGCCGCGTGGACGCGTACTGGGCGGCGCCCTGCTCGAACGACGCGGCGCGGTCGGCGTGCGAGCCGGGGTCGGGGGAGTCTCCTGCGCTCATGCCTCGACGGTGCCAGACGGCGGCGGTGCACGTCGACCCGGAGGCGCGCTCCGCGTGCCCGAGCTCGGCGGTTCGGGTCGCATTTGGTCCGCGTCGTCATGTCCGGTAATGTTCTCGGCCGGTGGGACCTCCACAAGAGGGAGCCAGGGGACGAGTCTCGACTCGTCGCGAAGGCTCTCCGGCGGTGGCTGGTTACCCCCTTGGGGTATGGTGTAATTGGCAGCACGAGTGATTCTGGTTCACTTAGTCTAGGTTCGAGTCCTGGTACCCCAGCGAAGAGCTCCGGCTCAGATCGAGCGGTCAAGACCGCCCGAAACATGAGGTAGAGTTCTCGACGGAGAAACGGACCGGAAACGGTCCGAAGATCCACAGGCCCCCATCGTCTAGCGGCCTAGGACGTCGCCCTCTCACGGCGGTAACACGGGTTCAAATCCCGTTGGGGGTACAGAGAAAGGCCCGGTCACCATCACGGTGACCGGGCCTTTGTCGTGGGCGCAGGGGCTTTCAGCGCCGCGACGCGACGTCTCGTGCTGCTGCGCGCGCCGGTGTGACGAAGGTCGCCGGCGAGGGCGTGGAGATCGATCACCGCGCGGGCACGACCGCTCGTGCGGTCCCCGAGATGCCGTCAGGGCGCGCCGTCGCGACCCGGGCCGGGCTCGTAGGGCTTCGGGATCGGCGTCGGCGTGGGGCGCGGGTGGATGACGGGCACGTAGGTCGCCCGGTGCTCCCCGGAGACCGCCCAGCCGGGCTCGTCGTCCGCGGGGGTCTCGTCGTCCCAGCCTTCTCGCCCGGAGTCGTGGCGTGCGCCCTCGTGGCGCCCGGTGACGGGGAGCGGCTGGGTCGGGCCGCTCGACTCCCCGACGGGCCTGCCCGGCACGACGACCACCGGCTCGTCGGCGCGGGGCGGCGCGGGCACGGGAGGTGGCGTCGCGGGACTGCGACCGTCCCACGCCGGGGCGGGGGCGACCGACGGGGGCTCGGCCGGCTGCGGGGCGCGTGGCCCCGACGTCGGAGCGGGCACCGGGGCCACGACGCTGGGCGGGGCCGGTGACGGGCTGGAGCCGCCCCCGGGCGGGGTGCCGGGGCGGCTGCCGGGCGTGAAGAGCGTGTCGCACAGGAGGCGGTACGTCGCGTCGGGGTGGGAGACCCAGTCGATCTGGCGCAGCGCCTGGTCCTGCCCGGCGGACTCGAGGAGGAACTGCCCGTAGCCGAACACGCGCCCGACGGGCGAGCGCCCGTAGTTCATGTCCGTGACCTTGGTGAGCGGCATCATCGCGACCTTGTGCGTGATGAGCCCGTACAGCAGGAGCAGGCGCTTGTCGGTGGCGACGAACCACTCGTTGCGCCACTCGAAGACCTTCCACACCAGGCGTCCGGCGAGGACCAGCCACAGCCACCACAGGAACAGCACCCCGTCGCCGACGGCCGGCCCGGCCTGCACGACCAGCCAGGCGACGAGGAACGCGCCCGCGACGGTGGTCACGACCGGCTCGAGCAGCATCCCCCAGTGGTGGCGCGTGGCCACCACGACCCGCTCGCCGCTCAGCACGTAGCGGTCGAGGATCCTGCTGCGGGGACGGCCGCGGGCCACGGTCAGTCCAGGAGCGAGTTGAAGAACTGGCCGATGGAGCTGAAGGCGCCGAGGATGACGTCCCAGATGCCCTCGACGATGTCAGCGGCGCGGTCGGGGCTCCTGATGACCGCGTAGACGGCGAAGATCACGAGGACCCAGATCAGGGTCATCTTCACCTTCGGATGCATCGGGACTCCTCATGTCTCGGGTTCGGACGGTCAGGCTCGCCCCCTGCCGCCACCGAGCCGTCCGGCGCCGGGGCACGCACAGCATGGCAGCAGCCGGTCACATTTTGACAGGGCACGTCCCGTTTGCGGCCCGCGGCACGCCGACCGGGACCGACCCCGCGCCCTCGACGCGAGTCCGTCGACGCGGCGGCTACTCGCCCGCGCGGCGCAGCACCTCGGTGAGGCGGTTCGCCGCGGCGACGACGGACCCGGAGTGCAGGCGGCCGGGCTGGCGGCTCAGGCGCTCGACCGGGCCGGAGATGGAGACCGCGGCGACGACGCGGCCGGACGGCCCGCGCACGGGCGCGGACACCGAGGCGACGCCGAGCTCACGCTCGGAGACGGACTGGGCCCAGCCGCGGCGTCGGACGCCCGAGAGGATCGTGGCCGTGAAGACGGCCTCGCGCAGGCCGCGGTGGAGGCGGTCGGGCTCCTCCCACGCGAGCAGGATCTGCGCCGCGGAGCCGGCGTTCATCGTGAGCGTCGCGCCGACCGGGATCGAGTCGCGCAGGCCCACCGGACGCTCGGCGGCCGCGACGCAGATGCGGTGGTCGCCCTGGCGGCGGTAGAGCTGGGCGCTCTCGCCCGTGTGGTCGCGCAGCGCGGTGAGCACGGGGTTCGCGGCAGCGAGCAGGCGGTCCTCGCCGGCCGCCGTCGCGAGCTCGTTGAGCCGCGGGCCGAGGACGAAACGGCCCTGCATGTCACGCGCGACCATGCGGTGGTGCTCGAGCGCGACCGCGAGGCGGTGCGCCGTCGGGCGGGCCAGGCCGGTGGCCGTGACGAGCTGGGCGAGGGTGGCCGGTCCGGACTCCAGGGCGCCCAGGACGGAGGCCGCCTTGTCCAGCACTCCGACTCCGCTAGTATTGTCCATAGGTCGATATTGACGTCTCATGCTCTGAGATGCAAGCCAGAACTGAGATGCAGGTCCGGCACGGATGTTCCACCCGCTGGACGTTCTCCCCGGCAGGCTGCCGGACGGCGGACGATCGACCCAGGCGGTTCTCCATACCCCCCAGGAGCACCGTGACAGACGACGAGGAGATGAGCTACATGGCCGGCACGCTGGCGGAGAAGGTCTGGGACGCGCACCTGGTGCGACGAGGCACCGACGGGTCGCCCGACCTCCTCTACATCGACCTCCACCTCGTGCACGAGGTCACCAGCCCCCAGGCGTTCGAGGGGCTGCGGCTCGCGGGCCGCCAGGTCCGCCGCCCCGACCTCACGATCGCGACCGAGGACCACAACACCCCGACGCTCGACATCGACCTGCCGATCGCGGACCTCACCAGCCGCACGCAGATCGACACGCTGCGCACCAACGCGCGCGAGTTCGGCGTCCGCATCCACTCGCTCGGCGACGCCGACCAGGGCATCGTGCACCAGGTCGGCCCGCAGCTCGGGCTCACCATGCCGGGGCTGACGGTCGTGTGCGGCGACTCGCACACCTCGACCCACGGCGCGTTCGGCGCGCTCGCGTTCGGCATCGGCACCTCCGAGGTCGAGCACGTCATGGCGACCCAGACGCTCCCGCTCGCGCCCTTCAAGACGATGGCGATCAACGTCGACGGCGAGCTGCCCCCGGGCGCGACGAGCAAGGACATCATCCTCGCGATCATCGCCAAGATCGGCACCGGCGGTGGCCAGGGCTACGTCCTGGAGTACCGCGGCGAGGCCATCCGCAACCTCTCCATGGAGGCGCGGATGACGATCTGCAACATGTCGATCGAGGCGGGCGCGCGCGCCGGCATGATCGCCCCGGACGACACGACGTTCGAGTACCTCAAGGGCCGCCCGCACGCGCCCGAGGGCGCGGACTGGGACGCGGCCGTGGAGTACTGGCGCACGCTGCGCTCCGACGACGACGCCGTCTTCGACACCGAGGTCACGCTCCGCGCGTCCGACCTCGAGCCGTTCGTCACCTGGGGCACCAACCCCGGCCAGGGCCTGCCGATCTCCGCGACCGTGCCCGTCCCCGAGGAGATCGCGGACGAGAACGAGCGCGTCGCCGCCGAGCGCGCGATCGAGTACATGGGGCTCACGCCCGGCCAGCCGCTGCGCGAGCTGCCCGTCGACACCGTGTTCATCGGGTCGTGCACCAACGGCCGCATCGAGGACCTGCGCTCCGTCGCCAAGGTCGTCCAGGGCAAGCGGAAGGCCGACAGCGTCCGCGTCCTCGTCGTCCCGGCGTCCGCGCGCGTGCGCCTCCAGGCCGAGGCCGAGGGCCTCGACAAGATCTTCCTCGACTTCGGCGCCGAGTGGCGCAACGCGGGCTGCTCCATGTGCCTCGGCATGAACCCCGACCAGCTCCAGCCGGGCGAGCGCGCCGCGTCGACGTCGAACCGCAACTTCGAGGGCCGCCAGGGCAAGGGCGGGCGCACGCACCTCGTGTCGCCGCTCGTCGCCGCCGCGACCGCGCTCCGCGGGACGCTCTCCTCGCTGAGCGACCTCGACCTGCCCGAGGGCACCGACATCACGTCGTTCGACGGCACGCCGCTCGCGCCGCTCGACCCGCACGTCCTCGTGCAGGTCTGAGCACCCGCACCGCGCCGCCCCACTCGTCGCCCCGAAGACTCGAAGAGGTACCACTCATGGAGAAGTTCACGACCCACACCGGTGTCGGCGTCCCGCTGCGCCGCAGCAACGTCGACACCGACCAGATCATCCCCGCCGTCTACCTCAAGCGCGTGACGCGCACCGGGTTCGAGGACGCGCTGTTCGCCGCCTGGCGCGGCGACCCCACGTTCGTCCTCAACCAGGACGCCTACCGCGCAGGCTCCGTCCTCGTCGCGGGCCCCGACTTCGGCACCGGCTCGTCGCGCGAGCACGCCGTGTGGGCGCTCAAGGACTACGGCTTCCGCGTCGTCCTCGCGTCGCGCTTCGCCGACATCTTCCGCGGCAACTCCGGCAAGCAGGGCCTCGTCGCCGGGATCGTCGCGCAGGAGGACATCGAGCTGCTCTGGAAGATCCTCGAGACCAACCCCGGCACCGAGGTGACCGTGGACCTGGTGAACCGCACCGCGTCCGCGCAGGACGTCACCGTGCCGTTCCAGATCGACGACTACACGCGCTGGCGCCTCATGGAGGGCCTGGACGACATCGGCCTGACCCTCCAGCACGAGGACGAGATCTCCGCGTTCGAGGCGACGCGGGCGTCGTGGCGCCCGAAGACGCTGCCGGCGAAGACGCTGCCCAAGGTCGAGATCGAGGCGGCGCGGCCGGTCGGCTGACGGTCCGTGACACGGGGCGGGGGGCGGGCTCTGGGGTGGTGACGACGGGTCTACCCTCCGCAGGGCTCGTCCCTCGCCCTGCTCCCGCCAGGCCCGCCACGACCCGTCGTCACCACCCCAGAGCCCGCCCGTGATCGTGTCGCCGACACGTCGCGCGGCCGAGCCCATGTGTGCGTCGCCTCGGTTCGTCCCGGCTCAGGGGCGGGGCGGGCCCGCGTGGATCGCGGCCAGGAGCGAGTCCGGGGTCGCGGTCTCGGGGTTCCAGCGGGACTCGACCCACCAGGTCGCTCCGGCGTCGGCGAGGCCGGCGAGCTGGTCCGCCGCGGCGGACCGGTCGACCGGGAGCTCGCCCTGGACGACGACGTCGAACGGCCGGCCCGCGTCGAGGCCCAGCTCCGCGCGGCGCGTGGTGAGCCAGGCGACCAGGGCGGAGACGTCGTCGGGCGTGGGGACGTCGAAGCCGCGCTCGCCGCGGAGCTGGAGCACGATACCGTCGGCGCGCAACGCGCGGTCGAGGGAGCGCAGCGGGGGTCGTTCCGCGTCCCAGACGCCCACCGGCCACACCGGCACGTGGTGCCCGACGACCGGGCGCTCGACCGGTCGCGGGAGGAACAGCATCTCGCCCGCGTGCACGTGCGTGCCGTCGAAGGCGAACTTCTCCCCGGACCAGGCGTGGTCGAGGTAGGCGATCGCGTCGTCGAGCAACTCGGCGCGCTCGCGCAGCGACTGCTGCTGGCCCGGGACGGCGGAGAAGCCGCCGTCGTCGAGCACGCCCACGCCGACGGGCAGGACGAGACGTCCGCCCGACAGGTGGTCCACGGTGAGCGCCTGCCGCACGACCTCCCACGGGCGGCGGCGGGGGAGCGCGAAGACCATCGCTCCGAGCGCGATGCGCTCCGTCCGGACCGCCGCCGCGGCGAGCACCGCCCACGGGTCGAACGTGTCGACCGGCATCGACAGCAGGCTCAGCCCGTCCCAGGAGAAGAACCCGTCCCAGCCGGACTCCTCCGCCCCGGCCGCCATGTCCAGCACCTGGGCCGCGGAACCGAAGCTCCCGACCACCCCGACCTTGATCCCTGACCCTGTCTCCGTCGTCGCTGCGCTCATCCGCTCGACGCTACGCCCCGCCACCCACACCTCCAGCACTCAGGGGAGCGGGGTGACGTCGAGGCGGACGATGCGGCGGCGGGCGACGTCGGTCACGGTGAGGCGGCGGTCGTCGACGTCGACGTGGTCGCCCACCGTCGCCAGCCGACCGAGCTGTGCGACGACGTACCCGGCGACCGTCTCGTACGGGCCGTCGGGCAGCTCGACGCCGGTGCGCCGCGCGAACTCCTCGATCGTCTGGCCGGCGTCGACGCTCGTCGCGGTGCCGTGCTCGCGCGCCCGCGACGGCTCGTCGGGGTCGTACTCGTCGCGGATGTCGCCCACGAGCTCCTCGACGAGGTCCTCGAGCGTGACGATCCCGTCGGTCCCGCCGTACTCGTCCACGACGACGGCGATGTGCACGCCCTCGCGGCGCATCTGCGACATCGCCGGGAGCACGGTGTTCGTCGCGGGCAGGGCGAGGATCGGGCGGACGACGTCGCGGACCGCGAGGGCGCGTCCCGTCGCCGGGTCGGTCGCCGGGTGGTCGGGGCAGTCGCGCCCGAGGAGGTCGCGCACGTGGAGGAACCCGACGACGTCGTCGAAGTCGTCCCCGGTCACGGGGTAGCGCGAGTACGGGCCCGCCGCGACGGTCGCCGCGGCCTCGGAGAGCGTCGTGTCGGCGCGCAGGAACGCGACCTCGCCGCGCGGCGTCATGGCCTCGGCGAGCGACCGGTCGCCCGCCTGGAACACGTCGTCGAGGATGCGGCGCTCGTCCTCGGGCAGCGACTCGTGCGCGAGCACGATCTCGCGCAGCTCCTCCTCGCTCATCTCCTCGCTGCGCGCCGACGGGTCGCCGCCGAGCAGGCGCACGACGCCGTCCGTCGAGCGCGAGAGCAGCCAGATCACGGGGCGCATGAGCGTCGCGAACCGGTCGAGGGGTGGCCCGACGGCGAGCGCCACCCCGGCCGAGCGCTGGAGCGCGATGCGCTTGGGCACGAGCTCCCCGAGGACGAGCGAGAGGTACGCGATGACGAGCGTCAGCCCGACGAGCGCGACCGTGTCCGCGAGCCCGCTCGACAGCCCGAGGGCCTCGAGCGACGGCGCGAGGTCGGGGGCCAGCGTCGAGGCGCCGTACGCGGCGGAGAAGAACCCCGCGACCGTGACGCCGATCTGCACGGCGGCGAGGAACCGGTTGGGGTCGCGCGCGACGGCCGCGACCCGCGCGCCGCGCGCGGACTGCTTCTCGAGCCGCGCGACCTGGCTCTCGCGCAGCGAGACGAGCGCGATCTCCGTGCCCGCGAACACGCCGCCGACGAGGATGAAGAGCAGGACGAGTCCGATGTTGGCCCAGGTGCCGGAGTCCATGCTCCATCCAAGCAGGCCTCTCGGCCCGCCGCGGGATCAGCGGTCGGTGGGGTTCCGGCCGTCCGTGGGCTCGGGGTCGGTGGGCTCGGCCGGGTCTGCGTCGGCCGGGTCGACGTCCGCAGGGTCGGAGCCCTGCGGATCGGTCGCCGGTGCGGCGAAGCCGGTCACCGTCCCGGCCGTCGTCGCGTCGGTCGCGTCGGTCGTCGCCTCGGCGGTGGCCCGCTCGGCGTGCTTGCGGCGCGGGATGAAGTGCGCGACGAGGACCACGACGCCGCCGACGAGGATGCCGACGACGGCCGAGCACGCCGTGTTCACGAGCCAGCCGAGGAACCCGCCCACGCCCGCGACGCCGGTGACCGCGTGCTCGAGGTGGTGCACGACGTCGTACGGGCCGTGCCAGCCGAGGTCGTACGCGCCCTGGAGCAGGATGTGGCCGCCGACCCAGAGCATCGCGATGATGCCGACGAACGAGATGACGGACATGACCTTGGGCATCGCGCCGACGAGCCCGCGTCCGAACGACTGGACCCACGGCGTGTCGCGCTGCGCGAGGTGCAGGCCGATGTCGTCCATCTTCACGATGAGCGCCACGACGCCGTACACGAGCACCGTGATGAGCACCGCGACGATCGCGAGGATGACCAGGCGCGACCAGAAGCCCTCCGACGCGACCTCGTTGAGCGCGATGACCATGATCTCCGCGCTGAGGATGAAGTCGGTGCGCACCGCGCTCGACACCACCGAGTCCTCGTCGACGGCCTTCTTCTCGGCCTTCGTCTCGACCTCGGCGTGGTGGGAGCCCGAGACGAGCTCCCACACCTTCTCGGCGCCCTCGAACGCGAGGTACGTCCCGCCGAGCATGAGCAGCGGCGTGAGCAGCTGGGGCAGGAACTGGCTCAGCAGCAGGATCGCCGGGAGGATGAACAGCAGCTTGTTGCGCAGCGACCCGACCGCGATGCGCTTGACGACGGGCAGCTCGCGCTTGGCGGCCAGGCCCTCGACGTAGCGGGGAGTGACGGCGGTGTCGTCGATGACGACCCCTGTCGCCTTGGCGCTGGCGCGCCCGGCGGCCGCGCCGACGTCGTCGATCGACGCGGCCGCGAGCTTGGCGAACGCCGCGATGTCGTCCAGGAGTGCAGCGAGTCCGAAGGCCATGGGGAGGTGCTCCGTGCGCCGGCCCGCGTCGCCGCGCACGGGCCCGCTGGTCGAGTGGACGCGGCGGCAGCATCGTAGCGAGTGCCGGTCCCGGGGCGTCGCACCCGCCCACGGCGGTCGTGAACCTCGTGCTCAGGGCGTCGCGGCGCGCGTCACGACGTTCACGAGGTGCGGTGCGCGCACGACGACGCGCACGACCTGCCGCCCGGCGGTCGCCCGGGCGACGCCGGTCGTCGCGAGCGCGAGGTCGTGCAGCGCGCTCTCGCCGACGTCCGCGGGCACGCGCACCCGCGCGCGGACCTTCCCGTCGACCTGGACGGCCGCCTCGACCTCGTCCGCGGCGAGCAGCCCCGGGTCGACGACGGGCCAGGCCGCCTCGGCCACCGACGGATCACGCCCCAGCCGGTGCCAGGCCTCCTCGGCCGTGTGCGGCGCGAACAGGCTGAGCAGCACCGCGACCGCCTCGACGGCCTCGCGCACGGCGGCGGCGAGCGCCACGGCGTCCTCGTCCGGTGCCGGGCCGGCCTCGGACGCGCGGCGCGCGGCGGTGACGAGCTCCATGACGCGCGCGACGACCACGTTGAACCGGCTCCGGTCGAGCAGGTCCTCCGACTCGTGCACGGTCCGGTGCGTGGCACGGCGCAGCGCGTGCGCGCGCGACCCGGGCACGACGGCGTCCCACGCCCCGGGGCCGGACGCGCGCGACCCGGAGCCCGGGCCGACGGCGTCCGCGAGCCGCAGCACGCGCGCGCAGAACCGCCGCATGGCGCCGGGGTCGACGTCCGCCCAGTCCACGTCGTCCTCCGGCGGCCCGGCGAACACCATCGCGAGGCGGACCGCGTCGGCGCCGTGCCGGTCGAGCTGCTCGCCCAGGTCGACGCCGTTGCCGAGCGACTTGCTCATCGCGCGCCCACCGTTGAGGACCTGCTCCTGGTTGAGCAGCGTCGCGAACGGCTCGACGACGTCCACCCATCCCTCGTCGTGCAGGAACTTCGTGACGAACCTGCTGTACAGCAGGTGCAGGATCGCGTGCTCGACACCGCCGACGTACTGCGCCGCGGGCATCCACCGCCGCGCGTCCTCGGGGCGGAACGGGACGTCGTCGGGCGGGCCGTCGGCGCCCAGCGAGCAGTACCGCAGGAAGTACCAGGACGAGTCCACGAACGTGTCGAGCGTGTCCGGGTCGCGCTCGGCCGCCACGCCGCAGCGCGGGCACGGCACGCGCCGCCACGCGTCCGCGGCGGGGGAGGCGAGCGGCGAGCGGCCGCGGGGGAGCAGGTCGTCGCCGGCCAGGTCGGGCAGCCGCTGGGGCAGCTCGTCGTCGGGGACGGGCACGACGCCGCAGCCCGGGCAGTGCACGACCGGCACCGGCGCTCCCCAGTAGCGCTGGCGCGAGACCAGCCAGTCGCGCAGCCGGTACGACGTCGCACGCTCGCCCGCGCCGTCGGCCTCCAGCCGGGCGATCGCCTCCTCGACGTCGGGCCACGTCTCGCCCGACCCGACGGGCAGGCCGTGGGCGGCGGCGAAGCGCGCGTCGCGGTCGTCGTGCGCGGGCACGCCCATGACCGCGCCCGTCCCGTAGCCGGGCAGCACGTGGTCCGCCGCCCAGACGGGCAGCCGCTCGCCCGTCACCGGGTGGCGCACCCATGTGCCCAGGAACGTCCCGGCGCTCGGGCGCTGCGCGTTCGTCCGCTCGATCTCCCCGGAGGCCAGCGCGGTCTCCCGGTGCCGCGCGAGCGCGTCCGCGTGCTCCGGTGTGCACAGCGCCGCCGCGAGCGGCCCGTCCGGCGCGACGGCGACGAACGTCGCGCCGGGCAGGGTGTCGGGGCGCGTCGTGAACATCTCGACGTGCTCCGGGGTCGCGCCCCCGCCGGGCGACGCGCTCGCGGCCGGGCGCGGACCGCCGTCGGGCACGACCGCGAAGCGCACGCGCGCGCCCGTGCTGCGCCCGACCCAGTTCCGCTGCATCGTCAGGACGCGCGCGGGCCACGCACCGTCGAGCGCGTCCATGTCGTCGAGCAGGCGGTCGGCGTACGCGGTGACGCGCACGAACCACTGCGTGAGCTCGCGCTGCACGACCGTCGCCCCGCACCGCTCGCACCGCCCGCCCACGACCTGCTCGTTCGCGAGCACGGTCTGGTCGGCCGGGCACCAGTTCACCGGGGCGGTCGCGCGGTAGGCGAGGTCGCGCTCCAGCAGCCGCAGGAACAGCCACTGCGTCCAGCGGAAGTACTCCGGACGGTGGGTCTCCAGCCGGCGCGACCAGTCGAACGACACCCCGTACCGGTGCGCCGTCGCGGCCTGCGTGGCGATGTTGGTCTCGGTGAAGACGGCGGGGTTCTCGCCGCGGCGGATCGCCGCGTTCTCGGCGGGGAGCCCGAACGAGTCCCAGCCGATCGGGTTGAGCACGTCGAACCCGCGCAAGCGCCAGTACCGCGCGACGACGTCCTCCAGCGCGAACACCTCGGCGTGACCCATGTGCAGGTCGCCCGAGGGGTACGGGAACATCGTCAGCAGGTAGCGGCGCGGGCGAGCGCCGTCGTCGCGCGCGCGGAACGTCCCGTGCTCGGCCCAGTACCGCTGCCAGCGGTCCTCGATCTCGCGGGTCGACGGGGGAGACGGGGGTACGGAGGGGTGGGGTGGGTGTGCGGCGTCCACGGGGAGGCTCCTCGAGAAGGTGGGCTTCGTCGTCGGGCACTCGCCCGGTCCGTGGGGACGCGCGGGCATCGCCGCGCTGAGCGTGCCCGCCCGGCGGGCTCAGCGCGGCCGGCGAAGGAGGAGCCGCAGGTGTCGCATCCCGGACATCGTGACCCGCCCGACGGCGCCCGGTCAACCCTCGCGGGCCCCGCAGGTGTGGCGGACGTCGCCCGCGCACGCACCCCAGGGCCGATCCGGCGCCAGTAGGCTGGTCGCCATGGCATCCCACTACGACGTCGTCGTCCTCGGTGCAGGTCCCGGTGGTTACGTGGCCGCGATCCGTGCAGCCCAGCTGGGCCTGTCGGTCGCGGTCGTGGAGGAGAAGTACTGGGGTGGGGTGTGCCTCAACGTGGGCTGCATCCCGTCCAAGGCGCTCCTGCGCAACGCCGAGCTCGCGCACATCTTCCAGCACGACGCGAAGACCTTCGGCATCTCCGGAGAGGTCAGCTTCGACTTCGGCGCGGCGTTCGACCGCTCGCGCACCGTCGCGGAGGGGCGCGTCAAGGGCGTGCACTTCCTCATGAAGAAGAACAAGATCACCGAGTACGACGGCCGCGGCACGTTCCGCGACGCGCACACGCTCGACGTGAAGCTCGCCGACGGCTCGACCGACCAGGTGACGTTCGACAACGTCATCATCGCGACCGGCTCGAAGGTGCGCCTGCTCCCGGGCGTCGAGCTGTCCGAGAACGTCGTCACGTACGAGAAGCAGATCCTCACGCGCGATCTGCCCCGCTCCATCGCCATCGTCGGCGCGGGCGCGATCGGCATGGAGTTCGGCTACGTCCTCAAGAACTACGGCGTGGACGTCACGATCATCGAGTTCCTCGACCGCGCGCTGCCCAACGAGGACGCCGACGTGTCGAAGGAGATCGCCAAGCAGTACAAGAAGCTCGGCGTCAACCTCCTCACGTCGACCGCCGTCCAGACGGTCACCGACAACGGCGCGAACGGCGTCACGGTCACCTACAAGGGCGTCAAGGACGACAAGCCGGGCGAGCTCGTCGTCGACAAGGTGCTCATGGCCGTCGGCTTCGCGCCCAACGTCGAGGGCTTCGGCCTCGAGAACACCGGCGTCCAGCTCACCGAGCGCGGCGCCATCGCGATCGACGACGTCATGCGCACCAACGTGGACCACATCTACGCGATCGGTGACGTCACCGCGAAGCTCATGCTCGCGCACGTCGCCGAGGCCCAGGGCGTCGTCGCGGCCGAGACCATCGGCGGCGCCGAGACCCTCACGCTCGGCGACTACCGCATGATGCCGCGCGCGACGTTCTGCCAGCCGCAGGTCGCGAGCTTCGGCCTCACCGAGCAGCAGGCCCGCGACGAGGGCTACAAGGTGAAGGTCGCGACCTTCCCGTTCATGGCGAACGGCAAGGCGCACGGCCTCGGCGACCCGACCGGCTTCGTCAAGCTCATCTCCGACGAGACCTACGGCGAGCTGCTCGGCGGCCACCTCATCGGCCCCGACGCGTCCGAGCTGCTGCCCGAGCTCACGCTCGCGCAGAAGTGGGACCTCACGGTCTACGACGTCGCGCGCAACGTGCACACCCACCCGACGCTGTCCGAGGCTGTCCAGGAGTCGATCCACGGCCTCGCGGGGCACATGATCAACTTCTGACCCGTCGGACGCGGTCGCCCGTGCGGGCGGCCACCCGAGCCGAGGCCCGGACCTGCTTGCCAGGTCCGGGCCTCGTGCCGTCTGGAGCCCGTGCACGCGCCCGGGACGACGTGCCCTCGCGCGCCCTCGGAGGGAGGCGGACGGTCCGCCAGGCGAGCCGCCGGTGCAGTTAGGCGAGCGTCCGCGTCACGTGCTCGAGCCAGCGGGCGACGGTGGCCAGTTCGTCGGGGGTGAAGCCGTCGGTGAGGCGGTCGTTGAGCTCGGCGAGCGCGGCGCGCACGTCGTCGAGCGCCGCGGTGCCGGCGGGCGTGAGGTCCAGGCGGACGGTGCGCCGGTCGTCGGGGTCGGTGCGACGGCGCACGAGGTCGGCGCGCTCCATGCGGGCGAGCAGGCCGCTGGTGCCGGCGGGGGAGGCCTGCAGCGCGGACGTCACCTCGCCGATCGTCGCGCCGGGGTGGTCGGCGAGGTGCAGCAGCACGCCGGCGGCGGGGGCGCCGAATCCCTGGCCGCCGTTCCCGGAGACGTTCGCGCTGCCGCGCCGCGCGATCCAGCGCCGCATCTGACGCTCCGCCACGGTGGTGAGGAACACCAGCCGCGGCGGGTGGCGCGTCATCGTCGCGGCTTCCTGGCAGAGAAGCGGACGTTGCCGTCCTCCTGCGCCGGGGCGGCCCCCGCGCGGTCGTCGAGCCAGGCGAGGAGCTCGGGCCAGAGGGTGTCGCGCAGGCCCCGGCGGAAGAAGCCCAGGTGGCCGATCCTCTCCACGCCGCCGTCGGCGGGGCTCCACGTCCGTCGCTCGACGCGAGCGGCCGTGAGGCGGTCGGTGATCGCGTCGATCTGCCCGGGGGTGGCCCACGGGTCGTCCGTGAACCCGACGGCGAGGATGTCGCCGGTGACGCGTGCCGCGTCCGCGGCGGCGGTCATGGTCGGGTCGTCGAAGAAGTAGCCCGGCAGGGTGGTCCAGCGGCTCCACTCGAGCATCGCGGCGGCGGGCATGTCCTCGCCGAGGCTCAGACGACGGCCGGGGACGTAGCCGAGCACCCGGGCCGTCGCGGGGCCGAGCACCCGCAGGATCAGCCGGACGCGCGCCCGCTCCGCGCGGTCGGGGATCGTGGACGTCGCGGCGACGTGGGACGCGACCGTGACGAACCCGGCCAGGCCCCGGGAGCCCTTGCCGAGCGCGAGCGCGTGCCCGCCGATGCTGTGCCCGACGGCGAGCTGCGGCACGTCGCCGAACCGCGGGCGGGCCCACGCGGCGACCGCGGGGACGTCGTCGGCCATCCAGTCGCGCATGCGCAGGCCGCGGTGGGCGCGCGGGCTGCCGGACCGGCCGGTGCCGCGGTAGTCGTAGGTGACGGCCACGTACCCGTGGGCGGCGAGGAACTCCGCGAACCCCGTGTACAAGCGCTCGGGGACCGCCGTCGCCGGGTGGATCACGACGACGCCGCGGGGCGGCTCCTCGGCGGGTCTGCGGGGTCTGCGCACCGTGCCGACGACCCAGCCGCCCGCCGGGATCTGGATCCGCAGATCCTCGGAGGCCGCCGCCGGGTCGTCGTTTCGCATGCGAAGTACCCTAGCGGGCCCGCCGGGCGCGTGGTCGAGCGGCCGAGAACGGGTCGTGTGTGGCACGCTTCCGTCGTGGATCCGCCGAGCCGGCCGCGACGGGGCTTCTGGTACCAGGTGCGGCGACCGTTCCGCGCCCTCGGGCGCGGCGTCGCCAGGGTCCTGGAGATCGTCGACCTCGTCAGCGTCGTCGTGAACGTCGGGCGCGGCGTCGTCTGGCTCGTCCGGGGCGTGGGGAGCGTCGTGGCGCGCGTCTTCGACTGGTGACGGCCCGCACTCGGACCGAGAGCCCGCCTGCGACCGTCCAGGACGGCCTCGACGACGGCGAGCGGAACGCCACGACGACGACATGGGAGACCGACCGTCCATGACACTGGCGCTTGAACCGATCCTGCGCAGCGGGCTCATCGACCCCGCGGAGGCCCTCGTGATCCGGCACGCCTTCGTCAAGGAGCACGAGGACACGGGCCTGCCGGGCATCCACGCGGACTCCACCGATGACGAGATCCTGGCGTACACACGCCGGCAGTCGGCGTCGCCGCGGATCTTCCCGGCCGCTCCGCCGGGCATCTGGGTCGTGTTCGTCCGCGAGGGCGGAGACCGGGCGCGACTGTGGTCGGTGCTGGAGAACCGCGGTGAGGTCGCGAACGACGGGGCCCTCCGCACGTTCGACCTGGTCGGGTCCGAGCGGCTCGCGGACCTGAGGGACCGGTTGGTGATCGGTTGGCGGTCGCCGCGCACGTGGCGGCTCAACGGCCCGACCGCGGCGGGATACCCGGTCATGGAGATCGCCGACGCGCGGCCCGTACCGTTCCCCGGGTTCGACCGGCTCGTGCTGGACCACGCGCAGCTGCAGGCGGTGATGCGCGAGCACCGCTACGCCGCGTGGCGCACGGCGCTGGCCTCCGTCGTCGGTGTGTACCTGATCACCGACACCCGCGACGGCCGGCACTACGTGGGCAAGGCTGACGGCGCGGAGAGCATCCGGCAGCGCTGGACCGCGTACGCGACCAACGGCCACGGCGGCAACGTCGAGCTGCGCACGATCGACCCGACCGGCTTCCGCTTCTCGCTGCTGCGGGTGTTCGACCCGTCGACACCGACGCGGGTGATCGACGAGGCCGAGAGCCACTTCAAGGTCGCCCTGGACTCGCGGAGGCACGGCCTGAACCGCAACTGAGCTCCGGACGTGGCGTGGCGATCGTGGAGCCACGGCCGCCCGTCGGGCGGCGGCCCGGGGCGTCACGAGGCGGGTCCGCTGCGGCGGGGGTCCCCCGTGAGAGCTACCCCGACTGCTCACCCGGGGGTGATTCGCCGGAGCGCCCGGATTCCTAGCGTTGCTGGTGGTCGCCCAGCCGGGCGGTCAGGCACAGCGACGGAGGCCCGCATGAGCACGACGACCACGACACCTCGCCCCCGGACCCGGGAGGACGACGGCCCCGGACCGGCGTCCCGCTTCCTGCGGCACCCCCTGACGTGGATGCTGATCGGCGTGGTCGGCGTCGCCCTCGTCGGAGGTCTGACGGCGTCGGCCGAACGGTTCCTGCTGCTCCCGGTGCTGGGCGCGGCGCTCGCGGTCGTCGTGTACCGGGTGGTCATGCGGTGCGTCGCCCGGCGCCGCACGCCCGAGCTCGCCGCGCGCCGCGCGGTCCCGGAGGTGCTGCTCGGTGCCGCGCTCGGGCTCGGGTTCGTCGCGGTGTCCGCGGCCGTCGTGACGGCTCTCGGCGGCTACACGTTCCGCGTCGCCGACGGTGACCTCCTCGCGGTGGTGGCGCCGATCCTCGCGGTCACCGTCGGCGCCGCCGTCACCGAGGAGCTCATGTTCCGCGGGTTCGCCCTCCAGGCGCTTGAGCGTCTGCTCGGGAGCTGGGCCGCGCTGGCGGTCACGGCCCTGTTCTTCGGCCTGACGCACCTCTTCAACCCCAGCGCGACCCCGTGGAGCGCAGCGGCGATCGCGATCGAGGCCGGTGGTCTGCTCGGCGCCGCGTTCCTCTGGCGTCGGAACCTGTGGTTCGCCATCGGTCTGCACCTCGCCTGGAACGCCACCGTCGCGCTGCTCGGCATCCCCGTCTCGGGGCACGCCTCCGCGGGCCTGCTGGTCGCCGACGTCTCGGGGCCGAGCCTGCTGACGGGCGGAGCGTTCGGCATCGAGGGATCGGTGGTGACCGTGGTGCTCGGCGCGCTGATCGCCGTCCCGATGCTCGTGCTCGCGCGCCGGCGAGGGACGTGGGTCCCGGCCCGCCGTCGTCGCCTCTAGGCTCGGGCCGTGCCCGACAACCCCGTCCTCGACCGGGCGTCACGCCCCGGTGAGCCGCGTCGGCGGTGGCGACCGGGACGGCAGGACGCGCTGGACACGTCGCTCGCGGTCGCCCTCGCGGTGCTCGGGTTCGTCCCGACGCTCTCGACGATCGGTGTCGAGCTCGGCGACCTGCCCGAGCGGCCGACGGACGCGCTGGCGGTGACGCTCGCCCTCGCGCAGTGCCTGCCGCTCGCGCTCCGCCGCCGCGTACCCGGGGCCTGCCTCGCCGTCGTCGGTGCCGCCTTCGCCGCGGCGCAGGTGCTGGCCTGCCCGCCGACGTTCGCGAGCGTCGGCCTCTACGTGGCGCTGTACACCGCCGGGGCCCACCTGGCGCGGTCTCGTCGGATCATCGCCGCCGTGGTGACCGGTGGCTACGTCGTCCTCGCGGCCACGCTGTCCGGCCTCGGTTCGCCCAACCGGCTGCCCGTGTTCCTCGCGTTCTACCTCGTCCTGGTGGTGGTCTGGTCGGCCGGCGCCGGCGTGCGTCGTCGGCGGGCCGAGGAGGTCGAGCGTCGGCGTCTCGCGGCCGCCGTCGCGACCGCTCAGGAGCGCGCCCGGATCGCGAGGGACCTGCACGACGTCGTGACGCACCACGTGACCGCGATGGTCGTGCAGGCCGACGCCGCGCAGTACCTCCTGCCCGCGGCACCCGACCGCGCCGCCGAGGGGCTCGTCGCGATCAGCGGCACCGGGCGACGCGCCCTGACGGAGCTCCGGCACCTGCTGGGCGTGCTCGAGGCCACGGGCGAGGCAGCCCCGGCGGAGCGGGCGCCGGTCCTCGGCCGTGTGGGCGACCTCGTGGACCAGGCCCGCCGGTCCGGTCAACCGGTGGAGTGGACCGAGGAGGGTCGACGGCGCGACCTGCCCGACGCCGTCGGGCTCGCCGCCTACCGGGTGGTGCAGGAGGGCCTGACCAACGCGCTCAAGCACGCCCCCGGGCGCCCGACCACGGTCCGCGTGCGGCACGGCGCCGACCACGTCGAGGCCGAGGTGAGCACCGGTGGACCCGACTCGTCGGTCACCAGGCCGGGACCTCCGTCGCCGGACCGGCCCGCCACCGTGGGCGCGGCACCACCGTCACCCTCGGCACCGCCGGCCGGTCGCGGGCTCGCCGGCCTGCGCGAGCGCGTCCGCGTCCTCGACGGGGACCTGGAGACCGGTCCCACACCTGACGGGGGATTCCGCGTGCGGGCCCGGATCCCCACCGCCCCGACCACCGCCCCGACCTGGAGCCGCCCATGACCCTCCCGCCGCCGGAGCCACGGTCCCCGATCCGCGTCCTGGTCTGCGAGGACCAGGAGCTGGTGCGGGTCGGCTACGTCACGATCTTCTCCGCGCAGGCCGACATGGAGGTCGTCGGCGAAGCGCAGGACGGCCGGGCAGCCGTCGAGGCCGCACGACGGCTGCGGCCCGACGTCGTGGTCATGGACATCCGGATGCCCGTGCTCGACGGCATCGAGGCGACGCGGCAGATCGCCGGGCCCGACGTCGAGACGCCGACCAAGGTGCTCATGGTGACCACGTTCAACGTCGACGAGTACGTCTACGAGGCGCTGCGCGCCGGGGCGAGCGGTTTCCTGCTCAAGGACGCCCCTCCCGGCGAGCTGGTCGACGGCATCCGGACGATCGCCCGCGGCGAGTCCCTGCTCGCTCCGACCGTCACCCGCGCCCTCATCGGCCGCTACGCCGAGCGCGTGCGGCCGACCGACGCCTCCCGCCCCGCGAGGGACGAGGTCGTGCGCGCCCTGACCCGGCGCGAGCTCGAGGTGCTCGAGCAGCTCGCCGCCGGGCTGTCCAACGCGGAGATCGCGAGCGTGCTCGTCATCACCCCGGAGACCGTCAAGACGTACGTGTCCCGGATCCTGGCCAAGCTCGGCCTGCGCGACCGGGTGCAGGCGGTCGTGCTCGCCTACCGGGTGGGTCTGGTCTCGGCGACAGGCTGAGGCGGGTGGGCCGACGGGTCGGTCCCCGTCGGCCCACCGTCGTCGCGCGCCTCAGTCGCAGGCGACCCCGTCGAGAGTGAACCCGGTGGGGTCGGGGTGCGCTCCGGCCGTCGTGGCCGCGCCGTTGAAGCCGAACGTGACCGACTGCCCCGGCGCGATGCTCGACTGCCACGCCGGGTGGGTCGCCGTGACCGTGGTGCCGGACTGGGCGACGGTCGCGCTCCATCCCGGGGCGTCGACCCGCTGGCCCCCGGGGTAGTCGAACGTGACGACCCAGTCGTCCACGGTCGCCGCGGACGTGTTGGTCACCGTGACCGACGCGGTGTACCCGGTGCTGGTGCCACCCCAGGCGGCCGCGGAGTAGTCGACGGCGCATGCACCGGTGGGCTCGGGCGTCCCACCGTCGTCCAGGGTGGTGAACGTGACGGTCCGGGTCGCCGAGACCACCCCGGTGTGGTCGTTCCGGGACCGGACCGCCACGGTGTACGCGGTGTCGGGCTCCAGCTCCGTCAGGTCGACCATGGGTGACCCGTCGGTGCTCGCGATCACCTGTCCGGTGCCGGGGTCGAGCAGGTCGTACCCGGTGACGCACCCGGACTCGGCGGCACCCCACATGACGTGCGCGCTGGTCGCGGTGACGGACATGGCCATCACCGCGCCCGGGGCGCCCGGCGCCTCGTCGGGGCACGCGGGCTCGGTGGGCTCGCCGCCGTCGTCGCCGATCCCCGTGATCTCGCCGTCGCCGCCGTCGAACGCGACGTCGGAGCACGAGTAGAAGTTCTCGTTGCTGTCCGAGCGGACCCAGTGGGTGAAGATCACGTGGTCGCCGCTGCGGTCGGCGGGGAGCGTGACGTCCCAGTAGTAGTAGTTCAGGGCACCCGGTCCGCCCGTGTCGGGCGGGTTGGTCACGGAGTCGATCAGCTCGAGGTCGTCCCACGCGAGCGGGCTCGACGGGTCCCAGCCCTCCTCGGTGACGTACACGTCGAAGCGCCCCGGGTGCTCGGCCCAGTTGTTGTGCTGGAACTGGTAGGTCTCCCCGGCGGTCAGGTGCGTCCGCGGCCAGTCGTCCCGCACGGCGTTGAACCCGCTGAAGTCGTACGGGCCGCGCCCTCCGCCGTCGCAGATCTGGCCGTCGGGGATGTAGCCCGCGGTCCGGCCCGCGCCGTTCGAGTCCAGGTTGCCGAACCAGTTGTAGAACGCCGAGGTCCCGCTGACCGCGTAGGCGTTCGCGCACGCCGGGTTCTGCGGGTCGACCTGCCCGTTGCCCGTCTGGCCGTCCACCCAGCACAGGTACTGACGGCTCCCCGGGAACACCTCCGCCCCGTGCGCCGCGGCGGGGGCGGGCGGCGAGGCCGCCACCAGCCCTGCCGCGCCGAGGACCACCGCGGCGGCCCACGCTGCAATGCGTCGCATCTCTCCAGCTCCTTTGCTCTCGGATGTCGAACACGACGACCATGCCTCGCACCCCACCCTCGGGGGCAGCCGCCTAATCGATTCGGACCGGCGCCGGCCCGACGCCGGTGCGGCCGTCCGGTGGGCCGGTGCGCCCCGGCGTCGGGCACGGGGGAGGATGAGGGCGGGGGACACCGACCCGACAAGGAGACCCATGCCCGCGCCTACGACGCCCACCCGCGAGTTCGTCACCGGCCTGCCCAAGGCGGAGCTGCACCTGCACCTGGAGGGCACGCTCGAGCCCGACCTCAAGCTGCGGCTCGCGCAGAAGAACGGGATCGACATCGGTCAGACGACGGTCGAGGAGGTGCGCGCGACCTACGCGTTCGACTCCCTGACGAGCTTCCTCGCCGTGTACTACCCGGCGATGGAGGTGCTGCAGACGGCGGACGACTTCTACGAGCTCGCAGACGCGTACCTCGCCCGCGCGGCCGCCGACGGCGTCAAGCACGCCGAGATGTTCTTCGACCCGCAGGCGCACACGTCGCGCGGGGTGCCGTTCGAGGCGGTCGTGACGGGCTACCACCGTGCCGCGGCCGAGGCGCCGGCCAAGCACGGGATCGACGCGCACCTCATCCTGTGCTTCCTGCGCGACCACTCGGCGCAGAGCGCGGCCGAGACGCTCGAGGCGTCGGTGCCGTTCCGGGACAAGTTCCTGGGCGTCGGGCTCGACTCGGACGAGCGCGACAACCCGCCGCAGAAGTTCGCCGACGTCTTCGCACGCGCGCGCGAGCTCGGCTACCGGCTGACGATGCACTGCGACATCGACCAGGTCGGCAGCATCGACAACATCCGCACCGTGCTCGACGAGATCGGCGTGGACCGCGTGGACCACGGGACGAACGTCGTCGAGGACCCGGCGCTGGTCGACGTCGTGCGCGAGCGCGGGCTGGGCCTGACGACGTGCCCGATCTCGAACTCGTTCGTCACGGACGACATGAAGGCGACCGAGATCGCGGACCTGCTGCGCTCGGGCGTGCGGGTGACGGTGAACTCCGACGACCCGGCGTACTTCGGCGGCTACGTGGCCGACAACTACGTGGCGCTCGCGGAGGCGGCGGACCTGACGACGGAGGAGGTCGTGCAGCTCGCGCGCAACTCGTTCGAGGCGTCGTGGCTGGGCGACTCGCAGCGGGCCGCCTACCTCGCCGAGATCGACCGGTACGTCGCGGGGTTCGACGCGAGCGCCGTCTGACGGCGCCGGACGCCTGCCCGTGTCTCGGCCCACGAGCCGCGCGGCACGGGCAGGCGTACCGGGGAGTAACGTGTCGGGGACGGCCGCCGCCGTCCGGATGGCGGCGAGAATGCCCGCGGGGGGTGAATAATCTCCGGGTGCCGCACGTTGGCGCACTCGGGACCCGCAGCCGCGGACGAACCGTCCGCGGCCCGACGCGCGGGCCCCGGGCCCGCAGGGGCACCACGGACCATCGGCTTGGCGAGAGGGCGACCAGAGCTCATGAAGGATGTGCTGTACGTCAACGGCGGGACCCCGCTGGACGGGACGATCACCGTGCGGGGCGCGAAGAACTTCGTGTCCAAGGCCATGGTGGCGTCGTTGCTGGGGGAGTCGCCGAGCGTGCTGCGCAACGTGCCGCAGATCCGCGACGTGGGCGTCGTGACGGGGCTGCTGGAGCTGCACGGCGTGGCGGTCAAGTCCGACCCGGACGCGGGGATCCTCGACCTGGACCCCTCCAACGTCGAGTCGGCGCACGTCGCGGACATCGACGCGCACGCGGGCTCGAGCCGCATCCCGATCCTGTTCTGCGGCCCGCTGCTGCACCGCCTGGGCGAGGCGTTCATCCCCGACCTGGGCGGGTGCCGGATCGGCGACCGGCCGATCAACTACCACCTGGACATCCTGCGCCAGTTCGGCGCGGTCGTGGACAAGCGCGAGAACGGGATCCACATCCGCGCCCCCCGCCGCCTGCAGGGCACCAAGATCGCGCTGCCGTACCCGTCGGTGGGTGCGACCGAGCAGCTCCTGCTCACGGCCGTGCGCGCCGAGGGCATCACGGAGCTGGCGAACGCCGCGATCGAGCCCGAGATCATGGACCTCATCGCGGTCCTGCAGAAGATGGGCGCGATCATCTCGGTCGACACCGACCGCGTGATCCGCATCGAGGGCGTGGACCGCCTCGACGGGTACACCCACACGGCGCTCGGCGACCGCATCGAGGCAGCCTCCTGGGCGTCGGCCGCGCTCGCGACGGGCGGCGACATCACCGTCAAGGGCGCGACGCAGCCCGAGATGATGACGTTCCTCAACACCTTCCGCAAGGTCGGCGGCCGGTTCGACGTGCAGGACGACGGCATCCGGTTCTGGCACCCGGGCGGCGACCTCTCCCCGATCGTGCTCGAGACCGACGTGCACCCCGGCTTCATGACCGACTGGCAGCAGCCGCTCGTCGTCGCGCTCACCCAGGCCAAGGGTCTGTCGATCGTGCACGAGACGGTCTACGAGAACCGGTTCGGCTTCACCGACGCGCTGCGCGGCATGGGCGCCACCATCCAGGTCTACAAGGAGTGCCTGGGCGGGCGCGACTGCCGGTTCGGTCAGCGCAACTTCCACCACTCCGCGGTGGTCTCCGGCCCGACGCCGCTGGCCGCGGCCGACATCGAGGTCCCCGACCTGCGCGGCGGCTTCTCCCACCTCATCGCCGCGCTCGCGGCGAAGGGGACCTCGACCGTGCGCGGCATCAGCCTCATCGACCGCGGCTACGAGAACTTCCAGGAGAAGCTGGTCGCCCTCGGCGCCGACGTCCGCCGCGACTGACCCGCGACGCCCGTCGCCGCAGGTCATGACGCCTGTCACGACGGCGCGGCGCGCGTGCGTGGGACGCTGGTCGACGTGATCACCCGACCGCGCACGTTCCTCGACGTGTGGAGCCGTCGGACCGCGCCCGAGCGGTTCGACGCCTACACCCGCTGGTCGCTGTACCTGCTCTCGCTGTTCGAGCCGTTCCTCGCGCTCGCGCTCGTCGGCACCGACCAGACCTTCCGGCCGGGGACCGTCGGGGCGTGGCTCCTGCTCGTCCTCGTGCACACGGCGACGAACATCGCCGTGCTGCGCGCGGGCGTGGTGCACTTCCTCGGTGGCCCGGCGGTGCGGACGTGGTTGCTCGCGCTCCACTTCGCCGTGTCCGCGGCGGTCGCGGCGGTCGGGTTCTGGACCTTCCCCGTCGGCTCTGCGGAGGACGTCGCCGGGAGCGCCAGGTACTACGCGCTCCTGCTGGGGTTCGGGTTCGGCACGCTCGCGGTCGTGCCGCTGCTGACCTTCCGCCGCCTCGCCCTCCTCGGTCTCCTGTTCGGCGCGGTCACGGGGTGCTCCGTGTGGGTGGGGACCGGGCCGGTCACGTCGACGACCGCGGGCATGGCGTTCGGCCTCGGTCTGTCGGGCGCGATCATGCTGGTCGCGGTGTTCGGGTCCTACCGCGTGTCGGTGTGGATGCTCGGCATCGTGTGGGAGCAGGAACGCACGCGCGTGCTGCACGCCCGCCTCGCCGTCGCGGAGGAGCGGCTGCGGTTCTCCCGGGACCTGCACGACGTCTTCGGCCGCACGCTGTCCGTCGTCGCCGTGAAGAGCGAGCTCGCCGCGGAGCTGGCGGCCCGCGGTCGCCCCGGCGCGGAGGAGCAGATGCTCGAGGTGCGCCGGATCGCGCAGGACGCCCTGCGCGAGGTGCGTGCCGTCGTCGCCGGCTACCGGACGGCCGACCTCGCCGCCGAGCTGGCGGGCGCCCGCTCGGTCCTGCGGTCGGCGGGGATCACGACGACCGTCCACGGTGACGAGACGCCCGTCGGGACCGCGGCCCAGGAGGCGCTCGCCTGGGCGGTGCGCGAGGGCGTCACCAACGTGGTGCGGCACTCGACCGCCCGCACGTGCACGATCACGGTGCACCGGGACCGGGTGTCGAGCGTGGTCGAGATCGTCAACGACGGCGCCCCCGCGGGGACGGGCGACGGGCGCGGCTCCGGGTTGGTCGGTCTCCGGGAGCGGCTGGAGGGCGCGGGCGGGAGCCTGCAGACGTGGTCCGACGGCGGCCGGTACGGACTCGTCGCGCGCGTGCCCGACGACGGCGCGGCCCGGGGGGCACCGGCGCGGGGCAGCGCTCTCGACGTTCCCGCCCCCACCACAGAGAGGACCACGCGCGCGTGATCCGCATCCTGCTCGCCGACGACGAGAACCTCATCCGCGACGCCGTCGCGTCGCTCCTGGCCCTCGAGGACGACCTGGAGGTCGTGGCCCAGGCGGCCTCGGGCCCCGAGGCCGTCGCCGCCGCACTCAAGCTCGAGCCCGACGTCGCGGTGCTCGACCTCCAGATGCCCGGGCTCGACGGGGTCGAGGTCGCGCAGCGCCTCGCGCACGAGCTGCCGTCGTGCGGCGTGGTGATCGTCACGAGCCACGGCCGGCCGGGCTACCTCAAGCGGGCCCTGGAGGCGGGTGCGCGCGGGTTCCTGCCCAAGACGGTCTCCTCGCGCGTGCTCGCGGACGTCGTGCGGCAGGTGCGCGACGGCGGCCGCTACGTCGACCCCGAGCTCGCCGCGGAGGCGATCGCGGCGGGCGCGAGCCCGCTCACCGCCCGTGAGGCGGACGTGCTCGAGCTCGCCGCCGACGGCGCGCCCGTCGAGGAGATCGCGACGCGCGCCCACCTGGCCCCGGGGACGGTGCGCAACTACCTGTCGTCGGCCGCCGCCAAGCTCGGGGCGGCGAACCGTCACGAGGCGGCGCACGTGGCGCGGCGGCACGGCTGGATCTGAGCGGAGTGCCGCGCCCGGTAGGCTCGGTGACCGTGCCGAGCCTGCCCGAGACCCCGCGCGCGTACAAGAACCTCGCGTTCTTCCTGCGCCCGATCCTCTTCGCGATCACCCGCCGTGACTGGCGCGGTGCGGAGAACCTGCCCCCGACCGGCTTCATCGCCGCGGCGAACCACGTCACGGAGTTCGACCCGTTGACGCTCGCGCACTTCCTCTACGACCAGGGACGCGCCCCCAAGATCACGGCCAAGGCGTCGCTGTTCACGGTGCCGGTCCTGGGTGGCGTCCTGCGCCGCACGGGCATGATCCCGGTGCACCGCGGCACGTCGGGCGCCGCGCAGTCCCTCGTGGACTCCACCGCGCGTCTCGACGAGGGGGAGTGCGTCGTGTTCTTCCCCGAGGGGACGCTGACGCGCGACCCCGACGGCTGGCCCATGGTCGGCAAGACGGGCGTCGCGCGACTCGCGCTGACGAGCCGCGCCCCCGTCGTGCCCATCGCGCAGTGGGGCGCGGAGCAGCTGCTCGCGCCGTACGGCAAGGTGTTCAAGCCGATCCCGCCCAAGCGGGTGGCCGTGCACGCCGGCCCGCCCGTCGACCTGTCCGACCTCTACGACCGTCCGCAGGACACCGCGACGCTGCGCGAGGCGACGGAGCGCATCATGGCGGCGATCACGCGCCAGCTCGAGGAGATCCGCGGCGCGAAGGCGCCCGTGGAACGCTTCGACCTGCGTCAGCACCCGGGCTCGGAGCGCCGCCGGTGAGCGGGGACCAGACCGTCGAGATCAGCCCGCTCCCGCTCGGCACGGACCACGCCCCTGCTGCGGAGCGCGTCGTCGCTGCTGTCCTCGGCTCGGGGAGCTGGGGCACGACGTTCGCCGCCGTGCTCGCCGACGCCGGCTGCGAGGTCCGCCTGTGGGGTCGCGATCCCGAGGTCGCCGCGCAGGTGAACTTCTCCCGACGGAACGAGAAGCGGCTTCCGGGCATCGAGCTGCCCGCAGGGATCCGGGCCACGACCGACGCGCGTGACGCGCTCGCCGGGGCGGGGCTGGTCGTCGTCGCGATCCCCTCGCAGGTCGCCCGCACGACGCTCGCCGAGCTGCGCCCCTACCTGGAGCCCGACGCCGTCGCGGTCTCGCTCATGAAGGGCGTCGAGCTGAGCACCGACCGCCGCATGAGCGAGGTCGTCGCAGAGTCCCTCGGGCTGCCGCCCGAGCGCGTCGCCGTGGTCTCGGGCCCCAACCTGGCGCGGGAGATCGCGCACCGCCAGCCGACGGCGACCGTCGTGTCGTGCGTCGACGAGGACGTGGCGCGGTACGTGGCGCGCGCGTGCTCGTCGTCGTACTTCCGCCCGTACACCAACCGCGACGTGGTCGGGGTCGAGCTGTGCGGGGCCGTGAAGAACGTCATCGCGCTCGCCGTGGGCATCGCGCAGGGCCGCGGGTTCGGCTACAACACGACGGCCACCGTCATCACGCGCGGCCTCGTCGAGATCACGCGCCTGGGCCTCGCGCTCGGCGCGGACGCCGAGACGTTCCCCGGCCTCGCGGGCATGGGCGACCTGGTCGCGACGTGCTCGTCGCCGCTCTCGCGCAACCACACGCTCGGCAAGCACGTCGGCCAGGGGCTGAGCCTCGAGGACGCGATCGCCGCCACCGGCGGCACGGCCGAGGGCGTCAAGTCCTGCCGGTCGGTGCTCGAGCTGGCGCAGAAGGTGGGCGTCGAGATGCCGATCACGGCGGGGGTCGTCGCGGTGCTGCACGAGGGCATGCCGGTCGACGAGATGGCGCGCGGCCTGCTCGCCCGGCCGCAGAAGGCCGAGGGGATCTCGGCGGAGCGCTGAGGGCGTCGGCGCCTGTCGGGTCGGGGTCCCGCCCGTCAGTCGTCGTCGCGGACGTCGACGACCACGCGTGCCGGGTCCTCGAGCGAGAACACCCGGAACGGACGCTGCTCGTCGTCGACCCCGACGAACGCCTGCGTGTAGCCCTCGAAGACTCCGCGCAGCAGGACCTCCTCGACCTCGCCCTGGTCTCCGGCGCGCACCGGGTTGGGGCCCGCGTACTCGTCGACGCCCGTGTCCGTGGGGTACCCCGAGCCGGAGATCATGACCTGCAGGTAGGCGTCGCCGTCGACGGTCGCGACGTTGCCGCTGCCGTCGTCGATCGGCTCGTCGACGTACTCGACGCGCCACCCGGGCGTCCCCGTGCCGCCGAGCTCGAAGACGACACGGTCGAACCCGTCGTGGTGACCGATCCGGATGTCCGTCACGGTCAGGGCTGCGTCCGCGGACGGGTCCTGGGTGTCCGGGTCGGTGTTCGCGGGGAACGGCAGCGGGGCCTCGGTCGCGTCGTCGGCCGGTGCCGACACGTCGTCGGTCGGACTCTCGCCCGAGCCGTCGGACGGCGACCCGGTGGGGCTGGGCGAGTCGCTCGTCGTGGTGCCCGACGGCGACGGGGAGTCGTCCGTGCCGCCCGGAGTGCACGCGGCGAGCGAGAGCACCAGCACTCCGACGACGGCTGCCGCGGCCCGCGGTGGCGTCACCGCCGCGCGCCCTCGGCCGCCACGGACTGTCCGCCTCGATCCTCGTGCCTTCATAGCCCGATCGTAGAAACCGCAGGTCACGTTCGCGCGGCGGGCAGAGCACGGTCCGGTTCCGGTCGGGTCACGGCGGCGTCTCGAGACGTTCTCGGCGTCGTCGTCGCCTCGCAGATCGCGCGCGGACGGGTTCCTGGTCGTTCGTGGGCCGTCGAGGTGGGCGACGCTAGGCTCGAAGGATGCTGCAGGGGATCGGCGCAGACGCGGTGGGAGTTCTCGTCGCGATCGTGCTCGCGGTGCTTGTCGTCGTCGGGATCATCCGCTTCACCTCTGGCGCCGAGGCGCGCGCCCGGCGCGACGCGGGCGCGGGGGAGAGCGCGTCATCGGGCATGTTCGGCGAGATCGTCGAGATCTTCCAGCCCAGCCGCACGCACGTGACGGAGGAGAAGGAGCGTCAGCGCCTCGACATCGTGCAGCGCCCCGCGGAGGGGCGCCCGTTCGACGTCGACCTCGACGACGGCGTCTTCTACGTGCCGGCGGGCACGGCCGGTCCCGAGCGTCCGGACACCGACGCGCGGTAGCGCACCTCGGACGATCTCAGCCGGCGGGTGCGCGCAGCGCCCGGTCCAGGTCCTGCCAGAGGTCCTCGACGTCCTCGATCCCCACGGAGAGACGCAGCAGGTCCTCGGGGACCGTGCGGGACTCGGTCGCGAACCGGCGGCGACGCTCCAGGCTCGACTCCACGCCGCCGAGGCTGGTCGCGGGCACCCACAGGCGCACGGCACCGACGACGGCGTCCGCGCCCGCGGCCCCGCCACGAGGTCGGACGCCGAGGATCGAGCCGTACCCGGTCATGAGTCGCGACGCGCGCTCGTGCCCGGGGTCCGTGGGCAGGCCCGGGTGGCGCACCTCGACGACGTCGGGGTGGTCGGCGAGGCGCCGCGCCAGCTCGGCGGCGTTCGCCTGGGCGCGCTCGACGCGCAGCGCGAGGGTGCGCAGGCCGCGCAGCGCGAGCCACACCTCGAACGGACCCGGGATCGACCCGTGGAGCGTCCGGTAGGAGCGCAGCGTCGCGGTGAGCTCGGCGGTGCGCGCGACGGCGGCGCCGAGGACGACGTCCGAGTGCCCGGCGAGGTACTTCGTCACCGAGTGCACGACGACGTCCGCGCCGTGCGCGAGCGGCTGCTGCCCGAGCGGGGTCGCGAACGTGTTGTCCACGGCGCTGAGGACGCCGCGGTCACGAGCGGCCGCGAGCAGGACGGGGAGGTCGGCGACCTCGAGCATGGGGTTCGTCGGGGACTCGACGAGCAGGAGCGAGGCGCCGTCGAGCGCGGCGACGACCTGGTCGGTGTCCGCGACGTCGACCCGGACGACCTCGACCCCCGCGCGCGCCGCGAGGTCGTCGGCGAAGCCGAGCGTCACCTGGTACGCGTGCCGGGGGAGCACGACCTTGCCGCCGGCGGGCACGAGCGAGAGGACCGCCGCGATCGCCGCCATCCCGGACCCGAAGGCCACGCCCGGGTGCTCGCCCCCCTCGAGCGCGGCGAGCGCCTCCTCGAACGGATGCCACGTCTCGGTGTCCATGCGCGTGTACAGGAGCTCACCGGGCTGCTGTACGCCCTGCGACACGTAGGTCGACGAGAGCACGATCGGCGGGTTCACGGGCGCGCCCTGCGTCCGCTCGGGGCGCCCCGCGGCGACGACGACGGTCGCGGGGGAGAGGGCGGCGGGGCCGTGCGGGTCGTTCATGGCGGCAGCGTACGCCCGGTCGCACGACGCATGCCCCGGGCGATCACCTCCCGACACGTCGGCGGAGAACCGCGAGGCTCAGTCGAGCGGGCCCAGCAGGGACTGCGCGACCGTCGAGTGCGCGGACTCGTCGTCGGACGGGTGGAAGATCCCGGCGAGCACGTCGCGGTAGAGGCGGCCGAGCTCGTTGCCGGCGAAGTAGCTGGACCCGCCCGCGACGCGCACCATCTGGTCGACGACCGTCTTCGCCGTCTCCGTGGCGCGCACCTTGAGCCCCGCGGTCGCGCGGAACCAGCCGGCGCCGCGGTCGACGAGCGCGTCGAGCTCGCCCGCGACGGTGTCGATCTGCGGCCAGACTGCGTCGAGCGCGAGCGCGGCGTCCGCGAGGCGCCAGCGGATGTCCGGGTCCTGCGCGAGCGACGCGCCGTCGTTCTTCATCGACGTGCGGCGGCGCGCCGCGGCGACCCCGAGTTCGAGCGCGCGCCCCGCGATCCCGGTGTAGACGGACGCGAGGAGGGTCTCGAACGTCGTGAAGATCCCGACGACGAGCGGGTCGAGCGTGGGCCCGGGCGCGAGCCGCCGCACGACGCGGTCGGCGGGCGCGTGCGCGCCGTCCAGCACCGTCGATCGGGACTGCGACGCGCGCATGCCCATCGTGTCCCAGTCGTCGAGCACCTCGACCCCGGAGTCCCGGGGGACGAACGCGTGCACGAGGCGCGGGGCGTCGTCGGACACCGTGTCGAGCCCGAGGACGCCGAGGCGCGTCCACGCGGGCGAGTTGGACGTGAAGATCTTGCGGCCGTGGAACGTGTAGCCGCCCGTGCCGTCCGGTCGCGCCTCGGTGCGGGACCCGAGCAGGACCAGGTCGTTGCCGCCCTCGGAGTACCCGAAGCCGAACACCTCGCCGCGACCGGCCTCCTCGAGCAGCCAGTCGAGCGAGGCGTCCCCGCGCTCGTGCAGGTATCGCGCGACCCCGGTGCACACGTGGTGCATGTTCACCGCGAGGGCCGTCGCGGGCGCCGCGCCCGCGAGCCGCGCCTGCTCGTGCGCGACCTCGCGCAGGCCGAGCCCGGCGCCGCCGAACGACACGGGCACGAGCGCGCGCAGGTACCCGGCCTCGGTCAGGGCGGCCAGGTCCTCGTCGAAGAAGGCGTTGTCGCGGTCGTAGCCCGCCGCGCGGCCGCGGACGGCCTCGAGCAGGTCGTCGGTGAGGAGGGTGCGGGGTTCGGGGAACGGCGGCGCGAAGGAGGAGGGGGAGGACGACGGGGCGACGGGCGTGGGCATGGCCTGCCTTCGGTCGGGGCGGACGGCGAGAGGCCCCGGCGACGCGCGTCGCCGGGGCCCCTCCACCGTACGCCGGGCCGGTCAGCCGACGAGCACCGGCGTCGGCTCCTCCGGCGACGGCAGGATGCGGCGCAGCACGTCGGCGAGCGTCACGACGCCGACGAACCGCTCGCCGTCCATGACGATCGCGAGCTGCTCGCTCGACTCGCGCATGCGCGCGAGCGCGGCGTGGACCGTCGTCCCCGACGCGAGCACGAACCCCGGGCGGGCGAGCTCCCCGGCGGGCCGGTCGTCGGGCTCCAGGAGCGTGTCGCGCACGTGCACGACCTTCGGCACGACGCTCCCGTTCTGGACGAGGATGCGCAGGTGCCCCGACCGGGCGGACGCCGCACGCACGTCTGCGGCCGTGGCCGTCGCGGGGACCGACGTCGGGCGGCCCTCGGCCGGCACGAGCGCGTCGACCGTGAGGGTCTCGAGCTCGATGACGCCCGAGATCTGCGCGCGGTACGACGCCTCGAGCGCGCCGACGTTCGCCGAGTGCTCGACGAGGTGTCGCAGGGTCGCGGCGTCCTGCCCGCCGCCCTCGACGTTCTCGACCGGCTCGACGCCCACGGCGCGCACGCAGCGGTTCGCGAGCGCGTTGAGCCAGCGCAGCAGCGGGCGGAACGCCCACATGAACCCGCGCATCGGCAGCGCCAGCAGGGTGGCCGAGCGCTCCGGGTGGGCGATCGCCCACGACTTGGGCGCCATCTCGCCGATGACGAGGTGCAGGAACGTCACGACGACGAGCGCGAGCACGAAGCCCGCGACGTCGGCGGCCCACAAGGGCGCGCCCCACGTCTCGAAGACGGGCGTGAGCCAGTGGTGCACGGCCGGCTTGGTGATGGCGCCGAGTGCGAGCGTGCACGCCGTGATGCCGAGCTGCGCACCCGCCATGAGGAGCGTGAGCTCGTTCGAGCTGCGCAGCGCGGCGCGCGCCGCTCGGCTCGTGGGAGCGGCGTCCTCGAGCCGGTGCCGCTTGGCGCCGAGGAGCGCGAACTCCACGGCGACGAAGAACGCGCTGAGCGCGATGATCGCGACGGTCGCCACGACGACGACCCAGGGGTTGCTCATCGGGACTCCTCCGCAGCGGTCGCCGGGCGTGTGGTCGGTCGGGCGCTCTCGTCCGTCTCGTCGGCGGCGGGGGCGTCGCCCCGCTGCTCGACGAGCCGGACGCGCACGAGGCGCGGCACGTGCCGCTCGACCGACAGGACGTCGACGACGAGCGTGCGGCGCACGGGCTCGTCGTGGACGAGGTCGGCCGGGTCGTCCGGCAGCGGGACCTCGATCGTGTCGCCCGCGCGGGGCAGGGCGCCGTGCTGCGCGATGAGGAGGCCGGAGACCGTCTCGTGGTCGCCGCGCGGCAGGTCGTGCCCGAGGGCGCGCTCCGCCTCGTCGACGTGGACGTCGCCGCCCATGACCCACACGCCGTCGTCCTCGGCCGTGACCGTGACGGGCTGCTCCGGGTCGTGCTCGTCGGTGATCTCGCCCACGAGCTCCTCGGCGAGGTCCTCGACCGTGAGCACGCCGGTGAAGCCGCCGTACTCGTCGATGACGCACGCGAGCTGGTTGCGCGTGGAGTTGAGCTGCCCGAGCGCGTCGGGCAGCGTCATGGTCGTCGGCAGCACGACGGCCGGACGCATGAGATCGGTGACGGGCGCGCCGTCGGGCAGGTCGGTCGCCAGGACGTCGGCGAGCTGGACGACGCCGAGCGGCTGGTCCGTCTCGTCGACCACGGGGTAGCGGGTGTGGGCGCGGGCCATGAGCTCGCGGACCTCGGCGACGGTCGCCTCGGGGCGGACCGTCCCGACGCGCGAGCGCGGGATCATCGCGTGCTCGACGTCCCGCTGGGGAAAGTCGAGGATGCGGTCGAGCAGCACGGACAGCTCGTCGGGCAGGTCCCCGCTCTCGCGCGAGTCGGCCACGATGTGCTCGAGGTCGCGCGCGGTCGCGGTGTTGTCGACGTCGTGCACGGGCTCGATCTTCAGCAGGCGCAGCAGGGCGTTGGACGCCTTGTCGAACACCGCGATGAGCCAGCCGAACACCGTGAGGTAGGCGGTCGTGGAGCGCGCCAGGCTCTTCGCGAGCGGCTCGGGCCGCGCGATGGCGAGGTTCTTGGGGAACAGCTCGCCGAAGAGCATCTGGATGATCGTCGACAGCACGAGAGCGACGACGGTGCCCACCGCCACGCCGACGCCCGTGGGGACGCCGACGCCGCCGAGCATCGTGCCCAGCGACTCACCGATCAGGGGCTCGGCCACGTAGCCGACGAGCAGGCCCGTCACGGTGATCCCGAGCTGGGCCCCGGACAGGACGAAGGAGGTGCGCCGGGTGACGGCGAGCGCGCGCCGGGCCGACTCGTCGCCGGCCTCCGCCTTGGCCCCCAGGCGGGAGCGGTCGACGGTCATGTAGGCGAACTCCTGGGCGACGAAGTAGGCCGTCGCCGCCGTGATCGCGAGAACCACGAGGAGACCGAGCAGGAGGGAGAGGAAGGTCGTCATCGTGCCCGCACCGCCCTCCGGTCGTCGGGGACGCGTTCGCGCGTCCGCTCGCTGCCGGGGCCGGTGCGGCCGGGACTATGGTCGGGGTCGTCGGCCGCGGGGGCCTCGAGAGTCGTGTCTTCCACGGCAACCCCAACGCAGGACGTCCCCGGATCGTTCCCGGGTCGACGGACCTGTGCGCGTCGGGCGCGCGAGCAGGCGTCCGGTAGGGTCGTCCGCGATGTCCAGCCAGAGCCCCGACCGGTCCGTGCCGTCCACCGACGAGCACCCCACCGGCGCGCCCCGCAAGCCCCGCGTCCTCGTGCTGTTCGGCGGCCGCTCGGGCGAGCACGCCATCTCCGCCGCGACCGCCGCGGGAGTCCTGCGCGCGATCGACCGGTCGCGCTACGACGTGATCCCCGTCGGGATCACGCCGACGGGGGAGTGGGTCCTCGCGGCCGACGAGCCCGCGCGCTGGGAGATCACGGAGGGGCGTCTGCCGCAGGTCGAGCCGACCGGCGAGGAGGTCATCCTGCCGCTGTCGACCGGGCGCCGGGACCTGCGCGTCCTCACCCCGGGCGACGTCCCGCGCGTGCTCGGCGAGGTGGACGTCGTCTTCCCGCTGCTGCACGGCCCGTACGGCGAGGACGGCACGCTCCAGGGGATGCTCGAGCTCGCCGACGTCCGCTACGTCGGCGCGGGCGTCCTGGCCTCCGCCGTCGGCATGGACAAGCACTTCATGAAGCTCGTGCTCGCCGGCGAGGGGCTGCCCGTCTCCCCGTACACGGTGATCCGCCCGGGCGCGTTCGAGCGCGACCCCGAGGCGTGGACGCAGACGGTGGCGGCCCTCGGCCTGCCCGTGTTCGTCAAGCCCGCGCGCGCCGGGTCGAGCCTCGGCATCTCCAAGGTCGACGACCTCGCGGACCTGCCCGCCGCCGTCGCCGCCGCGCAGGAGCACGATCCCAAGGTGATCGTCGAGGCGGGCGTCGTCGGCCGCGAGATCGAGTGCGCCGTCCTCGGGGGCCGCGGCGGTGCGCGCCCGCGCGCGTCGCTGCCCGGCGAGATCGTCGTCACGGGCGAGGCGCACGACTTCTACGACTTCGAGGCCAAGTACCTCGACGAGGCCGGAGTCGAGCTGTCGTGCCCCGCCGACCTGCCCGAGCACCTCGTGGAGCGCGTGCGCGAGATCGCGATCCGGACGTTCGAGGCGGTCGGCGCGGAGGGTCTCTCGCGAGTCGACGTCTTCGTCACGCCCGACGAGCAGGTCGTCGTCAACGAGATCAACACGATGCCCGGCTTCACGCCGTTCTCGATGTACCCGCGCATGTGGGAGAAGTCGGGGCTGAGCTACCCCGAGCTCATCGACGAGCTCGTCGCGCTCGCGCTCGAGCGGCCCACCGGCCTGCGCTGACCCCTCCGCGACGACCCGCCGGGCTCAGCCCACGTCGCCCGTTCCGACGCACGCGCGCGTCTGCGGGACCTCCATGACCGCACGGCCCAGGTCCGCGATGAACGACGTGGAGTGGTCCTCGGTCACGGCCGGCGGCACGACGACCTGCACCGCGGGGTCGCGCCCGTAGGTGGTGAACGTCCAGGTGCCCTCGTCCTCGACGACGAGCCAGTCCACGGTGCCGCCGTCGGACTCGACGCTCTGGCACGTCGTCGTCGTCGGTCCGGGCACCTCGACGCCGCACCGCAGCGTCACCGCGGCACCCGGCTCGCCCCAGGCCGCGGTGGCCTGGCTCGTCGTGCCGACCTTCGCCAGGTCCTCGCCGAGGGTCTCCGGCAGCGCGAGCACGACGTCCGCGCACAGCGGGTTCTGGGCGTCGTCCGCCACCGGGACGCCGATGCTCGGTGCGCACGCGGCGGTCGCCGCGACGACGCCGAGGAGCGCCGGCACGGCGAAGGCCCGGGCCAGGAGGGGCGACCGGCGGGGCCGGGACGGACCGGGGCGGGTGGACGGCGAGGCGGGAGGGACGGCGTCGAGCACGCGACCACCGTAGCGGCCCGCGGAGGGTGCCCGTGACCGCCCGGGCGGCGACTAGGGTGGCGGCGTGAGCGAGACGCCCCTGCTGGTCCGCGACGTGCCCGAGGAGGCGCTCCTCGCCCGGATCTTCCCCCTGCTGCCCACCGCGCCGACCACCCTCGTCGGGCCGGGGGACGACTGCGCCGTCGTCGCGGCGCCGGACGGCCGCTACGTCGTGTCGACCGACGTCCTCGTCGAGGACCGGCACTTCCGCCGGCGCTGGTCGTCCGGGTACGACGTCGGGTGGCGGGCCGCGGTGCAGAACCTCGCCGACGTGGTGTCGATGGGCGCGCGCCCTGCGGCGCTCGTCGTCTCGCTCGTCATGCCCGGCGACCTGCCCGTCGACTGGGTCACCGGCCTCGCGCGAGGGCTCGCCGACGCGTGCACGCCCCTCGGTGCCGCGGTCGTCGGCGGGGACCTCTCAGGAGGGGACCAGGTCGTCGTCGCGGTCACCGTCCACGGCGACCTCGAGGGCCGCGAGCCGGTGCTGCGCTCCGGCGCCCGCGAAGGCGACGTCGTCGCCCTCGCGGGGAGCCTGGGCCGGTCCGCGGCGGGTCTCGCGCTGCTCGACGCCGACCGGGCGGACCTCGACGACGCGCTCGTCGTCGCGCACCTGCGTCCCAACCCTCCGCTCGCCGCGGGGCCCGTGGCCGCCGACGCCGGCGCGACCGCGATGATGGACGTGTCCGACGGGCTGCTGCGGGACGCGGGCCGGATGGCGCGGGCGAGCGGCGTCGTCGTGGACCTCGCGCTCGCCGCTCTGGGCGCGGACCGCGACCGGCTGCGCGCGGCCGCGGCCGCGGTCGACGGAGCGAGCGGGGTCGGTGCCGGAGCAACGGACGGCGACGCCGCGACGGTCGCCGACGCCGGGGCGGACGCCGGCGACCGCGCCGAGGGTTGGGTGCTGTCGGGAGGCGAGGACCACGCGCTGCTCGCGACGTTCCCCGCGGGCGCCGACCTGCCCGGAGCGTTCCGGGCGATCGGCACGGTCCGACGCGCGTGGTGTGACGATCCGGGTGTCCGGGTCGACGGCCGCGTGGCGCGCCGCGCGACCGGGTGGGACCACTTCCGTGCCTGAGCGCGGCGGTCAGCCCCGGCGGTAGCGGACGGCGGTGAGGTCCTTGCCGCCGATGTCGTCCCGGCGCTCGACGCCGTCCGGCGTGAAGCCGTGGCGACGGTAGAAGCGGCGCGCGCGCTCCGCGTCCTCGAGGACCCAGAGCGTGACGGTCGTGCCGGGACGCACCTCGCCGAGCATGGTGCGCATGAGGTCGCGCGCGACGCCGCGCCCCCAGGACTCGGGGTCCAGGTAGATGGCGAAGATCTCGAGGTCGCCCGGCTCGGCGTCCTCGTCGCGGCTGGGACCGAGGGTGGCGAAGCCGATCGTGCGCCCGTCGGCGTCGGCGAGCCACGTGCGGGCGCCGGGGGTCGCGAGGCTCTGGACCCAGTGCTGCTCGCGCTGGTCGTGGTCGAGCGAGGCCAGGTACTCGTCGGGCACGATGCCGGCGTACGCGCCCCTCCAGGACGCGATGTGCACGGCTGCGATGGCGCTCGCGTCCGCGGGAGCGGCCGGGCGGATGGTTACCTCGCTCAGTTCCGTCACCATGCACAAAGACTGCCACCGTGGCCCGGATCCGCCAAACCGGTTTGTCCCGATCTTCAGGAGATCTCCGCATCTCGGCGACCGGCGGTCCCCGGTCCGACGTGCAGAGACGACGAGAGCGCCTGCCGGATCCGGCAGACGCTCTCGTCACGGTCTCGCGATGCTCAGGCGGGACGGGTGACCTTCCCGGCCTTGAGGCAGGAGGTGCACACGTTGAGACGCTTGGGCGTCCCCGCGACCACGGCGCGCACGCGCTGGATGTTCGGGTTCCAGCGGCGCTTCGTCCGGATGTGGGAGTGCGAGATGCTGTGCCCGAAGCCCGGGCCCTTGCCGCAGACGTCGCAGTTGGCAGCCACGGTTTCTCCTGATCGTCGTGCACGTCGCGCACGCAGCGGCGACGTCCTGAATGGTCTGTAGGGTGTCTCGCCCGGTGTTCCTCGGCGGCTCCTCGACGGTGTCGAGGGCGCGCGAAGCACCCGGGCAACCTCGTCAGGGTAGCCGATCCGGGGGCCCGAGCTCAAACCGGGCGCTCGTCACACCCTCGGGTGGCCGGTGCGGCCCACCGCGCGCCCCGGCGGCGCGCGCGGTTGACTACCGTGGTCCCGACGGCCCGCGGTGCCGTCCGACCGCCCGGCCGACCGGCCCGGTCGCCCCCCGAGCGCGAGGAGCCGGACCGACGTGAGCCCCGGAGCCGACGTGGTCGACGCCGCCGCCGTCGTCGCGTGGGGCCACGGTGGCGTCCGCGCGCTCGCCGCCGCGCGCGAGTCGCTCGACCGCGTGAACGTCTTCCCCGTCGCGGACGCGGACACGGGCACCAACATGTACCTCACGCTCCTCGACGCGGTCCGCGCGCTGCCTGCCGGCGACGCGGCGGGAGCGGCCGACGAGGGAACGGCGGGCGGCGCCGGCGACCTGCTCGTGCGCCTGGCCCGAGGCGCCCTCGTCGGCGCGCGCGGCAACTCGGGCGTCATCCTCAGCGAGTACCTCCGCGGGCTCGCGCTCGCGCTCGCCGAGCACCGGACCGTGACCGGTGCCGCGCTCGCGACCGGCCTCGACCACGCCGCCCGCACCGCCCGCGGAGCGGTGGCCCGCCCCGCGCCCGGCACGATCCTCACGGCGGCCGACGCCGCCGCCCGCGCGGCCGGGGCCGCGTCGGAGGGTCCCGGCGCCTCCTCGCCCGCGGTCGTCGCGGCCGCGGCCAGGGACGGGGCGCGGGCCGCGGCGCTGCGCAGCACCGGCGAGCTCGACGTGCTCGCCCGGGCGCAGGTCCTGGACGCCGGAGCGCTCGGCCTGGTGCTCGTCCTCGGCGCGCTCGTCTCGGCGCTCGACGCCCGCGCCCCGGGGCCCGCGCCGGGGGACGACGCCGCGGCCGCCGGCACCGTCCCGGTCGGTGTGCTCGGCGGGAACGACGACGCCCGGCACGCGGGGCCGGGCGTGTCGGAGGTGCTCGGCATGATGGCCGGCATGGTGCCGGTGCCGGGCTCGCCCGGGGCGGCGGGCGCCGGACCGGAGGCCGACCACGAGGGGGGCGAGTTCGAGGTGATGTACGTGGTCGACGTCCCGGTGGGCGGCTCGGCGCACCCCGCGGGCGGGCCCGTCGCGGACCCCGCCGAGCCCCTGCGTGCGGAGCTCGCGCGGATCGGCGACTCCGTCGTCGTGGTGGGCGGTCCAGGGGACCACGGCTCGGGCCTCTGGCAGGCGCACGTCCACACCGACGACCCGATGGCCGCGGTCGCCGTCGGGCGTGCCGCGCTCGCGACGGTGCGGTCCGCGCGGGACGACCGCGAGGAGGACCCGACGCCCACGGCGGGGGACGACACGGTGCTGCGCCAGGTGCGGGTCCGGCACCTCCCGGGGCGCCACGAGCAAGCCCACGTCCTGGACACCGCTGCCGACGGGGCGCACGACGCCGAGGCGGGCGGCCCGGGGCTGGTCGCGGTGACGGCGGCGCCCGGGCTCGTCGCGGACCTCGCCCGGGCGGGCGCCGTCGTGCTGCTGCGGGAGGGCCCCGGCCCGATCGACCTGTCCGCCCTGCGCCGTGTCGCGGTCGACGCCCGCGCGACGCACGTCGCGCTCCTGCCCGGTGCGGACCTCGCCGAGGACGACGTCGCAGCCCTGCGCGCGACCCTGCGCGACGACGGGGTCGAGACGCTCGAGGTGCTGCCCGCGTCGACCGACGTGCACGTCGCGGTTGCGCTCGCCGCCGCCCAGCTCGTGGAGCCCGCTGCCGCGCAGCGGCTCGACGCGGCCCGCTCGGCGCTCGCCGCCGTCCGGTGGGCCCGTCTCGGCGCCACGGGGGTGCCCGCGTCGGAGCTGGTGCAACGGCTGACGGACCTGCTCCGACCGCTCCTGGCGCCCCTCGGCGCGCTCGTCACGGTGCTCGCCGACGACGACGTGCCCGCCGTGGCCCTCGACGCGCTCGTGGCGCACGCGACCGAGGGCGGCGCCGAGGTCGTGCTCCTGCGCTCGGGGCGCGACGGCGGTGTGGTCACGGTCGCCGTCGAGGGGCCGGAGGCCGAGGGCGACGACAGGGAGGACACCGTGGAGGCCGAGCGATGAGCGACCGCCTGTCCGAGCCGCTGACCCGCGCGGTCGGCACGCGCAGCGCGGGCCCGCTGGCGAAGCTGGGCCTCGAGACCGTCGGGGACCTCCTGCGCCACTACCCCCGACGCTACGGGGACCCGGGGCGCCTCACGGACCTCGGGGGCCTCGCTCTCGGCGAGCACGTGACGATCGTCGCGCAGGTCCGCAGCGCGACCGTCCGGCGCATGCGCAACCGAGCGGGCGCGATCCTCGAGGCGGTCGTGACCGACGGCCCGCAGCAGCTCTCGCTCACGTTCTTCGCCAAGAGCCCGAACGTCCTGCGCTACCACGAGCAGCGGCTCGCCCCGGGGCGGCACGGGCTCTTCACGGGGGTGGTCGGGCTGTACCGCGGCACGCGGCAGCTCACGCACCCCGACTACAAGATCATCGGGGTCGACGACGACGCCGAGGACGCGGAGAGTGCCGTGCTCGAGGCGAGCCGGCCCATCCCCATCTACCCCGCGAGCGCGAGCATCCCGAGCTGGAAGATCCAGCCCGCGGTGCGCACGGTGCTCGACCCGCTGCGCGAGGAGGACGTCCCGGACCCGCTGCCGGACGCCGTCCGCGAGCGGCACGGGCTCGGGACGCGGCTCGAGGCGTTGCGCGACGTGCACGAGCCCTACGACGAGAAGCAGTGGCGGCGGGGCCGCGACCGGCTGCGGTACGAGGAGGCGTTCGTCCTGCAGGCGGCGCTCGCCCAGCGCCGCGCCCGCGCCGCGGCCGAGCCGGCGACGGCCCGCCCTCCCCGCGGACCGGGGGAGCCGAGCATCCTCGCCGACTTCGACGCCGCCCTCCCGTTCACGCTGACGACGGGCCAGCGTGAGGTCGGCGCGGAGATCGCGGCGGACCTCGCGCTCGCGCGGCCCATGCAGCGGCTCCTGCAGGGGGAGGTGGGCTCCGGGAAGACGGTCGTCGCGCTGCGCGCCATGCTCCAGGTGATCGACGCCGGCGGGCAGGCGGCGCTCCTGGCCCCGACCGAGGTGCTCGCCGCGCAGCACGCGCGCACCCTGCGCGCGCTGCTCGGGCCGCTCGCGGACGGCGGGTTCCTCGGGGGCGCCGAGCACGGGACGCGTGTGGCGCTCCTCACGGGGTCGCTCGGCGCCGCCGCCCGCAAGGAGGCCCTGCTGGACGCTGCGAGCGGGGCGGCGGGGATCGTCGTCGGCACGCACGCGCTGCTGTCCGAGAACGTGCAGTTCGCCGACCTCGGCCTCGTCGTCGTGGACGAGCAGCACCGGTTCGGGGTCGAGCAGCGCGACGCCCTGCGGGCCAAGGCGCGGACGGCCCCGCACCTCCTCGTTATGACGGCCACCCCGATCCCGCGCACGGTCGCGATGACCGTGTTCGGCGATCTCGAGACGTCGTCGCTCACCGAGATCCCGGCCGGGCGCGCGGGCATCACGACCCACGTCGTGCCCGCCGGCAACGAGGCCTGGATGGAGCGCACCTGGGCGCGCGTGCGCGAGGAGGTCGACGCCGGGCACCGCGCGTACGTGGTGTGCGCGCGCATCCATCCGGACGAGCCGGACGCGGACGGGCCGCCCAAGGGGACCGACGACTTCGACGAGGTGCCCGACTTCCTCGTCGACCCCGACGCCCCGGAACGCGCGCCCCTGCGGGCCGTGCTCGAGGTGGCCGAGGAGCTGCGCGGCCACCCGCGCCTCGCGGGGCTCGAGGTCGGGGTGCTGCACGGGCAGATGGCGCCGGCGGACAAGGACGCCGTGATGGCCGACTTCGCGTCCGGCGCCGTCCAGGTCCTCGTCTCGACGACCGTCGTCGAGGTCGGGGTCGACGTCCCCGAGGCGACGGCGATGGTCGTGCTCGACGCGGACCGGTTCGGCATCTCCCAGCTCCACCAGCTCCGCGGGCGCGTCGGCCGCGGCTCCGCGGCGGGGCTGTGCCTGCTCGTCTCGACCGCGCAGCCCGGCACGCACGCCGCGACCCGCGTCGAGACCCTCGCGCGTACCACCGACGGGTTCGAGCTCGCGACCGTCGACCTCGAGCTGCGCAGCGAGGGGGACGTCCTCGGCGCCGCGCAGTCGGGGCGTGCGAGCTCCCTGCGGCTCCTGCGCGTCGTCAAGGACGCCGACGTCATCGCGACCGCGCGCACCGACGCGGCCGCCGTCGTCGCGGAGGACCCCGACCTGGCCGACCACCCGACGCTCGCCGACGCGATCCGCGACCAGCTCGACCCCGAGCGCGAGGAGTTCCTCGAACGAGCGTGACGGGGGAGGGCGGCCGCCTCCGCCCGGGTCGCGGTCCGGTCGCGCCGCGGTCGGGCGCGTCGCGACGGAGGTGCCCCGTGCGTCGCGCGCCGCGACCCGTGCGTAGGGTGGGCGCGTGACGAGGATCGTGGCGGGAACAGTCGGTGGGCGCACCCTGCAGGTCCCGCCCCGCGGGACGCGGCCGACGAGCGAGCGCGTCCGCGAGGCGATCTTCTCCCGGCTCGAGCACCTCGGAGTCGTCGACGACGCGCACGTCCTCGACCTCTACGCGGGCTCGGGCGCGCTCGGCCTGGAGGCCGCGAGCCGCGGTGCCGCCGACGTGACGCTCGTCGACTCGGCCCGGGTCGCCGCCGACGTCGCCCGGCGCAACGTCGCGACCCTCGGCCTGTCGAACGTGCACGTCGTCGCGCAACCCGCCGAGACGTTCGTCGCCGGCGTGGCCGCGGACGCGGCGCAGCGGGCGGCGGTCGGCGGGGCGGACGGGACGCCGACTGGCCGCGCGTCTCGCGGCCCGTACCACCTCGTGCTCGTCGACCCGCCGTACGACGTCACCGCAGAGGCCCTCGAGCGCGTCCTCGCCCACCTCGCGGTGCCCGGCGTCCTCGACCCGGCCGCCGTCGTCGTCGTCGAGCGGTCGACCCGCACCCCCGAGCCGACCTGGCCGTCGGGCTGGGAGGTCGTCGCGCGCAAGGACTACGGCGAGACGACGGTGTACTTCGTCGGCCCCGAGCTCCCCGACGAGACGTAGCCCCACGCGCCGCCCGCCGGAGGATCTCGCCCCTCAGGCCGAGCAGGCGGTCGTCGCTCGTCCCCGCCGCGGAACGGGCAGCAACCGCATGCTCGGTGGGCGAACTTCGCAGGCTCGAGTCCTCCCTCGGTGGGCCGGTGGCGACCCCGGCAGACGCTGCCGTCAGGCCACGGGGGCGGAGGTCTCGTCGGGGGAGAGGAGGCCGACGGGGACGGTCGCGAGAGCTGCGGGGTCGGCCGGGTCGACGAGCGCGACGCGGTCCCCGGACGCGGCGTCGAGCAGGCGGTGGGTCGCGGCGTCGTCGGCCAGCGTGCCCTCGCTCGCGCGGAGGTTCTCCGCGAGGAAGGCACGCAGGGGTGCTGCCGGGACGTCGTCGGGCGTGCCCGGGCCCAGCGGGAACGACACGAGGAGGAGCGCCGGGACGCGCTCGCCGCCGGGGCCGTCGCCGGGCTGGAAGTAGGGGAGCGCCAGGACGCGCGCGCCGAGGCGCGCGTAGAACCGCAGCCGGGCGACGGGGTCGCCGTGCGCCTCGCTGCCGGCGTGGTGCGCCGGGTGCTCGACCTCCCCGACGACGAGGAGCGGGTCGAGCGCGCGCCAGTCGGCGAGCGCCGCGGCGACGAGCCGGCCGCCGACCCCGCCGCCGCGCCGGCCGGGCGCGATCGCGAGGTAGAGGACGAGGAGGACGCGCGCGTCGGGGAACCACTCGCCGACGACGCCGGCGACGACGCGCCCGTCCTCCACCACGCCGAGGCTGCGCAGGCGCCCGGTCGCGTGGTCGTCGAGGAGCTCGCCGACGTCCACGAGCTCGGCGGGCGGGAACGACGGCGCGAGCACTTCGCGGTGGAGCGAGCGCACCAGCTCGGGCGTGGTGAGCGGGACGACGACGACGGGTTCCTCCGGGGCGGTCACGCCGACCATCGTCGCGCGCGACGGAGATCCGCGCCCGCCCGGCCGTGCCGCCGCCGTCCGCGCGACGCCGTGTACTACCGTGACGAGGTGACCACAGCCGTCTGTCCCGGGTCGTTCGACCCGATCACCCTGGGCCACCTCGACATCGTCCGACGTGCCCGCGCGCTCTTCGACGAGGTCGTCGTCGGCGTCGCACGGAACGCGTCGAAGTCGGCGCTGCTGAGCGTCGACGAGCGCGTCGCGCTCGCCCGCGCGGCCGTCGACGACGCCGGGCTGGACGGGGTGCGCGTCGAGGTCGTGCCGGGGCTCCTGGTGGACTTCTGCCGCGAGATCGGGGCGGGCGCCGTGGTCAAGGGACTGCGCGGTGGCGCGGACTTCGACGCGGAGCTGCCGATGGCGCTCATGAACCGGCACCTGGCCGGCGTCGAGACCGTGTTCGTCGCGGGCGACGCCGCGCTCCTGCACGTCGCGTCGTCGCTCGTGAAGGACATCGCGCGGTACGGGGGGCCGGTGGACGACCTCGTCCCGCCGGGGGTGGGCGACGCCGTCCGTGCGGCGCTGGCACGGGTGCAGGGGAGCAGCAGGTGAGCACGACGGGAAGGACCGGGTACGTGAGCGAGCAGCAGGACCGGCGGGTGCCGCACGAGGACCGCGCGACGGAGGAGGCGCAGGTCGGGTTGAACGCGATCCTCGACGACCTGACGCACCTCGTGGAGACGGCGCGCGCCATGCCCATGTCGTCGTCGGTGCTGGTGCACAAGGGCGACGCGGTCGCGCTCCTGGACGAGCTGCGCGGCGCGCTGCCCGAGCAGCTCGCGCACGCGGACGAGGTGCTCGCCCAGGCGGACGCGGTGCTCGAGGACGCGCACCGGCAGGCGGAGGAGATCCTCACGACGGCGCGGGCGCGGGCGATCGAGCTCGTGCAGGCGGAGCAGGTCGTGGTCCAGGCGGAGTCGCGGGCCCGGGAGATCGTCGACGAGGCCGACGAGGCCGCGGCGGTCCTCCGGCGCGACGCCGACGACTACTGCGACCGCAGGCTCGCGGACTTCGAGGTCGACCTCGGCAAGCTGCTCGCGCAGGTCCAGGGCGGGCGGGCGAAGCTCGCGGACCGCCTCGGCGGCCGTGTCGGCGAGCCGGAGGAGTCGCCGTTCCCGGCGACGATGCGCGAGCGCTCAGGCGACCGGGCCGGCCGCTGACGCCCGCACCGGTCCGGGAGCGGCACGCCGCGGCAGGTGGCGGTCGAGCCGTCACGTGACGTAAGATCGACCTTTGGCTCGACGCATCACGCGTCGGCCTGTGCCTGGCAGTCGCCGTCGAGCGGCCGTCGGCCCCCGACCATCGTTGACCATCCGTCCGCGGGCCCCCACGCCCGCGGCCTCCGATCTTGGAGCGCGCCATCACCGCCGAGAAGACGTCGCCGCTCGTGCTCGACACGCACGAGCTCGGTCGGCGACCCGGGAGCATGCGGACGGTCGTCGCGACCGTCCCCGCGCCCGCCGACCTCGGTACCGCGGTCATCGGCATCCCCGAGGGCAGCGAGCTCGAGCTCGACCTGCGCCTCGAGGCCGTGATGGAGGGCGTGCTGGTCTCCGGGACGGTGACGGGCCGCGCGGTCGGGGAGTGCGTGCGCTGCCTCGACACGGTCCACGAGGACGTCACGGTCGAGCTCGGGGAGCTCTTCGCCTACCCCGAGCGCGCGAAGGCCGCACAGGAGTCGGGCGACGACCTGGAGGACGCCGAGGACGTCTACGACCTCGACGGCGACCTCGCGGACATCGAGCCCGCGCTACGGGATTCGGTCGTCACTGCACTACCATTCAGTCCGGTGTGCCGAGCGGACTGCCCGGGGCTGTGCTCCGAGTGCGGGGCGCGTCTGGCGGACGACCCGGGGCACACGCACGAACTTGCCGACCCTCGTTGGTCGGCGCTGGAGAGCATGTTCGACACCTCGAACGTGTCCGACGAGACGAAAGAGAGCTAGCCGTGGCTGTTCCGAAGCGCAAGATGTCGCGCAGCAACACCCGTGCGCGTCGTTCGCAGTGGAAGACGACCGCCGCGAACCTCACCACCTGCCCGCAGTGCAAGGGCGACAAGCTGTCGCACGCGGCGTGCCCGACGTGCGGTACCTACAAGGGCCGCCAGTACGCCGAGGCGCTGCGCACCGAGCACGCAGGCTGAGGCGCGTGGCACCGGCTGCACCGGCATCCGGTCTTCTCGAGAAGCTCGGGGTCCATCTGGACCCCGAGCTTCTCGTGCTTGCGCTCACGCACCGGTCGTTCGCGCACGAGAACGGCGGCATCCCCACGAACGAGCGTCTCGAGTTCCTCGGTGACACCGTCCTGGGCCTCGTCGTCACGGAGACCCTCTACCGCCGCCACCCCGACCTGTCGGAGGGCGAGCTCGCCAAGATGCGGGCCGCGACCGTGTCGCAGAAGTCGCTCGCCGCGATCGCGCGCCGGCTCGGCCTGGGGCAGTACGTGCTGCTCGGCAAGGGCGAGATCCGCACGCGCGGCAACGACAAGGACTCGATCCTGTCGGACACGGTCGAGGCGATCATCGGCGCGGTCTACCTGAGCCACGGGCTCGAGCCCGCACGGGGCCTCGTGCTCCGGCTCGTGGAGCCGACGCTGGCGGCCGCCGCGGGGCTCGGCGCCGGGCTCGACTGGAAGACGTCGCTCCAGGAGGCGGCCGCGGCCGCGGGGCTGAGCGCGCCCTCCTACTCGAGCGACGCCGTCGGGCCGGACCACGCGCGCGTCTTCACCTCGTACGTGCACCTCGACGGCCGGCTCTACGGGACCGGCAGCGGCACCGCGAAGAAGTACGCCGAGCAGGAGGCCGCCGAGCGCGCCTACCGTGCCCTGGCGACCGAGCGGGCGGAGCCGCAGCCGTCCGACGAGCGCGCGAGGGCGTCGGCGACGGCGGAGGCGGCCGAGGACGCCGGTGCCTGAGCTGCCCGAGGTCGAGACCGTCCGCGACGGTCTCGACCGTCACGTGCTGGGCTCACGGGTCGTCGACGTCGAGGTGCTCCGCGACTACAGCGTGCGGCGCCACGACGGCGGCCCGGCCGACTTCCGGGACCAGCTCCTCGGCCAGCGGCTCGACGCCGCCGTGCGCCGCGGCAAGTTCCTCTGGCTCCCGCTCGTGCGGGGCGGGCCGACGGGTGGGCCCGACGACGGCCCCGCGGCCGCGCTGCTGGCCCATCTCGGGATGTCGGGCCAGCTCCTGGTGCGCTCGGGGCCGGGCCTCGGGGAGCGGTCGCCGCACCTGCGGGTGCGCCTCGTGCTCGAGCCCGACGGCGCCGGCCCGGCGGGCGCGCTCGCGCTCGACTTCGTCGACCAGCGCACGTTCGGGCACCTGTCCGTCCAGGACCTCGTGCCCACGCCCGACGGCGCCCCCGGCGGCCTCGGCTCCGACCTCGCCGCGGTGCCCGGCCCGGTCGCGCACATCGGTCGCGACCTCCTCGACCCCGCGCTGCGGCGCGACGACGTCGTGGACGCGATCCGCCGTCGTCGGACCGGCGTGAAGCGCGCGCTGCTCGACCAGACGGTCGTCTCCGGGGTGGGCAACATCTACGCCGACGAGGCGCTGTGGCGCGCCCGCCTGCACTTCGCGCGTGCCACGGACACGCTGCGCCGCCCGGAGGCGCACCGCCTGCTCGACGCCGCCGCCGAGGTGATGACGGAGGCGCTCGCGCAGGGCGGCACGAGCTTCGACGCACTCTACGTCAACGTCAACGGGCAATCCGGCTACTTCTCGCGGTCGCTCGCGGTGTACGGGCAGGAGGGCGAGCCGTGCCCGCGCTGCGGCACGCCGGTGCGCCGCGACGAGTTCATGAACCGCTCGTCCTACACGTGCCCGCGCTGCCAGCCGCGCCCCCGCAACGGCCGCTGGTAGGTCGTCCGTCCGCCGACGGCTCTCCGTTCGTCTCGCCGTCGTCGCAGGGTCAGCGAGCGACGACGTTGCGGAGCTCACGGCCCGCGCGGAGCGCGTCGAGGTTGGCGTTGACCAGGTCCGACGCGCGCTGCGGGCGGTTGCCCGCGACGTGCGGGGTGAGGATCAGGCGGGGCGCGTCCCACAGGGGTGACGTCTCCGGCAGGGGCTCGGTCGCCGTGACGTCGAGCGCGGCGCCGCCGAGGCGGCCGTCGCGCAGCGCCGCGACGAGCGCGTCTTCGTCGACCGTGGCGCCGCGGCCGACGTTGACGAAGACCGCGTGGTCGGGGAGCTGGTCGATCCGGGCTGCGTCGAACGCGTGCCGCGTCGTGTCGAGGGCGGGCAGCAGGGAGACGAGGACGTCGGTCGTCGCGAGGACGTCCGGCAGGTCGTCGTCGGTCACGACGGGGAACCCGTGGCGTTCGCCGCGCGCGCTCGCGACGCCGGTCACGTCGGCGCCCAGGGCGGCGAGCAGCGGGGCGAGCCGCGCCGCGATCGAGCCGAACCCCCAGACCGTCACGCGCGCGCCGTCGAGCGTGTACCACCCGGCGGTCGCAGGGTCCGCCTGCGCCCGGTTCACGGCGGTGTCCCAGCGGCGCTCGCGCTGCGCCGCCCTGAGGACGTCGAGCCGCCGCACCGCCGCGAGGACGAGGGCGAGCGCGTGCTCGGCGACGGGGCCGTCGTGCAGCGACCGGCCCGACGTGACCGTCACCCCGGGCCCGAACCCGGCGGCCAGCACCGCGTCCGGGCCCGCCGCGAGCGTCTGGACCCAGCGCAGGCGCGCGAGCCGCGCGGCGGCGTCCGCGAGGTTCGCGGGGGTGTTCGCCCACGTCACGAGGACCTCGGCGTCGACGTCCTCGGGACGGAACGGCGCGGCGGCGTCGTAGCGGACGACGGCGTCGCCCGGCCCGGCGTGCACGTCGAGGGCGATGGTGCTGGGCACGAGGATCTTCAACGCTGCTCCCGGGGTGGTCCGTCGAGGTCGCGGCCTGCCCGGTGCGGGACGGGCCGCCTCGCGAACGTATCACCGCCCGCTCGGGCCTCCCACCTGCGCTTCCGCAGGCGCGACGTCGCTCCCGGCGATATGTTCGCGGTGTTCCGACGACGCGCCCTCCGCGCGCCGTCCCGGTCGGCCCCGCGGGGTCACGGCTTCGGGGGTGGGGATGGGCTCGTCCACGGGCGCGCCGACGCACGCTGAGGTGCGCGCGGCGATCACGGCACGGACGCCGAAGAACTACATCACGTGGCTCACGCTCGCGTTCATGATCACGTCGTCGGTCGCGAGCCTGCGGGCGGCCCCGACGATGGCGGTCTACGGCCTGGCGGCCGTGTTCCTCTACGTCGTGCCCGCGCTCGTGTTCCTCCTGCCGACGTCGCTCGTGTCTGCCGAGCTCGCGTCCGGCTGGTCGGGCGGGGTGTACCGGTGGGTCGCCGACGGCGTGTCCAAGCCGCTCGGCTTCCTCGCGATCTGGTGCCAGTTCGCGATGACGATCTTCTACTACCCGAGCCTGCTCGGGTACGTCGCGAGCACGTTCGCGTACGTCATCAACCCGAGCCTCGCGAGCAACGGGCTGTACGTGGCGATCGTCATCGTCGTGCTCTTCTGGACGGGCGTGTGGCTCTCCTCGCAGGGCACCAAGACGGTCGCCGGGCTGTCGAGCTGGGGCCTCATCATCGGCACGCTCATCCCGGCCGCGATCCTCGTCGTGCTCGGCATCGTGTTCCTCGGCCAGGGCAACCCGTCGGCCGCGCCCATGGACGCGCAGCACCTGCTGCCCGCCTGGACGGGGCTCGCGTCGCTCGTGCTCATCGTCAACAACTTCCTGTCCTACGCGGGTATGGAGATGAACGCGGTGCACGTCACGAGCCTGCGCAAGCCCTCGACGGAGTTCCCGCGGTCGATGTTCCTCGCGATCGGGCTCGTGCTCCTCATCTTCATCCTCCCGGCCGTCGCCATCAGCTGGGTCATCCCGGCCGACCAGCTCAGCCTCACCGCGGGCGTCATGCAGGCGTTCGACGCGTTCTTCGCCAACTTCGGCGTGAGCTGGCTGACGCCGATCCTCGGCCTCATGCTCATCGCGGCGTCCCTCGGGGGGATGCTCACGTGGCTCGCCGGGCCGTCCAAGGGCCTGCTCACCGTCGCGCGCGAGGAGGGCTACCTGCCGCCGTTCCTCCAGCGCCTCAACAAGCACGGCGTGCAGCAGAACATCCTCGTCACGCAGGGCGTCATCACGACCGGGATCGCGCTCCTCTACGCGTTCATCCCGGACGTGTCGAGCGCCTACTGGATCCTGTCCGTCATCACGACGCAGGTGTACCTCGTCATGTACCTGCTGCTGTTCGTCGCGGCCGTGCGGCTGCGCCGTCGTGCACCCGACCACCCGCGCGGCTACCGCGCCCCGGCGCTCACGCTCCTGTGCGTCGTCGGGTTCTGCGCGTCGGTGGCCGCGATGATCATCGGGTTCGTGCCGCCCGCCCAGTTCTCGAGCGGGAACGTCGGGGTGTACGTGCTCATCGTGGGCGGCGGCCTCGGCATCATCGGCCTGCTCGTGCCGGCGCTGTTCTACCTGCTGCGCAAGCCGTCCTGGAAAGACCCCGAGGCCGCGGCCATCGCGGCGGCGGACGAGGCGGGGGAGGGCGAGGCGGCATGACCTCGACGCGCCCCGACCACGTCCCCGTGCACGAGCCCGAGCTGGCCTCGTCCAAGCGGTGGGTGACGTACACCGCCGCCGCGCTGCTCCTGGTCGCGCTCGGCGCGGTCATGCTGATCGTCTTCGACAACGTGCGGTCCAACCGCGACGCGCGCGCGGCCGAGCAGAAGGCGGCCGAGCTGCACGACCGCTTCGCCGAGATCGGGATCACGGCCTTCAGCGAGGAGACGATCGCCGACGTGCTCGGCGACGACGGCGGCGGGTTCTGCACCGACCCCGCGGCGCTCGTCGAGGCGACGGCGAACCTCGGCGCCGCGAACGGTGCGGCCGGACCGGGTCTGCGCCCGTCCGTGCTCGACGAGCGCCGCCTCGAGGGCGACCGCCTCGTCATCGAGGTCTACTGCCCGGACCAGCTCGACGAGTTCGACGCCTACGTCGACTCGCTCGACCTCGACCCCGGCCGGACGACGGAGCCGGGCAGCGACGCCACCGAGGGTGCCGACGGCACCCCGACCGAGGAGGACGCGTGAACCAGCCGAGCGACCAGCCGGAGGACCGGACCGGCACTCACGGCGACGGGCACGTCGAGGAGGTGCGCGCCGCCGTACGGGACCTCGTGCCCCGCGCGCTCGACGACCTGCGCACGCTCGTCGCCATCCCGTCCGTCGCCGACGAGCGTCTCTTCCCCCGCGCCGAGTGCGAGCGGGCCGCGCGGTGGGTCGCCGACGCGTTCCGCGCCGAGGGGATCGACACGCGTCTCGAGGTCACTCCTGACGGGTCGCAGGTCGTCCTCGGGCACCGCCCCGGCCCCGACGGCGCGCCCACGGTGCTCCTCTACGCGCACTACGACGTGCAGCCGCCCCTCGACGACGCCGCGTGGACGACGCCGCCGTTCGAGCTCACCGAGCGCGACGGCCGGCTCTACGGGCGCGGGGCCGCCGACTGCAAGGGGAACGTCGTCACGCACCTCACCGCGCTGCGCGCCCTGCGCGCGCTCGGCGGCGAGGACTACCCGGTCGGCGTGCGGCTCGTCGTCGAGGGCTCGGAGGAGCAGGGGACGGGCGGCCTCGACCGGTGGGTCGAGGCGAACCCCGGGGCGCTCGCGGCCGACGCGATGCTCATCCAGGACACGGGCAACGCCGAGCTCGGCCTGCCGACGCTCACCGTGACGCTGCGCGGCGCGGCGAACGTCGTCGTGCACGTCGAGGCGCTCGAGGGCGAGATCCACTCCGGCATGTTCGGCGGCGCCGCCCCCGACGCGCTCGCGGCCCTCGTCGCGATCCTCGCGAGCCTGCGCGACGAGAACGGCGACACGACCATCGACGGCGTGCCCGCCGCCGTCGGGCACGGGACGTGGGACGGCGTCGCGTACGACGAGGACCAGTTCCGCCACGACGCGGGCGTGCTCGACGGCGTCCGGTTCGTCGGGACGGGCAGCGTCGCCGACCGGCTCTGGGCGCGCCCGGTGGTGACGATCCTCGGGATCGACGCGCCGAGCGTCGTCGGCTCCGCCGCCGCGATCCAGCCCCGCGCCGCGGCACGCCTCAACCTGCGCGTCCCGCCGGGCTCAGACGCACAGGACCTGCAGGACAAGCTGGTCGCGCACCTGGAGGCCCACGCGCCGTGGGGGGTGCGGGTGCGCGTGGAGCGCGACGCCGTCGGGCAACCGTTCGCGGCCCGCACGAGCGGGCACGTCTTCGACACGCTCACGGCGGCGCTCGCGGACGCGTACGGGCGCGAGACGGTGACCGCGGGACAGGGCGGCTCGATCCCGCTGTGCAACGTGCTCGCCGGGCAGTACCCGGGCGCGGAGATCGTGCTGCTCGGCGTCGAGGAGCCCGCGTGCCTCATCCACGCGCCCAACGAGTCGGTCGCGCCGAGCGAGATCGAGAACCTCGCGGTCGGCGAGGCGCTGTTCCTCGCGCGCCTCGGCGAGGGCTGACGCGCGGACTACCGCGATGCGGGCGCCTCCTGGTCGAGCGCCCACCGGTAGGCGGGGAGCCCGAGCAGGTCGGCGTGCGTACCGCGCGCGACCACGCGTGCCGGGCCGTCGCCGGTGCCCTCGGGGACTCCGAGGAGCAGCACCTCGTCGACCGCCTCCAGCGCGCTGAGCCGGTGCGTCGCGAGGACGACGCCGCGCCGACCGCCCCCGGCCGACGCGGCCCCCGGTGCGCGGGTCGTCGCGACGAGGTGCCGCACGAGCGCGTCGGCGCCGGCCGCGTCGAGGTGCTCGGCCGGCTCGTCGAGCAGCAGCAGCGGCGCCGGTGACAGCAGCGCGCGCGCGACGAGCAGACGACGACGCTCGCCACCGGACACGGTCGTGGCGTCCGGACCCAGCAGCGTCCCGACGCCGTCCGGCAGCGCGGCGAGCCAGGCGTCCAGGCCGACGTCGTGCAGCGTCGCCGCGGCCTCCTCAGCCGTGACGTCGCCCCGCGCGACGCGCACGTTCTCCAGCACCGTCGTGTCGAAGACGTGCCCGTCCTCGGCGACGAGCACGACGCCGCGCGCCGCGTCCTCGCGGGGGAGCGCGCCGACGTCGGCACCGTCGAGCGCCACCCGGCCCGCGAGCGCGGGGACGAGCCCGGCGGCCGTGGCGAGCAGCGTCGTCTTGCCGACGCCGGACGGCCCGACGACGGCGACCGCGCGCCCGGGGCGGAGGTCGAGGTCCACGCCCGCCACGACGACGCGCGCCGTGCCCGGCCAGCCTGCTGCGACGTCGTCGAGCACGAGCGACGCCTGCTCGGTGGACGACGGCTCCGCCGGACCGGGGACGGACGCGACCGCGGTGCGGGCGTTCGTGGTGGCGCGCCCCGCGGAGCCGTCGAGGAGCCCGACGACGCGCGCCGCCGCCTGGCGCGAGCGGTGGAGCTGGACGGCGGCGGCGGGCAGGGCGTTCGCGGCCTCGAACACCGCGAGCGGAGTGAGCACGATGACGGACAGCTCCACGGGCGCGAGCGTCCCGGCCGTCACTGCAGGGATGCCGAGGAGGAGCGACGCGAGCACCGCGAGGCCGACCGCGAGCGCGGCGATCCCGGCGGCCACCCCGGCGGGGCGGGCGCCGTCGTCGGTCACGCGGGCGAGGGCGCGGTCCGTCGCGCGGAGATCGTCCAGGCGCGCGTCGAGACGACCGGAGACCGCGAGCGGGCCGGACTGCTCGAGGATCTCGAGCGTCGTCGCGGTCATCGCCGCGCGCGCCGTCGCGCCGCGCGCCTCGACCTCGCGCGCCGAGCGGGCCGAGAGCCACGGCGCGACGACCGCGGCGAGGAGCAGGCACAGCGCGAGCGCGACGCCCGCTGCGGGCAGGAACGCCCCGACGAGCACGACGGAGCCGACGGAGATCGCGAGCGCCACGCCGGCCGGGACGAGCGCGCGCACGACGACGTCGCCCACCGCGTCGACGTCGGCCCCGACCCGGGCGAGCAGGTCGCCGCGGCGCAGCCCGACGAGCGCGCCGGGCGAGCCCTCCGCGAGGGCGGTGTAGAGGTTCGCGCGCAGCGCGGCCATGCCGCGCAGCGCGACGTCGTGCGAGGCGAGGCGTTCGAGGTAGCGGAAGACGCCGCGCGAGATGCCGAAGGCGCGGACGCCGACGACCGCGACGGAGAGCGTGAGGACGGGCGGCATCTGCGAGGCGCGCGCGATGAGCCAGGCGGCGACGGCCGCGAGGCCGACGGCGCTGCCGAGCGAGAGCGTGCCGAGCACGACGGCCCACACGACGCGGCGCCAGCGCACGTCGAGCAGCCCGACGGCGCGCCACAGCGGGTCGTTCGCGAGGCGGTCACGGGGCGCCGTCACGGGTGCCTCCTCTCGGCGGCTGCGGCTGCGGCTGCGGGTGCGGGTGCGGCGGCGAGCGCGGCCGCGTCGTCGGTCCCGCCGTCCGCGGGAGCCGGAGGATCGTCGAGCGGTGTCGAGCGGACCTCGACGACGTCGTCCGCGGCGCGGACGAGCGAGGCCCGGTGCGCGATGACGACGACCGTCCTGCCCTGGTCGCGGAAGGCCCGCACGGCGTCGAGCACGACCTGCTCGCCGCGGGCGTCGAGGTGGGCCGTCGGCTCGTCCAGCACGACGAGCGGGACGCGCGCGGGGTCGCCGAGCAGGGCTGCGGCGAGCGCGACGCGCTGGCGTTGTCCCACGCTGAGGCCGACGCCGCCGCGCCCGACCTCGGTGTCCCACCCGCCGGGCAGCGTCGCGAGCACGGCGTCGAGGCCGGCGGTGCGGGCGGCGCGGTCGAGGTCGGCGTCGCTCACGGGCAGGCCGCCGGCGACGACGTCGCGCAGCCGGCCCGGGGCGAGGGCGGGCCGCTGGGGCAGCCAGGCGACCTGGGCCCAGAACGTCGCCGGGTCGACGTCGGTGAGGTCGAGCGGCCCGGTGCCCGGAGCGGTCAGGGTGACGGAGCCCCCGTCGGGGCGGACGAGGCCGAGGAGGACGAGCGCGGACGTCGTCTTGCCCGCCCCGCTCGGGCCGGTGAGGGCGACGACGCGGCCCGACCCCTCGAACCGGAGCGTGAGGTCGAGGTCGGCGGGCGCGAGCACGGCACGGTCACCCGCCCGGACGCTCACGGCGTGCAGGGCCAGGGTGGCGCCGGCGAGCGCGGGTGCGGGGGTCGTCCCGGGCTGGGGAGCCTCCTCGTCGAGCACCGCGAACGCCTGCTCCGCCGCGGCGATGCCGTCGGTCGACGCGTGGAAGTGCAGCCCGACCTGGCGCAGCGGCAGGTAGACCTCGGGCGCGAGCACGAGCACCGCGAGCGCGGGCTCGAGCTCCATGCCGCCGTGCACGAGGCGCAGCCCGACGCCCACCGCGACGACCGCGACGGAGAGCGTCGTGAGGAGCTCGAGGACCATGCCCGAGAGGAAGGCGATGCGCAGCGTGCCCATGGTCGCGCGCCGGTTGGCCTCGCCCAGTGCGCGCACGCGCCGCTCCGGGCCGCGCGCGCGCCCGAACGCGAGGAGAGTCGGCAGGCCGGCGAGCAGGTCGAGGACCTGTGCGCCGAGCCGCTGCATGACGACGAGGCGCCGTTCTGAGGTCCCGGCCGTGAGCCGCCCGACGAGGACCATGAAGATCGGGACGAGGGGGATGGTCACGGCGATGATCACCGCCGAGACCCAGTCGAGCCCGAGCACGACGGCGAGCGTCGCGGGCGTGACCGTCGCGGCGAGCAGCAGCTGGGGCAGGTAGCGCACCATGTACGGCTCGAGGGCGTCGAGCCCGCGCGTCGCGAGCGTCGCGACCTCGGGTCCGCGCCCCGACGCGAGCCAGCGCGGCCCGAGGGCCACCGCGTGCGTGACGACCTGCTCGCGCAGCTCGGCCACCGTGCGCGTCGCGGCGCGCAGCGCGAACCGCTCCTGCGCCCAGGACGTCGCCGCCCGGGCCGCGACGACCCCGGCGAGCAGCCCGACCCGCGGCCCGAGGTCGGCCAGGTCGGCCGTCCCCTGGATCGCCGGCGCGAGGACCGACGCGAGGACGACCGCCTGGGCGACCACCAGGGCCGCCGTGGCGAACCCCAGCACCGCCGTCAGGACGACGTACCCTCGCGCGGCCCGCGCGTGGCGCAGGAGCCGCGGGTCGAGCGGCTTCACGCGTCTCCCGACCCGCCGGTCCCGAGGTCGCGGCCCGCCGAGCCGCCCGACGACGCCCCGCCGAACGCCGCCTCGCGGACCTTCTTGAGCGAGAGACCGGCGGGCGCGGGGATGTCCGTGGTCGACAGACGGCGCCGGAACACCCAGTAGGTCCACGACTGGTAGGCGATGACGAGCGGCGTGAGGATCACCGCGACCCACGTCATCACGGTCAGCGTGTAGTCGGTGGACGACGCGTTGTGGATCGTCAGCGAGTTCGCCGGGTCGACGGCGGGCATGACGTCCGGGTACATCGACCCGAAGATCAGGACGACGGCCGCGACGATCGTCACCGCGGAGGCCGTGAACGCCCAGCCCTCGGCGCCCCGGCGGTTGGCGACGAGCGCCGCCACGAGGCCGCCCGCCGCGAGCACGACGGCGGCCCACGTCCAGGGGACGGAGTAGGCGACCTGGGCCCACACGGCCCAGCCGCCCGCGAGCACGAGCGCCGCGACGCCGAAGACCGAGGCGTGCTGCCGGGCCCGGGCGCGGATCTCGCCGTCGGTCTTCAGGGCGACGAACACGGAACCGTGGAGCAGGAACAGGCTCAGCGTCACCAGGCCGCCGAGGAGCGCGAACGGGGACAGGAGGGAGAAGAAGCCGCCCACGAACTGGTGGTCGGCGTCGAGCTGCACGCCGCGCACGAGGTTGGCGAACGCGACGCCCCACAGCACGGCGGGCACCCACGACCCGACCTGGATCGCGACGTCGCAGCGCCGCGCCCAGCCCTCGTCGCGGATCTTGCCGCGGTACTCGAACGCCACGCCGCGCACGATGAGCGCGACGAGGATGAGCAGGAGCGGCAGGTAGAAGCCGGAGAAGAGGGTCGCGTACCACTCGGGGAAGGCGGCGAAGGTCGCGCCGCCCGCGGTGAGCAGCCAGACCTCGTTCCCGTCCCAGACGGGGCCGATGGTGTTGATGAGGACGCGGCGCTCCTTCTCGCGGTGCTCCTTGTCGCCGCGCGGGAGGATCGACAGCAGCATGCCGACCCCGAAGTCGAAGCCCTCGAGCACGAGGTAGCCGGTCCACAGGACCGCGATGAGCACGAACCAGACGACGGCGAGATCCACGGTGGTGTTCTCCTGAGATTCTGGACGGGTCCGGGCGCGTCAGTACGCGAAGGACAGCGGGCGGTCTGCGGCCTCGGTGCCGTCGTCGGGCGGCTCCTGCGCCTCGGGCGACTCGTCGTGCACCACCAGCGGTACCCCCTCGATCGCGTAGCGGCGCATGAGCGTGAACCAGACGCCCGCGAGCGCGCCGTACAGGAGCGTGAAGACGATCATCGACGTCAGGACGACACCGGGGCTCACCACCGTGGACACGCCCCGCTCGGTGAGCAGGCGGATCTGGTCGATGCCCGTGGGGTTCGGGGCGACGACCCACGGCTGGCGGCCCATCTCGGTGAAGATCCAGCCGAACGAGTTCGCGAGGAACGGCATGGGGATGGCGATGAGCCCGACGCGCGCGAACCACACGTTGTCGGTGACACGGCCCTTGCGGGTGAGCCACAGCGCCATGAGCGCGAGGAGCACGGAGCCGGCGGCCATGCCGATCATGAGCCGGAAGGACCAGTAGGTCATCGCGAGGTTCGGCGTGTACGTGACGGGGTCGCCGGTGGCGGTGACGTCGCCGTAGCGCTCGGTCATCTGCTCCTGGACGTCCTCGACGCCGGGCAGGTAGCTCTCCGGCCCGGAGAAGTGGCCGGTGCCGAGGTAGGACGCGAGACCGGGGATCTCGATGAGGTGCCGGACGTTCTCGCACGAGTTCGACAGGTCGCCGATCGTGAGGATGGAGAACGCGGCACCCTCCGAGCCCTGGCAGAGCGCCTCGGCCGACGACATCTTGCCGGGCTGCTGCTCGTACATGATCTTGCCCTGGATGTCGCCGGAGACGGCGACCCCGAGCCCGCCGACGAGCATGGCGATGACGCCGAGCGTGACGGCCGGGCGGTAGACGTCGCGCGCGAGCTCGACGTTCTCCGCCTTGCGTGTGCGCACGAGGCGGACCATCCACCAGGCCGCGATGCCCGTGACGAACGTGCCCGCGGTGAGGAAGGTCGCCGTGATCTGGTGCGGGAACGCGGCCCACAGCGTGTTGTTCGTGAGGACGGCGCCGATGTCGTTCATCTCGGCGCGCCCGGTCTCGGGGTTGAAGATCGCGCCGACCGGGTGCTGCATCCACGAGTTCGCGGCGAGGATGAAGAACGCGGAGAGGTTCGTCGCGATCGCCACGGCCCAGATGCACGCGAGGTGCACCTTCTTGTTGAGGCGGTCCCAGCCGAAGATCCACAGCCCGAGGAACGTCGACTCGATGAAGAACGCGGCGAGCGCCTCCATCGCGAGCGGCGCACCGAACACGTCGCCGACGAAGCGCGAGTACTCGCTCCAGTTCATGCCGAACTGGAACTCCTGCACGATGCCGGTGACGACGCCGAGCGCGAAGTTGATGAGCAGGAGCTTGCCGAAGAACTTGGTCAGGCGCAGCCACCGCTCGTTGCCGGTGCGGACCCAGGCCGTCTGCATGATCGCGACGAGGGGTGCCAGCCCGATGGTCAACGGGACGAAGATGAAGTGGTAGACGGTCGTGATGGCGAACTGCCACCGGGCGAGATCCAGGGCTTCCACGTGCGCTCCTCGGGGGGCCGACGGGTCGGCGGGCTTCAGGGGGAGGTGCTGAGCTACGACGCCGGTCAGGACGGTCCGGGGGAGGACCGCCCATGCTCCGACGGTAGGCCCAATCTGCCCCATCAGCAGGGCGGGAGATGACGCCAAGTGCTGAAAATCGACCGCTTGTGACTATGTTCACAAGCCTCCGGGACCATGGTCCTGATCTGCCGGGACCCGCGGCCCGGGGCGCGGTGCGTGTCGCCCAGGTTCGTTCGCGCCCCTGTGCGATACTGGGCGGAGCCGGGTGGGCACCGCATCGCCCTCCCGACGAGCACGAGATCGCGGCACCAGCGGACCGCGGCAGTCGGAGCGCCGACCGGGGCGAAGGGCCCGGTGGCAGGCGCCCGCGCCGCGCACGCGGACCGCGACCGTGGCCGACGACTTCCGTCGCCGGACGACGCGCTCCGGTGCGCTCGTCACGAGCGACGACCGACCGCCCCGAGGGGCCGCACGGTGCGGGGCGGTCCCTGTGGCAGCAGGAGCACGACGCGTGACGCTCGACAGCACTTCCGACAACACCCCCTCCGAGTCGACGGCGGACGCCGCGGCGGCCCCCGACCGGGCCGAGAGCTCGACTCCGGCCGGGCGCAAGCCCGCCCGCCGCCGCGCCACGCGCAGCGCGGCGCCGCCCCAGGCGCCGGTCGCGACGGCCGGGGGTGCGACCGCCTCCGCCGAGGCGCCCGCGGCGCTCGCGGACTCGAACCCGGCCGCCGCGCCGGCAGTCCCCGACGCGGCCGAGGAGAAGCCCGCGCGCCGCTCGCGCCGCGCGACCCGGACCACGTCCGCGTCCGCCGAGCCCGCGGTCGACGACGCCGCGGTGACCTCCGAGCCCGAGGCGGCACCGGAGGCGACCGCAGCGAAGGGCCGTGGCCGCACCGCGCGCCGCGCCCAGGGCGGCGCGAGGAAGCCCGCGACCACCGCGCCCGACGCCCCGCTCGACGTGCTCTCGGAGTTCGGGCTGAGCGCGGCCCCCGCCGCGGAGCAGGCGCCTCCCGCGACCGCCGGCCCGGACGCGGACGCCTTGCTCGGCACGACCGACGCGCCGCGCAAGACCAAGCGCACCCGGACGACGCGCAAGGCGGCCCCGGCGGACGACGCGACGGTGGACGCGAAGGTGATCGAGGCGCCGGAGGCCGCGCCTGCCGAGGCCGCAGAGCCCGTCGGTGCCGCGACCGAGGCTCCCGCGGAGAAGAAGCCCGCGCGCCGCTCGCGCCGCGCGACCGCCGCGGCCGGTGCCCCGACCACGACGGCCCCCGCGGCGGAGGCTCCTGCCGCGGAGGCGACGCCGACCGCCGACGCGCCGACCGTCGCCGCCGAGGCGACCGTGCCGCCCGCCGAGGCGGACGCGCCCGCCCCCCAGGATGCGCCGAAGAAGCCCGCGCGCCGCTCGCGCCGCGCGACCTCGAAGGCGGCCACGGCCGAGGCCGTGCTCGAGCCGCAGGAGGCGGCGGAGGCGACGTCCAGCGACGCACCGGCGCCCGCGGCCGCTCCCGGGGCGCCCGTCTCGCCCGCCGCGACCGGTGCGGGCACGAGCACGCCGCGGCTCGCGACGACCGCCCTGCTCTTCCAGGCGCCCGATCCCGCGGCCGCGCCGCGCCGACCCCGCCGCGCCCAGAGCCCGGCCGGCCCGCCGCGTCACGTCGAGCCGACCCCTGCGGCCGAGGCAGCTCCCGTCGTGGTCGAGCCGCGCGAGCGGTCCCCGAAGAAGTCCGCGGCCGCCCCGGTGGCGCCGGAGCGCCCGGAGGACGTGACGGTCGAGGTCGCGCTCACGGGCGAGGACGCTGCGGCCGTCGAGGAGATCGAGGCCATCGAGTCGGAGCTCGTCGCCGAGGGGGTCGAGCTCCCCGACGACGCGTTCGGCCCGGAGGACTTCGTCGACCTGGACGAGGCCGAGCCCGACGAGCCCGAGGACCAGGCCGCGTCCGACGAGGCCGAGTCCGGTCCTCGCCGTCGCCGTCGCCGTGGTGGCCGCGGTCGCCGCGGTCGTCCGGACGCGGGTCGCGAGCAGGACGAGAGCGACGAGACCCCCGCCGAGGGCGACGAGCCGGCCGACACCGGCGCGGACGCCGAGGCCGACGAGACCGAGCACGACTCCGCCGACGCCGAGCCCGGCGAGGACGAGGCGGGCAGCAGCCGCCGTCGCCGCCGTCGCCGCCGCGGTGGGCGGGGCGAGAGCGGCGAGAGCTCCTCGACCCGTTCGCGGCCGCGCGAGCGCAGCCTGGCCGACGAGGTCACGGCGCTCAAGGGATCGACGCGCCTGGAGGCGAAGCGCCAGCGCCGCCGTGAGGGCCGGGACGCGGGGCGTCGCCGCCAGATCATCACCGAGGCGGAGTTCCTCGCGCGCCGTGAGGCGGTCGAGCGGTCGATGGTCGTGCGCGAGCGCGCGGGCCGGACGCAGATCGCCGTGCTCGAGGACGGGGTGCTCGTCGAGCACTACGTCTCCCAGCAGTCGCAGGCGTCCATGGCGGGCAACGTCTACCTGGGCCGGGTCCAGAACGTGCTGCCCAGCATGGAGGCGGCGTTCATCGACGTCGGCAAGGGCCGCAACGCCGTGCTGTACGCGGGCGAGGTGAACTGGGACGCGGCCGGGCTCGAGGGCCAGCCGCGCCGCATCGAGCAGGCGCTCAAGTCGGGCGACTCCGTGCTCGTCCAGGTGACCAAGGACCCGATCGGGCACAAGGGCGCCCGCCTCACGTCGCAGATCACGCTCGCGGGCCGCTACCTCGTGTTCGTGCCGGGCGGCGGCATGACGGGCATCAGCCGCAAGCTGCCCGACACGGAGCGCAACCGCCTCAAGAAGATCCTCAAGGAGGTCGTGCCCGACGGCGCGGGCGTCATCGTGCGCACCGCCGCCGAGGGCGCGAGCGAGGAGGAGCTGCGCGCCGACGTCGAGCGGCTGCGCGGGCAGTGGGAGGCCATCGAGAGGAAGTCGAAGAGCGCCTCGGCGCCGGCGCTCCTCCAGGGCGAGCCCGACCTCGCGATCCGCGTGGTCCGCGACATCTTCAACGACGACTTCAGCTCGCTCGTCGTCGAGGGCGACGGTGCGTGGAGCGAGATCTCCTCGTACGTCGAGGAGCTCGCGCCGGACCTGCGCGAGCGCGTCTCGAAGTGGACGGGCACGCAGGACGTCTTCACGGTGCACCGCGTCGACGAGCAGCTCGCCAAGGGGATGGACCGCAAGGTCTGGCTGCCCTCCGGTGGCTCGCTCGTCATCGACCGCACCGAGGCGATGACCGTCGTCGACGTCAACACGGGCAAGTTCACCGGCTCGGGCGGCACGCTCGAGGAGACGGTGACGCGCAACAACCTGGAGGCGGCCGAGGAGATCGTCCGCCAGCTCCGGCTGCGCGACATCGGCGGCATCATCGTCATCGACTTCATCGACATGGTGCTCGAGTCCAACCGTGACCTCGTGCTGCGTCGCCTCGTCGAGTGCCTGGGCCGCGACCGGACCAAGCACCAGGTCGCCGAGGTCACGTCGCTCGGGCTCGTGCAGATGACGCGCAAGCGCGTCGGCCAGGGGCTCGTCGAGGCGTTCAGCGAGACGTGCGAGCACTGCCACGGGCGCGGGTTCATCGTGCACACCGACCCGATCGAGAAGTCGGGCGGCAACGGTCGTGGGGGTCACGACCACGGCAGCGGCACGGGCAGCAGCCCTGCCGTCGAGGAGCCGGCCGAGGCCGGCCGCTCGCGGTCGCGCCGCAAGCGAGGGTCGGGCTCCGGCACCACGGCGGCCAAGGACACCGCGATCACCCTCCCGCAGGCGGCCGTCCCGGTGCTCCCGGAGGTCACCTCGGAGGCGCGTGCGGCCGTGAAGGCCACGCTCGCGACGATCGCCGCGGCCGCGGCGCACGCTCACGAGCACGAGCACGACGGCGCGGACCCCGCGTCGATCCCCGCGGACGACGCGCACGCGGAGCCCGGCGAGGAGTGACGGGGGCCGCACCCGGCGGCGTACCGCTGTACGCCGCCGGGGCCCGCGCCCGCCTGCGCGGGTGGCGCGCGGACGACCTCGCCGCGTACCGCGCGTGGCTGCGCCCGGAGCACGAGTGGCACCGGTGGGACGGGCCGTACTACCCCGTGCCCGACGACGCCGCGTCCGACGCGGCGGTGGCGCGCCTCGCGCGCGCGGCCGCCGGCCAGGCAGCCCGCCCGGACGGGTTGGCCGACGACGGCCTCCCGCCGCGGCGCGTCGTGGTCGCCGACGAGGAGGACCGGCTCGTCGGGACGTGCTCCTGGTACTGGGAGTCGGCGGAGACGCAGTGGGCGCGCGTGGGCATCGGCCTCTACGACCCCGCGGTGCGCGGCCGCGGCCTGGGCCGCGACGCGCTCGGCGCGTGGATCACCTACCTGTTCTCGGTGACTGACTGGGTCCGCCTCGACCTCGCGACGTGGTCCGGGAACGCCGCGATGCTCGGCGCCGGCCGAGCGCTCGGTCTCGTCGAGGAGGGCCGGTTCCGCGACGCGCGCGTCGTCGACGGCGCGCGGTACGACGCGGTCGTCCTGGGCGTCCTGCGCCGGGAGTGGGCCCTCCGGGCCTGACCGGCTCGTGACCGGCTCAGAGGCGTCTTCGTCCCCGTCACCTGCACCTGGCATCATGCCGCCATGGGTTACGACCTCTCTGGCCGCCTCGTCGTCGGCGTCGCCTCGTCCGCACTGTTCGACCTCACCGAGTCCGACCGCGTGTTCCGTACGCAGGGGGAGGCGGCGTACCGCGACTTCCAGGAGCGCCATCGCGACGACGCGCTGGCCCCGGGCGTCGCCTTCGGGTTCGTGCGCCGTCTGCTCGCGCTGAACGACCTGGCGCCAGCGGCGGACGACCCGCTCGTCGAGGTCATCGTCATGTCACGCAACTCGCCGGAGACGGGCCTGCGGGTCATGCGCTCGATCCGGCACCATGACCTCGACATCACGCGCGCCGTCTTCCGCCAGGGCCGCAGCCCGCACGAGTTCATCCGGCCGCTGCACGTCGACCTGTTCCTCTCCGCCGACGAGCGGTCCGTGCGCGACGCGGTCGACCTCGGCCTGCCGGCCGGGTACGTGCTGGACCCGACGTTCGCGGACGAGGCCGGCGACGAGCTGCGCATCGCGTTCGACTTCGACGGCGTGCTCGCGGACGACTCGTCGGAGCGCCGCTTCCAGGACGGCGGCCTCGCGTCGTTCCGCGAGCACGAGGAGCTCAACGCCGACGTCCCGCTCGGGCGCGGCCCGCTGCGCGAGCTCCTCGTCGGCATCCACCGCGTCCAGGTCGTCGAGCGCGAGCGGCAGGCGGCCGACGCGTCGTACCAGCCGCGCGTGCACGTCTCGCTCGTCACGGCGCGGTCCGCCCCGGCCCACGAGCGCGCGGTCGCGACGCTGTCGTCCTGGGGCGTCACCGTCGACGACGCGTTCTTCCTGGGCGGCGTGGACAAGGACGGCGTGCTCGAGGTGCTGCGCCCGCACATCTTCTTCGACGACCAGCGGGCCGTCGTCGAGGCCGCACGACGCGTCGCCCCGTCGGTCCACGTGCCCTACGGCGAGCTCAACCGTGGCATCCTGCCCGCCGACCCGGCGCTCGGTGCCCGCGGCACCCGGCCGGCCGACGTCGTCCCGCCCGCGCCCGCGCGGCGCGAGGCCGCGACTCCGCCCGCTCCCGCCGCGCCCTCGGGGGAGCGCGACGCCGAGGAGGAGCCGGCGCGGGAGCGCGCCCAGGAGTCCGCGCGTCCCGCGGGCACCGGCACGCGCGAGCTCCCGCTCGTGCGCTCCGTCCCGGGCGTCGGCGGGGCGGGCCTCGCCGGGATCGCCGCAGGGGCGACGGTCGCGCCGGTCGCGGAGCCTGCGCGCGACGTCGAGCGGCGCGACCCCGCACCCGCCCCGGTGGCTCCTGCCGCCCCAGCAGACGCCGGGGACACCGCGCCCCCGGCGGCGGTGACCGCGGAGCCCGCGGGCCGTGCCTCCGACGCCGAGGGTCCCGGGTCGCCCGGGACCACGCTCCTCAGGCGTCGCGACGTCGCCCGCCCCGGCGCGCCTGACCGCGTCTCGGTCCTCGGCCCGGCGGGGGAGCCCAAGCCGCTCCCCGTCCGCCCGCCGTCGAACGGCTCGGCCCGGCACCACTGACCGGGCGGCATCGGCTCCGCGTCGCGCGGCGCCGGTGCGTCGGTGGTTCACTGCTCGCATGAGCGGCGCCGCGCGACTCCCGGACGCCTCGCCTCGCGCGGGCGGGCGGGTCGAGGTGGTGTGCGGCCCCATGTTCGCGGGCAAGACCGAGGAGCTGCTGCGCCGGGTGCGCCGCGCCGAGGTCGCGGGACGACGGGTCGAGGTGGTCGGCCACGTCCTCGACACCCGGCGGGGGACCGGCACGGTGAGCTCGCACTCCGGTCTGGCGATCCCGTCGCGGACGGCCCGCGACGCGGCCGACCTCGCGCGCCTGGTGCGCGACGGCGCCCCGCTCGACCTCGTCGCGGTCGACGAGGCCCACTTCTTCGGGCCGGACCTCGTCGACGTCGTCCAGCGCCTCGCGGACGACGGGGTGGTGGTGGTCGTCGCGGGGCTCGACGTGACGTTCGACGCACGCCCGTTCGAGCCCCTGCCCACGCTCGCGGCCCTCGCCGAGCGCGTCGACAAGCTCACGGCCGTGTGCGCGGTGTGCGGCGAGGACGCGGCGTTCCACGTACGGGTGGCGCCGGAGGCCGTCGCGGCAGGTCCGGGGTCGCACGACCCGCTCGTCCCGGCAGCGGCGCACGTCGGCGGCGCGGAGAGCTACGAGGCGCGCTGCCGCGCGCACCTGCCCGGGGCGCCGTGGCGGTCTCAGCCGGGCGACCCGGTCGGGCCGGGCGGGTCCTCGACGAGCGGGACGAACGAGTAGGAACCGTGCTCGCTGAGGCGGACGCGGCCGGGCTCGTCGGGCTCGCCGGGCACGCTCGGCGCGGCCTCGACGAGCACCATCGTGTGCCGGATGGGGATCACCATGCGGCCGCCCGGCGCGAGCTGGCCCACGAGGGCCTCGGGGAGCGTGTCGGCCGCGGCGGACACGAGGATCCGGTCGTAGCGCTCGCCCGGCGTGCCGAGCACCCCCCGCGGCGCCGTCACGATGCGCGCCCACGGCGAGTGCGCCGTCGCGAGGTTCGCCGCGCCCCACGCGGCGAGGTCGGGGTCGCGCTCGACCCCCAGCACGTGTCCCGCCGGCCCGACGAGGACGGCGAGCAGCGCCGTCGTCCACCCGGAGCCGGACCCGACGTCGAGCACCCCGTCCCCGGGGGCGACGTCGAGCAGCCGCAGCATCGCCGCGACGGTCGACGGCTGCGAGTTCGTCTGGCCGTGCCCGATGGCGAGCGGGCGGTCCTGGCCCGCCCAGCGGCGCTGCGCGCGGGGGACGAACGCGCGGCGGTCCACGACGCGCATCGCGGCGGCGACGGCGTCCCGGGCGTGACCGGAGGTGCCGCCCGGCGGGCTCGCGGAGCGCATGCGACCACCTCCCCGGCCAGCGTAGGCACGACCGGGCCGCGCCTGCCCGGTCGGACGCCCGCGTGGCACCGGAGGGGCCCTCGCTCCGGGTGGCGGGGCCGGGCGGGCGGCGGGATGCTCGAGAGGTGCGCGGGCGCACCGGTGCGCCCGCCCGGAACCGGGGAGCACGGCATGAGCGGCACGGTGGCACGGATCACGCATCTCAGCGCGCGGTCGGACACGAGCTTCGAGGACGCCGTCCGCGTCGGGGTCGAGCGCGCGGCGAGCACGTTGCGCAACGTCTCCGGCGCGTGGGTCAAGGAGCAGAAGGTTGACATCGAGGACGGGCGCATCGTCGCCTGGCAGGTCGTCCTCGAGGTGACGTTCGTCCTCGAGTGAGAAGGCCTCCCGGGGCCGTCGCGACCGAGGCGGGCCTGCGCGCGCGTCGTCGTGCGCGGTACCGGCACGCGCCATTTGACCTGCGCGCCGGGGATCCGTAGTCTTGAACGTCGGCGCGCCCAGGCGCGCCGGTCCCGTGTGCCCACGGACGACTCGCACTCGCACGCCGCGGCGTGGCCGGAGTCTCCAAGACGAACTCGCCGTGACGAGCACGCCAAGACTAGGAGAGATGAGCAGCAACGTGGTGTACGCGATCGTCAAGGCCGGTGGCCGCCAGGAGAAGGTTTCAGTCGGCGACATCGTCGTGGTGGACCGGGTGTCCGCCAAGGTCGGTGAGTCCCTCGAGCTGCCCGCTCTCCTGCTGGTGGACGGGGAGAAGGTGACCACCGACGCGGCGAAGCTCGCGAAGGTCAAGGTCACCGCCGAGGTCGTGCGGGACGAGAAGGGTCCGAAGATCACGATCCTGCGGTACAAGAACAAGACCGGTTACCGCCGTCGTCAGGGTCACCGTCAGCAGCTGACCCGCCTCAAGGTCACCGGCATCAAGTGACCTCGCCCGGCGCGAGGTAGCGGCCACGGGCCGCCCGCGCCGACCGGCACCCTCCCTCAGCAACCAGCACGAAAGCAGGTTCGTCATGGCACACAAGAAGGGCGCGAGCTCCTCGCGCAACGGTCGCGACTCCAACGCCCAGCGCCTCGGCGTGAAGCGCTTCGGCGGTCAGGTCGTCAAGTCGGGCGAGATCATCGTCCGCCAGCGCGGCACGCACTTCCACCCCGGTGAGAACGTCGGCCGCGGCAAGGACGACACGCTGTTCGCCCTGGCCGCCGGTGCGGTCCAGTTCGGCACGCGTCGTGGCCGCAAGGTCATCGACATCGTCGCCGTCGAGGGCTGAGCGACAGCCACAGGCTTCGAGCAGGAGGGGCGCACCGACGCGGTGCGCCCCTCCTGCTGTTTCTCGCACACCCACCTCTGAGAGGATCGTTCCATGGCCAGCTTCGTCGACCGTGTCGTCCTGCACGTCTCCGGCGGCAACGGCGGGAACGGGTGCGCCTCGGTCCGTCGCGAGAAGTTCAAGCCGCTCGCCGGCCCCGACGGCGGCAACGGCGGTGACGGCGGGACCGTGCGCCTCGTGGTCGACGCGCAGACCACGACGCTGCTCGAGTACCACCACTCGCCGCACCGGCACGCGACGTCGGGCACCCAGGGCATGGGCGACGACCGCGACGGCGCGAACGGCGAGGACCTCGTCCTGCGCGTGCCGGACGGCACCGTCGTCAAGACGGCGGACGGCGCCGTCCTCGCCGACCTCGTGGGCGACGGCGCGGAGTACGTCGTCGCCGAGGGCGGTCGCGGCGGGCTCGGCAACGCCGCGCTCTCGTCGCCGCGCCGCAAGGCGCCGGGCTTCGCGCTGCTGGGCGAGCCGGGCGAGGAGCGGGACGTCGTCCTCGAGCTGAAGACGATCGCCGACGTTGCGCTCGTCGGGTACCCCAGCGCCGGCAAGTCGTCGCTCGTCGCCGCGATCTCGGCCGCGCGGCCCAAGATCGCCGACTACCCGTTCACGACGCTCGTGCCGAACCTCGGCGTCGTGCAGGCGGGCTCCGCCCGGTTCACCGTCGCGGACGTCCCCGGCCTCATCCCGGGCGCGAGCGAGGGCAAGGGCCTCGGGCTCGAGTTCCTGCGCCACATCGAGCGCACCGCCGTGATCGTGCACGTCCTCGACTGCGCGACGCTCGAGCCGGGCCGCGACCCGATCAGCGACCTCGACGTCATCGAGGCGGAGCTCGCCGCCTACGCCCAGGACCTCGACATCGAGGGCGGCCGCGTGCCGCTGACCGAGCGGCCCCGGCTCGTCGTCCTCAACAAGATCGACGTGCCCGAGGCGCGCGAGCTCGCCGACCTGGTCAAGCCCGACCTCGAGGCGCGCGGCCTGCGCGTGTTCGAGATCTCGACGGCCAGCCACGAGGGCCTGCGCCCGCTGACCTACGCGCTCGCCGAGCTCGTCGAGAAGGCCCGTGCCGAGGCGCCCGCGCCGGAGCCGACGCGCGTCGTGCTGCGGCCCCGCGCCGTCGACGAGGCCGGGTTCACCGTCACGCGCAAGGGCGGGGCCACGGACTACTGGTTCGAGGTGCGCGGCGCCAAGCCCGAGCGCTGGGTGCGCCAGACGGACTTCAGCAACGACGAGGCTGTCGGCTACCTCGCCGACCGTCTCGCCCGCCTGGGCGTGGAGGAGAAGCTCTTCGCCGCCGGGGCCGTCGGGGGTGACGAGGTGCGCATCGGCACCGACGCCAACGCCGTCGTCTTCGACTGGGAGCCGACGCTCATGACCGGCTCCGAGCTGCTCGGCGGCCCGCGCGGCTCCGACAACCGTCTCGACGAGCGCCTGCGCCCGACGCGCTCGGAGAAGCGTCGCGAGCACCACGAGCGCATGGACGCCAAGGCCGAGGCGCGTCGCGAGCTGTGGACCGAGCGCGAGGCCGGCACGTGGACGGACCCCGACGCGGACTGACGCGGATATCCGCTGTGGGCGGGGAATGGGCCCGGTCCCCACGAGGGGACCGGGCCCATTCCCCGCCCACAACCGGTTCGGGGCGTCCTGGTCCGTGAAATCCTGCGCGCCCGGGAGCGGCGAGCGGCGATGATGGGCGCGTGAACGCGCTGTCCTCCCGCTCCGAGATCGCCTCCGCCCACCGCGTGGTGGTGAAGATCGGCTCGTCCTCGCTCACGGGCCCGGACGGGCACCTCGATCTCACCGCCCTGCGCGCGCTCGTCGACGTGCTCGCGGCCCGACGCGCGGCGGGCGGCCAGGTCGTGCTCGTCACGTCCGGAGCGATCGCCGCCGGCCTCGGCCCCCTGGGGCTCGCGAGCCGACCGCGCGACCTCGCGACGGCGCAGGCGACCGCCTCGGTCGGCCAGGGCATGCTCGTCGCCCGCTACACCGAGGCGTTCGCGGGGCACGGGCTGCGCGTCGGGCAGGTGCTGCTCACCGCGGAGGACACCGTGCGCCGCGGTCACTACCGCAACGCCCAGCGCTCGCTCGAGCGACTGCTCGACCTCGGCGTCGTGCCGATCGTCAACGAGAACGACGCCGTCGCGACGGACGAGATCCGGTTCGGCGACAACGACCGCCTCGCCGCGCTCGTCTCCCACCTCGTGCGCGCCGACGCGATGGTGCTGCTCACCGACGTCGACGGCCTGTACGACGGCCCGCCCTCACGCCCGGGCACGCGGCGGATCGCCGAGGTGCGCTCGGCGGCCGATATCGAGGGCATCGAGGTCACGGGCCGGGGGAGCGCGGTCGGGACGGGCGGCATGCTCACCAAGCTCGAGTCCGTCTCCATCGCGACCGGTACGGGCATCCCGGTGGTGCTGACCCAGGCGCAGAACGCGGCCGCCGCGCTCGCGGGCGACGCGGTCGGGACCTGGTTCGCCGCGACCGGCAAGCGGACGACCCGGCGTCGGCTCTGGCTCGCGCACGCCGCGCGAACCCGCGGTCGGCTCGTCCTCGACGACGGCGCGGTGCAGGCCGTGCAGGGCGGGCGCGCGTCGCTCCTGCCCGCGGGGGTCACGGCCGTCGAGGGGGAGTTCGACGCCGGGGACCCGGTCGAGCTCGTGGCCTCGGACGGGCGTGTGGTCGCCCGCGGGCTCGTCGCGTTCGAGTCCCGTGACATCCCCGACCTCCTCGGCCGGTCGACGGGCGAGCTGCGGGCCGAGCTGGGCGAGGGCTACGACCGCGAGGTCGTGCACCGCGACGACCTCGTCCTGGTGCGCAAGCGGGGCCGCTGACCGGCCGTCGGACGGCGCCCCCGGCGCGAGGCCGACCGACGTAGGCTCGGTCCATGACCACCACCGAGGACGCGCCCGTCGTCGCGGGCGCCACCGAGCCCCAGCCCGCCGGTCCGGCCGCAGCCGGCACCGGGAGCGACGTCGCGACCGCCGTCGAGGACGTCGCGCGCCGCGCCAAGGTCGCCTCGCGCACCCTGGCGACGGCCACGCGCGCGACCAAGGACGCCGCGCTCCTCGCGCTCGCCGACGCGCTCGTCGCGGCGACGGACGAGATCGTGGCCGCGAACGCCGTCGACCTCGCGCGCGAGCGCGCGAACGGCATGAGCGAGGGCCTGCTCGACCGGCTCGCGCTCGACGGCCCCCGCATCGTCGCGATCGCCGACGCGGTGCGCGCCCTCGCGGGCCTGCCGGACCCGGTGGGCGAGGTCGTGCGCGGATCGACGCTGCCGAACGGGCTGCGCCTGCGCCAGCTCCGCGTGCCGATGGGCGTCGTCGGCATGATCTACGAGGCGCGGCCCAACGTGACGGTCGACGCCGCGGGGCTCGCGCTGAAGAGCGGCAACGCCGTGATCCTGCGCGGCGGCTCCGCGGCCGCGAGCTCCAACGAGGTGATCGTGGGCGTGCTCGCCCGCGCGCTCGAGGGGCAGGGGCTTCCCGGCGACCTCGTGCAGTCGATCGACCGCCACGGCCGTCCGGGCGCCGTCGCGCTCATGCACGCGCGCGGGCTCGTCGACGTGCTGGTGCCGCGCGGCGGCGCCGACCTCATCCGCACGGTGGTGCGTGAGTCGACCGTGCCCGTCATCGAGACCGGCGTCGGCAACGTCCACGTGTACGTGGACGCGAGCGCCGACCGGGCGATGGCGCTCGAGATCCTGCTCAACGCCAAGACGCAGCGGGTGGGCGTGTGCAACGCCGCCGAGACGCTCCTGGTCCACGCGGACGCCGCGCCCGACTTCCTGCCGGCCGCCCTCGCCGCGCTGACCGCGGCCGGCGTCGTCGTGCACGGCGACGACCGCACGGCCGGCCTCGCGCCCGAGGGTACCGAGGTGCTCGCGGCCACCGACGAGGACTGGGCGACCGAGTACCTCGCGCCGGAGATCGCCGTGCGCGTGGTCGACGACCTCGACGCCGCGATCGAGCACGTCCGCACGTGGACGTCCGGGCACACCGAGGCGATCGTCACGCGCGACCTCGCGTCCTCGGAGCGGTTCGTCGCGGAGCTCGACTCGGCCGCCATCATGGTCAACGCGTCGACGCGGTTCACCGACGGCGGCCAGTTCGGCCTCGGCGCGGAGATCGGCATCTCGACGCAGAAGCTCCACGCGCGCGGCCCCATGGGCCTCGCCGAGCTCACGACGACGAAATGGGTCGTGCACGGCGACGGTCACGTTCGTCCGTGACGCGCGGTTCGTCGGCAAGTACCTGATACCTGCCGGACCGGGCCGCCGGACGGTCGTGAGAGACTGGTCGGCGACCGGAGCCCGTCCGGTCCGCCGTCGGGCCGGTCCCGGCAGGCGTACCGTTCCACCGCACCACCCCGGACCGCGGCACGACACCGTCCGCCCCGGGGACGACCTTCGAGGAGGACGTCGTGATCTCTGCCGTCGTGCTGGCCGCCGAGGAAGGCGCCGAGGCCGCGTCGCACCTGCCCATCCCGCCGCTCGCCTACGGGCTGCTCGGGTTCGGCGGGCTCGTGGCCCTGCTGCTCGTGACCTACGCGTTCCGCAGCGTCGGCACGCGGCACTGATAGCGAACGACGGAAGCGCCCGCGACCGATGACGCCCCGATGAGCCCGCGCCGTCCCCGCCTGGGGGTGATGGGTGGCACGTTCGACCCCATCCACCACGGCCACCTCGTCGCGGCGAGCGAGGCCGCGGCGCGGTTCGACCTCGACGAGGTCGTGTTCGTCCCCACGGGCAAGCCGTCGTTCAAGCAGCACCAGAGCGTCAGCCCGGCCGAGCACCGGTACCTCATGACGGTCATCGCGACCGCCTCGAACCCGCGGTTCACGGTGAGCCGGGTCGACGTCGACCGGCCGGGACTGACCTTCACGGTCGACACGCTGCGCGACCTGCGGGCCGCGCGCCCGGACGCGGAGCTGTTCTTCATCACGGGTGCGGACGCGATCGAGCAGATCCTGACCTGGAAGGATGCCGACGAGCTGTGGAAGATGGCACACTTCGTGGCTGTCTCCCGCCCGGGCCACAGCCTGAGCGTCGAGGGTCTGCCGCCGGGCGTGGTCACCATGCTCGAGGTCCCGGCCCTCGCCATCTCGTCGACGGACTGCCGTCGGCGTGCGGAGGCGGGCCAGCCGGTGTGGTACCTGGTTCCGGACGGCGTGGTCCAGTACATCGCCAAGCACGGTTTGTATCGAGGTCAGCACGATGAGTGACAACGGCAGCAACATGCAGCCCGTCCGCCCCCTCACGCGGCGCGAGATGCGCGAGCGCGAGCAGGCGGCCGCGGCCGAGCGGTCCGCGCAGCCCGGCACGCCTCCACCCGCCCCGGCGCCCGGCGCCGGCGGGTGGCAGCAGCCTGCCCCGGCGCGGCCCGCTGCTCCGGCGACCCCGCCGCCGTCGCGCCGCACCCTGCGCGAGACGACCGGTCCGACGGACTACCCGTCGCAGCCGTCCGTCGTCCGCCCGCCGGCCGCCTCGGGCGGCATGCGCGGTCTCGACGAGACGGGTCGCCTCACCCCGGTGCAGGAGACGGCGGAGCGCGTCGCGATCCGACCGCCGGCCCCGACGCCCGTCGTGCCGACGCGCACGAGCTCTCGACCCCCTGCGGGCACGCCGCGACCCGCCGTGCCGGGCGCCACCGGCCCCGTCCGGCCCCCGACGCCGTCCGCCCCCGTGACCGGCTTCGGGTCCGCACCGGTCGGCCGGGTCGGCGCGCCCGAGGCGCCGCCCGCCCAACCGCAGCGGCTGTCGGCCTTCTCAGCCCCCGCCGCGACACCGGCCGCGCCCCCCGCCACGCCGGCTCCCGCACCCGCTCCGTCTCCGTGGGGTGCGACCGCCGCGCCTGCGCCCGAGCGCACGCCGGCTGCCGCGCGGCCCGCGGCTCCGCCCGCCGAGGCCCCGGGGGCCGCGCTCCCGTGGTCGGCGATCACCTCGGGCTCGGCACCCGAGCCCGCGAGCGCGGGCCGCGAGCCCGCCTCGCCCTTCGGCGGCGTGCGCGAGACGGCGGCCGCAGCACCCGTCGCGGCCGGCGGCCCGTCCGACGACCTCTTCCCCCGTGTGCGCGCCCGCGCGGACGAGCTCGACGACGAGGCGGACGACGACCTCGACGACGAGCCGCGCGGCCCCTCGTACACATGGCTGCACTACCTCATCCTCGTCGCCGTGGCGTTCGTCCTCGGCCTGCTCGTGTGGACGCTCGTCTCGCGCGACGACCCGGGTCTCGCCACCGAGGACACGAGCGCCGCGGCGACCGCCGTGTCCACGTGGGACGACCCCGGCACCCTCGACACCGGCCGCTGAACGGCCGCACCATGAACGGAGACACGTGACTGCCACCGAACGAGCCGTAGAGCTCGCCGTCATCGCGGCGCGGGCGGCGTCCGACCGCAAGGCCGAGGAGATCATCGCGCTCGACGTGAGCGAGCAGCTCGTCCTCACGGACGTGTTCCTCATCGCGTCGGGGTCGAGCGAGCGCCAGGTCTCGGCGATCGTCGACGCGGTCGAGGAGGCGATGTTCAAGGCGGGGTCCAAGCCGATCCGTCGCGAGGGCAAGCAGGAGGCCCGCTGGGTCCTCATCGACTTCGGCGACGTCGTCGTGCACGTGCAGCACTCCGAGGACCGCGTCTACTACGCGCTCGAGCGCCTGTGGAAGGACTGCCCCGTCGTCGAGCTCCCCGAGGACGCGCGCGGTGGCGACGGCACGGCTGGCGACGCCGACGACACGACCCGCGGCGACGGCGCCATCCGCCTCTCGGGGGAGCCCCTGGCGTGACCGCCGGCACGCTCGTCCTCCTGCGCCACGGCCGGACGGCGTACAACGCCGCGATGCGCCTGCAGGGCCAGGTCGACATCCCGCTCGACGGCGTCGGGCAGTGGCAGGCCGAGCACGGCGCGAAGGCGCTCGCGAGCGCGCACCGCGCGACGCGCGTCGTCGCGTCGGACCTCGTGCGGGCCACCGACACCGCGCGCGCGTACGCGGGCGCGATCGGCGCGGAGGTCCTGCTCGACCCGCGGCTGCGCGAGCGCGGGTTCGGGGAGTGGGAGGGCCTGACGGGCCCGGAGATCGCCGAGCGGTGGCCCGAGGAGTACACGGCGTGGCGCCGGGGCGAGGAGCCCACGCGCGCGGGCGCCGAGACCAAGGCCGCCGTCGCCGCGCGCCTCGTGGAGGCCGTCACCGAGCACGTCGAGGCGCTGGAGCACGACGACACGCTCGTCGTCGTGTCTCACGGCGCCGCGATCACGCTCGCCGTCACCGCGCTGCTCGGGCTGGACCCGGAGGGGTGGCGCGGGATCTCCGGCCTGCACAACGTCCACTGGTCCCACCTGCACCGCTCCGCGCCCGCTGCGACGCCCGCGTGGCGCCTCGTGGCGCACAACGTCGGCGCCGGGTTCCCGCTCGACGAGTGGAACGCGGGACCGGATTGGAATCTGGAGCCGGTTTCTGCGTAGACTAGCGACGCTCCGCAGGACGGGAAACCGCTCAGCAGAGTGTTCATCCAGTGTTTGACCAGGATCTTCGCAGATCCACGGGGCTGTGGCGCAGCTGGTAGCGCACCTGCATGGCATGCAGGGGGTCAGGGGTTCGAGTCCCCTCAGCTCCACCCGTCAACGGTCGAAGGCCACGTCGGATCCCGCAGAGGGATCGGACGTGGCCTTCGTCGTTCCAGGGCAGCGACCGGCCTACTCGCGCGACGCCGGGTCGACAGCGTCGTCGGCGCGCCGAGGAACCACGTGACGAGCAGCACGGTGAGGGCACCCGCGCACAGCACCCGGCGACGACCGCCGTGGTGATCGCTGTGACGACCATCACGGCCGCGGCGGTCCGCATCGGGTCCATGGGGTCGGAGCCGACGGCGGCGAGGAGTAGCATCTGCGGAGTTAGCACAGGCTGGCCTAATAACGCGCGGCCTGAACGATCGGTTCCCGTACCCCTGCTCCAGGACTCGGGACGTCCCGGAGGGTCAGGATCCGTGTTCGCGAACTTCCTCATCGGTCTGCGCGAGGGGCTCGAGGCGTCGCTCGTCGTCTCCATCCTCGTCGCGTACCTGGTCAAGACCGGGCGCCGCGACCTGCTCCCGGCGCTGTGGTCCGGCGTCGGCGTGGCCGTGCTGGTCTCCCTCGGCTTCGGCGCGGCGCTCACGTTCGGCCCCCAAGGGCTGTCGTTCGAGGCGCAGGAGGCGATCGGCGGCACGCTCTCGATCCTCGCCGTCGGGCTCATCACCTGGATGATCTTCTGGATGGGTCGCACGGCGCGGCACCTCAAGGCGGACCTGCAGCACAAGCTCGACGACGCGATCGCCGCAGGCCGGTGGGCCGTCGTCGTCATGGCGATGCTCGCCGTCGGGCGCGAGGGGCTCGAGACCGCGCTGTTCCTGTGGGCCGGCGCCCAGGCGACCGGGGCGACCACCCGGCCCCTGCTGGGCGCCGTGCTCGGCATCGCCGTCGCGGTCGGGCTCGCGTGGGCCGTCTACCGTGGGGCGCTCCGCCTGAACCTGCGGCTCTTCTTCGCCTGGACCGGGCTGTTCCTCATCGTGGTCGCCGCGGGCGTGCTCTCCTACGGGGTCCACGACCTCCAGGAGGCGGGCATCCTGCCGGGGCTGGGCAACCTGGCGTTCGACGTGTCGGCGCAGGTCCCGCCGTCGAGCTGGTACGGCACGGTGCTCAAGGGCGTCTTCAACTTCTCGCCCGCCACGACCTGGCTCGAGCTCGCGGCCTGGTGGCTCTACCTGCTGCCCACCCTGTTCTTCTTCGTCCGGACCGTGTGGTTCGGGCCGTCCCCCGGCGCACCGGCGAAGCCCGCGCCCGTACCCGTCACGAACACCGCACCTCTCGGAGGAGACCGATGACCCGCACCCCGGCCCCGCGCGCAGCCGCGCCGCTGCTTGCCGCCGTCCTGCTCGTCCCCCTCGCGGCCTGCACGCCGAACGACCCGGCGGGTGCGACGAGCCCCGGGGCAGACGGGCCGACGGCGCTCACGGTGAGCTCGACGGACGACGCGTGCGACGTGTCGGCGGCCGAGGCGCCGTCGGGCCACCTGGTGTTCTCGGTGACGAACGACGGGAGCCGGGTCACGGAGTTCTACCTGCTCGCCGAGGACGGCCTGCGCATCGTGTCCGAGGTCGAGAACATCGGCCCCGGCATCACCCGCGACCTGGTCCTCACCGCGAAGCCCGGCTCGTACGTCACGGCGTGCAAGCCGGGCATGGTCGGAGACGGCATCCGGGCCGACTTCACGGTCACGGACTCGGGCGCCGTCGTCGAGCCGACGGGCGAGGTCGCCGACCAGGTCCAGGCCGCGGCGACCAACTACGTCGCGTACGTCAAGGACCAGACCGAGCAGCTCCTCACGGGGACCCAGGAGTTCGTCGACGCCTACGCGGCGGGCGACGACGACGCGGCGCGCGAGCTCTACGCCCCGGTCCGCGTGCACTGGGAGCGGATCGAGCCGGTCGCGGAGTCGTTCGGCGACCTCGACCCGCGCATGGACCTGCGCGAGGCCGACCTCGAGGCGGGTCAGGAGTGGACGGGCTGGCACCTGCTGGAGAAGGACCTGTGGCCGCCGGCCCCGGACGCGAACGGCGGCGCGGAGTACGCCCCGCTCACCGACGCGCAGCGTGCACAGTACGCCGACCTGCTGCTCGCCGACACGCAGGAGCTCTACGACCGCACGCACGAGGCGTCCTTCGCCGAGCAGATCGACGCCGCCGCGATCGGCAACGGGGCCAAGGGTCTGCTCGACGAGGTCGCCACGGGCAAGGTCACGGGCGAGGAGGAGATCTGGTCGCACACCGACCTGTGGGACTTCCAGGCGAACGTCGACGGCGCGAAGGTCGCGTACGACGGCCTGCGCGACGTCGTCCTCGCGAAGGACGCCGACCTCGCCGACGACCTCGACGCCCGGTTCGCCGCGCTCCAGGAGGAGCTCGACCGGTACCGCGACGGCGACGGGTTCGTGCTCTACACCGACCTCACGGCCGAGCAGGTGAAGACGCTCGCCGACGGCGTCGACGCGCTGAGCGAGCCGCTGTCGCAGCTCACCGCCGCGGTCGTCCTCTGACCATGGACGTGAGCGTGCGATGACCCAGCCCGAGACGCCCGTGCCAGGGGAGCCCGCCGGGCCCCGGACCCCGGAGGGCGGGTCGCCCGAGCCGCAGGGCGCGTCGCCGCGCCTCTCCCGTCGCTCCCTCCTGGGCGCGGCGGGCGCGGGACTGCTCGCGGCCGGGGCCGCGGGCGGGTTCGCGGCGGCCCGTGCGACGGACGCGCCCTCGGGCCCGACGGCGGCCGTCGGGCCGGACGACGTCGTCCCGTTCGCGGGTGCGCACCAGGCGGGCGTCGCGACGCCCGCGCAGGACCGGCTCCACTTCGCCACGTGGGACCTCACGACGACGTCGCGCGACGACCTGGTCGCGCTGCTGACGGCGTGGACCGCCGCGGCGGCGCGCATGACGCGCGGCCTGCCGGCGGGCACGTTCGGGCCGGTGTCCGGGCCCTACGACGCGCCGCCCGACGACACCGGGGAGGCGCAGGAGCTGCCCGCGTCGAACCTCACCCTGACGTTCGGGTTCGGGCCGTCGCTGTTCCGCACGGTCGACGGCGTCGACCGGTTCGGGCTCGACGGGCGTCGGCCCGCGCTGCTCCAGGACCTGCCGCACTTCCCGGCGGACGCGCTCGAGGAGGCGCGCTGCGGGGGAGACCTCGCGGTCCAGGCATGCGCCGACGACCCGCAGGTCGCGGTGCACGCGATCCGTAACCTCGCACGCCTGGCGTTCGGGACCGCGAGCGTCCGGTGGAGCCAGCTCGGGTACGGCCGCACGTCGTCGACGTCCACCGCGCAGGCGACGCCGCGCAACCTGTTCGGGTTCAAGGACGGCACGGCGAACGTCAAGGCCGAGGAGAGCGAGGCGTTGGACGAGCACGTGTGGGTCGCGCCCGGCGACGACCCGGCGGCGGACTGGCTCGCCGGTGGGTCCTTCCTCGTCGCCCGGCGTATCCGCATGACCATCGAGACGTGGGACCGGGCGCCCCTGCGCGAGCAGGAGGCGATCGTCGGGCGCACCAAGGGTTCGGGTGCGCCGCTCTCCGGCGGCGACGAGTTCACCGAGCCCGACTTCACGGTCACGGGCCGCGGCGACGAGCCGCTCATCGATCCGTCGGCGCACGTCGCGCTCGCGCACCCCACGCGCAACGCCGGGGCGCGGATGCTGCGCCGCGGCTACAACTACACCGACGGCTCGGACGGCCTCGGGCGCCTCGACGCCGGGCTCTTCTTCCTCGCCTACGTACGTGACCCCGCGACGCAGTACGTCCCGATGCAGACGACCCTGTCGCGCGACGACCCCATGATGGAGTACCTGCGCCACACGGGCTCGGGGATCTGGGCCGTCCCGGCGGGCGTCCGCGACGACGCCGGCCTCCTCGACGGCACGAGCACCGCGTTCATCGGCCAGGAGCTCTTCGCGTGACCGGCGCCGTGCGAGTCCGCGCGACGAGGGCGGTGGTCGTCGGGTCACGTGCTCGTGAGCGTTCGGGCCGCGGACGGGACCGATAGGGTCGCGAGGACACCGCTCACGGTGTCGGTGCCGTCGGAGCTCGGTACCGCCCTGACCCCCCTGTGCAGTGAACGGAGGCTCCCATGCCGGGCTCGACGGACGTCCTCGCCGCGCTCTCGGATGCTGTGGGCGCAGAGCGGGCGGAGCAGCTGCTGGCCCGGTTCGAGCGGAACTCGAACCAGCCCAACGCGGTCAAGGGCGCCTCGCGGCTCCCGAGCGATCCCGCGCTGGAGCGAGCTGCCCTGCGGGTGTTCGAGGACCCGGACGTCGGGGCGGCCGCCGGCCTCGACGCGTCGAGCCTCGCGGGTGCCCTCGACGCGCGGGCGCTCTGGGCGCTCCTCGCGCTCGCGGCCCGGGCGGACGTGACCGTCCTCGACCGGCTCCCGGCGGAGACCGCCGAGCGGGGTGCTCCGAAGGTCGCGACGATCCGCCGGGCCGTCGCGAAGCACGCGGCGGCGTCGGGGTCCGCGCCTTCGTCCCCTGCTGCCCCCAGCTCGCCGCCTGCGCCCGCCGGGGACGACGTCCCCGTGCTCCCCGAGAAGCTGGCTCAGGTGGGGAGGTGGCTCGCCGGGCATCCTGGCGCGGATGCCCGGTGGTTCGCTGCACGCCCGGGGCAGCGGGCGGCCGAGCGGCGGGTCGCCCTCCGGGCGCTGGGGAGCATCGCCACCCCGGCGGCGCTCGAGGTGCTCGCCGGGTACGCGCGCGACGGCTATCCCGACGTCGAGCTCGCGGAGCTGCACCGCGCGTGGGGGAGGTTCGACCGGCGGGAGTTCGCCGCGGCGATGTTCCGCCCCGGGGATGCCATCCTCCAGCTTGGTGCGTGCTCGACCGTCGAGGGCATCGGCGCGGTGCAGGGACTCACGGGCCTCGGCATGGTCCTCGTCGAGCGCGCGGACCTCGCGCCGTTGGCGGAGTGCATCGAGCTCCGGCGGCTGCACGTGAACGTCACTGGTGGACCCGGCATCACGGGCGTCGAGGCGCTGGCGCAGCTGCCCGCGCTCACGGAGCTGCGCCTGGTCGGTACGACCCGGGGTGCCGACCTCACCGCGCTGCGAGACACCGCCGTCGAGCGGCTGTCGCTGAGCCTCGACGGCGCCGACGGCGCGTTCCTCACAGGGCTGCCGCGGCTCAGGTCGCTCAAGCTCTCGGGCGGGTCGGCTCCTGAGGATGCCCGGTACGGCGACGAGGATGGTCCTGCACCGCTGCCCGCGCACCCCGGGCTCGTCGACGTGGTGCTGCGGCTGGTCGCCGACGGCGTCCAGGTGGTCGCCCACTCCCATGAGCGTTCCTGGGTGTCGCGGCTGACGGCCGCGGTCCCGTCCGACGTCTTCGTCGTCGAGCGCAGCGGCTACGTGGGCCTGACCCGTGACGGGTCGGACGTGGACGCCCTGGGGAGGAGGCTGTTCTCGAACGTCGTGCCGTGACGGGCGGTCGCGGACCTACGACGTGCTGACGTGCACGTGGTCGAAGTGGTTCGCGGTCGTGCCGCCGCGGTCCTCCATGCCGGACCACGCGCTCGCGGGGTCTCCGGCCATCCAGATCTGCTGCTGGTAGATGAGGTAGGTGATCCCGAGCGCCCCGGCGTTGGCCTGGAGGTAGCGGGCGATCTCCCAGCCCGTCTCGCCCGTGATCATGATGTCCAGGGCGCGGCCCGTGCCGTGGTCGCCGCTGTCGCCCGGCCGGATCCCGCCGTAGGAGGTCACCTGCGGGAAGATCGCGCACACCGCCCGGTAGACCGCTCGGGCGTTGGACCGGAGCGACGACTCGATCCCGGAGCTCACCGAGCACGCGGCGTCGGAGATCCCGCTCGCGCCCGACCCGCCGCTCGCGGTGGTCGCCGCCGGAGCCTCGGGCTGGGAGTCCGCGAGGAAGCTCGACTTGATCCAGGCCGCCGCGCCGCCCCACACGACCTGGCTCCACTCGCCCTCGGTCGCCCCGGTGACGTCGACGGCGGTGGCGAACGCGGCGGTCGCGACACGCTCGGCGTCGGCCGACGGCCCGGTGCGGACGTTGACGGCGTCGGTCGTCCAGAGCTGACCGATGGCGGCGGGGACGACCGGGGCCGGCGGGGCGGCCTCGGCGGCCGGCACGACCGTGATCTGCGCCGCCGTCTCGACGAGCGGGGACTCTTGCGTCGCGGCGGGCGGAGCGACGCGCGCGGCGGACCGGCTGGCGGCACCGGTGCCGCGCTCCACGGTCGACCCGGCTGTCGGCTCGACGCTCAGCGGCGCGAGGTCAGGGTTGCCCTCGGCGGGCTGGGGGCCCGCGCCGACCACGCCTGCGCCGAGCAGCCCGACCAGAGCGAGCGCCGGGAGCTTGAGGGCGCGTGCCGGGAGTGCCGGGAGAGCGGGCAGGGCCGGGAGCCGGAACGCGCGCGCGGGCGCTGCGGGGGCTGCGCTGTGGCGGCCTCGGGACATGGTGCGCTCCGGTTCGTTCGTGGTCAGGACCGCGCCCATGTAACCAAACCGTGATCTACAAAGTCCAGCCCGGATCCCGCGTAGCAGGTCAGGGACTCATGAGCGGGAGCGCTGAGTCGCACCACCGGCAGTCGTTGGACGGCCGGACGCCCGGTTCCTAGGCTGGAGGGCATGACCGTTCCCTCTGTCCCGACCGTGACGCTCAACTCCGGGCACACCATCCCCCAGCTCGGCTTCGGCGTCTTCCTCGTACCGCCGGACGAGGCCGAGAAGGCCGTGAGCGAGGCCCTCGAGGTCGGCTACCGCCACCTCGACACGGCCGCGATCTACCGCAACGAGGAGGGCGTCGGCGCCGCGATCGCGAAGAGCGGCGTCGCGCGCGACGAGCTGTTCGTCACGACGAAGCTCTGGAACGACCGTCAGTCCGGCGAGCAGCCGCACGACGCGATCCGCGAGAGCCTCGACAAGCTCGGCCTCGAGTTCGTCGACCTCTACCTCACGCACTGGCCGGCGCCCGCCCAGGACCAGTACACGAACGCGTGGGCCAAGCTCATCGAGATCCGTGACGCCGGCCTGGCGCGCTCGATCGGCGTCTCGAACCACCTGCCCGAGCACCTCGACCGGATCGTCGCGGACACGGGCGTGGTTCCCGCCGTCGACCAGATCGAGCTGCACCCGGCCTACCAGCAGCGCGACGTGCTCGCGTGGGCCGACGCGAACGGCACGAAGATCGAGGCCTGGGGCCCGCTCGGCCAGGGCAAGTACCCGCTGTTCGAGCGGCAGGCCGTCGTCGACGCCGCGACCGCCCACGGGGTGACCCCCGCGCAGGCGGTCCTGCGCTGGCACCTGCAGCGCGGCTTCATCGTGTTCCCCAAGTCGTCGCGCAAGGAGCGCATGGCGGAGAACTTCGACCTCTTCGGGTTCGAGCTCACCGCCGACGAGGTCGCCGCGATCGACGCCCTCGACACGGGCGACGGCTCGGGCCGCGTGAGCGCGCACCCGTCCGAGGTCAACTGACCCGCTAGCCCGCGGCCCCCGCGGGCACTCGCAGCACGACGAGGGGCGCCGTCCGTCCGGACGGCGCCCCTCGTCGTGCGTTGGGGGAGACCCGGTCAGCCGCAGTCGTCGCAGATGCCCGTCGCGGGCAGCACCGTGAAGCACGTGGGGCACACGGCCGGCGGCTTCTCGGGCTCGGACGCGCGCGGCGTCGTCGTGCGCCGGGGCGTGCGGGGAGCGGTCGTGGCCTTCGCCGCGGTCCGGCGCGCGGGCACCGGCGCCGCGGGCGCGGCGCCGGGTACGTCGAACCCGCGCTTGCGCAGCAGGTCGGCGACGCCGACGGGGCTGTTGCGGAACTCCTCGGCCGTCGCCACGCGCCCGGTCGCGTACCGGTGCGCGACGCCGAGGATCGCCTGGGCGTCGTACGCCCGGTCCTCGTGGAGGAGCGGCGTGCCCGGGGTCGCCGTGAACCCGTAGACCCCGAGGAACGCGTCCCGGCCCCGGTCGTCCCAGTCCGCGATCGCCTGGAGGATGTGCTGCCGGGTCACTGCCGAGAAGGTTGCCACGGCACGAGCCTAGACCGCCGCGGCGGGCGGCCCGGACGGCCCGTGCGTGACCTTCGGCACGGGGTCCGGGGCGCTCGCCGCGGCACGACCGTCAGGGGACGGTGTAGCCCGCGGCGCGGAACAGCTCGTACCACTCGGCGCGCGTGAGCGGCACCTCCGAGCCGAGGGCCGCGCCGGCGACGCGCTCCGGGCTCGTCGTGCCCAGCACGACCTGCATCCGTGCCGGGTGCCGCGTGATCCAGGCGGTGGCGATCGCGATGGGCGGCACGTCGTAGCGGGCGGCGAGACGGTCGATCACGGCGTTGAGCTCGGGGTACTTCTCCGAACCCAGGAAGACGCCGGTGAAGAACCCCGCCTGGAACGGCGACCACGCCTGGACCGTGATGTCGTGCAGGCGGCAGTAGTCGAGGATCCCGCTGTCGCGGCTGATCGACTGGTCCAGCCCCTGCATGTTCGACGCGACCCCCTGCGCGACGATCGGCGCGTGCGTGATCGAGAGCTGGAGCTGGTTCGCGACGATCGGCTGCTCCACGTACCGGCGCAGCAGCTCGATCTGGCCCGGCGTGTGGTTGGACACCCCGAACGCGCGCACCTTGCCCGCGGCGTGCAGGTCGGCGAACGCGCGCGCGACCTCCTCGGGCTCGACGAGGGCGTCGGGCCGGTGCAGCAGGAGGATGTCGAGGTAGTCCGTGCGCAGCGCGTCGAGCGAGCCCTCGACCGAGGCGACGAGGTGCTCGTACGAGTAGTCGAAGTACGGGCCCTCGCGCACGATCCCGGCCTTGGACTGGATGACCCACTCCGTGCGCTCGGCGGCGGAGAGGTCGAGCGCCTCGGCGAAGCGGCGCTCGCAGCCGTGCAGGTCGGTGCCGTACACGTCGGCGTGGTCGAGGAACGTGATGCCGGCGTCGCGGGCGGTGCGCACGAGCGTGCGGACCTCGTCGTCGGTCTTGTCCTGGATGCGCATGAGGCCGAGGACGACGTTCGGCACGACGAGGTCGGTGGCGGGCAGGGTGAAGGTCTTCATCGGTGGAGCTCCTTCGCGGGGGTTGGTGGGTTCCGGCAGGTCGTCACGCGGCGGAGAGCCGCGCGACCTCCTCCGGGGTCAGGACGAGGTCGGCGGCGGCGGCGGAGTCACGGATCGACTCCGGCCGCGAGGCGCCGGGGATGGGGATCACGACGGGTGCGAGCGCGAGCTCCCACGCGAGCGTGACCTGGTAGACGCTCACGCCGTGCGCGTCGGCGACCTCCTGGAAGACGGCGTGGCGTGCGCCGAGCTCCGCGGCGTTCGCGATGCCGCCGAGCGGGCTCCACGGCAGGAACGCGACGCCGAGCGCCGCGCAGTGGTCGAGCTCGCCCTGGCTCGACCGGAAGCGGGGCGAGAACTGGTTCTGTACCGAAGCCAGGCGCCCGTCGAGGAGCTGGTGCGCGAGGTCGATCTGGCCCACGTCGGCGTTGGAGATCCCGGCGAGCTGGATCACGCCCTCGTCGAGCAGCTCGACGAGCGCGCCGACCGAGTCCGCGTACGGGACTTCGGGGTCGGGGCGGTGGAACTGGTACAGCCCGATCGCGTCGACCCCGAGCCGGCGCGCGGACTCCTTCGCGGCCTGCTTGAGGTAGGTCGGGTCGCCGTTGCGCGTCCAGGAGCCGTCGCCGGGGCGCAGGTGGCCGCCCTTGGTCGCGACGAGGACGTCGGAGGTGTCGCGGCCGGAGGAGCGCAGCGCGCGGGCGATGAGCTCCTCGTTGTGCCCGACCTCGTCGGCGTGCAGGTGGTAGGCGTCGGCCGTGTCGATCAGCGTGACGCCGGCGTCGAGCGCGGCGTGGACCGTCGCGACGGAGCGGGCCTCGTCCGGTCGCCCCTCGATCGACATCGGCATGCCGCCGAGACCGATCGCGGAGACCGTCCGGGATCCGAGAGTGCGCTGCTGCATGGGGGACTTCCTCACGGTTCAGGGGTAGGAAGGGGGACGTCGCCCGCCTGCGAGGGCGGGGCGCCGGGCGGTGCGAGACGACCGACCGGGACTGCTCGAGCCTAGGAAGCGATAACCTAGAAGTCCAACAACTAGTAGTTGTCATATAGAGAAGTGTGAGTGGTCAATGGATCTTCGTCAGATGGAGTACCTCGTCGCGCTCGCGGACGAGCGCCAGTTCACCCGGGCCGCCCAGCTCGTCGGCGTCTCGCAGTCGGGCCTGTCCGCCGCGGTCCGCAGCCTCGAGGAGGAGCTCGGCGCGAGCCTGTTCACGCGGACGACGCGCCGCGTCGAGCCCACCGAGGCGGGCCTGGCGCTGCTGCCGCACGCACGGTCCATGCTCGCGCAGGCGGCCGCCGGTCGCGACGCGGTCGTCCGCGCGACGCGCGCCCTGTCCGGCTCGCTGCGCGTCGGGTCGGAGCAGTGCCTCGGCGTCCTCGACGTCACCACGCTGCTCGAGCGCTTCCACCGCCGCTACCCGCAGGTGGAGATCCACTTCGCACAGGCCGGCTCCCACGACCTGCTCGCGCGCGTGCGCGAGGGCGACCTCGACGTCGCGTTCGTCGCGACCACCGAGCACCTGGGCTCGCTGTCGCAGACCGTGCTGGGCAGCGAGCCGCTCGTGCTCGTGTGCGCGCCGGAGCACCCGCTCGCCACGCGCGGCCGGGTCGACTGGGCCGACCTCTCCGGCCAGGAGTTCGTCGACTTCGACCCGTCCTGGGGCGCGCGCCCCGTCAACGACGCGACGTGCGCGGCGCACGGCGTCCACCGGCGCGTGCGCTGCTCGGTCAACGACGTGCACACGCTCCTCGAGCTCGTCGACCGCGGCCTCGGCATCGCCCTCGTGCCCCGCCACGTCGCCGCGAAGCCGCAGGCCGAGCGCCTCGTCACGCTCGCGCTGCCGGAGGGCGGCGCACCGAGCTGGGTCGTCTCCGTCGTGACCGGGCGCTGGGACAGCACGGCGTCCGCCGCGCCCCAGCTCCTGGAGCTCCTCGCCGACGCCCCCGCGTGCCGCGGGGTGGAGGTGGCGCGACCCGACGGCGAGCCGGTGGGCGTCGAGGTCGCGGCGGAGGTGCGGTGACCGCCCCGGCGGGCACCGACGCGCCGCTCTTCCCGCTCCGCAGCGTCGTCCTCGGCGCGTTCGTCCCGACGCTCGTCCTCGAGATCGGCATCGGCGCGATGCTGCCCGTCGTCGCGGTCACCGCGACCGGGCGCGGCGCGAGCCTCACGGTCGCGGGTCTCGTCGCCGCGCTCGTCCCGATCGGCAAGATCCTGTTCGACCTCCCGGCCGGGGCCCTCGCCCAGCGGCTCGGCGACCGCGCGGCGATGCTCCTCGCGGGCGGCGTCGCAGCAGCCGCCTTCACGACGATCGCGCTCACGCCGAGCCTGGGGGGCCTCGCCGCGGGCGTGCTCGCGCTCGGGGCGTCGACCGCCGTCTTCAACCTCGCCCGGCAGGCGTACCTCACGGAGATCACCCCGCCCCTGCGGCGGGCTCGCGTCCTGTCCACGCTCGCGGGCGTGCACCGCATCGGCCTGTTCCTCGGCCCGTTCGCCGGGGCCGCCGTCATCGCGGCGACGGACGTGCGGGGCGCGTACTGGCTCGGTGCCGGGTCGGCGCTCGCCGCGGTGGCGGTGCTCACCGTCGTGCGCCCGGACGCCAGCGAGCGTGACGGTCGGGCCCGGTCCCGGGCGAGCCGCGCCGCGGGCGGCCCGCGCGTCACGATCGCCGCCGTCGCGCGCGAGCACCGGCGCCTCTTCGCGACGCTCGGCGTCGCGATCCTCCTCGTGAGCGCGGTCCGCGGGGCGCGCCAGACCGTCATCCCGCTCTGGGGCGAGCACCTCGGGCTGGACGCGGAGGTGACGTCGCTGATCTTCGGCGTCTCCGGCGCGCTGGACATGCTGCTGTTCTACCCGGCGGGCAAGGTCATGGACCGGTTCGGGCGCCTGTGGGTCGCCGTGCCGTCGATGCTCACCATGGCCTTCGGCCTCGCGCTGCTGCCCTTCGCCCACACCGTCGCCGCGGTGACGGTCGTCGCGGCGCTGCTCGGCGTCGGCAACGGGATGGGGTCGGGCATCGTCATGACGCTCGGGGCCGACGTCGCGCCCCCGGACGTGCGCCCGACCTTCCTCAGCGTGTGGCGGCTCTTCCAGGACACCGGCGACGCGCTCGGGCCCCTCGTGCTCTCGGCGGGGGCCGCCCTCGGGTCGCTCGCGGCGGGCGTCTGGGCGACGTCGCTCCTCGGCGCGGGTTCCGCGGCGGCTCTCGCGCGCTGGGTACCCCGCTACTCGCCGCTCGCGAACCTCGTGCCGCCGCGCGCCCGGCAAAAGGCCGTGCGCGTGCCGTCGGACGCGCCCTAGCGTGGCGGGATGTCGAGCGACCCCGCACCCCCCGACCCGTTCCCCAACCCGTTCGACCACCAGGTGACCAAGGACGGTCGCGTCCGGGTCGCGCGCGGCGGGCGCGTCGTCGTCACCGTCGCAGGGGCGGCGGCCGACCGGCTCGTCGCGGCCCTGGAGCGGGCCGAGGCGCGCGACGACGAGGGCGAGGTCCAGCTCCTGCTCGCCCGGGCGACGGGAAACTACCGGCGGGGCAACGAGAAGCGCGCCCACCGGCCGTGACGCAGGTCACGCGCGGGCATGTCACGTACGCCCCGCGGCGCGCGTCTGGATGGTCGACCCCGCGCACGACCGGCGCGCACCGCGCCGGCTGACGGAAGGAGACCCTCGTGGCCCGCATCTCGCTCGACCCGCCCCGGACCCTGCTCAACCGCACTCTCGCCGCGCTCTCACGGCGCCGGTACGGCGCCGTGCTCGAGCCGCTCGCCGCCGTCGGGCACAACCCGCGCGTCGCGACGACGTACTGCGTCCTCGAGGCCGGCGTCGCGCGCTGGCGGACGCTCGACCCGACGCTGTCGGCGCTCGCGGTCATGGCGTCCGCGGTGCAGATCGGCTGCTCGTGGTGCGTCGACTTCGGCTACTGGGAGTCGGAGCACGGGGACGTCGACCCCCGCAAGCTCCACGACGTGCCCGCGTGGCGCGAGAGCGACGCGTACACCGCCGTCGAGCGGCGCGTGCTCGAGTACGCCGAGGCCGCCACCGCGACCCCGCCGACGGTGACGGACGAGCTCGCGGCCGCGCTGGTCGACGACCTGGGCGAGCCCGCGTTCGTCGAGCTCACCGCCTTCGTGGCGCTGGAGAACCTGCGCAGCCGGATCAACGCCGCCCTCGGCCTGTCCAGCCAGGGCTTCAGCGACCGGTGCGAGGTCCCGCTCGGCGGCGGGCTGCGCACCGCGGGCACGGCTGGCAGGCTGGCCGGGTGAGCGAGAGCGCCGCGCACGTCGAGCCGTTCGCGGCACACCGCCGTCTGCTCTTCGCGGTCGCGTACGAGATGACGGGCTCTGCCGCGGACGCCGAGGACGTGGTCCAGGAGGCCTGGCTGCGCTGGTCGTCGGCGGACCGGTCCGGCGTCCTGGACCCGCGCGCGTACCTCGTGCGCGTCACGACCCGGCTCGCGCTCGACCGGCTGCGCACGCTGCGGACGCGACGCGAGACGTACGTGGGGTCGTGGCTGCCCGACCCGCTCCTCACGACGCCGGACGCCGCGCTGCAGGTGGAGCGCGCGGAGGACGTGTCGATGGCGCTGCTCGTCGTGCTGGAGACGCTGAGCCCGCTCGAGCGTGCCGTGTTCGTGCTGCGCGAGGTGTTCGACGTCCCCTACGACGAGATCGCCGAGGGCCTCGACCGCTCGCCCGAGGCCGTGCGCCAGACCGCGCACCGCGCGCGCGAGCACGTGCGGGCGCGGCGCCCGCGGTTCACGCCGCCCGACGACGCGCAGCGCGCCGCCGTCGAGCGGTTCATGGCCGCGTGCGCGACGGGCGACACGACCGCGCTCGTCGAGGTCCTCGCGCCGGACGTCGTCGTGGTGAGCGACGGCGGCGGCAAGGCGCGCGCGGCGCTGCGGCCGGTCACGGGCGCGGACAAGGTGGCGCGGATGCTCGTGGGCCTGTCGGCGAAGCCCGAGACGACCGCGATGGCGTTCGAGCCCGCGCTCGTGAACGGCGCGCTGGGCGGCGTGTGGACGGTCGGCGGGGAGCCCGCCATGGCCGCGACCGTCGAGTACGACGGCGAGCGCGTCGTGCGCGTCCTGCTCTTCCGGAACCCGGAGCGGCTCGCCGGGCTCAGACGAGCGTGAGGACGCCGAGCACCCCGACCGCGACGGCCAGCACGAGCGAGACCGCGATGAGCACGACGTGCACCGTGAGGAAGCGGGTCGCGCGGCCGTCGGCGTCGCGCGAGCGGGGATCCTTGGCGATGCGCTGGAGGAAGCGCGGCCAGATGAGCAGGTTCCACGCGGCGGCGACGAGCAGGAGGACGGACCAGGCGACGGGGAGCTCCACGCGTCGAGCATGACAGCGGAGAGCGGCGTGCCGGGACGGGGGAGCGGCGCGGGGTGTGTGGGATCGACCACATCGACGACGAGCAGTAGGTGAGGCTAACCTTGCCTTCGGTCGCCGTGGTCGCGGGGCCGTCGTCCGCCCGGGAGGCCCGGGCCGCACCCGAGGAGCCGCTGATGGCCACCTTCACGATGGTCAAGCCCGCCGACCCGCACGTCGTCACGCTGAGCGTGGTGGGCACCAAGCGGGTGAGCCCGAACGTCGTGCGGGTGACCCTCGGCGGCGAGGACCTGGACCACTTCACGCCCATGGGCTTCGACCAGTGGTTCCGGCTGTTCCTCGCCCGCGACGACCAGGACTCCCTGCGCCTGCCCACGCGCACCTCCGGCCTGTGGTACGTCCAGTACCTCGCGACGCCCAAGGCGCGCCGGCCCTGGGTCCGCAACTACACGGTGCGTGCAGCGCGGCCCGACCTGCGCGAGATCGACGTCGACTTCGTCGTGCACGGCGACGCCGGACCCGCGTCGTCGTTCGCGCTGTCCGCCCAGCCGGGGGACCGTGTCGGGGTGCTCGACCAGGGGGTCGGGTACAACCCGCGCGTCCCGCACGACTGGACCCTCGTCGTCGCCGACGAGACCGGGCTGCCCGCCGTCGCGGGCATCTGCGAGTCGCTGCCCGACGACGCGCGCGGCCTCGCGATCGTCGAGATCCCCGAGGCGGCGGACGCGCAGGAGTTCCGCGTCCCGGCCGGGGTCGAGCTCCGCTGGGTCGTGCGGGAGGGTGCGGCGCCCGCGGGCGCCGACCCGCACGAGCTCCTGCCCGGCGCGCTGGCGCTCGAGGCCGTCCGGTCGGCCGACCTGCCCTCCGGGCCCGTCTACGCCTACGCGGTGGGCGAGTCGACCCTCGCGACCGGGGTGCGCCGCCACCTCGTCAACGACCGCGGCGTGCCCAAGACGCACGTCGACTTCGTCGGGTACTGGCGCCACGGGCACGCCGCGTCGTCCTGAGCGGACCGGCCGCGCGTCGTCGGGCGGGGTCCGGGTGGCCGGGCGAGCGGCCGCCTCGGTCAGACCTTGCGGAGCTGCTTGAACATCGGGCAGTCGAACGGGTCGCGCGCCGAGAGGCCGACGCGGTTGAGGTAGCGGATCACGATCCCGTAGGACTGCACGAGGCTCGTCTCCGTGTACGGCAGACCGAGGTTCGCGCAGTGCTCGCGCACGATCTCGCGCGCCCGCGCGAGGTGGGGGCGCGGCATGCTCGGGAAGAGGTGGTGCTCGATCTGGAAGTTGAGCCCGCCCATGAGGACGTTCATCCACCAGCCGCCGCGGATGTTGCGCGACGTGAGGACCTGCTTCGACAGGAAGTCGATCTTCGTGTTCTCGGGGATGATCGCCATGCCCTTGTGGTTCGGCGCGAACGACGCCCCCATGTAGACGCCGAACACGGCGAGCTGCACGCCGAGGAACGCGAACGCCATGCCCAGCGGCAGGAACCAGAAGATCGCGCCCACGTAGAGCGACAGGCGCAGCGTGAGGATCACGAGCTCGACGACCCGGGCCCGGACGTTGCCGCGCGTCCGGCCGCCCGCGAGGAGCGAGCGGTACGCCTGGACGTGCAGGTTGAGGCCCTCGAGCGTGAGCAGCGGGAAGAACAGCCACCCCTGGTAGCGGTTGATGACGGAGCGGAAGCCCTTCGCGGCGGCGGCGTCCTCGTCGAGGAAGACGACGACGTCCGGGGCGATGTCCGGGTCCTTGCCGCGCTGGTTGGGGTTCGCGTGGTGGCGGGTGTGCTTGTTCATCCACCACGAGTGGCTGATCCCCACGACGCCGTTCGCGAGGATGCGTCCCAGACGGTCGTTCGCCGGGCCCGACGTGAAGACCTGCCGGTGCGACGCCTCGTGGGCGACGAACGCGAACTGGGTGAAGATCAGGCCGAGCGCCCCGGCGATCAGGAGCTGGAACCACGAGTCGCCGAGGAGGACGAAGCCGGCGACGGCACCGCCGAGCGCGAGCGTCAGCACGGCGAGGGTCCACAGGTAGTAGCCGTGCGTGCGGTGGAGCAGGCCGGCGTCGCGCACGGTGCGCGACAGTGCGCTGTACGTGCTGGTGACGGCGCCCGGCTCGTCGGTGCGGGGACGGGTGGCCCGGAAGCCCGGGCGCACTGCGGCAGAGGTCATGTGCGGCCTCGCAGGGTGTCGGTGTCGACTTCCCAGCCGCGGAGGTGAGCGGGTGCTCGTGCTGCAGATGGCCCCACCCTACGGGACCGTAGGTTGCGCACGCGAGCGCGGGTCGTGAAGAAGTCGCGCAGGAGCCGGCGGAGGCGTGGCGTCGTCAGGCGGCGAAGCGGAACGTCTGGCGGTACTCCGTCGGCGTGATGCCGACCGCGCGCCGGAAGTGGTGGCGCAGGAGCGCCGCCGACCCGAACCCGCTGCGCCGCGCGACCTCCTCGAGGTCCAGCGTCGACTCCTCGAGCAGGGACTGCGCGTGCCCCACGCGCTGCGACGTGAGCCACGCGAGCGGCGTCGTGCCCGTCTGGGCGACGAACGCGCGCGCGAACGTGCGCTCCGACGTGTGGGCGCGGCGCGCCAGGTCCCGCACCGTCAGCGGCTCGTCGAGGTGCTCGGTCATCCACTCCAGCAGCTCGGCGAACGAGTCCTCCTCGCACGCCGGGACCGGGCGCTCGATGAACTGGCGCTGCCCGCCGTCGCGCTGGGGCGGCACGACCATGCGCCGCGCGATCGTGTTCGCGACCTTGGCCCCGAGCTCGCGCCGCACGAGGTGGAGGCACGCGTCGATCCCCGCAGCGGTCCCGGCGCTCGTGACGAGGTTGCCGTCGTCGACGAACAGCACGTCCGGGTCGATGTCCAGGCTCGGGTACTGGCGGCGCAGCTCCTCGGCGTGCATCCAGTGGGTCGTGACCCGCCGACCTTCGATCACTCCGGCCGCGGCGAGCACGAAGACGCCGGAGCACACGCTGAGCAGCAGCGCGCCGCGCTCGGACGCGCGCCGGACGGCGTCGAGCACCTCGGGCGGGTAGTGCGAGCCGATGCGGATCGCCGGGACGATGAGGAGGTCGACGTCGTCCGTCGCGTCGAGCCCGTGGTCGGGGACGACCTGCGCGCCGACCGACGTGCGCACGGGTCGCCCGGCGACCGGTCCGCACACGCGGAAGTCGAACCGTGGGACACCGTCCTCGCTCCGGTCGAGGCCGAACACCTCGCACACGACGCCGAACTCGAACGGGGCCAGGCCGTCGCACACGACGGCCGCGACGGAGTGCACCATGCACGGCACGCTACGCCCGTGGCGGGATCTTGTCGAGAGGTGTCAGTCCTGCCACTCGTCGGCGGAGCCCTCCGGCGGAAGGGTGGGGGCATGGACATCTTCTGGGGTGTGGTGGTTCTTCTCCTCGTCGTCGGCCCGGTCGTGGCGGCGCTCGCGGTGCGGCGCGAGGACCCCGCGCGGCCGTGGTTCCCCGCGGGGTCCGACGGCGCGTGGCCGGGTGCCGGTGCGTGGGGCGACCCGTCGGACCGGGACGCGCAGCGCCTCGACGCCGACCTGCGGGCCGCGGCTTCGCGCTCGGACGCGCAGGGCGGGCACGTCGACCCGCACGAGGTCGCGGCCGAGCTCGTGCTGCGGCGCGTCGTCCCGAACCCCGCCGTGCGCGACGGCGTCCGGGGCGCCCTCCCGGCACCGGCGACGCGCGCCGAGGCTCCGGCGTCGACCCGGCGGTCGCCGAGCGTGTCCCGGCGCGTGCCGCTCCCGCGCTGACGCGGTCGGTACCTGCGGTGGACGCGCCGCGTCCGACGCACGGAGGCGGTGACGCGACGGCAGACGCGCGACGGCCCGGACCTCGTGGAGGTCCGGGCCGTCGTCGGGGGTGGGGGCGTCAGCCGGTGGTCAGGCCCGCGAGCCGACGGCGTCGACGTCCGCGCCACCCGTGAGCTGGTCGAGGCCCTCGAGCTCCTCGGCCTCCCACGGGGCCTGGCCCAGGCTCGGGATCATCGTCGCGAGCTCGGGGCGCCACTTGGTGAAGCGGGCCGGGAAGCAGCGCTCGAGCAGGTCGATCATCGCGGGGACCGCGGTCGACGCGCCCGGCGAGGCGCCGAGCAGGCCCGCGATGGAGCCGTCGCCCGCGGCGATGACCTCGGTGCCGAACTCGAGGACGCCCTTGCCGTCCTCGTCCTTCTTGATCACCTGGACGCGCTGGCCCGCGGTGATGGTCTCCCAGTCCTTCGGGTGCGCCGTCGGCATGAAGGCCTGGAGGGCGGTGAACTTGGTCTCCGGGCTCGCGACGAGCTGCCCCACCAGGTACTGGGTGAGGTCCATGTTCTTGAGCCCGGCGCCGAGCATCGAGCCGATGTTGTGCAGCCGCAGCGACGTGAGCAGACCCAGGTACTTGCCCTTCTTGAGGAACTTGGGGCTGAACCCGGCGTACGGGCCGAACATCAGGTACGTCTTGCCGTCGACGACGCGCGTGTCCAGGTGCGGGACGGACATGGGCGGCGAGCCGACGTCGGCCTTGCCGTAGACCTTGGCCTGGTGCTGCGCGACGAGCTCGGGGCTGTCGGTGCGCAGGAACTCACCGCTGATCGGGAAGCCGCCGTAGCCCTTGGCCTCGGGGATGCCTGCGGCCTGGAGCAGCGGCAGCGCGCCACCGCCCGCACCGACGAACACGAACCGGGCCTCGACGGTCGAGCGCCGCTTCGGGGCGTTCCACGAGCGGTCCTTGACCGTCAGGCGCCAGCGGCCGTCCTTCGTCTTCTTGAGGTTCTTGACCTCGTGCTCGAGGTAGAGCTGCGTGCCCTGCGAGACGAGGTGGTCGACGAGCTGCTGCGTGAGGGCGCCGAAGTCGACGTCCGTGCCGCTCGTCGCGCGCGTCGCCGCGACCGGCTCGTCGCCGTCGCGCTCGGCGACGAGGAGCGGTGCCCACTCGGCGATCACGGCGGGGTCGTCGCTGAACTCGAGCTCGCTGAACAGCGGGTGCTGGCGCAGCGTCTCGAACCGGCGGCGCAGGTAGTCGACGTTCTCCGCGCCGCGCACGAACGTCATGTGCGGCGTGCGGGAGATGAAGCTCGCGGGCTGCGGCAGCGCGCCCGTCGTCAGCAGGTGGTGCCAGAACTCGCGCGACACCTCGAACTGCTCGTTGATCTTCACCGCCTTGGTGATGTCGATCGAGCAGTCCGCCTTCTCCGGCGTGTAGTTCAGCTCGCACAGGGCGGCATGACCCGTCCCGGCGTTGTTCCACGGGTTCGACGACTCCTGCGCCACGGCGTCCAGACGCTCGTAGATGCGCACGGTCCAGGAAGGCTCCAGGACCTTGAGGAGGGCTCCCAGCGTGGCGCTCATGATGCCACCGCCGATGAGTGCTACGTCGATCTGGTCTGCGCTGCTTGCGGGGTTGCTCGCTCGACTCGACACGCTCCGATTCTACGCTTGTGAAAGAGTGCACTAAGTGTGGGTTCCGTCACGGGCGTGCGTCACACTTTCGCGGGACGAACGTCCCGACCGGCACAGGACGGACGTCTCACCCACACCGTGGCGCCCTCGTCGGCCGAGGTAGAGCCGTGGTCACGCGAGGTAGAGCCGTGGTCACCGTGCCCGACGGCGTGTGGTCGCCCGGGGTGGTCGGGGTGGGTGGCGGTGCCGCGTCCACCATCCGCCGCTCGTTCCTCGCGGCAGGCCCGCCGCTCGCGTGACCTGGGTTCTACCTCGGCGGGGAGTAGGGCGAGGGCCAGGGGCCGATCTCGGGCAGGGGCGCGGGTTCGCCGGCGCGGAAGGTGTCGGGCTCGGCGTCGGGGGTGCGGCCTGCGAGCCAAGCGGCGACGTCGGTGAGGCGACCTCGGACGACGACACCGTCGTGCGCGTCGAACCCGGGGTCGCTCCCCACGGGAGTCTCTGCGTGGGGAGAAGCCCCGGGTTCGGCAGCGAGGCGGAGGCCGCCCGGACCGACCCTGAGCCGGGCGGGCTCCTCGGCGACCTCGACGACGACGTCGTCCGTGAGCCGGACCCCGAGGAAGTCGAGGAGGTGGAGGCCGAGCGGGCGCGGCCAGGTGTCGAGGCCGATCCCGGCGTCGAGGTCGACGGCGTGGATCCGGGCCTCGCGCCACCACGCGACGAGCGCGTCGGCGACGGTCCCGTCGCGGTAGGTCACAGGGGCGTCCCACCCGGACGACCCGGGAGCGGGCCACGCGGCGTCGAGGCGCTCGGCGAGCGACTCGAGCGCGGCGACGTGCTCCGCGACGGTCCGGCGCGCACCTGTCTGGATGCCAGCCTCGCGGCCGACCGCACCGCCGTCGTGCACCTCGACGAGCTCGCCGCGCGCGGCGAGCTCCGCCTGGCGGGCCATCGCCTCGCCGATCGCCGTGACGTGCGCGAGCACGTGGCTGCGCGACCAGCCGGGCAGGGCGGACGGGCCGACGAGGCCGGCGTCGTCGAGGGCCCGCGTCGCGGCGGTGGCGGCGTCGAGCGCGGACCGTGCGTCGCGGCGGACCTCCTCGACGTCGGGCAGGGCGAGCGGGCTGGTTCCGGTCAGGGCCACAGGAGCTCCTTCGTCCAGGGGAGGTGTTCGTCAGTTCCGGCGTCGGGTCGTGCGGTGTAACGGAGGCGCGTCTGGCCCTCGGGCGAGGACGCCCAGAACTCGATGCTCGTGGGCGCCAGCGCGTACGCGGTCCAGGCGTCGAGGACGAGCCCGGGCTCGGCGCGGACCCGCGCGAGCGCGGCGTCCCACGCGGCCCGGTAGGCGTCCCGCGACGCGAGCGGGGAGCTCTGCGGCCCGGCCAGCGCGGTCGCACGGGAGAAGTCGGAGCGGGCGAGGAAGTCGGCGGCGGACGCCTCGGCTCCGAGCGGGACGACAGGCCCGCGCACCCGGACCTGGCGGCCGTGCTCGCGCCAGAGGAACGTCAGCGCGGCGTTCGGGTTCTGCGCGAGCTCGACGCCCTTGGGCGAGTCGGCGCGCGTCGCGAAGACCCAGCCGTCGCCGTCGACGTCCTTGAGGATCAGCGTCCGGGCGTCGACCCGGCCGCTCGCGTCGGCGGTCGAGAGGGTCGCGGCGTGCGGTGCGGGCAGGCCGGCGTCGATCGCCTCCTCGAGCCAGTCGACGAAGAGCGCGCTGGGCTCGTCGGGCGCCGCGTCGACGTCGAGGCCGGGCAGGTCGGCGCCGAACACCGGCAGCGCGCGCAGGCGCTCGCGCAGCGACGGGCGGTCGGGGGCGTCGGTCATGCGTCCTCCTCGGTGGTCGGGCCGGGGTCGAGCAGCGCGACGAACCCGCGCGCGGCGGCGGTCATCGCGTCGGGGTCGTCGAGGGCGCGAGCGAGGACGTACCCGCCCTGCACGATCGCGACGGCGGCGAGCGCGCGGTCGTGGGCGGCGTCGTCGGGCAGCCCGTCCTTCGTGAGGACGGCGGAGGCCAGGTCGACGAGCCCACGGAAGTAGGCGCGGACCTCCGCGGCCAGCGCGTCGTCGTCCATGACGGCCTGGTCGCTCACGAGGCGCCCGACCTTGCACCCGGCGAGCGCGGGGCGCGGCCGCTCGAGGTAGCGGACCAGGCGCTCGACGGCGGACCCGCCCGCGTCGAGGTCGCGGTGCGCGGCGTCGAGGCCGGCCGTCGTCGTGGCGTGCACGGCGGCGGTGGCGAGGTCGTGCTTGGTGGGGAAGTGGTGGTAGAGGCTGCCCTGGCCCACGCCGCTCGCGGCGAGGACCTGGCGCGGGCTGGTCGCGCCGACGCCCTGGGCCCAGAACAGGTCCTGCGCGGCCGCGACGAGCCGCTCGCGAGCGTCGGTCGTCGTCATGCGATCCACCGTACCTACCTCTAGGTATGGTGTCGAGCCGCCGCCCCGCGGACCACCGCGCGTCACACCTCGCAGCCCCGCTCGGTCGGGACGGCATGAGAGCGGAGTCGTACGGTGGGTCGGTGACGGTGCAGCAGCGGGTGCTGGTGGTCGCGGTCCTCGCGTCGTTCGTGTCGTTCCTGGACGGCTCGGTGGTCAACGTCGCGCTGCCCGCGATCTCCGCCGAGCTGACGACCGGGCCGGTCACGGGCCTCGCGCTGCAGCAGTGGGTCGTCGACGCCTACATGATCACGCTCGGCGCTCTCATCCTCCTGGCGGGCTCGCTGTCCGACGTCCACGGCCGGCGCCGCATCATGGCGATCGGGCTCGTCGGCTTCGCGGTCACGTCGGTCGCGTGCGCGCTCGCCCCCGACGGGCTCTTCCTCGTCGTCGCGCGCGGGCTCCAGGGCGTCGCGGGCGCGCTGCTCGTGCCGAGCTCGCTCGCCATGATCATCTCGACCTTCGACGGCGAACGACAGTCCCGCGCGATCGGCTCCTGGACCGCGTGGACCAGCACCGCGTCGCTCGTGGGGCCGCTGCTCGGCGGGATCCTCATCGACACCATCTCGTGGCGCTGGGTGTTCTGGATCAACGTGCTCCCCGTCGCGGTGACGCTGTGGCTGCTGCGCGGGGTGCCGCGGTCCGCAGCGGAGGAGCCGGGGGCGGGCGTGGCCCGCCGCATCGACGTCGCCGGGGCGACGCTCGCCGCCGTCGGGCTCGCGGGCACCGTGTTCGCGCTCATCGAGCAGGGCCGGTTCGGGTGGGCGAGCCCCGTCGTCTGGGGGCCGTTCGTCGTCGGCGTCGCGTGCCTCGCCGTGTTCGTGTGGTGGGAGCGGCGCGCGCCCGACCCCATGCTCCCGCCGCGCCTCTTCCGCGTGCGCAACTTCGCGTGGGGCAACCTCGCGACCGCCGCCATCTACGGCGCGCTGTACTTCGGCGGGTTCGTCGTCACGCTGTTCCTCCAGCAGGTCGGCGGGTACAGCGCGACCGCCGCCGGGCTCGCGCAGCTCCCCGTGACCCTCGTGCTCCTCGCGCTGTCCACGCGGTTCGGGGCGCTCGCGGGCCGGTACGGCCCGCGCCTGTTCATGACGGTCGGGCCGATCGTCGGCGGGGCCGGGTACCTGCTCCTCCTCACGACGACCGACGACGCCGTCTACGTCACCCAGGTCCTGCCCGGCCTGGTGCTCTTCGGCCTCGGCCTCGCGATGACCGTCGCGCCGCTCACGTCCGCCATCCTCGGCTCCATCCCCGCGGCCGACGCCGGCATCGGGTCGGCGGTCAACAACGCGGTGTCCCGCGTCGCGGGGCTCGTCGTCATCGCGTTCGCGGGCGTGATCGTCGGCGGCGTGCTCGACCTCGACGGCTTCCACCGCTCGCTCCTCGTCACCGCGGCACTGCTCGTCCTCGGCGGCGTGCTGAGCTGGGTCGGCATCCGCAACGAGAACGTGCGCGCGCCCGCGGACGCCTCCGCCTGAGCGACGTGCGGTCAGCCGGGTGCTCGGGCGACCACGGCGTACGTGTGCCAGTGCTTGGGCCCGCTGAACGCTTCGCCGTCCTCCTCGACCTCGTCGAGCACGACGACGTCCAGCCCGGCGAGGAGGTCGTCCACCTCGGCGCGCGACAGGAAGGTCTCGTCCTGCGCGCCGACCCACGAGTCGCGGTCGCCGAACAGGTCGACGGCGAGCCACCCGCCCGGGGAGAGCGCGGCGCGGACCTGCCGCCACGCGTCGTCGAACGCCAGGCGCGGCACGTGCGGGAGCGCGTAGCTCGCGTGGACGAGCTGCACGGCCGCGGGGCGGACCAGGGTGGAGACGTCCGCGGCGCCGGCCTCGTGCACGGTGAGCCGACCGCGGTCGCCCGGCCCGGCGACCTCACGCACCAGGTCGCCGGTCCCCGGGGCCGGGTCGAGCGCGACGACGCGCCACCCGGCGTCGAGCATCGCGGCCGTCTCGACGCCCGCCCCGCAGCCCAGGTCGAGCGCGAGGCGCCCGTCGCCCGGGCCTGCGAGGTCGAGGACCCGGCGGCACAGGTCGCGCACGGGCCGCCCACGCTGGGCCGCGTTGTAGGCGGGCCAGCGCGCAGGGTCTCTCACCGGACGGTCTGAAGGTCGTGCGTCGAGGTGTTGAGGCGGCGTGCGCCGTCGGGCACGTCGGGCGGGAACGCGACGACGATGTCCTCGATCCGCACGCCGAACCGTCCGGGCAGGTAGACGCCCGGCTCGACGGAGAAGCACATGCCGGGCTCGATCGGCCGGTCCTCGCCCTCGACCATGTACGGCGGCTCGTGGGTCGTGGTGCCGATGCCGTGCCCCGTGCGGTGCACGAAGAACTCGCCGTAGCCCGCGTCGGCGATGACGGCACGCGCGGCGCGGTCGACGTCCTGGCACGTCGCGCCCGGGCGGACGGCGTCGACCCCGGCCTGCTGGGCGCGGCGGACGACGTCGTAGACCTCGCGCTGCTGCGTGGCGAGCGCGTCGTCGGTGCCGCCCTCGACGAGGACCGTGCGCGTCGTGTCGGAGCCGTAGCCGTCGCGGAGCCCGCCGAAGTCGAGCACGACGAGGTCGCCCGGCTCGATGACCCGGTCGCTCGCGTCGTGGTGCGGGTCGGCGCCGTTCGGTCCCGCGCACACGAGCGTGAAGTCGACCTGCTCGTGCCCGTGCTCGCGCAGGAACCGGTCGAGGTCGGCGGCGACGTCCCGCTCGCGCCGGCCCGCGAACGCGACCTCGCGGATCTGGGCGAACGCCGCGTCGGCGGCGGCGCCCGCCGCGGCGAGCCGCGCGACCTCCTGCGCGTCCTTGACGGCGCGCAGCGTCGGGACGGCGTCGGTGAACGCGGTGAAGCGCGCGTCCGGGAGCGCCCGCTGGAGCCCGAGCACGTGCAGCGCCCACGTCGAGTCCGAGACGGCGTAGGTGCCGGTCCCGTCGAGGAGGCGCGCGGCAGCGGCGTGCTCGTCGTCGCCGTCGCGCCAGGTCACGACGTCGAGCCCGTCCGCGCCCGGGGCCGAGACCAGGTCGCCCCGCTCGAGCAGCGGCACGACGACGGACGCGCCGCCCCCTGCGCCGGGCTCGCCCGCGGGGATCGCGAGCAGGGTGAGGCGCTCGGTGTCCGGCGGCGCGTAGCCGGTGAAGTAGGCGAGGTCCGGGCCGGGCGAGACGAGGAGCCCCGCGAGGCCGGTCTCACGGGCGTGCGCGGCGGCGCGCGCGCGGCGGGCGGCGTAGACCTCGGGGCCGAACGCGGCCCCCGGACGTGCGGCATCGGTGCTGCTCATGGTGTCAGCCTGGCACCGCTCACCGGCGAGATCGACCCGAACGGCCCGACGTCGACCCTCTGAAGGTCGATCTCGGACGTGCGGGTCGATCTCGCGGTGTGCGGGGGGAGTGGCAGGGTGGTCACATGACCGGCGTTCGCAACATCCTCTCCGCCTTCGACGCGTTCGACGGGCACTGGCAGCCGCACCGGGTCGCGAGCCTCAACGACGAGGACGTCAAGGTCGTCAAGGTGCTGGGCGAGTTCGTCTGGCACGACCACCCCGAGACGGACGAGCTGTTCCTCGTGCTCGCGGGCGAGCTGACGATCGACCTGCGCGAGGACGGCGTCGAGCGCGCGGTCGTGCTGGGGCCGCACGACCTGTTCGTCGTGCCACGCGGCGTCGAGCACCGGCCCCGGGCCGCCGTCGAGACCTCCGCGGTGCTCGTCGAACGCCGGGGGACCGTGAACACGGGCGACGCGGGGGGCGACCTCACGTCGCCGCTGCGCGAGCTGCCGGACGCCTGACGACGACGAGATCGACCCGAGCGGCCGAGATCGACCTTCCGTGAGTCGGTCCGGGGACGCTCGGGTCGATCTCGCGGGGTCAGACTCGGACGACGACCTTGCCGCGCACGTGGCCGGACTGGCTCGCGCGGTGCGCGTCGGCGGCGTCGGCGAGGTCGAACACCTCCGCGACCTCCGGACGCAGCAGGCCCTCGTCGCCGAGGCGCGCGAGCTCCGCGAGGTCCGCCGCGTCGGGGCGGACCCACACGTAGTGCCCGCCGAGCTCGTCGCGGGCGCGGGCGTCCGTGATCGAGGCGACCGTGCCGCCGTCGCGCAGGACCTGGGGCACCGAGTCCAGCGCGTCGCCGCCCACGTAGTCGAGGACGACGTCGACGCCCTCCGGCGCGAGCGCCCGGACCCGGTCCGCGAGCCCGTCACCGTAGGTCACCGGCTCCGCGCCGAGCGAGCGCAGGAAGTCGTGGTTGCGCTCCGACGCCGTGCCGATCACGCGCGCGCCGAGCGCCCGCGCGATCTGGACGGCGAACGACCCGACACCGCCGGCCGCGGCGTGCACGAGGACCGTCTGCCCGGCGGCGACGCCCGCGCGCCGGATCGTCTGGTACGCCGTCAGACCCGCGAGCGGGACCGCGGCGGCCTCCTCGAACGACCAGGCCGCCGGCTTGCGCGCGAGCGTGCGGACCGGCGCCGCGACGAGCTCCGCGAACGTCCCGCCCGACACCTCGCCGCCGACGACGTCCTTGCGCACGTACCCGTACACCTCGTCGCCCACCTGGAGCTCGGGGGTGTCGAGCCCGACGCGCTCGACGACGCCCGCGACGTCCCAGCCGGGGACGACCGGGAACGCGACGTCCATGATCTGGTCGAGGTATCCCTCGCGGACCTTCCAGTCCACGGGGTTGACGCTCGCGGCGCGCACGCGCACGAGCACCGAGTCGGGCCCGACCTTGGGGGTCGGGAGGTCGGTCGTCTCGAGGACGTCGGGGCCGCCGTAGCGGGAGTAGGTGATGGCTCGCATGATGGCGGCAACGGCGCGCGCGCCCGCCCGATTCCCGAGACCGACCGTCACGAGGTAGAGCGTCCGGTCTCGAGGTAGGGCACGCGGGGTTCTCCCTCGAGCCGGGAGGCTCTACCTCGTGCGGTGCGTCAGCCCTCGAACGCCGTCGGGTCCATGAAGAGGACCTCCCACTGGTGGCCGTCGAGGTCGGCGAAGCTCCGCGAGTACATGAACCCGCCCTCCTCCTGCGGGTCCTTGACCGCGGTGGCGCCGGCGGCGAACGCCGCGTCGGCGAGGCGGTCGACCTCCTCGCGCGTGTCGACGCTCAGCGCGTTGATGACCTCGGTCGTCGCGGTGGCGTCGGCGACGGACTTGTTCGTGAACTGCTTCGCGAAGTCCGCGGTGAGGAGCATGACGTAGATCGTGTCGCTGATGACGATCGAGGACGCGTTCTCGTCCGTGAACTGCTCGTTCACGCTGTACCCGAGCGCCGTGTAGAACGCCTTGGCGGCGTCGAGGTCCTTGACGGGCAGGTTGACGAAGATCTGCGTGCTCATGAGTGTGCCTCCGGCGTCGTGGGCGGTTCGCCCGGTACGTGGTGTCGTGGGGGTAGACGTCCGGTGCCCCACGAACTCATCGCCCGGCCGCGCGCGCGTCGTGGCCGGGCGACGAACCGCCCCGGGGAGGGCTCAGACGAGCACGTCGCCATCGCGCGCGACGACCCGGCCGCCGGCGACGACGAGCGCGCGGCGCGGGGCGCGTACGACCGCGTCGGGCACGTTCTCGGCGTCGACGAGCACGACGTCCGCGGGCGCACCGACGACGAGGTCGTGCACGTGGCGGCCGACGAACCGGGCGGCGTCGGACGTCGCGATGCGCGCCGCGGTGACGAGCTCCTCGTCGTACCGGAACCGCGACAGGCGCGCGAGCTGCGTCGTGAGGGCGAGGAGGTCCCCGGTCCCGTACGGCGACCACAGGTCGCGGATCCCGTCCGTGCCGAGCCCGACGGCGACGCCCGCGGCGCGCAGCGCGTGCACCGGCAGGGGTGCGGCGCCGATCGGCGCGACGGTCGTCATGGTGATGCCCGCCTCGCCCATCGCGGCGACGAGGTCCGCCTGGCGCGACGCCGGGACGTCGCCGACCGCGAAACCGTGCGCGACGTTGACCTTGCCCTGGAGCCCGGCGCGCAGCGTGCGCTCGATCATGAGCTCGACCTGGAACGCGCCGAGGTCGCCGCCGTCGTGCAGGTGCACGTCGATGCCGACACCGCGGCGCTCCGCGATCGCGAAGAGCCCGTCGAGCTGGCCGACCGGGTCGCGGTCGATCGACGCGGGGTCGAGCCCACCGATGTGCTCGGCGCCCGCGGCGGCGGCCGCGTCGAGCAGGTCGAGGACGCCGGGCCGGCGCAGCACGCCGTCCTGGGGGAACGCGACGATCTCGGCGTGCACGGCGCCGCCGAGCGCGGCGAGCGCCTCGCGCACGACCTCGATGCCGCGCAGCCCCAGGCCGAGGTCGACGTCCACGTGGGTGCGGATCGCCGTCGTGCCGTGGCGCACGAACTCGCGCAGCACGGCGAGCGTCACGTCGACGCCGGGGATCCCGAGCTCGTCGCGGTGCGCGCGCTCGTGCGCGATGCGGCCCTGCGTCGTCGCCTCGCCGCCGTAGCTGACCCACGGCTTGCCCCACCAGCTCTTGTCCACGTGCGCGTGGGCGTTGACGAGGCCGGGCAGCGCGAGCAGGCCCCGTCCGTCGACGGCGCCGGCCGCGTCACCCGTCAGCGAGCCGGCGGGCGTGCCTGACGGCGCCGCGACGGCGGGGTCGTGCGGCGTCACCGCGGCGATGCGCCCGTCGGCGACGTGCAGGTCGACGCGCTCGCCGCCCCAGGGGCGGACGTCGCGCAGGACGGTGACGGTCTCGGGGGCGTTCGGGCTGGTCATGCGGAGGGTCCTTCCGGGAGCGGGACGACGACCTGGGGTCGTCCGGGGATCTGGATCTCGTACGTGGCGAGGGCGTCGAGGTCGACGACGGTCGCGCCGTCCCACGCCTCGGCCTGCGTGTAGCCGCCGGCGAGCACGGCGGTCAGACCTCCGGTCGCGGGGTCGGTCCACGTGGTCGCGGTCTCGTGCCGGCGCGTGAGCGGCGCGACCTGCTCGGCCCCGGTCGCGGGGTCGAGCACCGTCACGTTCGGTCCGCCCGCGGCGTTGCCGAACGGGCCGTTGCCCACGACGACCACGCGGCCGTCGGGAGCGCGCGCGACGCCGTGCTGGTGGCTGTCCGCCGCGGACGGCACGCTCGTCGTCGTGCCGGTGGCGGGATCGAGACGGACCAGCACCCGGCCCTGGTAGGGGAGCAGGAGCGACCCGTCGTCGTCGAGCACGGCGTAGTGCGGCTTCTCGAACGACGCGAGCCCGCCCTCGGTGCCGAACGGTGCGACCTCGATGCGCCGCGCCTCGAACGTCGTGGTGTCGACGACGTGCACGGAGAACTCGTCGTGGTCGACGGTGTAGACCTCGCGGCCGTCGACCGCGACGAGCACGTCGAACGGCCGCAGGCCCACGGGCGTGCTCGCGAGCACCTCGCGCGACGCGACGTCGATCGTCTCGAGCGTCGACGAGTCGCCCCGGTGGACGGCCACGTAGACGCGGGTGCCGTCGGGCGACACCGCGATGCCCATGCCGCCGCGACGGTACTCGCCGAACCCGACCCTGGCGGGCGTGTCCCGGTAGGGGATCAGGTCGACGCGCTCGCGCGCGGCGAGGTCGACGACCGCCACGCCCTGCGCCGTCGAGACGTACGCGCGCATCGTCGGGGCGTGCACGGCGACGCCCCACGGCGCCGCCCCGACCTCGACGCGGTCGACGACGGCGCTGCCCTCGCGGATCGTCGGGTCGACGACGGCGAGCCCGTCGGACTCCGCCTCGGTCGCGAGCAGGTAGCGCGCGGGCGCCTCGACGGGCTCCTCGGGAGCCGCCTGACCGTCCGTCGGGTCGGGCGCAGGGGTCGGGGTGGGGGACGAGACGTCGGGGGTCGGCGCGGGAGCGGGCGAGTCGGCGCCGCCCGCGCTGCCCGGCGAGCAGGCCGCGAGCACCGCGACGGCCGCGGCGGTCGCCCACGCCGTGACGGCATGCCGGGTGCGGCGCGTGCGACGGCTCGGAGGTGCGGCACCACCGGGAGGTGTGAGGGGAGCCATCGCAAAATGGTATACCAATCGCCCCGGACGCCCTCTCGACCCCGCACCGGATCCCGGACCGGCCGAGAATCGCGCCGAGCACCGGGTGGCGACCCGGCAGGACTCGTCGGAAGCGCGGCCCCTACGCGCCGTCGTCGGCCGGCACCGCTGCCCCCCGGGGCTCCAGCACGACGACCGCGGTCTCCGTCGGGCGCCGCGCGGCGAACCCGTCCAGCGCGTGGTCGAACGTGCGCCACCGCTCCCAGAGCCGGGCGCGCTCCGACCCCTCGGCCGCGCGACCGTGGACGGCGCGCGTCTCGCCGTGCAGCTCGACGGTCGTGTCCGGGTGCGCCTGGAGGTTGAGCCACCACGCCGGCTCGGGCGCGGCCCAGCCGTTCATCGCGAGCGTGACGAGGTTGGGGCCGTCCTCGAAGTACCCGACGATCACGTCGTGCTCGCGGCCGGTACGCCGCCCGACCGTGCGGAGCAGGAGCGTGCCCCACTTCTCGCGCTGCGGGCGCCACAGGCCGCGCCGGTGCCCGGTGACCCGGTAGTACGCGCGGTGCACGACCCAGGCCGTGCGGACGAACCAGCGCGGCGGGAGCCGGGGCGGGCGCTCGGGGGCGGGAGGTGCGGAGGAGGTGTCGGTCATGGTCACCGTCCTGCGTCGGAGGGGAGCCGAGGAACCTCGACGCAGCAACGGTCCCGCGGGCGAGGGCCGGCGTCAACGGTCCGCCGTCGGCCCGTCAGCGGTCGAGCGTCGCGGGCTCCTCGCGCACGACGTCGCCCGGCGCCTTGTCACGCCGCCACCCCTTCCACACGGGGTGCCGCAGCTTGCCGAACGGGACGTCGTCGTCCTCGCCCGGGCCCGTCCACTCGGCGTAGACGACCTCGGCGACCCGGCGCGGCGACACCCACCGCGCGTCGCGCGCGTCCTCGCGGGGGACGCCCGTCGCGGGCGGCGTCGTGCGCTCCAGCCGGCCGAGCTCCGTGACGAGGTCGTGCCGCTCCGCGTCCGTGAAGCCCGACCCGACGCGCCCCACGTAGACCAGCCGGTCGCCGTCGGGCACCGCGAGGAGGAGCGAGCCCATCAGGTGCGCTCGGTCGCCGTGACCCGGGCGCCACCCGACGACGACGACCTCCTGCGACTGCGCGTGCTTGAGCTTGAGCCACAGCGCCGAGCGGCGGCCCGACGAGTACGTGCCGTCGCGCCGCTTGGCGACGACCCCCTCCAGGCCGAGCCGCCGCGACGTCTCCATCGCCGCGTCGAGGTCGCCGTCGAACGCGGGCGGCACGTGGACCGGGGCGCGCGCGTCGCCCAGCACGTCCTCGAGGATCTCGCGCCGCTCGTCGTACGGGCGCTTGGCGAGCGACCGCCCCGCGGTCTCCAGGACGTCGAACACCATGAGGTCGACCGTGACCTTGCGCCGGGCCGCCGCGACGTCGCCCGGCTTGGCGATGTTCGCGCGCTGCTGGAGGCGCCGGAAGCTCGGCCGTCCTCGCGCGTCGAGCGCGACGATCTCGCCGTCCAGCACGACCGGCAGCGCCTCGGCCGGGACCTGCTCGGCGAGCGCCTGGAGCTCCGGGTACGTCACCGTCATGTCCTTGCCCGAGCGGCTCACGAGCCGCACCCGGCCGTGCGACACGTGCGCGAGCGCCCGGAACCCGTCCCACTTCATCTCGAACGCCCAGTCGTCGCCGTCGTGCAGGTCGCCCGACGACGCGGGCGACGCGAGCATGGGTCGCCAGTCCGTCCGGGCCGGCGTTGGCTCGGCGTGGTCGTGGTCGTGGTCGTGGTCGGGTTGGGTGGCGGGTGGGGCGCTCGCGCCGGGTCTACCATCCGCGCCTCGTTCCTCGGCGCTCCCGCCAGACCCGCCACGACCCGGCGCGAGCGCCCCACCCGCCTTCCTCGTCTCACCCTGGTCGCGGCCTCCCGCGGACGCCGCCCGCGGGGTTCCGCCGCGCGGGGCCATGAGGTGGATGAGCCAGTTGGCTGTCTCTCGGCCGTCGCGGCCGCCCGTGTGGATGAGTGCGAGGCGGCGCGTGCCGTGCTGCTCGCCGTGGAGCGTGACGATGACCTCCTTGCCGTCCCGCCACTTCTCCAGCTCGTACGTGCCGGCGTCCCAGATGGTCACCTCGCCCGCCCCGTACTCGCCCTTCGGGATCGTGCCCTCGAACGCCCCGTACGCGAGCGGGTGGTCCTCGGTCTGGACGGCGAGGTGGTTCTTCTTCGGGTCCGTCGGCTCGCCGCGGGGCAGCGCCCAGCTCACGAGGACGCCGTCGTGCTCGAGCCGGAAGTCCCAGTGCAGGCGCCGGGCGTGGTGCTCCTGGATGACGAAGCCGTTGCCCTCGCTCGCCGGTGGTGCCTCGTCGGGGACGGGCTCGGGCGTCCGCGCGGCGTCGCGCATCGAGCGGTAGCGGTGCAGGCGGTCGGGCCGCTCGACGTCGCTCGTCCCGGGGTCGTCGTCGCTGCCCGACGTCGCGGCGCCCTTGCGCTCGAACGTCGCCATGCGCTCGGGCGTGGGCTCGAGCGCGGAGAGGTGGCCCAGCGTGAGCGCGGCCAACGGGTCGCCGATCGTGCGCACGCGCTCGACCACCTCGCCGGAGTCGAGGTGCCGCAGGTCCGGGTCGTCCAGCTCCTCCCACGTGCGCGGCGCGGCGACGGTCGGGTGCTCGCGCCCGCGCAGCGAGTACGGCGCGATGGTCGTCTTGTTGCCGTTGTTCTGGCTCCAGTCGACGAGCACCTTGCCGCCGCGGAGCGACTTCTTCATGTCGCTCACGACGAGGTCGGGGTTCTCGGCCTCGAGGTAGCGCGCGAGCTCGTGCGCGACGTCGGAGACGGCCGCGGCGTCCTGCTTGCCGTCGAGCGCGGCGTACAGGTGGATGCCCTTGGAGCCGCTCGTCACGGGCAGGGGCTCGAGCCCCATGCCCTGCAGGATCTGCCGGGCCAGGCGCGCGACCTCCGCACACTCGGCCAGCCCGGCCCCCGGCCCGGGGTCCAGGTCGAGCACGAGCCGGTCGGGGTTCAGGTGGACGCCGGTGCGGCCGAACTGCCACTGCGGCACGTGCAGCTCGAGCGACGCCGTCTGGCCGAGCCACGTGAGCGTGGCCAGGTCGTCGACGAGCACGTAGTCGTTCGCGCTGCTCTTGTGCTGGATCCGGCGCGTGCGGACCCACGACGGCACGCCCTGCCCCGCGTTCTTCTGGAAGAAGACCTGGCCCTCGACGCCGTCGGGCCAGCGCTTGCGCGTCGCGGGCCGGTGGGCGCAGTGGGGGAGCATGACGTCGGCGACGGCCGCGAGGTACGCGAGGACGTCCGCCTTCGTCGTGCCGGTGGCGGGGTAGAGGACCTTGTCGAGGTTCGTGAGCCGCAGGCGGTGGCCCCCGACGCTCACCGTCTCGCCCGCGCCGCGGCTCGATGAGGTGGCCATGGGCCCATGGTGGCGCGCGCGGGACGGCGCCGCCCGCCGGACGGGACCCGACGAGGGACCAAGGACCCTGCCCGTAGGCCGCCGCGGGAACTTCCCGGCGCCCCCGACCGTGCACACTGGAGGAGGCGGTCGGACCACCTGGGGGACCGCCGGGACGACGCTGCACCGAGAGGACCACCGTGACCCACCTGACGACCGACGACGTCCCGCCCACCGGGGAGATCCGTCCGCGGGTGCGTGAGTTCCGCCGGCTGATGATGACGTACAAGTTCGGCATCGACGAGGTGATGACCAAGATCACCGTCCTGCGCGACGAGTTCCGGCACATCCATGACTACAACCCGATCGAGCACCTGGGCTCGCGCCTGAAGTCGATCGACTCGATCTTCGCCAAGGCGCAGCGCAAGGGGATCCCGCTCACCCCGGAGGGCGTGCGGGAGAACATGTTCGACGTCGCGGGCGTGCGCGTGACGTGCAGCTTCGTCTCCGACATCTACCGGGTGCGCGACATGCTCGTCGGCCAGCGCGACCTCACCGTGCTCGAGGAGCGCGACTACATCGCGCACCCCAAGGGCAACGGTTACAAGAGCCTGCACCTCATCGTCCAGGTGCCGGTCTTCCTGTCGGACCGGGTCGAGGACGTCGTGGTGGAGATCCAGCTCCGCACCATCGCCATGGACTTCTGGGCGAGCCTCGAGCACAAGATCTACTACAAGTACGAGCGGGACGTGCCCCAGCACCTCACCGACGCCCTCAAGCTCGCGGCCGACGTCGCGGCGACCCTCGACACGACGATGGAGCGCATCCACGACGAGGTCCGCGAGCTGGACGGGGAGGCCGAGCCCACCGAGACCGCGGACGCGCTCGTGTCGCCGCGCGAGATGGTCGAGAACTTCATGCGCACGGTGCAGGTCGCCGACGAGGCGTTCCACGAGCGTCGGCACGACGGCTGACTCGGCGCTCCGCCCGGGGGCCGCAGCGCTGTCGGGCGTGGCGCTCAGAGCAGGGTCTCGACGCCGATCGTCACCCGGTCGCCGACGTCGACGCCCTCGGCGCGGCGCACCGCGGCTTTGATAGGCACGACGAACGTCTTGCGCCCCGCGTCGGGGAACACCGACGTCGACCAGCGCTGCGCCCCGAGCGTCACCTCGACCTTGACGGAGCCGAACCCCGCCGGTGGCAGCGGCAGCTCCGCGATCTCGTCGCTCACGTCCTCCGGCAGCGCGGCGAACACCCAGCTGTCGGTGCGCGCCTCCCACCGCCACAGCTCTGCCTCGAACTCGAACCTCGTCCCCGCCACGAGACCATGGTGCCGCGGGCCACCCACACGGCGGGCGTCGTCGGGCAGGCTGCGGGCGCCGCCTGCGCGCGACCCAGAGCCGCCGCCCCCTCGCGGGCGGGCGCGCGGAGCGCCACCATGGACGGATGAGGGCCATCTGGAAGGGCGCCATCACGTTCGGTCTCGTCAACGTCCCCGTCAAGGTGTACTCCGCGACGGAGGACCACGACGTGCCGTTGCACCAGGTGCACGACAAGGACGGCGGGCGCATCCGCTACCGGCGCGTGTGCGAGATCGACGGCGAGGTCGTGCCCTACGAGCACATCGACAAGGCGTACGACGACGGCGAGCGCACCGTCGTGCTCACGGGCGAGGACTTCTCGGCGCTCCCCGCGGAGCGCAGCCGCGAGATCGAGGTCGTCGAGTTCGTGCCGAGCGAGCAGATCGACCCGCTCCTGCTCGACCGCAGCTACTACCTCGAGCCCGACTCGACGTCCAACAAGGCGTACGTGCTCATGCGGCGCACGCTCGAGGAGACCGACCGGACGGCGATCGTGAAGTTCGCGCTGCGCCAGCGCACGCGGCTCGCCGCGATGCGCGTGCGCGACGACGTGCTCGTCCTCCAGACGCTGCTGTGGGCCGACGAGGTGCGCGAGGCAGCGTTCCCCTCGCTCGACGACGAGGCGAAGGTGACCGACAAGGAGCTCGCCATGTCCGCGCAGCTCGTCGCGAGCTTCGAGGCGGACTTCACGCCCGAGGAGTACGAGGACGACTACCAGGTGCAGCTCCGCCAGCTCATCGAGGCCAAGCTCGAGCAGGGCGACGCGCTCGACACCGCCGAGACCTTTGGCGAGCAGCCCGAGGAGGGCGAGGGCGCCGAGGTCATCGACCTCATGGAGGCGCTGCGCAAGTCCGTCGCGTCGTCGAAGAGCGGCCGCGCGAGCGGATCGGGGTCGTCCGGCGGGTCGACGGCGAAGGGCGGCTCGAGCCGCAAGACCACCTCGTCGTCGGGCAAGGGCTCCTCCGGGTCCCGGGCCACGGGCGGCAGCACGAAGGACGAGGGCTCGAAGCCCGCGAAGAAGAGCACGGGCCGCTCGACGTCGAAGGAGAAGTCGACGGCGGCCAAGACGACCCGCAAGAAGGCGTCCGCGTAGGGCGACGGTTCCTGCCCGCCCCCGGCTCGACCGACGGGTACCCGGGGCGCGCGATGAGTTCGGGCTCCGGCACCCGTCGGAACCGGTGGGCGGTGGTCCGGCCGCCCGTGAGACCTGTGACGCCTGTGACGAACGGAGACGACGATGCGCGCGATCGTGCCCAGCCTGTGGTTCGACGGCAACCTCGAGGAGGCCATCACCTTCTACGCGAGCGTCTTCCCCGACGCGGAGGTCGGCGACGTGTTCCGCCAGCCCGACGGCACGGCGGTGTCGGCCGACTTCGAGCTCGCGGGGCACCGGTTCGCCGCCATCAACGGCGGCCCGCAGTTCCCGTTCACCGAGGCTGTGTCGTTCGTCGTCGAGTGCGAGTCGCAGGCTGAGGTCGACGAGTACTGGGCGGCGCTCACCGACGGCGGCCAGGAGTCGCAGTGCGGCTGGCTCAAGGACCGGTTCGGGCTGTCGTGGCAGGTCGTCCCCGTCGAGTTCCTCGCGATGCTGCAGGACCCGGACCCCGCCCGCGTCCAGCGCGTCGTCGACGTGATGATGACGCAGGTCAAGCTCGACCTGGGACCGCTGCGGGCGGCCTACGAGGGCTGACCCCCGGTCCGGCGTCCGTCTCGCCGCACAGGTGGTTCGTCGGGGATGTCCAGGTCGTGCCCAGGTCTGGTTGAATGCGCTCGACATCTCCGCCGACGGCGTGCGCCGTCCTCTTGTGAAGGACCACGAAACCGAGTGAAGAAGCTCCTTGCCGGCACCATGGGGACGGTGCTGGCCCTCGGCGGGCTGGGCGTCGCCACCGCGACCCCCGCAGCCGCCGCCACCCCTGACGTCCAAGCCGGCTGCTCGTCCCTCTACGTCACGCTCGACGGGTATCCGGAGGGTACGTCTTTCGTCGCGACCGTCGACGGCGAGACGGTCGAAGACGTCCTGTTCGACGGCTACCACACTTTCTGGTACGACGTCGACGGCTCGGTCGCGCACGCCTGGAGCGTCGTCGTCGACGCACCGGGCGACGTCGACGACTTCTCGGACGGCGGCACGACGGTGCCGTGCGGAGACCCGCCGAGCGACTGGTTCTACGCCGACGCGTACTGCGGGAACCTCAACGTCTCGCTCGGTGGCTTCCCCGCCGGCTCGACCGTCACCGTCGCGGTGGATGCCGAGGCCCTCACCGAGGGCGTCGTCGACGAGTACGGCTCCTACTGGTTCGGCACCCGGCTCGACGAGTGGTCGGGCCAGACGTGGCAGGTCGTCGTCGACGCAGAGGACGACGCCTTCGACCGGAGCGAGTCGGGCGTCTCGTCCTGCGGTTCGGGCGGCGAGATCGTCGTGCCTGAGACGCCCCCGGCGCTCACGGACTGCGCGGCGACGCCGGAGGACACGCGACTCCCGTCCGACAGCGCGGCGGTGTCGTACAGCCGTGGCGACAACGGCATCGTCGCGACCGCGGCGTCCGGGTACGAGTTCCCCGGCGGTGCCGGTACGACAGGGGAGTGGCGAGCGCTCGGGGACGGACGGCTCCTCCTCGAGTGGAGCTCCGTCGTGCGGCCACGGTGCGAGCTCGAGGTCGTCTCGGTGACCCCGGTGTGCGCGGCCGGAGCGCCGTTCGTCGACATCGTCGTCAACCCCCCGGCAGGGGTGGACGAGAGCTCCTTCCTCATCTCGTGGGAGGGGCCGAACTCCGGGTACGACGTCGTGTACGGAGACGCCGGTTTCGGCCACCCGTGGGTCACCCGCGAGCCCTGGCCGGGATTCGTCACCCACGGCGACGGTTCGGTCTCGCCGGCGTACGACGAGACGTGGAGGCTCGACGACATCGACCTGGTCCTCGGGGCGTCGGAATGGGTCGACGGATGGACGTACTCACGCTCCTACCGGGCCGTCTGGGAGGACGCGCCCACCTCCGACCCGTGCGCCGACGACCCCGGCCCGCACTTCTCCGTCGACGTGAGCCAGCGGTGGCTCGCAGGCAAGCTCTACCTCAGCGTGCGCGTGCTCAACGAGGGCGACGGCACGGCGGACGTGAGCGTCGTGACGCCGTTCGGGCGCAAGCACTTCCCGCGCGTCGCGGCGGGGGCGAGCGCGTACCAGGCGTTCGCCGTGCGCACGACGGAGCCCGTCGAGGGCCAGGTGGACGTCTCCTTCACGGCCGACGTCGACGGCGAGCAGGTCACGCGGGAGCGTGCTGTCCCGTTCTGGCTCGGCGGGTAGTCGCGAGCCGCACCTGAGGACCGGAGGCCCGGTGGCGCGTCGAGAGGCGTGCCACCGGGCCTCCGGCGTTTGCGGGACGTCCCCGTCAGGCGGTCGACGCGCGGCGCAGCGCGACGAGCTCGTCGAGGAGCCGGAGGAGGTCGTCGACGTCGTCGCCGGGACGGGGTCCGCGGAAGGCGAGGTCCTCCTCGGGGACGACGTCGCCGTCGTCCGTCTCGGCCGTGCCGCCCGTGACACGACCGAGCACGTCGCTGCTCAGCGCGGCGTGCGCGTAGAGCCCGTCGCTGAGCAGGACGATCGCGCGCGCGACGACGGGGTCGCCCACCTCGTCGAGGACGGCGCGGGTCCAGGCGTCGTGCGCGCCGTCGAGCGCGGCGCGGGCGCGCGGGTACGACCCCTGGGCGAGGCGCGAGACGGCGAGGTAGACGAGCTCGAACTCGGTGTCCACGAGCGTCGAGGTGCGGATGAGGTAGTCGACGGCGCCCGCGGGCGCGGCGCGCATCGCCTCGACGTCGGCGGCGGTGAGCTCGCGCAGGTGCTCGGTGAGGCCGTCGGCGAGCGCGTCCTTGGAGCCGAAGTGGTAGAGCAGTCCGCCCTTGGACACCCCGGCGCGCTCGGCGACGGCCTCGAGCGTGGCGGCGCGCTCGCCCTGCTCGACGAGGAGGGACGCGAACGCGCGCAGGACCTTGGCGCGGGCGGCGGGGGGCGGCGGCATGGTTCCGAGGGTAGTGGGAGGGCCGGGTGCGCCAGTCGCCCGACCCGGGCAAACGCACCCTGACTGACAGGGGAGTGGTCGGTGCGCAGCGTCACACCGGACTCGGGATGACGACGAGCCCCGAGATCGTTACTGTACCGTCTGGACGGTTTGGAAGTTCGACGCTACCGCGTCGCCCCGACCGCCCGGAAGACGTGGAAGGACCCCTCGCCGTGACGACCCCCGTGACGACGACCTCGACGGCCGGCAGGACCGCACCCGCCCCGCACGCGACCGCGACGCGCGGACCCGCGCGCGGCGCCGCCGGCCGCTGGTTCGCGCTCGCCGTGCTGATGCTCCCGGTGCTGCTCGTGTCGATCGACAACACCGTGCTGAGCTTCGCGCTGCCCCAGATCTCCGAGTCGCTGCGCCCGAGCGGCACGCAGCTCCTGTGGATCATCGACATCTACCCGCTCGTGCTCGCCGGCCTGCTCGTGCCGATGGGTTCGTTCGCCGACCGCGTCGGCCGCCGCCGGCTTCTGCTCGTCGGCGCCGTGGGCTTCGCGGCCGTGTCGGTCGTCGCCGCCTACGCGCCCACGGCCGGGGCGCTCGTCGCGTCCCGCGCCGCGCTCGGCTTCTTCGGCGCGATGCTCATGCCGTCGACGCTCTCGCTCCTGCGCAACGTCTTCGTCGACCGCGAGGAGCGCCGCCTGGCCATCGCGATCTGGGCGGCCGGGTTCGCCGCCGGGTCGGCCCTCGGCCCGATCGTCGGCGGGTTCCTGCTCGAGCACTTCTGGTGGGGCTCGGTCTTCCTCCTCGCTGTCCCGGTGCTCGTGCTGCTGCTCGCGCTCGCGCCGTTCTTCGTGCCCGAGTCGCGCGACCCCGCCCCGGGCCGGATCGACGTCCTGTCGATCGTGCTCGTCATGGCGACCATGACCCCCGTCGTCTACGGCATCAAGATGCTCGCCAAGTCCGGGGCGAGCACCCTCGCGGTCGGCAGCGTCGTCGTCGGGCTGGTTGCCGGGGCGCTGTTCGTGCGCCGCCAGCTCCGCCGGCCGGACCCGATGATCGACGTGCGGCTGTTCACCCACGGGGCGTTCAGCGGTGCCGTGCTCGTCAACCTGCTGTCCGTGTTCTCGCTCGTCGGGTTCCTGTTCTTCGTCTCCCAGGACGTGCAGCTCGTGCTCGGGCTCACCCCCATGCAGGCGGGTGTCGCGCTCCTGCCCGGTCTGCTGGTCATGATCGTGGCGGGCCTGGGCGTCGTGCGGGTCGTGCGCCGCGTGCGCCCGGCGCACGTCGTCGCCGTCGCGCTGCTGTTCTCCGCGGCCGGGTACGCGGTCGTCGCCGCGGGGGCGGGGGAGAGCACCCTCCTGCTGCTGGTCGTGGCGTTCGTCGTCCTGTCCCTCGGCGTCGGCGCGGCCGAGACCGTGTCGAACGACCTCATCGTGTCGTCCGTCCCCGCCGCCAAGGCGGGCGCGGCGTCCGCGATCTCCGAGACCGCGTACGAGGTCGGTGCCGTGCTCGGCACGGCCGTCCTCGGGAGCATCCTCACGGCGTCGTACCACGCGAACGTCGTCGTCCCGGCGGGCGTCCCCGCGGCCGACGCCGTCGCCGCGGCCGAGACGCTCGGCGGCGCCACCCAGGTCGCGTCCACCCTGCCCGCCGGGCAGGCGCAGGCGCTGCTCGACTCCGCGCACGCCGCGTTCGGCAGCGGCGTGGGCACGACGTCGCTCATCGGGGTCGTGCTCATGCTCGTCGCCGCGGGCGTGGCGCTCGTCACGCTGCGGGGCGCGAAGTCCTGACGACGCCACGCACCGCGCGTCCCGCCGCACCCTCGCGGCGGGGCGCGCGGCGCTCGCGGTTGGCGACGGGAGCCCGGATCCGGGAGGCTGGGCGGTGATGAGCCGTCCGCACCGCACCCCGCCCCGCTGGGTCCGCTGGACCCTCGCCGTCCTGCTCGCGTTCGTGCCCTGCGTCGTGTGGGGGGTCACGACCGCGACGGCCGAGCGCTCCCTCGGCCCGCACGAGGCCCTCTACGAGGTCACGACCAACGGACTCGTCACCGTCGACCTCGGCCCGCTCGGCACCATCCAGATCGACTCCCCCCTGCCGCTCGGCCTCGGCGCCGACGTCACGGTGGAGGAGATCCCCGCCGACCTCACCGCGGTCGGGCAGGCGGACACGCTCGAAGGCCTGTCGCAGGACCTCGAGGACTACCTGCGCTTCTTCGGCGGCCCGCAGGAGACGATCGGCTCCGTCGCGCGGGCCCTCGTCGTCGACGCGCTGCGCCGGACGGGCTTCGCGATCCTCGTCGTCGCGGCCGTCGGCGCCGGGCTCTACCTGCTGCTCGGCCCGCCGCGCCGCCGCGAGCTCACCGCGCGCGTCGCGCCGCGCACGTACGAGATCACGGCCGGGGTCGTCCTCGTCTCCCTCGTCGGCGTCTCCCTCGTCGCGAGCGACCCCGGCACGACGACGGGCCCGTCCCAGCGCGCGTCCGCCGTGTTCGACGGGACTCCGCTCGAGGGTGCGCGCATCACCGGTCGGCTCGCGGGCGTCGTCGACACCTACGGCGCGATGCTCATCGACCTCTACCGCGAGAACGAGGACTTCTACGCGCGGGCGGACGCCAACCTCGTCGAGGCGTGGGACCGGCGCGACCGCATCCAGCGCCTCACCGCGCCCCGCCCCGCGGCCACCGCGACGTCCGACGAGCCGTCGCCCGACGACGCGACGTCGCCCGAGGGGACCGGCGCCCCGGGGGACGAGGACGGGGCGACCGACGCCCCGTCGTCGGGCACCGGTGACGAGGCCGGGGGAGACGAGGTCTCCGGCGCCGAGGGCTCGGCCGACGCCGAGGCGACCGACGAGCCCGCTCCGCAGCCCGCGGCCGAGGAGGACCTCGTCACGCTCCTGGTCGTGAGCGACCTGCACTGCAACACGGGCATGACTCCTCTCATCCGGACCGCGGCCGAGCGCTCCGGCGCGTCGATCGTGCTCAACGCCGGGGACACGACGATGAACGGCACCGCCGTCGAGTCGTTCTGCGTCGACTCGTTCGCGTCCGCGGTGCCGAAGGGCGCGACCATGGTCGTCTCCGACGGCAACCACGACAGCGTCGAGACCTCGGCGCAGGAGCGGGCCAACGGCCAGACCGTGCTGGACGGGAAGGTCGTCGAGGTCGACGGGATCCGCATCCTCGGCGACCGCGACCCGCTCGAGACGCGCCTCGGCCTGGGCAGCCAGCCGCCGCGCGAGGAGACGCCCGAGGAGTACGCCGCCCGCCTCACCGAGGTCGCGTGCGCCGAGCAGGAGGACGGCGACGGGATCGACGTCCTCCTCATCCACACGCCGCGCATGGGGAACGAGGCGCTCGACTCCGGCTGCGTGCCGAACCAGATCTCCGGCCACATGCACACCCGGTCCGGGCCGGAGCGGACGGGCGGCGGCGTCCGCTACGTGAGCGGCAGCACCGCCGGGGCGGTCAAGGACCAGCTCCGCATCGGCCCGCTCAAGGGCACGGCCGAGATGACGGTGCTGCGCTTCGACCCCGAGCGGCGTCGCATCGTCGACTGGCAGCTCGTGCAGATCGGGACCGACGAGTCCGCGAAGGTCTGGCCGCGCATCGCCTGGCCCACGCCGTCGGGCGTGCCGGTGGTCGAGGAGCCGGACGGTGACGACGGCGGCGAGGAGGGTGTCGAGGGCGGGGACGTCCCCGCCGACGAGCCGACCGACGACGTGCCTGCCACCGAGGGCTGAGACGGCGCGCGTCGGTGCTCGCCGCGCACGGCCGGACACGGCAGGATGTGACGTATGAGCAGGTCCACGCGCTGGATCGTCGTGTCGGTGGTCCTCGCGCTCGTCGTGGTGCTTCTCGCGCCCTTCGTGTACTCGGAGGTGCGCGAGGGCCGCACCCCGCCGCCGCTGGGCCTGCAGTCGCCGGGGGAGTCGACGGCGTCGGCCGCGCCCGCCGTGCCCGGCCCGTTCGACGTCGACGGCGAGTGGGTCGTCGGTCCCGGCTCCGAGGCGGGCTTCCGCGCCGACGTCCTGGACGTCCCGGCGGACGAGGCCGTGCTCCTGGGCGTCACCCCGGACGTCACGGGGACGTTCCGGGTGCGGTCGGGATCGCTGCAGACCGCGACGGTGACGGTCGAGACGACGACGCTCCGGACCGGGTCCTCCGTCGCGGACCGCCAGCTCCAGCAGGCCCTCGAGACCGACCTCTACCCGACCACGCTCTTCTCGCTCACCTCGCCGCTCGACGTGAGCGAGTTGGCGTCCACGACGGCGCCGGTGCGCCTCGAGGCGTCGGGTGCGCTGACGATCCGCGACGAGACCGAGGCCGTGACGGTGGCGCTCGAGGCGCAGCGGTCCGGCGACGGCGTCCTCGCGACCGGCGCGATCGGCGTCCGCTTCTCCGACTTCGGCATCGCCGTGCCGCCCGTCGCGCCGGTCCAGGTGCGCGACGAGGGCACGGTCGAGGTGCGGCTCCAGCTCGTCCGGCCCGCGACCCCCTGAGGACCGCGGACGAGCCCGTGACCTAGGGTGGACGCGTGGACCACCCGACCGACCTGACGCCCGTCGCCCAGGACTACCTGAAGGTCGTCTGGGCTGCCCAGGAGTGGTCGGACGAGAGGGTGACGACCAAGCTCCTCGCCGAGCGCATCGGCGTCGGCGCCTCGACGGTGTCGGAGACCGTGCGCCGCCTCAGCGCCCAGGGCCTCCTCGAGCACGCGCCCTACGGGGCGATCACGCTCACCGAGCGCGGCCGCAGCCTCGCGCTCGCCATGGTGCGACGCCACCGCCTCCTCGAGACCTATCTCGTGTCCGAGCTCGGCTACGGCTGGGACGAGGTGCACGACGAGGCCGAGGTGCTCGAGCACGCGGTCTCCGACCTGCTCGTGGAGCGGATCGACGCGCGCCTCGGGCACCCGACGCGCGACCCGCACGGCGACCCGATCCCCGGTGCCGACGGGACCGTCGTCCGCCCGCCCGCCGTCCCGCTCGCGGACCTCGTCGTGGGAGACCGGGGGACCGTGGCGCGCATCTCGGACGCCGACCCGGACGTCCTGCGCTACCTCGCGGAGATCGGCGTCGGCCTCGACACGGGCGTGGAGGTGCGCGAGCGCCGCGAGTATGCCGGCATCCTCTCGGTCGTCTGGTCGCCGCCCGATCCGGTCGGGTCGGGCTCCGGTGCCGACGCCGCGCGCCCGACGCCGCCGGCGCAGCTCGGCCTGCGCGCCGCGGACCACGTGTGGGTCGTGCGCGCGGAACCCGTCTCCGCCTAGACTGGCCGCCTGCCCCCTGTTCTGTTCTCGTCGCCGACGTCGTCGACACCCCTCGAATCGATTCGATCGCTGACTCGGTCCGAGGCCGCCACCGCCGCCCTGCCCACGACGCCCGAGGACACGATGACCGACAGCACCGCCACGCCCGCGCCCCCGGTGGACGCACCCCCCGCGAGCACCGGACGCCTGCGCGGGGCCGGTCCCGCGCTCCTCGCGCTCGCCATGGGCGGCTTCACCATCGGCACGACCGAGTTCGCGACGATGGGCCTGCTCTCCGACATCGCGACCGACCTCGACGTCTCCATCCCCACGGCGGGCCACGCCATCACGGCCTACGCCGTCGGCGTCGTCGTCGGGGCCCCGCTGCTCACCGTCGTCGCGGCGCGCCTGCCGCGCAAGACGCTGCTCGTCGCCCTCATGGCGTTCTACACGCTCGGCAACCTGTTCTCCGCGACCGCGGGAAGCATCGAGACGCTCGTCGCCGGCCGGTTCCTCGCCGGACTTCCGCACGGCGCGTTCTTCGGCGTCGGGGCCGCGGTCGGCGCCGCCGTCGCGGGCCCCGGGCGCCGGGGACGCGCCGTCGCGACCATGATGGCCGGGCTGACCATCGCGAACGTCGTCGGCGTCCCGCTCTCGACGTTCGCGGGGCAGCAGCTCGGCTGGCGCGCCGCGTTCGTCGTGGTCGGCGCGCTCGGTCTCGTCACGCTCGCCGCCCTCTGGTGGCTGATCCCGGCCGGCGCGGGGAACGAGGACTCGAGCGTGCGCCGCGAGCTCGGCGCCCTGCGCAACGGACCGCTCTGGCTCGGGTTCGTCGGCGCCGCGGTCGGGTTCGGCGGCATGTTCGCCGTCTACTCCTACGTCGAGCCGACCATCACACGCGTCACCGGCCTCTCGTCCGCCGCGGTACCGCTCGTGCTCGCGATCTTCGGCGTCGGCATGACCGTCGGCACCGTCCTCGGCGGCCGGCTCGCCGACCGTTCCGTCATGCGCACCGTCTACCTCGGGTTCGTCTCCACCGGCGTGACGCTCGCGCTGTTCGCCCTCACGGGCGAGCACCCCGTGCCCGCCGTGCTGTCGCTCTTCCTGCTCGGCGTCACCTCCCAGGTCCTCGGCCTCGCGCTGCAGACGCGCCTCATGGACCTGTCGCCCGCCGCGCCCTCGCTCGGCGCGGCGCTGTGCCACTCCGCGCTCAACGTCGGCAACGCGAACGGCGCGTTCCTGGGCGGCCTCGTCATCGCCGCCGGCTGGGGCTACCTCGCCCCGGCCTGGACCGGCGTCGTGCTCACCGTCGCCGGCCTGGGGATCATCCTCCTCGTCGGTCGCCGCCCCGCCGGCGTCGTCGTCGCCACCCTGCCCGACGACGCGCGCTCGCCTGCCAGGGAAGCGGTCAGCCCGCCGAGGTAGGGACCTGGACCGGGGCTCTACCTCGGCAGACTCCCAGCAGGGACCCAGCGACGCGCGGTAGGTTGTGCCCTGCGCGCACCGCCGTGCGCCCCGTCACGTCCGGCGCGAGCCGGTGACCCACGAGGAGCGTCCCCGTGAGCAAGAGCGCCACCGCCGGTGCGAGCGTGTCCGCCGACCACGACGACGAGCCGCTGCCGTCGTCCGGTCCCCGCCCGATCAGCGTGCGCGCGATGGGCTGGTTGCTCGTCGTGGCCGGCGCGATCGGTCTGGCGGGCTCGGCGGCGCTGGCCATCGAGAAGTTCCTCAAGCTCGCGGACCCGAACCACGTGCCGTCGTGCAGCCTGAACGCGCTGCTGGACTGCGGCGACGCGATGGACTCCTGGCAGGGCTCGCTCCTCGGGTTCCCGAACCCGCTGCTGGGCATCGCGGCGTTCCCCGTCGTCATCACGACCGGCGTCGTGCTGCTCGCGGGCGCGCGGCTGCCGCGCTGGTACTGGCTCGCGCTGCTCGGCGGGACGACGCTCGGCATGGGCCTGATCGTCTTCCTCATCTGGACGACGATGTACGCGATCTCGGCGATGTGCCCCTACTGCATGGTCGTGTGGTTCGCCATGCTCCCGCTGTTCTGGTACCAGGTCGTGCACGCGGTCCAGGAGGGGTACCTGCCGGCGGGCGACGGCGTGCGTCGCGCCCTCGTGGGCAACCGGCACCTGTTCCTGGCGATCGGCTACGTCGCGCTCGTCGCGTGGATCCTGCTGGTCAAGGGCCCGATCATCATGACGCTGTTCTGACGCGCGCCGCGGTCCCGCGAGGGTCCGGCGGCACGCGCCGCCGCGGGCGTCAGCGCCAGGCCGGCTGGTCCGGCGCGGCGTCCTGCGGGTAGCCGTGTCCGCCCGCCTGCGGGGGAGCGGACGGCGCACCCTGGGCCTGGTGGGCGGACTGTGCCGTCGCGCCGGGCTGGCCCGCCGGGATCGGCGTGACGACGACGGCGGTGCCGTACGCGCACACCTCCGAGAACGACGCCGCGATCTCGCCCGTGTCGAAGCGCATGCCGACGACGGCGTTCCCGCCGCGGCGCTGCGCCTCCTGCACCATGCGGTGCATGACCTCCTGGCGGGACTCGTAGACGAGCTTCGTGTACTCCGTCACCTCGCCGCCGCCGATCGAGCGGAACGACGCGACGAAGTTCGCGCCGATGTTCGCGCTGCGCACGGTCATGCCCATCACCTCGCCGAGCACCGCGTCGATGCGGTAGCCGGGCACCTCGTTGGTCGTCACGATGATCACGGCGCACATCCTCGCACGGGTGGACGGGCCGCCGTCGGGCCTCCCGTCGGCCGGTAAACTCGGCCGGGTGACCACGCCTGACACGACCTCGATCCCGCACGCCCCGGACGCCCCCGCCGCGGGCGGCCCCGCCCACCGCTACACGCCGGCGCTCGCGGAGCAGATCGAGCTCAAGTGGCAGGAGCTCTGGGAGCAGCGCGGCACGTTCTTCGCCGCGAACCCCACGGGGGAGCTCACGGACGGCGACGGTCAGGGCCCCGAGGGTGCGAGCCCGTACTTCATCATGGACATGTTCCCGTACCCGTCGGGCGCGGGCCTGCACGTGGGGCACCCCCTCGGGTACATCGCGACGGACGTCGTCGGGCGCTTCCGGCGCATGCGCGGGGAGAACGTGCTGCACGCGCTCGGCTACGACGCGTTCGGCCTGCCCGCCGAGCAGTACGCGGTCCAGACGGGCCAGCACCCCCGCGTGACGACCGAGGCGAACATCGCGAACATGCGTCGGCAGCTGCGCCGCCTCGGCCTGGCGCACGACTCTCGCCGCACCTTCGCGACGATCGACCCCGACTACGTGCGCTGGACGCAGTGGATCTTCCTCCAGATCTTCGACTCCTGGTACGACGCGGACGCGCTGCGCCCCGACGGCGGGCGCGGCCGCGCTCGTCGCATCGCGGAGCTCGAGGCGGAGCTCGCGTCGGGCGCGCGCCCGGTGCCGGCCGGTGTCGAGGGCGTCGAGGAGGACACGGACTGGGCGACGCTCACGCCGGAGCAGCGCCGCGCCGTCGTCGACTCCCAGCGCCTCGCGTACGTGGACGAGTCGCCGGTGAACTGGGCCCCGGGCCTGGGCACCGTCCTCGCGAACGAGGAGGTCACGGCCGACGGCCGCTCCGAGCGCGGCAACTTCCCGGTGTTCCAGCGCAGCCTGCGCCAGTGGAAGATGCGCATCACGGCGTACGCCGACCGCCTCGCCGACGACCTCGACCTCATCGACTGGCCCGAGAAGGTCACGGCGATGCAGCGCAACTGGATCGGGCGCAGCGAGGGCGCGCTGGTGCGGTTCGCCGTGCTCGGCACGCCCGACGGCGCGAACGACGCCGCGGCGGAGTCCGGCGGCGAGATCGAGGTCTTCACGACGCGCCCCGACACGCTGTTCGGCGCGACGTTCATGGTCGTCTCGCCCGAGCACCCGCTGCTCGACGAGGTCCCGGCGCACTGGCCGGACGGCACGTCGAGCGCGTGGACCGGCGGGCACCGTTCGCCGGTCGAGGCGGTCGCCGCCTACCGTCGCGAGGCCGCGGCGAAGACGGCGGTCGAGCGCCAGGCCGACGCGGGCAAGAAGACGGGCGTGTTCACCGGGCACCTCGCGGTGAACCCGGTGAACGGGCAGACGATCCCGGTCTTCACCGCCGACTACGTGCTCATGGGCTACGGCACGGGCGCGATCATGGCGGTCCCTGGCGGAGACGAGCGCGACTTCGCGTTCGCCGAGGCGTTCGGGCTGCCGGTCGTGCGCACGGTGGAGCCCGAGGGCGGGCTCCCCGAGGACTTCACGGGCCCGTACACGGGCGACGGCGTCGCGATCGGGTCGTCGAACGACGAGGTGTCGCTCGACGGTCTCGACGTGACGGAGGCCAAGCGGCGCATCACGGAGTGGCTCGTCGGCAAGGGCCTCGGCGAGGGGACCACGACGTACCGTCTGCGCGACTGGCTGTTCAGCCGCCAGCGCTACTGGGGCGAGCCGTTCCCGATCGTCTGGGACGAGAACGACCAGCCCGTCGCGATCCCCGACGCGCTGCTGCCCGTCGACCTGCCGGACGTCCCGGACTACGCTCCGCGCACGTTCGACGCCGACGACGCGGACTCGTCGCCGGAGGCTCCCCTCGGCCGCAACGACGAGTGGGTCAACGTCACCCTCGACCTCGGCGACGGGCCCAAGCAGTACCGCCGCGACACCAACACCATGCCCAACTGGGCCGGGTCGTGCTGGTACTACCTGCGCTACCTCGACCCGCGGTGGGACGGCGGCGCGGACGACGTCGTCGTCGACGGGGGCCTCGAGCGCTACTGGATGGGCCCGGAGCACAACCCGAGCGCGGGCCGCGCCGGGGGAGTGGACCTGTACGTCGGCGGCGTCGAGCACGCCGTCCTGCACCTGCTCTACGCGCGCTTCTGGCACAAGGTCCTCTACGACCTGGGCCACGTGACGAGCGTCGAGCCGTTCCACAAGCTCTTCAACCAGGGCTACGTCCAGGCGTACGCGTTCACCGACGCGCGCGGCCAGTACGTCCCCGCCGCCGAGGTCACCGAGGAGCCCGCGTCCGACGGCTCGGGCGAGGTCCTGTACCGCTGGAACGGCGAGGTCGTGCAGCGCGAGTACGGCAAGATGGGCAAGTCGCTCAAGAACGTCGTGACGCCCGACGAGATGTACGCCGAGTACGGCGCCGACACGTTCCGCGTCTACGAGATGTCGATGGGTCCGCTCGACCTGTCGCGCCCGTGGGAGACGCGCGCCGTCGTCGGGTCGCAGCGGTTCCTGCAGCGGCTGTGGCGCAACGTCGTCTCGGAGGAGACCGGCGAGCTGACGGTCGTCGACGAGCCCGCCGACGCCGCGACCCTGCGCGCCGTGCACCGCGCCATCGCCGACGTGCGCGTCGAGATGGAGCACATGCGCCCCAACACGGCGATCGCGAAGCTCATCACGCTCAACAACCACCTCACGTCGCTCGACCGCGTGCCGCGCGAGGCCGTCGAGCCGCTCGTGCTCATGACGGCGCCCGTCGCGCCGCACATCGCCGAGGAGCTGTGGCAGCGCCTGGGCCACGAGCGCTCGCTCGCGCACGAGCCCTTCCCGACGGCCGAGGAGCGCTACCTCGTCGAGGACACCGTGACGTGCGTCGTCCAGGTGAAGGGCAAGGTGCGCGCGCGCCTGGAGGTGCCGCCGTCGATCATGGAGGAGGACCTCACCGCCGCCGCGCTCTCGGAGCCGAACGTCGTGCGAGCGATCGACGGCGCCGAGGTCCGCAAGGTCGTCGTCCGCGCCCCGAAGCTGGTCAACATCGTCGTCTGATTCCCCGACGCGGTTGTGGGCATGAAAGGGGCTCGGTTTCGACTCCGAAACCGGGCCCATTTCATGCCCACAACCGTGGGGTTGTCCACAGATCGTCAGCGAGGGCTGGTGGGGTTGCGCCGGCCCCGCGAGCCTGGCGCACATGACGAACAGATCGCCCGCCGCTGTGCCCTTTCGCGTCCGGGATCGGCAGGACACGCCCTCCCGCCGCCGATTTCGATCCGTGAAGCTGGTCTCGCCTCACCACGGCGTACGGGCCCCGGCCGGTCGGGACGACATCGTCGAGCGGTGTCGAGCTGCGGCGCTGGTCCTCGGCCCGGACGTCGCGTTCGGGCACGTCACGGCGCTCCGGCTGCTCGGCGTGGAGGTTCCGTGGCGGCTCGCGGACGACGACCGCGTGCACGTCGTGTCCCCCGGACGAGACGCCCGTCCGCAGCGCGGGGACGTCGTCGCGCACCATGCCGCGGGGAACGGTCTGCGCACGACGAACGTCGACGGGCTCCTCACGACGACGGCCCCGCAGACCTGGGTCCACCTCGCCCGCGTCCTGCGCCGCGACGAGCTCGTGGTCCTCGCTGACGCGATGACGCGGCGCCAGGCGCCCGTGACCGACGTCGGCTCCCTGCGCGAGATCGCCCGCACGACGCGCAAGGCGAAGGGGATCGTCGCGTGCCGGGAGGCGCTCGACCTCATCAGGCCGAGGACGGACTCCACGATGGAGAGCCGGACCCGGCTCCTCCTGGTCCAGTCGGGGCTTCCGTGCCCGGAGGTGAACCGCCCGGTCCACGACGACGTCGGGCGGTTCGTCGCGCTGCCCGACCTGTCCTACCCACGGCTCCGCATCGCCATCGAGTACGACGGCGACGTCCACCGCACCGACCCGGCCACCTGGCGCCGCGACATCCGACGCAAGCAGGCGTTGGAGGCTCTCGGCTGGCGTGTGCTCGTCGTGACGGCGGACGACGTCCTGCGCTTCCCGGACGACCTCGTCGCCCGGGTGGCGGAGGCCCGCCGCCAGGCCCTGACCGCCCGGGGACGGTTGCGGGCATGAGATGGGCCGGGTTTCGGGGTCCACATCGGGCCCATTTCACGCCCACAACGGCTGGGGTCAGCGGCGGCGGGTGCCGAAGATGGTGCGGGTGAGCTCGCGGCCGAGCTGGGTGCCGGCGGAGCGGAGGAACGAGTCGAGCGGGCTCGACGACCGCGACGACCCGCTCGACCCCGAGCGGGGCTTGGCCGCGTCGCGCTCGAGCTTCGCGCGCATCTTCTCCAGCTCTGCCTGCTCCTTCTTGGCCGCGCGCTCGGCCTCCTGGGCGGCCTCCTTCGCCGCTTTCTCCTGCGCTGCGGCCTCGACCTCCGCCGCCTCGGCGGCGGCGCGGGCCGCGGCCTGCTCCTGCACCCTGACCTGCAGGAGCTCGAAGGCGGACTCGTTGTCGACCGCCGTGCCGTAGCGCGCGAACCCGGGCGACGCGGCCACGACCCCGTCGAGCACGGTCGCGGGTGCCGGCTCCATCGACGACTGCGGTGCGCGCACGCGGGTCCAGGCGACGGGGGTCGGCGCGCCCTTCTCCGTGAGCACCGTGACGACGGCCTCACCGGTCCCGAGCGACTGCAGGAGCCGCTCCAGGTCATAGGGGGACGTCGGGTAGGTGCGTACGGCCGCGCGGAGGGCAGCGGCGTCGTCGGGGGTGAACGCGCGCAACGCGTGCTGGACGCGGTTGCCGAGCTGGGCGAGCACGTCGGCGGGGACGTCCTTGGGGCTCTGCGTCACGAAGAACACGCCGACGCCCTTCGACCGCACGAGCCGCACCGTCTGCACGACCTGCTGGAGGAACTCCTTCGACGCGCCCGTGAACAGCAGGTGCGCCTCGTCGAAGAAGAACACGAGCCGCGGCTTCTCGGCGTCCCCGACCTCGGGCAGCTCCTGGAACAGGTCGGCGAGCAGCCACATGAGGAACGTCGAGAACAGCGCGGGGCGGTCCTGCACGGCGGGCAGCTCGAGCGCGGAGATCACGCCGCGGCCGTCGGGGGCGGTGCGCAGCAGGTCCGACGTCGCGAACGCGGGCTCGCCGAAGAACACGTCCGCACCCTGCGCCTGGAGCGCGACGATCTCGCGCAGGATCACGCCCGCGGTCGCGCTCGACACCCCGCCGATGCCCTTGAGCTCCGCCTTGCCCTCGTCCGACGTGAGGTAGGCGATCGTCGCCTGCAGGTCCTTGAGGTCGAGCAGCGCGAGCCCCTGGGAGTCGGCCCAGTGGAAGATCAGCCCGAGGCTCGACTCCTGCGTCTCGTTGAGCCCGAGCACCTTCGAGAGCAGCAACGGGCCGAAGTCCGTGACGGTCGTGCGGATCGGCACGCCGGCCCCGAGACCACCGAGCGAGTAGAACTCGACGGGGAAGGTCGTCGGGCTCCAGTCCTGCCCGATCGACGCGGAGCGCTCCACGATCTTCTCGTTCGACTCGCCGGGCACGGCGAGCCCGGACAGGTCCCCCTTGACGTCCGCGAGGAACACGGGCACGCCCGCGGCCGACAGCCCCTCCGCCATGCCCTGCAGCGTCTTCGTCTTGCCGGTCCCGGTCGCGCCCGCGACGAGCCCGTGCCGGTTGAGCATGCTCAGCGCGAACCCCACCTGCACCTCGGCGCGCGGCGTCGGCTCGGCGCCCGGCTCGCCCTCGAGCAGCGCGCCGAGCGCGAGCGTCCCGCCTCGGTAGGCGTAGCCTGCGGCCACCTCGGCGGCGTAGCCCTCGACCGGCCCGGTGCCCGACGGCGCAGCCTCCTCGGCGGGTGCGTCCGCTTCCGCGCTCGGTGCGGTGCCCGACGGCGCCGCGTCCTCCCGAGCGGCGGCCTCGGCTGCCTCGAGGGCTGCTTGCGCGGCGCGGGCCTTGGCCTCGGCGGCCTCCGCGGCCGCCTGTGCGGCCGCCGCGCGCAGGGCGGCGAGCTCGGTCGGGGACTGTGCGGCGTCGTCGGCCATGCTCGGATCGTAGGGGCGGTACCGCGCAGGCGCAGCCGGGCCGGGATGCGGCACGTCCCGCGCGCGCCGTAAGGTGGCGCGGCCATGACCGACCACCACGTGCACGTCGTCACCGACTCGACGGCCTCCCTTCCGCCCGTCCGCGACGAGCGGCTCCGCTCCGTCCCGTTGCACGTGATCGTTGACGACGAGTCCTCGCTCGAGGGGGTGGGCCTCACCGCCGAGGACGTGGCGGCGCACCTCCAGGCCGGTCGCCGGGTCACGACCTCGCAGCCGACGCCGCGCGCGTTCGCCGAGGCGTACGCCGCGGCCGCCGCCGCGGGCGCGAGGGAGATCGTCTCCGTCCACCTCTCGGGCGCGCTGTCGGGCACGGTGCACGCGGCCGCGCTCGCGGCGGCGGACGCGCCGGTCCCGGTGCGGGTCGTGGACTCTCGGACCGTCGCGATGGGGCTGGGGTTCGCGGCGCAGGCCGCCGCCCGGGCCGCGGCGGCGGGGGAGAGCACGGACGTCGTCGCCCGGCGCGCCATCGAGGTCGCCGACGCGAGCCGCGCCGTGTTCCTCGTCGACTCGCTCGACCACCTCCGTCGTGGCGGACGCCTCAGTGCCGCGTCGGCGGCGCTGGGGACGGTGCTCGGCGTGCGGCCGCTGCTGGCCGTCCGGGACGGGAAGATCGAGGTCGTGCAGAAGGTCCGGACCAAGGCCGCCGCGGTCGAGCGCCTGACGACGGTCGCCGTGGAGTCCGTCGCGCGCCGCGCGCGGCCGGCACTCGCGGTCCACCACGTCGGGGACGACGCCGGGGCGCACCGGCTCGCGTCCGAGCTGACCACCCGCACGGGCCTCGACGTCGTGGTGACCCCGGTGAGCGCCGTGCTGGGTGCCCACGTCGGGCCGGGCGTGCTGGCGGTCGTCGTCGCGGAGCTCGCGGACCGCGGCTCGGGCGTCGAGGACCGTTCGACCACGCGCTGAGAGACCCACCGGCCCCGTCTCCCGGCGGAGCCCTGCGGGTCGTGGCCGTGCACAGGACCGTCCGCGGACGGTCCCGTCCACAGGAACGCTCGCCGTCGGGTCCCGCCCCGCCCGAACTCCGTACGGTCGCGGCGTGAGCACCCCACGACCCGAGCCGCGTCAGCACGCCCGTCCCGGTCGCGACCCCGCCCGGGAGGGAGCGGTCGTCCGGCAGCGTCTGCGCGCCGTGACCGGGACCGGCCGGCCCGCGCTCGCGTGGCACCCGGCGACCGCGGCCCTCCCGCAGGGAGGGCCGCCCGACGACCCCGACGTCGGTCCGTGGCCGGGCGGTCTCAGGCCGTCGGCGCTCGGCCCCGGCGACGGCGCGGGACCCGCGCCCGGCGGAGAGGCTCCCGCTCTCCCGGGAGTGCCGGTCGCGCCGGACGGCGCTGAGCGACACGGACGCGGTCGGGCGCGGGGCTCGGTCGACCGGGCGGCCGGTTGGCTCCCGCCGCGTCCCGACGTGGACGAGGGCCGGGGTGTCGACCTCGCGGGAGAACCCGGGACGGGGGACGACGAGCCCACCGCGTTCGAGGGCGCGGACGCCGAGTCGGTCGACCGCCTGCGGTCCCGCGCCGCACAGACCGCGTCGACGGCGTACACGGCGGCGTACGGGCACCCCACGTCGCACGCAGGGTTCGCCGGGCTCGGCGAGGAGGGGCGGCGCCGGTGGGCGCTGCGGCCCCGGGTTGCCGTGGCGGCGCTGGTCGTCGTGCTCCTCCTCGCCGCCGCGGTCGTGCTGGTCCGGAACCCGGCCGGTGGCGTCACCCCCGTCGCGTCCCTCGACGCCGCGCCCACGGCGGGCGCGGCGACGGGACCCGACGCGGAACCCGCGAGATCGTCGGACGCCGACGAGGCGGTGGGTGGTGCCGCGAGGGAGGCGGCCGGCGCCGACGACGTGGGTGCGAGCACCGGGGCCGACGGCGTGCCGTCGGACGGGGTGGTCGTGCACGTCGTGGGTCAGGTGGTCACCCCGGGTCTCGTGACCGTCGCCGCCGACGCACGCGTCGCGGACGCCCTCGATGCCGCCGGCGGGGCGACCGCCGACGCCGACCTCGCCGCGCTGAACCTCGCCCGGACGGTGACCGACGGCGAGCAGATCGTCGTCCCGCGCCCCGGCGAGGCGGTGCCGGCCACGGGACCGGCACCGCCGGCGGCCGGGACCGCTGCGGACGGCACGGTCGACCTCAACACGGCCGACGCCGCGGCGCTCGACGCGCTGCCGGGGATCGGGCCCGTGCTCGCCGAGCGCATCGTCGCGTGGCGGGAGGAGAACGGTCCGTTCACGACGGTCGACGAGCTCGGCGAGGTGAGCGGGATCGGGCCCGCCGTGCTCGCGGACGTGCGCGACCTCGTCCGCGTGTGACCGACCTGCGGCTCGTCCCGGCGGCGCTCGCGGCCTGGGGGACGGCGTTCCTCGCGCTCGGCACGACGCCGACGGCGGCCCTGCGCGGCGCGTCGCTCGCCGTCGTGCTGCTCGGCGTCGTGCTGCTGGGCGTCGTGCTCGGGGCACTGCTGCTCGGAGGGCGCGGACGGCGCGGCGGCGCCGCGGCGCGAAGACGTTCGACAAGTGATGGGACGAGCCGTCGTGGTCTGGTCGCACGCGGGGTGGGCCAGGCCGCCCTCGTGCTGGCCTGCGCGGCGGCGGTCCTCCTGTCCGCGGGTGCGCAGCTCGCCGACCGGGCGACGCTCGCCGACCTGGCAGGCAAGGGCGCGACGGCGACGGTCACCGCGACCGTGCGCTCCGCCGTCGTGCCGCGGACGAACCCGTGGTCGGGCGCCGCCGACCGTCACGAGGTGCGCGTCTCCCTGCGCGAGCTCACCGCGCGCGGCGTGACGACCGCGGCGGCGGGCACGGTCGTCGTCACGGGGAGCGGCGACGGCTGGGACGACCTCGCGTACGGGGCCGCCGTCGTGGCGACGGGCCGGCTCGTCGTCCAGGGTGACCGGACGATGCTCCGGACGGAGGGGGCGCCGCGCACCGTCGAGCCGGCGGGTCCGTTCCTGCGCGGCGTGCACGCCATGCGGCGGGGGCTCCTCGACGCGACGGACGGTCTGAGTCCGCAGGCGCGCGGGCTCGTCCCGGGTGTGGCGGTCGGCGACACCTCGCGGCTCGACCCCGCGCTGGACGAGGCGATGCGGACGACGTCGCTCACGCACGTCACGGCCGTGTCCGGCGGGCACTTCGCGATCGTCGTGACCTGCGTCGCCGGGCTGTGCGTCCTCGCCCGTGCGCCCCGCTGGGCGCGCGTGGTCGTCACCGGGACGGCCATGGCGGGCTTCGTCGTGCTCGTCCACCCCGAGCCCAGCGTCCTGCGGGCGGCGGCGATGGGCGCCGTCGGGGTGGTCGGCATCGCGCTCGGCAGGCCGTCGCGCGCCGTCGCCGCGCTCGCGGCGGGCGTCGTCGTGCTGCTCGTCCTCGACCCCGGGCTCGCCCGCTCGTACGGGTTCGTGCTCTCCGTCGCGGCGACGGCCGGGCTCGCGCTCCTCACGACGCCTCTCGCCCGCCGGATGGCGCCGTGGTGCGGGCGCACCGTCGCGCACGTGGTCGCGGTGCCCGTCGCCGCCCAGGCCGCGTGCGCCCCGGTGCTCGTCCTGCTCGACCCGAGCGTGAGCGCGTGGTCCGTCCCCGCCAACCTGCTCGCGGCCCCGGCGCTCGGACCCGCGACCGTCCTGGGGGTCCTCGCGACCCTCGTCGCGCCGTGGTGGCCCGGCGCGGCGACGGCGCTCGGGTGGGCCGCGGGGATGTTCACGGGGTGGATCGCGGGCGTCGCGGAGGCGTTCGCGGGCCTGCCGGGCGCGCGGCTGCCCTGGGCCGGGGGCGTCGGCGGGCTGGTCCTGCTGGCGCTCGCGACCGTGGTGGTGCTCACCGTCGTGCTCCGATCGCGCGCGCTGCGCGAGGCCGGGGAGCGCCGCGTCGTCCGACGCGCGACGTCGCCACCCCTGCGCGACCGCGTCGTCCGGAGGGTCCGCGCCGCCCGGCGGCGGATGTCGGGCGAGCGCGGACGCCCGCCGTGGCCGGGCGGGGCGCCGAGACGCCCTCGTCGGACACCAGGGCAGGTCGTCGGCGCCGGGCTCGCCGTGGTGGTGCTCGCCGTACTCGTCGTCGTGCTCGTGCGCCCGCTCGTCGTGACGGCCGGGTCGGTGCCGCAGGACTGGGCCGTGGTCGCGTGCGACGTCGGACAGGGTGACGCCCTCGTGCTGCGCTCCGGGCCCCGGTCGGCGGTCGTCGTCGACGTGGGGCCACCGGGGACCGCGGCGGGCGGCTGCCTCGACCGGCTCGGCGTCGACCGGGTCGACCTGCTCGTCCTCAGCCACTTCCACGCCGACCACGTGGGCGGTCTCGACGCCGTCCTCCGCGGCCGGACGGTCGAGCGCGCCCTCGTGACCGCCACGACGGATCCTCCGGAGCAGGCCGAGCGGGCGCTCGCCACGCTCGCGGAGGCGGGCGTCCCGGTCCAGGTGGCGACGGCAGGCACCGTCGGCAGCGAGGGCGGTGACGGCACCGCCGCCGGCGTCGGGTGGGAGGTGCTCCAGGCCGGGGTGGGCGGCGGACCGTCGGGCGCCGGGCCAGGACCGGGCGCGTCGTCCGCCGCGTCCGGTGCCGCGTCACCGGACGCGGCCGCCACGGAGTCCGACGGCGGCGCGAACGACGCGAGCGTGGCGCTCCTCCTGCACGTGGCGGGGATGGACGTCGTCGCGCTCGGCGACCTCGAGGACGCCGGCCAGTCAGCCCTCGCGCGGACCCTCGCGCAGCGCGGCTCCGGGCCGGTCGACGTCGTCAAGGTCGCGCACCACGGCTCGGCGACGCAGTCCGACCGCCTCGCCGGGCTGCTCTCCCCGACGGTCGCGCTCGTCAGCTCGGGGGAGAACACCTACGGGCACCCGACCGACCGGGCACTCGACCTCTACCGGGGCGTCGGCGCGACGGTGCTGCGGACCGACACCTGCGGGACGTTCGCGCTCGTCGTGCGCGACGGCGTCCTCGCCGCCGCGGGCTGCGCCTGACGCGGGCGCCTGACGCGGCACGCGCGTCCCGGCGACGGAAGCTTCCCGCCGGGGCTGCCGTGGACGCTCCCCAGGGCCGTCCGAGGAGCCAGGCCGCGTCGGTGTGCACACGCGGTGGGTGGCTCGTGGGAGGCTGGTGCCATGCCCGCGCCGACCCGCACCGCCCGCCCGTCCGCCGGCCCGTCGCTCGCGTGGGACGACGTCAGGATCGCGCCGGTCGTGCTGGTGCAGGGCCCCGAGTCGCTCCTGGCCGAGCGGGCCGTGGACGCGATCGTCGGGCTCGCGCGCGAGCGGGACCCCGAGGTCGAGAAGGTCACGATGGAGGGCGCCACGTACCAGTCGGGGATGCTCACCGTCGCGGCGAGCCCGTCGTTGTTCGGCGAGGCGAAGGTCGTCGTGGTCGAGGGCGCGGAGGCGGCGACGGACGCGCTCGTCGCCGACGTCGTGGACTACGTCCCGACCGCGGACCCGGAGACGACCGTCGTCGTCGTGCACGGGGGCGGGGTGCGGGGCAAGCGCATGCTCGACGCGATCAAGGCGAGCGGGGCCCCCGTGGTCGCCGTCGAGGCGATCAAGAAGGACTCGGACAAGACGGCTTTCGTCACCGCCGAGTTCCGCCGCGCCCGCCGACGCATCGACGCGTCGGGGGTGCGCGCCCTCGTCGAGGCGGTCGGCAACGACCTCCGCGAGCTCGCGGCGGCCTGCAGCCAGCTCGTCACGGACACGGACGGGACCGTGAGCGAGGCCGTCGTGGACCGGTACTACGGAGGCCGGGTCGAGGCGACCGGGTTCCGCGTCGCCGACGCCGCCGTCGCCGGGAACGCGGGGGAGGCCGTCGCGCTCCTGCGGCACGCGCTCGCCACCGGCGCGGACCCGGTGCCCCTCGTCGCGGCGCTCGCGATGAAGCTCCGTGCGCTCGCGAAGGTCGGCGCCATGCGCGGCCGCGGCGGGGTCGCGGCCAAGGACCTCGGCCTCGCCCCCTGGCAGGTCGACCGGGCGCGCCGCGAGCTCGCGGGCTGGACCCCGGAAGGGCTCGCCACGGCGATCAGCGCCGTCGCGCAGGCCGACGCCGAGGTCAAGGGCGCGGGGCGGGACCCGGTGTTCGCCGTCGAGCGTGCGGTCCTCACGATCGCCCGAGCCCACGGTCGCTGAGCGCGCTTGACGTCTGCGGGCTTCAGCGGCGGTCCACGGTTCTCCGTCGCCGGTCCACGGCTCTACCTCGACGGACGAGGACGTTCTCCCGCCGCACGCACGGAGGGGCGCCGACCCGTGCGGGTCGGCGCCCCTCCGTGGGAAGCCTGTGCGGCCGTCGTGACGTTCAGCGTGTCACGGCGACGCGGGCGAACCGTGCGCTCAGAGAGCGTTGACGGCCTTCGCGATGGCCGACTTGCGGTTCGCGGCCTGGTTCGCGTGGATGACGCCCTTCGAGACGGCCTTGTCGAGCTTGCGCGACGCAGCCTGGAGCGCGGTGTTCGCCGCGTCCTTGTCGCCCGCGGCGACGGCCTCGCGCACGCGGCGCACGTACGTCTTGAGCTCGGACTTGACCGCCTTGTTGCGCAGGCGAGCCTTCTCGTTCGTACGGATGCGCTTGATCTGGGACTTGATGTTTGCCACGTGTGGACTCTCTGGTTCTGTTCGCCGGAGCGAGCGGATAGGTCGTAGAGGGCGGCTCCAGCTCCGGGACTGGGGTGGGGAACCCGTGGAGAGGTGCTGGGGCTGTGCCCGCCGACCTGGGCGGACACGCGACCACCAAGACTACCAGCGGTCGTGGCCCGAACTCCAATCCGCCCCCAGTCCCGGCCGGACCGTGCCGTGAGGTCGGCGCCGCGTCCCTGGTGGACCGCGGTCCGCGGGGTCAGCGGTGCTGCGAGATGCCCGCCACCACGCGGTCGAAGACGTCGCGCCCCACGACGGCGCCCTCGCGCCGCACCGCGCCCGGCTCGACGCGGATCACGCGGTCGAGCCGGACCTCGCTGTCGCGGCCCTGGGCGTCCCACGGGCCCGAGCCGATGTCGAGCCAGTAGCGACCCCACCGGGCCTCGTCGTGCGCGTCGCGCGAGTGGTCCTTGCTCGTGAGCATGACGCCCAGCAGCCAGTCGCCGTCCGACCCGACGAGCAGCACGGGCCGGTCCTTGCCCTGCGAGAAGTCCTCCTCGAAGGGCACCCAGGTCCAGACGATCTCCCCGGGGTCCGGGTCGCCGTCGAGCCGCGGCGCGTACTGCGCGCGAACCCGGCCCTCGTAGTCACCGGGGTACCCGGACGTCGCGGGCCGCGCCGGCGGGCGAGAGCCCGGGCTCGGCCTCGGCCCCGGGCTCGGCCTCGGCCCCGGGCTCGGCCTCGGGGTGCTGCCCGACGTCGTCCGGTCGCGTCCCGGCGCGCGGGTCGCCGCGGTCCCGCCGCGCCCCCCCGAGCCGCGCGTGAGCTCCTTGACCACCGCGCGCGCCGCGTCGCCGAGCAGTCCCAGCCATCGATTTCTCGCCACGCGCGCAATCTACCCAAGGCCGGACGCAGCCCCAGATCCCGGTCCGCCCCGGTCCGCCCCGGTCACGCGGGACGGGACCTCGTTACCCCGCGGACACACGCCCGTGACTCCCCGGCATCGGGGGCGTCCTAGCGTGCGCGCATGGCGGACCTGTTCGACGACTACCCGGTCTCGCGGGCCTGGGACGAGATGCTCGACCGCGACGGCTCGCTGCGCCCGCGCTACGAACGGGTGCACGCGACGATGACGCGTCTCACCGCGGGGGAGGTCGCGTCGCGCGCCGACGCGCTCGCGCGGGCGTACCTCGCACAGGGGGTGACGTTCGACTTCGCAGGAGAGGAGCGTCCGTTCCCGCTCGACGTCGTGCCGCGCGTCGTGGCGCCCGACGAGTGGGACGTCGTGACGGCCGGCGTCGCGCAGCGGGTCCGGGCGCTGGAGGCGTTCCTCGCCGACGTGTACGGGCCGCAGCGGGCCGTCGCGGACGGCGTGGTGCCGCAGCGGCTCGTCCTGTCGTCGTCGGAGTTCCACCGCGAGGCGTGGGGGATCGAGCCCGCGAACGGCGTGCGGGTGCACGTCGCGGGGATCGACCTGATCCGCGACGAGGCCGGGGGCTTCCGCGTCCTCGAGGACAACGTGCGCGTGCCGAGCGGCGTGAGCTACGTCGTCACGAACCGCCGCGCGATGGTGCGCACGTTCCCCGAGCTCTTCTCGAGCCTGCGCGTGCGCCCGGTGGTCGACTACCCGCAACGTCTCCTGTCCGCGCTGCTCGCGTCCGCGCCCGACGGCGTCCCGGACCCGACCGTGGTCGTTCTCACCCCGGGCGTGTTCAACTCCGCGTACTTCGAGCACTCGCTGCTCGCGCGGCTCATGGGGGTCGAGCTGGTCGAGGGCCGCGACCTGTTCTGCGCGGGCGGTCGCGTCTACATGCGCACGACCGAGGGCCGCCGCCGCGTGGACGTGGTCTACCGGCGGGTGGACGACGAGTTCCTCGACCCGGTCCAGTTCCGGCCTGACTCCGTGCTCGGGGTGCCGGGGCTCATGACGTGCGCCCGGCTCGGGAACGTCACGATCGCCAACGCCGTCGGCAACGGAGTTGCCGACGACAAGCTCGTCTACACCTACGTCCCGGACCTGGTCCGCTACTACCTGGGCGAGGAGCCCGTCCTCGCGAACGTCGACACGTGGCGGCTGCAGGAGCCCGAGGCGCTCGCGGAGGTGCTCGACCGGCTGGACGAGCTCGTGGTCAAGCCGGTCGACGGGTCGGGCGGCAAGGGGATCGTCGTCGGACCGGCGGCCTCGCGCGCCGAGCTCGACGCCCTGCGCGCACGGTTGCAGGCGGACCCGCGCGGCTGGATCGCGCAGCCCGTCGTGCAGCTCTCGACCGCTCCGACCTTCGTCGACGGCGCGTTCCGCCCGCGCCACGTCGACCTGCGCCCTTTCGCGGTGAACGACGGCCGCGACGTCTGGGTCCTGCCGGGCGGGCTCACACGCGTCGCGCTGCCGGAGGGCCAGCTCGTCGTCAACAGCTCGCAGGGCGGCGGCTCCAAGGACACGTGGGTCCTCGCGCGCGACGAGCGTCGCCCGTCCGACGTCGGGGCGTCCCCCGGCGCGGCGGGTGCCTCGCGGACCGGGGCGAGCTCGGGCGTCCCCGGCGTCGCAGCGTCGGGCGCCGCCGCGCCCGGTGTCCCGATCGCGGCCAACCCCGAGGACGAGGGCGGGGGCAGCGCCCACCAGCAGCAGCAACAGCAGCAACAGCAGCAGCGGGTGCGTGCGGGAGCGAGCGGTACGGAGGCGGACGGATGCTGAGCCGGATCGCGGAGTCCCTGTTCTGGATCGGTCGCTACGTGGAGCGCGCCGACGACACCGCGCGCATCCTCGACGTCCACGTCCAGATGCTCTCGGAGGACCCGTGGGCGGAGGAGGACCTCGCGTGCCGCTCGCTCCTCGCCGTCATGGACCACCCCGTGCCCGACGACGGCGCGCTCGTCGACCGTGACCACGTCCTGCGCCTGCTCGCGCACGACCAGCTCGACCCGTCGTCGATCGCGGGTGCGCTCGTCGCGGCGCGCGAGAACGCGCGGCGGGCTCGCGAGATCGTCTCGACCGAGCTGTGGGAGTGCCTCAACACGACGCGCAACCAGCTCTTCGGGTCGATCCGCACCGCGCCGCCGCACGAGTACTTCTCGTGGGTGCGCGAGCGGGCGGCGATCGTCGCGGGGCTCATGGACTCGGCGACGAGCCGGGACGCGACGTGGCACTTCATGATCCTCGGCCGCTCGATCGAGCGCGCCGACATGACCGCGCGCCTCGTCACGACGCAGGCGCGGCTCGGCGCCGCCGGACCGGGCTGGACGACGCTCCTGCGCTCGTGCGGCGCCTACGAGTCGTACCTGCGGGCGAACCGCGGGCTCGCCTCGGACGAGCGCGCGGCCGGGTTCTTGCTGCTCGACCGGCTGTTCCCCCGCTCGGTCGTGCACGCGCTCGACTCGGCGGAGGCGTGCCTGCGCGAGCTCGGGCCGTTCGAGGGACGGCACGGCGTGGCGGACGAGGCGCGGCGCGAGCTCGGGCTCGTCCGCACGGGTCTCGAGTACGCGCGGCTCCCGGACCTGCTCGCGACGCTCCCCGACGCGATGGAGCAGGTGCAGCGGGCGTGCTCGCGCGCGTCCGACGCGGTGCGGGCCCGGTACTTCCCGTCCGGTGCCGTGACGACCTGGGTGGGGGAGGCGCTGTGAGCGTGCTGCACGTGGTCCACACGACCGGGTTCTCGTACGCGGACGACGTCACGGCGTCGTACAACGAGGCCCGGCTCACGCCGTCCTCCGGTCGGGGGCAGCGCGTGCTCTCAGCCGCGGTCGACGTGCGTGCCGAGACGTGGTCGCACGAGTACGTCGACTACTGGGGCACGACCGTGACGGCGCTCGAGGTGCTGGAGCCGCACCGCGACCTCGTCGTCCGGGCGGAGAGCACGGTCGAGATCGAGGAGCGTCGGGGCCCGGCCGTCGCCGCCGTCTCGTGGACGGAGCTCGGGGGCGACCGCGTGCTCGACGCCTACGCCGCGTTCCTCGGGGACACGCCCACGACCGCGGTGCCCGACGACGTCGCAGCCCTTGCGCTCGACGTCGCCGGCGGCCGCGACCCGCAGGCCGCGGCCGAGGAGATCTGCCTCGCGGTGCGCGACCGTCTGGAGTACGTCCCGGGCGTGACGACCGCCCACACGCCGGCGCGCGAGGCGTGGGAGACGCGCCAGGGCGTGTGCCAGGACCTGGCGCACCTGTGCGCGGGCGCGCTGCGCAGCCTCGGCATCCCCACGCGGTACGTGTCCGGGTACCTGCACCCGCGCCCGGACGCCGAGACGGGCGAGACGGTGGCGGGCGAGTCGCACGCGTGGGTCGAGTGGTGGGTCGGGGGCTGGTACGGGTTCGACCCGACGAACCGGCGGCCCGCGGGCCGCGACCACGTCGCGCTCGGGCGGGGGCGCGAGTACCTCGACGTCGCGCCGCTGAAGGGCGTGTACGCGGGCACGGGCGGCAGCGAGCTCGACGTGACCGTCGAGGTGACGCGGCTGGGTTGACCCCGCCGGAGACGGTTCAGGGCGTGATGTGCTCGGCGAGCGCCGCGCGCAGCGCGTCCGTGTCGCCGTCGACCACGACCCCTGCCTCGTCGGGTCCGAGCCGCCCCCACACGACGAGCGCGAGCTCGCGCGCGGGAGCGGACGCCGTCGCGACCGGGTCGGTGCCGCCGAGGAACCACGTGCGCCCGATGTCGCTCGCCCGGAGCGCGACGGGTCGGGCCAGCGGCGCCGTCCGCCCGAGCCGGACCTGGCGAGGCTGCACGACCGTGACGACCTCGTCCACGGTGTCCGCCCAGACGGCGGGTGCGACGTCGTCCACCGTGGAGCCGACGGCGGCGCGCAGGTCGTGCAGGTGGACGAGCGTCTCGTGCACCTGACGCCGGTGCCAGAAGCGCACGGTCGAGCCGGGGTCGTCGGGCTCGAGCAGCGTCCACGCCCGGGCGTCCGGGTCGAGCCCGCCGAGCGTCGTGCGCAGCTCCGCCGCGTGCTGCGCGTAGAAGGCGGGCAGGTCCGACGGCGCGGGGTCGACGGGGGTGTCCTCCTCGCGGCGCGCCTGCGCGGCGGCCCAGTGGTGCACGTACCCGAGGTGCTGCACGAGGTCGCGCACCCGCCACGACCCGCACGTCGGCACGGGTGCGTCCGGATCGGCGTCATGAGCCCCGGCCAGGAACGACCCCTGGAGGTCGGGCAGCAGCGCGAGGTGGTCCAGGTCGAGCGTCACGTGCCCAGTATGGGGCGGATGTCGGGCCCTGGCGCCGGCATCGGGAGCGGCTCAGGCCGCCAGGACGGCGTCCACCTCGCGCAGGAAGTCGTCGAGGTCCCCGGGGTCGCGCGACGTGACGAGCGTGTACCCCTCGTCGTCGCGCACGACGGACCGGTCGACCCACGCACCGCCCGCGTTGAGCACGTCGGTCTCGAGCGACGCGTAGCTCGTGAGGGTCTTGCCCTCGACGGCGGCTGCCTCGACGAGCGCCCACGGGCCGTGGCAGATCGCCGCGACGGGCTTGCCCGCGGTCGTGAACGCGCGCACGAGGCTCACGGCGTCGTCCTGGAGGCGCAGCGCGTCGGCGTTGATCGTCCCGCCCGGCACGAGCAGCAGGTCGTACCCGGTGGGGTCGGCGTCGCCGAGCGTGAGGTTCGGAGTCACGGTGCGGCCGGGGTCCTTGTCGCCCACGAGGGTCTGCACGTCGTCGGCGGACGTGGCCGCGACGTCGACCTCCACCCCCTCGCCGCGCAGGTGCTCGAGGGGGACGACGAGCTCGTCCTGCTCGACCCCGTAGTTCGTCACGATCGCCAGCACGCGACGGCCGCGGGGGCGGCCGGGGGTCCGGTGCGCGGTGTCCTGGGTCATGAGCGCTCCTCTCGTCACCGGGCGGCCTGGTGCGACCGGCCGGTCCTCCACGCTAGGTCGGCTCGCGGCGCCCCGCAGGGCGGGCGGGTGCCCGACGCCGGACGTGGGACAATGGAGGCTCCCGCCCGCCCGAGAGCGACCGTCGGCGCGCCCGCCCCCGAGCGCGCGGCCCGACCCGCACGCCACTCCCAGGAGCGCACCCGCGTTGTCCCCGATCCCCAGCGCCCAGCTGAGCACCCGCATCCAGCCCGCGGCCACGCCGCCCGAGCTGATCCGGAACTTCTGCATCATCGCGCACATCGACCACGGCAAGTCGACCCTGGCCGACCGCATGCTGCAGCTCACCGGTGTCGTCGAGCCGCGCGCCATGCGTGCCCAGTACCTCGACCGCATGGACATCGAGCGCGAGCGCGGCATCACGATCAAGTCGCAGGCCGTCCGCATGCCGTGGGCGGTCGTCGAGGACGGCGTCGAGACCCCGCACGCGCTGAACATGATCGACACCCCGGGGCACGTCGACTTCACGTACGAGGTCTCGCGCTCGCTCGCGGCGTGCGAGGGCGCGGTGCTGCTCGTCGACGCGGCGCAGGGGATCGAGGCGCAGACCCTCGCGAACCTGTACCTCGCGATGGAGAACGAGCTCGCGATCATCCCGGTGCTCAACAAGATCGACCTGCCGGCCGCGCAGCCCGAGAAGTACGCGGAGGAGCTCGCGAACCTCGTCGGCGGCGACCCGGACGACGTGCTCAAGGTCTCCGGCAAGACGGGCGCGGGCGTCGAGGTGCTGCTCGACCGCATCGTCGAGCGCGTGCCCGCCCCGGTCGGCGACGCGGACGCCCCGGCGCGCGCGATGATCTTCGACTCGGTCTACGACACCTACCGCGGCGTCGTGACGTACGTGCGCGTCATCGACGGGAACCTCAACCCGCGCGAGCGCATCGTCATGATGTCGACGCGCGCGACGCACGAGCTCCTCGAGATCGGCGTCATCTCGCCCGAGCCGATCGTCACGAAGGGCCTGGGCGTCGGCGAGGTCGGCTACCTCATCACGGGCGTGAAGGACGTGCGCCAGTCCAAGGTCGGCGACACGGTGACGAACGCCGCCAAGCCCGCGGCGGACGCCCTCGGCGGGTACTCCGACCCCAAGCCCATGGTCTTCTCGGGGCTGTACCCGATCGACGGCACCGACTACCCGGTGCTGCGCGACGCGCTCGACAAGCTCAAGCTCAACGACGCGGCGCTCAACTACGAGCCCGAGACGTCGGTCGCGCTCGGCTTCGGGTTCCGCGTCGGGTTCCTCGGCCTGCTGCACCTCGAGATCGTGCGTGAGCGCCTCGAGCGCGAGTTCGACCTCGACCTCATCTCGACCGCGCCGAACGTCGTCTACGACGTGACGCTCGAGGACGGCACGGTCATCAAGGTGACCAACCCCTCGGAGTTCCCGGGCGGCAAGATCAAGCAGGTCAGCGAGCCGGTCGTGCGTGCGACGATCCTCGCGCCGAGCGAGTTCGTGGGCACCGTGATGGGCCTGTGCAACGACCGCCGCGGCCAGATGCTCGGCATGGACTACCTGTCCGAGGACCGCGTCGAGCTGCGCTTCACGCTGCCGCTCGCCGAGATCGTGTTCGACTTCTTCGACCAGCTCAAGTCGCGCACGCGCGGCTACGCGTCGCTCGACTACGAGCCCTCGGGCGACCAGGTCGCCGACCTCGTCAAGGTCGACATCCTGCTCCAGGGCGAGCAGGTCGACGCGTTCAGCGCGATCGTGCACAAGGACAAGGCGTACGACTACGGCGTGATGATGACCGCGAAGCTCAAGGAGATCATCCCGCGCCAGCAGTTCGAGGTGCCGATCCAGGCGGCCGTCGGCGCGCGCGTCATCGCGCGCGAGACCGTGCGCGCCATGCGCAAGGACGTCCTCGCCAAGTGCTACGGCGGCGACATCAGCCGCAAGCGCAAGCTGCTGGAGAAGCAGAAGGAGGGCAAGAAGCGCATGAAGAACATCGGGTCCGTCGAGGTTCCCAAGGACGCCTTCATCGCCGCGCTCTCCTCCGACGCCGCGGGCGGCAAGGACGCCAAGGACAAGTCCAAGAAGTGAGCCCGGCCCTGCCCGACGGCGAGCCGGTCCCGACCGACGGCTCGCTCCCCGCGTGGGTCGGCGGGGGCGGGCCGACCGCGCCGGGCTCCCCGCCAGGCCCGACGGCGCCGCGCGGGTTCGGCGTCTACCTGCACGTGCCGTTCTGCTCGGTGCGGTGCGGGTACTGCGACTTCAACACGTACACGGCGTCCGAGCTCGGCGGGGGCGCGAGCCAGGCGTCGTACGCGAGCACGGCGCTCCTCGAGATCGACCTCGCGGCCCGGGTCCTGCGCGACGGCGGCCTGCCCGAGCGACCGGTGTCGACCGTGTTCGTCGGAGGCGGGACGCCCACGCTGCTGCCCGTCGGCGACCTCGCCCGCCTGCTCCACGGCGTGCGCGACGCGTGGGGGCTCGCGCCGGGCGCCGAGGTCACGACCGAGGCGAACCCCGACTCCGTGACGCCGGAGTCCCTCGCGGAGCTCGCGGCCGCCGGGTTCACGCGCGTCTCGTTCGGCATGCAGTCGGCCGTCCCGCACGTCCTCGCCACCCTCGAGCGCACGCACGACCCGCGCCGCATCCCCGACGTCGTGCGCTGGGCTCGCGACGCCGGGCTCAAGGTCTCCCTCGACCTCATCTACGGCACGCCGGGGGAGAGCCTCGACGACTGGAGGGCGAGCCTCGACGCGGCCCTCGCGACCGGCGTCGACCACGTGTCGGCCTACGCCCTCGTCGTCGAGCAAGGCACCAAGATGGCCGCCCAGGTGCGCCGGGGCGAGGTCGCGCTGCCGAGCGAGGACGACCAGGCGACGAAGTACGAGCTCGCCGACGAGCTCCTCGCCGCCGCCGGGCTCACCTGGTACGAGGTGAGCAACTGGGCCCGCACCGACGACGACCGCTGCCGCCACAACCTCGCGTACTGGCGGGGCGACGACTGGTGGGGGATCGGTCCCGGCGCGCACTCGTACGTCGCGGCGCCGTCGGCCGCCCCCGCGCACGCGACGTCGGGTCCGACGCCGGCCCCGACGTCCGTGACCGACGACACGGGCGCGTCGGTCCGGGACCCGCGGGTCGGCGTGCGATGGTGGAACGTGAAGCACCCGCGCCGCTACGCGGCGCTGCTCGAGGCGGGCACGAGCCCCGCGGCGGGGCGCGAGCTCCTCACGCGGGGCGAGGGACGGCTCGAGCAGGCCATGCTCGGCGTGCGGCTGCACGAGGGTCTCGACCTCGCGGTCCTGTCCCCGGCCGGACGGCGCGCCGTCGCCGGGCTCGTCGCGAACGGGCTGCTCGACGGCCGCGCGGCGGTCGCCGGGCGTGCGGTGCTCACCCTGCGGGGGCGGTTGCTGGCGGACACGGTGGTACGGGAGATCACGGACGAGTGACGACGACCTACGAGGCACCTCGACCCGGGACGACCCCTGCGGGGGCCGGTCGCCCGACGCTCGAGGAGCCTCGCGTCGTCGGGCACGTGCGCGCGCCCGGCGCCGGCCGACGGCCTGGCCGCCCGACGGTGCGCTACCGCCGGATGCCCGGGCTGGACGGGCTGCGGGCGCTGGCCGTCGTCGTGGTGGTCGCGTTCCACCTCGCCCCGGCCACGTTCCCCGGCGGGTACGTCGGGGTCGACGTCTTCTTCGTGCTCTCGGGCTTCCTCATCACGACCCTCCTCGTGCGCGAGCACCGCGACCGGCACCACGTGGGGCTGCGCTCCTTCTGGGCGCGCCGTGCCCGCCGCCTGCTCCCCGCGCTCGGGCTGGTCGTCGCGGTGTGCACGGCGGCCGCGGCGGTCGTGGGCGGCGACGTCCTGGTCGGCATCGGCCCCCAGCTCCTCGGCGCCGCGACCTTCACGAGCAACTGGGTCGACGTCGCGAGCGGCGCCACGTACTCGGGGGCCCTGCTCCCGCACCTCTTCGGCAACCTGTGGTCGCTCGCGGTCGAGGAACAGTTCTACCTCCTGTGGCCGCTCGTCGTCGTGCTCCTGTGCGTCGTGCGGCCCCTGCGCCGCCGGGCGCCGTGGATCGTCGCCGGCCTGGGGCTGGCGTCCGCGGCCCTCATGGCGCTGCTGTACACGCCGGGCACCGACCCGACGCGCGTCTACGTCGGCACGGACACCCACCTCTTCGCGCTCATGGCCGGGGCGGCGCTCGCGCTCTGGCACGTGCGACCGGCCCAGCGGACCGACGGCGACGCGCGGGCCGGCGCCGACGCGCACGCCCTCCTGCCGGGCGGGCCGCGCGTGCGCACGGCGCGCGGCCGGCTCGCCGTCCTCGTCGCCGGGGCGGTCGGCGCCGTCGTGCTCGGGGCCGCCGTCGCGACGATGCGCTGGGACGGCGCGCTCGCCTACCGGGGCGGGCTGCTCGTGTGCGCCGTCGCCGCGACCGCGGTGCTCAACGCCGTCGTGTGCCTGCCCGGCATCGGCACGCAGCTCGACCGCGGCCCGCTCGGCTGGGTCGGACGGCGGTCGTACGGGCTCTACCTGTGGCACTGGCCCGTGCTCGTGCTCGCCGCGGCCGCGCTCGGGACCGTGGTCGGCCCCGTGACCCCGGGCACGGTGCACCCGCTCGTCGTCGTCGTGACGCTCGCCGTGACGGCCGTCGCGGCGGCGCTGTCCTTCCGGTACGTCGAGCGGCCCGTCCTGCGCCGGGGGCTCCGCGGCGCGGCGCGCGACCTCGCGCGTCGCCTCCAGCCGACGCCGGGCGAGGCAGGTCCGCGCGTCCTCACCCGCCGGGGCTGGGCCCTGGCGTCGTCGTGCGCGCTCGTCGTCGGCCTCTCGGCCGCCGGGGTCGTCAACGCACCCACCACGACGAGCGTCGAGCAGCAGATCGCGGCGGGGGAGCAGGTCGCGCGGGCGACGCAGGCCGCACCGGAGGCGGCGGCTCCGGCCGACGGCGCCGAGCAGGACCCGGTCGTCCCGCCCGCCCCGAGCCCCGAGGCGGCGCCCGACGAGGAGGCGGCGCCGGTCGCGCCACCGACCGGCGACCAGGTGACCGTCGTCGGGGACTCGGTGACGCTCGCGAGCGCGCCCGCGCTCGCTGCGGCCCTCCCGGGCGCGTACGTCGACGGCGCGGTCTCGCGCCAGGTCAAGGACGGACCGGCGGCGCTCGCCGCCGCGCGCGACGCGGGTGCGCTGCGGCCCTACGTCGTCGTCTCCCTCGGGACGAACAGCACCGCGAGCGCCGCGGCGATGGACGAGCTGCTCGCGGCGGTCGGCCCCGGCCACCGCGTCGTGCTCGTCACCGGGTACGCCGACCGGCCGTGGGTCCCGGGGACCAACGCCGAGATCGTCGCCGCCGCGAGCCGACACCCTGGCGTGGTCGTGGCGGACTGGTCGGCCGCGGTGGCCGCGGACCCGTCCGTGCTCGGCCCGGACGGCGTGCACCCCACGGCCGCCGGCGCGACGACGTACACGACGGTCGTCGTCGACGGCCTGGTCCGTGCGGCGGCGCTGGGCTCCGCGACGAGCTGACCCCGCACGCGGCCGTCGTGCCGCGTCCCGCCCGGGGGCGCCGGGTGACTTCTGCCGTGCGGTCCGGCCCGCCCGGCGTTTCCTCTAGCGCCGGCGTCGGAATCCCGAGAGGCTGTGTGGCGTCCGCGAAATGTGCGACCGACACACGACGTCCACATCCGGGTGCGTGGCTGCGGTTCCACCGCGGCCCGTCGACCGACCGAGGAGACCCATGAGCGAGAGCACCGCCGGCGGCCCGCCGCGCGACGAGAACGAACCGCAGCTCCCGTCGGACGCGCCGGCGCCCGAGAACCCGTACGCGGCGGCCGAGCCACCGGTCCCGCCCCAGGAGCCCGTCGCGCAGGAGCCGCCCGCACCGGCGCAGCCCGCGTCCCCGCCCCCGGCCTCGCCCGACGGCGCTCCGCCCGCGGGCGGGTACCCGCCTCCGGGCGGTCCGCCGCCGGCGCAGCCGTACGGAGCCCCGCCGACCGGCGCGTACCCTCCGGCCGGTCCGCCGCCGGCACAGCCGTACGGCCAGCAACCCCCGGGGCAGCCGCCCTACGGCGGGCAGCCCGGCTACCCGCCGCCGGCCGCGCCGTACGGGCAGCCGGGGTACCCGGGCCAGCAGATCCAGGTCCAGGACGCGTTCGCCTACGGCTGGAACCGGTTCACGCAGAACGCCGGGGTCATCATCGGCGGCGTCCTCACCTACGTCGCGGTGCTCGCCGGCCTGTCGGTCGCCTTCTGGGCGCTCCTCGTCGGGACGGCGACGACCACGATCGACCCCGAGACGGGCGAGGTCAGCACCGCGGGCGGGTTCGCGTTCGGGTTCGGGACGTTCCTGTTCGTCGCGGTCTTCGTCGTGCTCGGCTTCCTCGTCCAGGCCGCGGTGGTCAACGTGTCGCTCCTGGTCACGCGGGGCAAGAAGCTCGAGTACGCGGACTTCTTCCGGTACCCGAACCTCGGCACCGTCATCCTCGTGGCGCTGCTCATCGGTCTCGCGACGGGCGTGCTGGCCATCACGATCGTGGGACCGATCGTGTTCGTGTTCTTCGCCCAGTTCACGCTGTTCTACGTCATCGACAAGAGGCTCGGCGTCTTCGACGCGTTCAAGGCGAGCTTCTCGGTCGTGAGCAAGAACCTCGGCACGGTCGTCCTGCTGTTCCTGGGCGTGTACCTGGCCCAGCTCGTGGGGACGCTCCTGTGCTACGTCGGGCTGCTCGTCGCGCTGCCCGTCGCCCAGATCGCGACGGCGTACGTGTACCGCCGCCTCAACGCCGAGCAGCCCGTCTGAGCCGGACGACGGCGCGGCTCGCCGCGCGCGCAGGCCTCTGAGCAGCCAGGATAGGACCGAGCACGTCGATGACGCGTGCTGCCCGCAGCACGTGACGACGAGGAACGAGGTGCACGATGACGGACCCCACGAACCCGGGCGGTCAGCCGCCCCGCGACGACGAGCCGACGCCGACGGACGGTTCCGGCACCCCGCAGCAGCCGGCCGAACCGCCGACCGGTCCGGACCCCGACCAGCCCGCCGGCCCGCCGACGTCGGCCCCTGACGCCGACGTCCCGCCGGCCTCGCCGTACGGCCCGGGCGGCGGCGCTCCGCAGGACCCCGCCGCTCCGCCGTCGGGCCCGCCCGCGTGGGGTGCGCCGCAGGACCCGGCCGTCCCTCCGTCGGGCCCGCCCGCGTACGGCGCGCCCGGTGCCTACGGCGCTCCCGCGGGCGCACCGGGCGACCCCACGGCCCCGGGTCCGTCCACCCCGCCGTCGGGCGCCTACCCGCCCCCGTCCGGCGCCTACCCGCCGCCGCCGGGGACGTACCCGCAGGGCGCCTACGGCGCCCAGCCGGGGTACACCGGGCCGGCGTTCGCGGTGGGTGAGGCGATCTCCTACGGCTGGCGCAAGGTCACCTCGAACCTCGGACCCTGGATCCTCGTCGCGCTGATCTTCATCGCGGTGAACGTGGCGTGGAGCTGGATCACGGGCGGGTTCGACCAGTTCCAGGACCAGTACGACTTCACCGACACGAACTTCGCCGCCGTCAGCGGGATCACCTTCACGAGCATCCTGCTCGGGATCGTGGGCACCGTCATCGGCTACCTCATCACGGCGTTCTTCACGCGCGGCGCGCTCGACGAGGTAGACGGTCGGCGCCCCGACGTCGCGGCGTTCTTCCGCATCGGCAACGTCGTCAACGTGCTGCTCGCGGCGCTGATCGTCGGCATCCTCACCGGGATCGGGCTCGTGCTCTGCATCCTGCCCGGTCTCGCGGTCCTGCTCTTCTCCACGTTCGTGTACTACGCCGCGCTCGACCAGGGCGTCGACGCGATCACGGCGATCCGGACGAGCTTCTCGCTCGTCGCCAAGAACTTCGGCCAGGTGTTCCTGCTGATGCTCGCGCTCTTCGGCATCAACATCCTGGGCGCGATCCCGTGCGGCCTCGGCCTGTTCGTCACGCTCCCGCTGAGCTACGTGGCCGTGGGCTTCGCGTACCGCCGCCTCACCGGGGGCGTCCCGGCCGCCTGACGGCAGATCGTCTCGTCCGTCGCCTCGCCCCGGTGCCGCCCGTCGGTGCCGGGGCGAGGTGCGTCCACCGACCCGTCGCGCGTCGCGACGGCCGTGGCAGGGCGGCGCTCAGGGCGCCGTGACGAAGTCGATGAGCTCCTCGACGCGACCGAGCAGGGACGGCTCGAGGTCCGCGTACGTGCGCACCGTGCCGAGGATGCGCTGCCACGCGCGGCCGACGTCCTCGGCGGACTCCGCGGGCCAGCCGAGCTCGCGCAGGATGCCGCGCTTCCACTCCGTGCCCCGCTCGATCACGGGCCAGCGGTCCAGGCCCACGCGCGCGGGCTTCACGGCCTGCCACACGTCGACGTACGGGTGCCCGAGCACGAGCACGGTGCCCGCGGGGGAGCGGCGGATCGCCTCGTCGGCGATGCGGCGCTCCTTGCTCCCGGGGACGAGGTGGTCCACGAGCACGCCGACGCGCCGCTGCGGCGTCGGGCCGAAGTCCGCGAGCGCCGCCGCGAGGTCGTCGACGCCGTGCAGGGGCTCGACGACGACGCCCTCGACCCGCAGGTCGTCGCCCCACACCTTCTCGACGAGCTCGGCGTCGTGCTTGCCCTCGACCCAGATGCGGCTGCCGCGGGCCACGCGCGCCCGCTGCCCGACGACGGCACGCGACCCGGACGCGGTCCGCGTGGGCGCGGCGGGGGCGCGGGAGGTGACGGGCGCCGTGAGCTCGACCGGCTCGCCGTCGACCCAGAACCCGGGCCCGAGCGGGAACGTCCGCGTCCGGCCCGCGCGGTCCTCGAGCACGACGACGTGCATCCCGCCCGACTTCTCGACGCGGACGACGGCGCCGACCCACCCCGTCTGCACCTCCTCGACCACGAGCCCCCGCTCGGCGGCCTGCGGTCGGGACACCGGTCGGGCGCGGTGGTGGGCGGGGGCGGGCGTGCCGCCGAGGACGTCGGAGCCGTAACGGTCGAAGGACACGCCGTCACCCTAGGTCAGCGCCGGACGCGCGCCGCCGAGATCGGCCCGTGCGTCGCGACATCGACCCTCCCGAGGGTCGATCCCGGACGCTCGGGCCGGTCTCGGCACGCGGCGCCCGACGCGCGCGGAACCGGGGGCGGGTGGTACGACGGAGCGGTGAGCCCGCAGCGCGCCGAGCCGGACCCGAACCGCTGGCGCGTGCTGCCCGTCTGCCTCGCGGTGGGTTTCATCACGACGCTCGACGTGTCGATCGTCAACGTCGCCCTCCCGTCGATCGAGTCGTCGCTCGACGCGGGGCCGACGCAGCTCCAGCTCGTCGTCGCGGGCTACACGCTCGCGTTCGGGCTCGCGCTCGTGCCCGCCGGCCGGCTCGGCGACGCCGGTGCCCGCCGTGCCCTGTTCATCGCCGGTCTGGTCGGGTTCGCGCTCATGAGCCTCGCGTGCGGGCTCGCGCCGACGGACGGGTGGCTCGCCGTCGCGCGCCTGCTGCAGGGCGTGAGCGCCGGCGTCCTCAACCCGCAGGTCGTCGGGCTCATCCAGCAGCAGTTCTCCGGGTTCGAGCGCGGCCGGGCGTTCGGCATGTTCGGCGCGACGATCGGGGTCTCGACGGCGCTCGGCCCGCTGCTCGGCGGCCTCATCATCGCGGCGGCCGGTTCTGCGTCCGGGTGGCGGTGGGTGTTCCTCGTGAACCTCCCGGTCGTCGCGGTCCTGCTGCCGTTCGCGTGGCGGCTCGTGCCCGCGCCCCCGCCCGACGCCGCACGCACGGCGCGGGGCCCGCGTCGCCTCGACCTCGTCGGGCTGGCGCTGCTGGGCGCGGCGACGCTCGGCGTCATGATGCCGTTCGTCACGACGACCGGCCGCGGCGACGACGCCTCGCGCTGGTGGTGGCTGGTCGTCGCCGTCGCGGCGGGGCTCGCGGCCGTCGTCTGGGAGCGGCGGTACCAGCGGCGCACCGGCGAGGCGGTGCTCGACCCGCAGGTCGTCGGGCTCGGGTCGTTCCGCAACGGCGCGCTCCTCGGCCTCGCCTACTTCGCGGGCTTCACCGGCATCTTCCTGGTGGTCACCCTCTACCTGCAGGACGAGCTCGGCTACACCCCCCTCCAGGCGGGGCTCGTCGGGACGCCGTTCGCGGTGGCATCGGGGGTGTCGGCGTGGTTCTCGGGGCGCTGGGTCGCGCGCTGGGGCCGGCAGCTCGTCGTCGGCGGGCTGGCGCTCGTCCTCGTCGGGGTCGTGGTGGCCGACGCCGTCGTGCGCCTCCTGGGGGACGACCCCGCCGCCGTCGGGCCGGCGCTCGCGGGAGCCCTGCTGGTCGCCGGGGCGGGCAGCGGGACCGTCATCGCCCCGAACCAGACCCTCACGCTGTCCGAGGTGCCCGTGAGCCGCGCGGGCGTCGCGGGGAGCATGCTGCAGCTCGGGCAGCGCATCGGGTCGGCGGTCGGCATCTCGATCGTGCTCTCCGTGTACTACGGGGGCCTCGCGGGCGGCGACACCGCGGCGCACGCGACGGGGAGGGCGCTGCTCGTGACGATCGTGCTCGTCGCCCTCGCGCTCGTCGTCGGGATCGGCGACCTGCGTTCGCGACGAGCGGAGGACCGCGGGACGGGCCGCGCGGACGCGTAGGATTGGCACTCGGAGGTCGAGAGTGCCGACGCCCGCGCGCCCGCCCGGGGCGTCGACGGCGCGGCGCACGGAGGTGGACTTGAGCGAGGAGCGCCGGCTCGAGGTGCTGCGGGCGATCGTCGAGGACTACGTCCTCACGCGTGAGCCCGTGGGGTCGCGCGTGCTCACGGAACGGCACGGCCTGGGTGTCTCGCCCGCGACGATCCGCAACGACATGGCGGCCCTCGAGGACGCCGGGTACATCGCGCAGCCCCACACGTCGGCGGGCCGCATCCCGACGGACAGGGGCTACCGGCTGTTCGTCGACCGGTTGTCGGGCGTGAAGCCGCTGTCCGCGCCGGAGAAGCGCGCGATCGAGACGTTCCTCTCGGAGGGCGTGGACCTCGACGACGTCATCGCGCGCGCCGGACGGCTGCTGGCGCAGCTCACGGGCCAGGTCGCGGTCGTGCAGTACCCGTCCCTGAGCCGGTCCGGCCTGCGGCACCTCGAGCTCGTGCCGGTCGGGGAGTCGCGCCTGCTCGTCGTGATCATCACCGACACCGGGCGCGTCGAGCAACGCACGCTCGAGGTCGCGAGCGTGCCGGACGAGGGCACCCTCGTCGAGGTCCGCGCGCGGCTCAACGCCGCCGCGGCCGGCAAGCGCCTCACGGACCTCGCCACCGGTCTCGCCGCGGTGACGGAGAGCTTCCACCCCGACGACGCCCCGCTCGTGCGGGCGGTGGGCGACCTCGTCGCCCAGACGCTCGCCGAGGAGAGCGAGGAGCGCATCGTGCTCGCGGGGACGGCGAACCTGGCCCGGGCGGGCATGCGGTTCGAGCACGCGCTGCGCCCGGTCCTCGAGGCGCTCGAGGAGCAGGTCGTCCTCCTGGGACTCCTCACGGAGATGGCGGCCGAGTCCGGCGTGAGCGTGCGAATCGGGCACGAGACCCAGCTCGAGGGCCTCGCGGAGACCTCCGTCGTGACGACCGGTTACGGTAACGACGGTGACACGGTCGCCCTCGTCGGCTCGATCGGGCCGACCCGCATGGACTACCCCGGGACCATCGCTGCGGTGCGCGCGGTCGCGCGCTACCTGTCACGGGTGCTCGGCACGTGAGCCTCGCCGCGGTCTCCCCGCACGCGGCGGGCATCCACGACGACCGACCTCGCGCCGGTCTCACGACCCCCCAGACCCTTCACGACCGGCCCCGTGCCGGCCTCACGACCCGCACCAGCAGAGAGTGACGTGTGAGCGACTACTACGAGATCCTGGGCGTGGCGCGCGACGCCAGCCAGGACCAGATCAAGAAGGCGTACCGCAAGCTCGCGCGCGAGCTGCACCCGGACGTCGCGGGCGAGGAGGCGGGCGACCGCTTCAAGGACGTGGCGCGCGCGTACGAGGTGCTGTCCAACCCGGAGAAGCGCCAGCAGTACGACCTCGGCGTCGACCCGAGCGCCCCCGGCGGCGGCGCCGGCCCCATGGGCGGCGGGTTCGGCTTCCAGGACATCTTCGAGACGTTCTTCGGCGGCGGGCAGGCGCAGCAGGGTCCCATCCCGCGCGCCCGGCGCGGCCAGGACGCGCTCGTACGGCTCGACATCGACCTGTCCGAGGCGACGTTCGGTGCGCAGCGCGAGCTCCAGGTGGACACGGCGGTCGTGTGCGGGACGTGCGGGGGCTCGTGCTGTCGCCCGGGCACCTCGCCGCGCACGTGCGACGTCTGCCACGGCCGCGGCACGGTCCAGCGCGTCGCGCGCTCTTTCCTCGGCCAGGTCATGACGAGCGCCCCGTGCGCCGCGTGCCAGGGCTTCGGCACCGTCATCCCCGAGCCGTGCGCCGAGTGCTCCGGCGAGGGCCGCGTGCGCAGCCGTCGCAGCCTCACGGTCAACGTCCCCGCGGGCGTCGACACCGGCACGCGCATCAAGCTCACCGCGCAGGGTGAGGTCGGCCCGGCCGGAGGCCCCGCCGGCGACCTCTACGTCGAGATCCGCGAGCGCAACCACGACACGTTCGTGCGGCGCGGCGACGACCTGCACTGCACGCTCCAGGTGCCCATGACCGCGGCCGCGCTCGGCACGGTGCTCGAGCTCGAGACGCTGGACGGCGCGCAGGAGATCGACCTGCGCCCGGGCACGCAGCCGGGCCAGATCGTCACGCTGAAGAACCTGGGCGTGGGGCACCTGCACGGCAACGGCCGCGGCGACCTCAACGTCCACATCGAGGTGCAGGTGCCGCGCGAGCTCACCGAGGAGCAGGAGCAGCTCCTGCGCTCGCTCGCCGCGATGCGCGGGGAGGAGCGGCCCGAGCCGCGCCTGTCCGCCGCGCACCCGGGCGTGTTCTCCCGCCTGCGCGACAAGCTCTCCGGACGCTGAGCGGGGCGGGCGCATGAGTGCTCCGGTGTTCCTCGCCGAGACCGGGCTCGACGGCGTCGCGCCCGGCGACCGCTACGTGCTCGACGGGGCGGAGGGTCGCCACGCGGGCGTCGTCCAGCGCCGCGGAGCGGGCGAGCGGGTCGACGTCGTGGACGGTGCCGGCCTGCGCCTGCTCTGCGTCGTCGAGCACGCCGACGCGGGGCGCGTGACCCTGCTCGTCCAGGAGGTCGACCGCGAGCCCGCGCCCGCCGTCGTCGTGACGCTCGTGCAGGCGCTCGCCAAGGGTGACCGCGACGAGATGGCGATCGAGGCGGCGACCGAGATCGGGGTCGACGTCGTGGTCCCGTGGCAGGCGGAGCGCTCCGTCGTCGTGTGGCGCGGCGAGCGCGCGGCGAAGTCCCGCGCGCGCTGGCTCGCGACCGTCCGCACCGCGACGAAGCAGGCGCGGCGCGCGCGCCTGCCGCAGGTCGAGGTGGCGGTCGACTCGCGTGGCCTCGCCGCGCGGGTGTCCGACGCCGTCGCGGCCGGCGGGCGGGCGATCGTGCTGCACGAGGAGGCCGCGACGCCGCTCGCCGACGTCACGCTGCCCGACGGCCCGGCCGACGACGGCGGGCCGGCGCCCGAGGTGCTGGTCGTCGTCGGACCCGAGGGCGGGATCTCCGACCACGAGGTCGCCGACCTCACCGCGGCCGGCGCCGTCGCGGCCCGGCTGGGCCCGCACGTGCTGCGCACGTCGACCGCCGGTCCCGTCGCCGTCGCGCTCCTCGCCGAGCGGCTCGGCCGCTGGGGCGTGGCCGCCGGGCCTGGACTAGCCTCAAGGTCATGACGAGCACCGACGCACGCACGGACCCGGACTGCCTCTTCTGCCGCATCGTCGCGGGAGAGCTGCCCGCCGACGTCGTGGCGACGAGCGACCGCGCGATCGCGTTCCGCGACATCAACCCGCAGGCGCCCGTGCACGTGCTCGTCGTGCCGCGCGACCACCACGGCGACATCGCCCAGCTCGCCGCCGCGGACCCGGCGCTGCTCGCCGACGTCGTCGCGCTCGCCGACGAGGTCGCGGGCGACCAGGCCGACGGCCAGTTCCGCCTCATCTTCAACTCCGGCCCGCGCGCCGGGCAGAGCGTGTTCCACGTGCACGGGCACGTCATCGCCGGCGCGGAGCTCGGCTGGACTCCCGCCTGAGCCCTGCGCGAAAGGACGTGTGACGCCCGGGCGCGCTCGGTACGATGGAAGCGATCTGCGGGGCCGTGGCGGCCCCGGCCCCACCGCACGACCGAAGGAGCGCAGCGGCGCAAGCCGGCTCATGACCTCACTGTCCCGAGAACCCGACCCTCAGCCGCACCGGGTCGAGCACCGCATCGTCATCCCGACCCACGTGCCGATGGTGGCGCTCCTCGGCAGCCGCGACTCCGTGCTCCGGGCCGTCGAGGAGGGGTTCGGCTCGGTCGACGTGCACGTGCGCGGCAACGAGATCGCGGTCTCCGGGCCCCCGGGCGACGTGGCGCTCGCGTCGCGCCTGCTCGACGAGCTCGTCGAGGTCGTGGAGGCCGGTACGCAGCTCACGGCCGACGTCGTGTCGCGTTCCATCGCGATGCTCACGGCCGCGACGGCGTCGCGACCGGCCGAGGTGCTGACGCTCAACATCCTGTCGAGCCGCGGCCGCACGATCCGGCCCAAGACGGTCGGGCAGAAGCGCTACGTCGAGGCGATCGACGCGAACACCATCACGTTCGGCATCGGGCCCGCGGGCACGGGCAAGACGTACCTCGCGATGGCCAAGGCCGTGCAGGCGCTGCAGTCCAAGCAGGTCAACCGGATCATCCTCACGCGCCCGGCGGTCGAGGCGGGCGAGCGGCTCGGGTTCCTGCCCGGTTCGTTGAGCGAGAAGATCGACCCGTACCTGCGCCCGCTGTACGACGCGCTGCACGACATGATCGACCCCGACTCGATCCCCAAGCTCATCGAGGCGGGCACGATCGAGGTCGCCCCGCTGGCGTTCATGAGGGGCCGCTCGCTGAACGACTCTTTTGTCATTCTCGACGAGGCGCAGAACACGACGACCGAGCAGATGAAGATGTTCCTCACGCGCCTCGGGTTCGGGTCGCGCATGGTCATCACGGGCGACGCGACGCAGGTGGACCTGCCGGGCGGCACCCAGTCCGGGCTGCGCGTGATCGAGGACGTCCTCACGGGCGTGGACGACGTCGAGTTCTGCCGCCTCACCTCGTCGGACGTGGTGCGACACCGGCTCGTGAGCGAGATCATCGACGCGTACGCGCGGTGGGACGTCGCGTCCGGGCACGGGACGGGCACCGGGGCGCGACAGGGGACGGGCGGCGGACCGCGCCGCCGCGACGACGAGCGCCGCGGACGCCCCGCGGACAGGGACCGACGGACGAGGGACGACGCGTGAGCATCGAGGTCAACAACGAGACCGAGGCCGAGGTCGACGAGGCCGAGTTCGCGGCGCTCGCGCGCTACGTGCTCGACGCGATGCGCGTGCACCCGCAGAGCGAGCTGTCGATCCTCTTCGTCGACAAAGACGTCATGACCGAGCTGCACGTGCGCTGGATGGACGAGCCGGGACCGACGGACGTGCTCTCGTTCCCCATGGACGAGCTGCGGCCGGGCCGCGACGGCGAGGTGTCCGGGCCGGGCCAGCTCGGCGACGTCGTGCTGTGCCCGGAGGTCGCGGCGCAGCAGGCGGTCACCGCGGGGCACTCCACCGCGGAGGAGATGCTGCTCCTCACGACCCACGGCATCCTGCACCTGCTCGGCTACGACCACGCCGAGCCCGAGGAGGAGAAGGAGATGTTCGCGCTGCAGCGCAAGCTGCTCCTGACCTTCCTCGCCGGCCGGTGAGCGGCGAACCCGTCGCGCTCCTGGCGGTCCTGACCGTCCTGACGGTCGTGCTCGCCGCCGCGCTGAGCGCCGGCGAGGCGGCGGTGCTTCGTGTCACGCGCGCGGCGGTGAGCGAGGCCGCGCTGGGCGACGACCTGACGACCCCGCCGCGGCCCTCGGGACGCCGTGCGCTGGCCCTGCTCGTCGACCCGGCGGCGACGGCCCGTTCCGTCGGCTTCGTGCGCGTCGTGGCCGAGGTGGCCGCGATCACGTGCCTCACGCTGCTGGTCGCCGCGTGGCTCGAGCCGTGGTGGCAGGTCCTGCTCGTCGCGCTCGCGGTGAGCGTCGTCGTCGGTCTCCTCGTGGTGCGCGTCAGCCCCCGGTCGCTGGGTCGCCGGCACGCCGTCCGTGTCCTGCTCGCGCTCTCCGGCCTCCTCACGGGGATCGTCGCCGCCACCCGCTGGCTCACGCGCCTCGCGCCCGCGCCCGACTCGGGCGCGCACGAGCGCGAGCTCCAGGACATGGTCGACCGCGTGAACGAGTCCGACGTCATCGAGGAGGAGGAGCGCGAGCTCATCCGCTCCGTGTTCGAGCTGGGCAGCACGCTGACGCGCGAGGTCATGGTGCCGCGCACGGACATGGTCACGACCTCGCGGGACACGCCGCTGCGCAAGACGCTGTCGCTGTTCCTGCGCTCGGGGTTCTCCCGCATCCCCGTGACGGGGACGTCCGCGGACGACCTCGTGGGCGTCGCCTACTTCAAGGACGTCGTGCGGGTGCTGCAGGGCGGCCCGGAGACGGACGCCCGGCCGGTCGGCGACGTCGCGCGTGCCGCGATCTTCGTGCCCGAGTCCAAGCCCGTGGACGACCTCCTGCGCGAGATGCAGGCGTCGTCGTCGCACATCGCGATGGTCGTCGACGAGTACGGCGGCATCGCGGGCCTCGTGACGATCGAGGACGCGCTCGAGGAGATCGTCGGCGAGCTGACCGACGAGCACGACCGGCCCGAGCCCGAGGTCGAGGACCTCGGCGAGGGCGTGCTGCGCGTCCCCGCGCGCCTCGGCGTCGACGAGCTCGGCGAGCTCTTCGGGCTCGACCTGGACGACGACGACGTGGACACCGTCGGCGGTCTGCTCGCCAAGACCCTCGGCAAAGTCCCGCTGCCCGGCTCCGTGGCCGACGTCCACGGCCTGCGGATCGAGGCCGACCGGGTCGAGGGCCGCCGCAAGCAGCTCGCGACCGTCCTCGTCTCCCATGCCGCCGCGCCGTCCGGGGTGCCGCCCGCGGCGCCTCACGAGCCGGAGACCCCGGCCGACACCCGACCCTCCCTCCCGACCGTGAAGGACACCCCGTGAGCACGACCACCCCCGAGCACCGCTCCGGATTCGCCTGCCTGGTCGGGCGGCCCAACGCCGGCAAGTCGACCCTGACCAACGCCCTCGTCGGCCAGAAGGTCGCCATCACGTCCGGGCGGCCGCAGACGACCCGGCACACGATCCGCGGGATCGTGCACCGCCCCGACGCGCAGCTCGTGCTCGTCGACACCCCCGGCCTGCACCGGCCCCGCACGCTGCTCGGCGAACGCCTCAACGACCTCGTGCGCGAGACGCTCACGGAGGTCGACGTCATCGCGTTCTGCCTGCCGGCCGACCAGAAGATCGGCCCGGGCGACCGCTTCATCGCGAACGAGCTCGCCGAGCTCATGCGCGGGCGCCGCGGCACACCGGTGGTCGCCGTCGTGACGAAGGCCGACCTCGTGGACCGCGGCACGCTGGCCGCGCACCTGCTCGCCGTGGACCGGCTCGGGGAGATCGCGGGGGGCTGGGCGGACATCGTGCCCGTCTCCGCGCAGGACGGCTACCAGGTCGACGTCCTCACCGACGTCCTCGTGTCCCACCTGCCCGAGGGCCCGGAGCTCTACCCGGGCGGCGAGCTCACGGACGAGCCGGAGGCCGTGATGGTCGCCGAGCTCGTGCGCGAGGCCGCGCTCGAGGGCGTGCGTGACGAGCTGCCGCACTCGCTCGCCGTCCAGGTGGAGGAGATCGTGCCCCGCGAGGGCAGCGGGGACGAGGCCACCGGCCGCCCGGCCCTGCTCGACGTGCGGGTCAACCTCTTCGTCGAGCGCGACTCGCAGAAGGCGATCGTCATCGGCCGGGGCGGCTCGCGGCTGCGCGAGGTCGGCACGCGCGCCCGCCACGGCATCGAGGCGCTCCTCGGGACCCGCGTCTACCTCGACCTGCACGTCAAGGTCGCCAAAGACTGGCAGCGCGACCCCAAGCAGCTCCACCGGCTCGGGTTCTGACGTGTCCGACGACCGGGCGGGGGAGATCCCCCGTCCGGTCGTCGGGGCGGCACCAGGGACCCGCGTCCGGGGCGCGACGTACGATTCCCCGGTGATCTTCCGGACCGCCGCGACCACCGCCGCCCTCGCGATCGTCCTCGCGATCGTCGGTGCGGTCACGGGACCGCAGTGGGACCCGGTGCCCGTGACCGAGCACCTGGAGCCCGCGACGCCCGACACGACGATCGGCGGCCAGCCCCCCGGCGGCGCCGACCCCGTCGGCACCTACGCCGTGCGCGAGACGGACGTGACGATCCGGCTCGACGGCGCGACGGTCGGAGGCATCCTGCGCGAGCCCGTCGACGCGGGGGACGACCTCCCGGGCGTGGTGTTCGTGCACGGCGCGGGCACGGGCCTGGCGACGGAGGCCTTCGTGGACGTCGCGGCCGACCTCGCGAGCGCCGGTGTCGTCACCCTCGTGCCCGACAAGCGCCTCGACACGTACACGACGCGTCACCGCGACTACGAGGCGATGGCGCGCGACTACGAGCACTCGGTCGACCTGCTGCGCGCGCGGCCCGGGGTCGACCCGGAACAGGTGGGGCTGTACGGCGAGTCGGAGGGCACGTGGATCGTGCCCGTCATGGCGGTGGAGGACCCGACGATCGCGTTCTCCGTGCTCGTGTCCGCCCCGGTCGTGCCGCCGCGCCAGCAGGCCGCGTTCGCGGTCGACAGCTACCTGCGCAACACGGACGTCCCGCACGGGGTGTTCCGGGCGATCCCGCGCGCGGTCGGCATGGCGATCCCCGGTGGAGGGTTCGAGTACGCCGACTTCGACGTCGAGCCGTTCCTCGAGCGGCTCACCCAGCCCGTCCTCGTGGTCTACGGCACCGCGGACCCGTCGATGCCGGTCGAGCAGGGGGCGCGGCAGATCCTCGACGCGACCGGGCCGTCGTCCGTGTCCGGGGGTGCCGACGCCACCGTCCGGTTCTACGAGGACGCGAACCACGGGATCAAGATCGACGAGGTTCTCGTCCCCGACTTCCCGCGTGACCTCGGCGCCTGGATCACGTCCCTCCCCGACAGCGCGACCGCGCAGCCGCAGGTCGCCGGCGCCGAGCCCAACCAGCAGTACCTCGCCGGGCCGGTCCCGACCCCGCGCTGGCTCGGCAACGGCGACCTCCTGGTCGCGCTCGTGCTCGGCGCGGTGGGCCTCCTCGTGCTCGGGCCGCTCGTCGGGCTCGTCGGCGGTCTCGTGCGCCGTCTGCGTCGTGTCGGCGGGCGCCCGAGCGCGCCCGCCGGTCTCGCGCCCGGCTTCCGCGCGCCGCTCGCCGGGCTCGGCGTGGGAGCCGTCGGGACGACGGTGGCCCTCGTGGTCTACCTCGTCGCCGTCGCCCGGCTCGCTCTGGACTACGAGAAGGACGCCTGGGTCGTGCAGGGCGGCTGGGTCGGGGTGCGCCTCGTCGGGCTCGCGACGCTCGTCGCCGCGGCGCTCCTCATCAACCGCTCCGCCGAGGTCCGTGCGGCCCGGCGCGCCGCGACGGACCGCGCCGACGTGGCCGGCCCGGGCGTCGTCGAGGAGGGCCGGGCAGGGGTGCTGCGGGTCGCGCGGGGCGTGACGACGCGCGTCATGGTGTGGTGCGTCGTCGCGGGTGCGGCGATCCTCCTCGTGATCCTCGCGTACTGGGGCGTGTACCAGCTCGGCATCTGACCGTCCGCCCGGGCGCGGGCGCCTCCGCGTGCGTATCGTGGACAGGTGAGGCGCCGTCGGCTCGCACAGGACCGGGCGGCTCGTGCCGGGCACGTCACCCACGAGCCGACGACGGACGGTGCCAGCGCACCGGCGAGCTTCGTCAGCTTCGAGCTCCTGCCCCCCGAGCTGCGCACCGACGACCGCTTCGACGCCGTGTTCGACGGCGAGCCGGAGGCCGGGCGCGACGGGGACCGGTCCGGGCGGACGGCCCCGGGCACCCCGGGCGACCGGCGTGGCCTGCACCCCCGGAGCGGCGGGACCGGGCCGCGACCCTCGAACCCCGCGGCAGGCTCCACCCGAGCCGCGCGCGACCGTGGACCGTCCCGGGGGAGCGGCGGCACGGACGTCCCGCGGCGAGCCTGGTACGCGCACCCGGTCCCGTGGGTCGCTGTCGCGGTCGCCGCCGCGTTCGCGGGCTCGGTCGCCTTCACGGCCTCGATGGAGGACGCGCGGCCCGTCGACGTCACCGCGCTCGCGGGCGGGCTGCGCCCCCTCGAGGAGCCGCCCGAGCCGCGGTGGTCCGTCCCGGTCGTGCCGGGCTCCGAGGTCGTCCCGGCGCTGGGCGCCGTCGTCACGGTCGACGGCGGCCTCACGGCGTACTCGGTCGACGACGGCTCGGTGCTCTGGCGGTCCGAGCGCCTCGGCGACCGGGCCACGTGCCTGCCGGCCCAGGGTGAGCCCGCCCGCGAGGTGGTCGTGTGCGCCGTGCCGTCGGGGTGGCGCGAGCAGGTCGCCCGGCTCGTCACCGTCCGGTCCGCGACGGGCGAGGTCGTCGGGGACCGGACGGTGGAGACCGCGGGTCGCCTGTCCGTCGTGCCGGTCGGTGCCACCGACGTCGTGCGCGCGTGGTGGCGGGGCGGCGAGGTCGCCGTCGTGCGCGAGGACGCGGCGACCGGAGAGGTGCGCTGGGACCTGTCCCTCGAGCACGACGGGCTCGGGCGCGGGGGCGACGTCGTGCTCGACGTCCGCCGCGGAGTGGTGGACGTCCTGGCCCCGGGCGTCGCCGCGGCGCTCACCGAGGACGGCCGCTCGCTCGTCGAGGACGACGTGTGGACCATCGTGCGACTCCAGGACGGGCGCTACGTGGGGAACGAGTACGGGCGCGGCACGGCGACCGTGTTCACGGCCGCGGGCGAGCCGGCCTTCCGGATCAAGGGCCGCGTCCTCGAGGCTCCCCTCTCGGACGGCTCCGCTCCGGGCGTGATCGTCACGAACACGTTCGGGAGCATCGTGGGGGTCGACGCCGCGACCGGCTCGGAGCTCTGGTCCCTCCCGGGGACCGGCCTGCGGGCCGTGGCGCGCGTCGACGGGCGCGTCGTCGTCCAGACCGACTCGTCCTACCGCAGCGTCGACGCGCGCACCGGCGAGGAGGCCTGGGCCGTGAACATCGACGACAGCGGGCCCTGGCCGGTGCTCACGGACGGACGCTCGCTCTTCGTGACCGAGCGCGGTCGCGAGGGGCAGGGGCTGGTGTCGCTCGCGCTCGACGACGGGGCCGTCGAGTGGCGCTGGGCCCTGCCCGAGGACACGTACCACGTGGTCGCCGTCGAGGGCCGGCTCTTCCTGCTCGGCGCCGACCGGCTGACGGCCGTGTCCTGAGCCGCCGCGGCGGATCGAGGGCTGCGCCGCGTGGGCGCTTGAAGACGCACGTGATGAACCGGTAGAAACGGTCGGGGCCCGTCGGGCCGGCGTGCGTGCGTACGGCACGGCGCGACAGCGTAGGGAGTGCACGATGACCAACCAGACAGAGCCGGCCGAGGACCCGCAGCCCAGCGCTGCGGGCACCGGGCCGACCACGGCGCCCGACGGCGTCGCGGTGGGTGACGGGGACTCCTCGGCCGAGCGTGCACCGGACGGGGTGCCCACGGAGCCGGGCGCCGGGGACGACGGCGGACCGGGTGGCACGGAGGGGGCCGAGGCGCCCGCCGAGCCCGCCGCTGCGGCCGCCGCACCGGGTCCGGTCTCGCCCTTCGCCGGGATGCCCGTGAGCGACTACGTGCGCGACGGCGTCGCCGCGCTCCTGCTGCTCGTGTCCCTCGCGCTGCCGTGGGACGTCGCGAGCCGCGCGTCCGACAAGATCGAGGTCGTCCTGCTGACGATCCTCTCCCTGCTCACCCTCGCGCTGCCCTACCTGGCACGCACCGGGGTGCTCCCCGCGACCTGGACCGTGCACACGACGCGCACGGTCCGCCTCCTCGCCAACGCCCCGTACGTGCTGCTCGTGGGGGTCTACCTCGTGGTCGACGTCGTCGGCGGCGGGGACTTCGGCGACGGCTGGGGCGGCGTCGGCTCCGCGGCCGCGCTCGGGCTCGCGGGCGCGCTCCTCGCGGCGCAGCCGCGCGAGAGCGAGCTGGGCCCCGAGGACCAGGACCGCGCGGTCTCGAACCGCTGGCTCCAGGCGCTCCTCGTGGGGGCCGCCGTCCTGGCGGTGACCGTCCTCCTCACGATCATCCTCACCGTCACGGGGACCCGCCTCGGCGGCGCGCTCTTCGTCCTGCTCGTGCTCGTGTCCGCGCTGTTCGTCCTCGCGCTCGTCGGGCTGCCGACGTACGGAACGTGGCGCCGTTCCGAGGCGGCGCGCCTCACGCTCGTCGGCCTGGGCGTCATCCTCGCGGTGGCGTTCGTGCTCGGCTCGGGCAACAACGGACTCGTCACGATCGAGAGCACGCACGGCGGCCGGTTCGGCCTCGTGCTCGTCCCGGCGCTCGCCGCGATCGCCGCGGCGCCTGCCGTGCACCGGGCGATGAGTGCGGCCGACCCGGTGACGACCTGGGTGCGGGTCGCCGTGAACGCCCTCGACCTCGCGCTCGTCGTCTCGGGGTACGTCGCCGTGAGCGCCGTGCTCACGCTGGCCGACGGCGCGCGCGGCGTCCCCGTCGTGCTCGCCGTCGTGGTGGGGGTGCTCGCGGCGGCCGTCGCGTTCGTCGCGCGCCGCTCGCTCGCCCGCGACGCGACGACGGGCCGCCCGCTCGCCCTCGGCGGCGCCGGTGTCGTCGCACTGCTGGGCATCGTCCTGCTCGTCGTGACGTCGAACCGGGTCGTGCTCGGCGGCGGCGTCGAGCACGTGCTCCTCGCCTTCGGGCTCCCGCTGCTCGTCGTCGGCGCCCTGACCGTGCCGCGCGAGGTGCGCGCGTACTTCGCCGAGCACCGTCCGGTGCCCGCCGCTGCCGCCGGGGAGGCGGCGCAGGCGTACGTCTGGCAGCCGCCCGCGCCCAAGCCGGTCCGCCCGGCACCCGTCGCCCCGACCGGGCCGGCGGCGGCCCAACAGCCGACCGGCGCCTACACGGGGGCACCGCACGGCGCCGGCGCCTACCCGGGTGCCGCGCACACCGGACCGATCGCCCCGCAGCAGCCCGGGCAGGACCGCTGGGCGCCCGCGGGCGGCGACGCGACCGAGATCCTCCCGGTCCAGCAGGTCGAGCCCGAGCGCAGCGGGTACGCGGCGCGCCCGGGGCTGGACCCCGACCAGGGCCCCTCGACCGCCGTCATGCCGGCGTACCAGGAGGGGCACCCGGGCACCGGACCGCAGCCGACCGCGCAGCCCGGCGCCGGGTACCCCGGGCAGGGATACGGGCAGGGGTACGGCCAGCAGCACGGCCAGCAGGGCTACCCCCAGCAGGCGCAGCAGGGCTACGGCGCCGGGTACGGGCAGCAGCCCGCGGCGCAGCCGCAGCAGTCGTACTCCCCGCCGGCACAGCCCGCCCAGGCCCCGGGATTCACGGCCGCCCAGGCGCTCGACCCGGGGACGCCGCTCGAGGTCCTCGCGCAGATCGTCCAGGACGCACCGCACCTGCGTCCCCAGGTCGCGGCGAACCCGTCCACGTACCCGGCGCTGCTGGAGTGGCTCGGCAACCTCGGCGACCCCGCCGTCGACGCCGCGCTGCGCTCGCGCCGCTGACCGACCGACGACGCCCGGCCGGCCTCCCTCGGAGGCGGCCGGGCGTCGTCGTGCCGTGCACGAGGGGGGCGCGCGCGGACCGCCGGGGCGCACGGTCGCGCGACGTGCCCGAGGAGCGGACGTCCGCGGGGCACGGACGGCGGAGGAGTACAGTGGGCGACGTGCACCTGATGCGGCAGCTCCTCCTTCGTTGCCGCGGCGAGGCTCTCTAGCCGGTCCCTCGTCGCGGTGGTCGGTGTGCCGGCTGACACCCATCAGACGACCCGAAGGACCCACGATGAACGCCTCAGCCCCCTCCTCGACGCCGACCGCCACGGACGCGAACCCGCAGCGGCCGTCGGGAATGCCGATCCACAAGTACCTGCCGTTCCACCGGCAGATCGACGTGTCGGTGCCCGACCGCACGTGGCCCGACAAGCGCATCGAGACCGCCCCCCGCTGGTGCGCGGTAGACCTGCGCGACGGCAACCAGGCCCTCATCGAGCCCATGAACGCGGAGCGCAAGCTGCGCATGTTCGAGCTGCTCGTCGAGATGGGCTACAAGGAGATCGAGGTCGGCTTCCCCTCCGCCTCGCAGACCGACTTCGACTTCGTCCGGATGCTCATCGAGGAGGACCGCATCCCCGACGACGTCGTCATCCAGGTCCTGACGCAGTCGCGCGAGCACCTCATCGCGCGCACCTACGAGGCCATCAAGGGCGCCAAGCAGGCGATCGTCCACCTGTACAACTCGACGTCGGTGCTGCAGCGCGAGGTCGTCTTCCGCTCCGACCCCGAGGGCATCATCGCGATCGCCGTGGACGGCGCGCGACTGTGCAAGAAGTTCGAGGAGACCGTCCCGGAGACGACCGTCTACTACGAGTACTCGCCCGAGTCGTACACCGGGACCGAGCTCGAGTTCGCCGCGCGCATCTGCAACGAGGTGCTCGAGGTCTTCGAGCCGCGCCCTGACCGCAAGGTCATCATCAACCTGCCCGCGACGGTCGAGATGGCGACGCCCAACGTCTACGCCGACTCGATCGAGTGGATGAACCGGCACCTGAACCACCGCGAGAACGTCGTCCTGTCGCTGCACCCGCACAACGACCGCGGCACCGCCGTCGCCGCCGCAGAGCTGGGGTACCAGGCCGGCGCCGACCGCATCGAGGGCTGCCTGTTCGGCAACGGCGAGCGCACCGGCAACGTGTGCCTCGTGACGCTGGGCATGAACCTGTTCAGCCAGGGCGTCGACCCGCAGATCGACTTCTCCGACATCGACCACGTGCGCCGCACCGTCGAGTACTGCAACCAGCTCGGCGTGCCCGAGCGGCACCCGTACGCCGGCGACCTCGTCTTCACGGCGTTCTCCGGCTCGCACCAGGACGCCATCAAGAAGGGCTTCGACGCGATGGCCGTCCACGCCGAGGCGGAGGGCAAGACCGTCGACGACCTCGTGTGGGCCGTCCCGTACCTGCCGATCGACCCCAAGGACGTGGGCCGCTCCTACGAGGCCGTCATCCGCGTCAACTCGCAGTCCGGCAAGGGCGGCATCTCCTACCTGCTGAAGTCGGAGCGCCACCTCGACCTGCCGCGCCGTCTGCAGATCGAGTTCTCCCAGGCCGTGCAGCACCACACCGACCAGCAGGGCACCGAGGTCACGGGCGACGACATCTGGCGGATCTTCTCCGACGAGTACCTGCCCGTCGAGGCCGACTCCGGCCTGGAGCCGTGGGGTCGCCTCAAGCTGCGCTCCACGCGCGCGTCGTCGAGCGAGGACGGGCCGGACACGCTGAGCGTCGACGTCGTCGACCGTGGCGAGCAGCTCACGCTCGAGGGCACCGGCAACGGCCCCGTCGCCGCTTTCGTCGACGCGGTCGCCCAGGTGGGCGTGGACGTCCGCGTGCTCGACTACGCCGAGCACGCCCTGTCCGAGGGCGGCGACGCGCTCGCCGCCGCCTACGTCGAGTGCCAGGTGGGCGACGACGTCCTGTGGGGCGTCGGGATCGACCCGTCCATCACCACGGCGTCGCTCAAGGCCATCGTGTCCGCCGTGAACCGCGCGGAGCGCGCGGAGGGCTGACCACCGCCTCGCCGATCTCACCGACGGCCCGGACGACCTCGTCGTCCGGGCCGTCGGCGTTTTGTCGACACGGCGTTGGTAAGATGCCGACGCACTGTCGATAACATCGGAAGGTCCCTCATGTTCCTCGCGTTGCGCGAGCTCGTCTTCGCGCGCACCCGCTTCCTCCTCATGGGCGGAGTCGTCGCGCTCGTCGCGGTCCTCGTCGTCCTGCTCTCCGGGCTGTCGGCCGGCCTCGTCAACGACGGCGTCTCCGGCCTCAAGCGCACTCCCGTCACCGACTTCGCCTTCGACGCGGGCACCGGGAACGACGCCGCGTTCACCCGGTCGGTCATCGAGACGGCCCAGGTCGGCACCATGGCCGAGCAGCCGGGCGTGCTCGAGGCCGCCCCCTACGGCCTGCTCCTGGCGAACGCGCACCAGGAGGACGGCTCGCCCGTGGACCTCACCCTCGTGGGCGTCGAGCCCGGTTCGTTCGTCGCCCCCACCGCCCTCGCGGAGGGCGACCCGGTCGGTGCGGCGGACGGGATCGTCGTCTCCGCGACCGCCGCCGACGACGGCCTCTCCGTCGGGGACACCGTGGCTCTCGCACGACCGGAGCGCACCCTCACCGTCGTGGGCGTCCTCGAGGACCAGCACACGTTCGGCCACGTCGACGTCGCGTACCTCCCGCTCGGCACGTGGCAGGAGCTGTTCGCCGGCGCGGAGGACCCGGGGGCGGACGTCCCGGACGTCGCGACCGCCGTCGCGCTGCGGACCGACCCCGGGTCGTTCGACCGGGAGTCCGCCGACGCAGCGGCGGGCACGGTGACGCGCACGCTCACCGAGTCCTTCGACGCCTCGCCGGGGTACGCGGCCGAGACCGCGACGCTCCTGCTCATCCAGGTGTTCCTCTACGCCATCTCCGCGCTCGTCGTCGGCGCGTTCTTCACCGTGTGGGTCATCCAGCGGCGGCACGAGATCGCCGTCATGCGGGCGATGGGCGCGCGGCGCCGCTTCCTGCTCGCGGACAGCCTGGGGCAGGCCGCCGTGCTCCTGCTCGCCTCGATCGGCGTGGGCTTCGCCCTCGGCGTCGCAGCCGGGGCGGGCCTCGGTGCGTCCCCGATGCCGTTCGCGCTCCAGGCGCCCGACCTCGTCCTGGCCGGCGTCCTGCTCTTCGCGCTCGGGATGGCCGGAGCGGCCGTGGCCGTCGCGCGCGTCACCTCCGTCGACCCCCTGACCGCCCTGGGAGGGCAGCGATGACCACCACCTCCACACCCGCCACGCCCGTGCTCGAGATCGACCGGGTGACCGTCCGCCACGGCGACGGGGACTCGACCGTCGTCGCGCTCGACGAGGTCAGCCTGAGCGTCGCCGCGGGCGAGCTCGTCGGCGTCGTCGGTCCGTCGGGCTCCGGCAAGTCGAGCCTCCTGGCTGTCGCCGGCGCGCTGACGGCGCCCGAGTCGGGGACCGTTCGCCTCGAAGGGGTCGACCTCGGGGCGGCGGGCGAGCGCGAGCGCGCCCGGCTGCGGCGCGAGCGTATCGGCTTCGTCTTCCAGTCCGGCAACCTCCTCCCCGCGCTCACGAGCGTCGACCAGCTCCGGCTCGCGCTGCGGGTCGCCCGGATCGACGAGCGAGACCCCCGCGCCCGCGACCCCCGCGAGCTCCTGGAGTCCGTGTCCATGAGCCACCGTGCGGACCGTCGCCCGGACCAGCTCTCCGGCGGCGAGCGGCAGCGCGTGGGCATCGCCCGCGCGCTGGTCGCGAGCCCCGCGCTGCTCCTCGTCGACGAGCCGACGGCGGCGCTCGACCGGGCGCGCAGCCACGAGGTCGTGAGCCTCCTGGCCCGCGAGGCCGAGGCGTTCGGCGCCGCCGCGCTCATGGTGACGCACGACCACGACGTGCTCGAGCACTGCCACCGCGTGGTCGAGATGGTCGACGGACGCCTCGGGGTCCCCGCCGTCGCCGGGTGACCGGCCGGGTGCTCAAGGGGGCGGCGCCGGAGAGGACGGCGCCGCCCCCGCGCCCGGTCCTCGGGCATGATGGTCCGGCCGGGCCGTCGTGCCCGGGGAGAAGGAGGCACCGTGCCGAAGATCGCCGCTCCGACGGTCGCGGAGCACCGCGCCGCGCAGCTGCGGACCTTGCTCGACGCCGCGCGCGAGCTCATCCGTGAGGACGGGAGCGGGCTCACGCTCGCGGCGGTCGCGGCGCGCGCCGGGCTCGCCAGGTCGAGCGTCTACCAGTACTTCGGCTCGCGGGAGGCGCTCCTGGACGCCGTCGTCGCCGACGTCGTGCCGCGCTGGTCGGCGCGCATCACGGCCGCGGTGGCTACCGCGGCCTCCCCGGAGGACGCGATCGTCGCCTATGCGCGCGAGAACCTGCTCCTCGTCGCCGAGGGTGAGCACGCGGTCGTCGCCGCGCTGCGCGCCGAGGCGGGCCGCGAGGCGCTCGCGCGGCAGAGCGCGGCGATGCACGCGACGATCCTCGTGCCGCTCGTGGAGGCCCTGGAGCAGCTCGACGTCCCGGACGCCGCGCGCTCCGCGGAGCTCGTCAACGCCGTGGTCCTCGCCGCGGCCCGCCAGGTGGAGGCCGGCGAGGACGCGGAGACGACGCTGGACCGCGTACGGGCCGTCCTCGCGTGCCTCGCGCCGGCCTGAGCCCCGTCGGCGGGTGGTGCGCGCCGTGTCGGCGGCGTGACGGACAATAGGGGCGTGGTGCTGTACCGAGACGACGCGATCGTGCTGCGCGCCCAGAAGCTGGGCGAGGCGGACCGTATCGTCACCCTCCTGACGCGCGAGCACGGGAAGGTGCGCGCCGTGGGCAAGGGCGTGCGGCGCACGTCGTCCCGGTTCGGGGCGCGGCTGGAGCCGTTCATGGTCGTGGACGTCCAGCTCTACGCGGGCCGGTCGTTGGACACGGTGACGCAGGCGGAGACGATCGGCCCGTACGCGCGGCGGATCTGCGAGGACTACGGCCTGTACACCGCGGGGGCGGCGATGCTGGAGACGGCGGAGCGACTCGTGGCCGACGAGCGCGAACCGGCGGTGCAGCAGTACTGGCTGCTCGCGGGGGCGCTGCGGGCGCTGTCCGAGCAGGCGCACGCACCGAGCCTGGTGCTGGACTCCTACCTCCTGCGGGCACTGGCGGTCGCGGGCTGGGCGCCGTCGTTCGTCGACTGCGCGCGCTGCGGCGAGCCGGGCCCGCACCACGCGTTCGCCGTCGCGCAGGGAGGCGCGGTGTGCTCGCGCTGCCGCCCGCCGGGTTCGACGGCGCCCGCCCCCCAGACCTTCGCCCTCCTCGCCGCGCTGCTCGCGGGGGAGTGGGAGACCGCCGACGCGTCGGACGCCCGGCACCGCAAGGAAGCGAGCGGCCTCGTGGCCGCCTACAGCCAATACCACCTGGAGAGAACGTTGCGATCACTGCGCATGGTCGAGCGGGACGCGCCCGTCGCCCCGCCTGCCGCCTCGCCCGCCGGACCGGTCGGCGTCGTCGCCGACCGTCGGGGAACGGGGGCGGACGCCTGATGGCGAAGCGGACGTACGCTCCGCCGTACCCGCACCCGAGCGGTGCGCGACCACCGGCGATCCCGGCGCAGTTCGTGCCGAACCACGTGGCGGTCGTCATGGACGGCAACGGCCGCTGGGCCAACGCGCGCGGTCTGCCCCGCACCGCGGGCCACGAGGCGGGCGAGGCGGCACTGCTGGACGTCGTCGCGGGGGCGATCGAGATCGGCGTCAAGCACGTGTCGGCGTACGCGTTCTCCACGGAGAACTGGAAGCGCTCGCCCGACGAGGTGCGGTTCCTCATGGGCTTCAACCGCGACGTGATCCGGCGCCGTCGGGACGAGATGGACTCGTGGGGCGTGCGCGTGCGGTGGGCCGGGCGCCGGCCGCGGTTGTGGACGTCCGTGATCAAGGAGCTCGAGATCGCGGAGGAGCAGACGAAGCAGAACGACGTCTGCACCCTGACGATGTGCGTCAACTACGGCGGGCGTGCGGAGATCGCCGACGCTGCGGCCGCCATCGCGCGCGAGGTCGCCGCCGGGCGGCTCGACCCGGGCAAGGTCACCGAGCGCACGGTCCAGCAGCACCTCGACGAGCCCGACCTGCCGGACGTCGACCTGTTCCTGCGCAGCTCGGGCGAGCAGCGCACGTCGAACTTCATGATCTGGCAGGCCGCGTACGCGGAGCTCGTGTTCCTCCCGGAGCCGTGGCCGGACGTCGACCGGCGGTCGCTGTGGCGTGCGGTCGAGGAGTACGCGCGGCGCGACCGCCGCTACGGGGGCGCGGTGGACGCCGTGGGCAGCACCGCCTGACGGACCGTCGTGGGGGTCGCCGCCGGGACGGTGTCGGCGCCGACCGGTAGCGTGCCCGGCATGGCTCTGAGCATCGGCATGGTGACCGTGGACTCCACCGACCCCCGTCCGCTGGCGCAGTGGTGGGCACGCCAGCTCGGCGGGCGGGTCGTCGACGAGGCGGACGGGTGGTTCCTCGAGGTCGTGCCCGCCGAGGGGGTGAGCGCCCCGGTGCTCGGCTTCCAGCGCGTCGACGACCCGACGCCCGGCAAGAACCGGCTCCACCTGGACCTCGGGACGTCCGACCGCGAGGCGGACGTCGCGGCGCTCGTGGCGGACGGCGCGACGCTCGTCGCGGAGCACACCATCCCCGGGTACCGCTGGGCGGTGCTGGCCGACCCGCAGGGAAATCAGTTCTGCGTGGGCGCGCCCGAGGAGCCGGCGACGGACGTCGGCTGAGGTAGGCGGTCGTCGCCGGGCCCTCCGGACAGGCCGCTCGTCCCGTGGCCGTGTCGCCGGTCCCGGGACGGCCCGTCAGCGGGCGAGCGCGTCGAGCCGGGCGGCGAGCTCGACCGGTCGGCTGAGCGCCACGAGGTGGCCGCCGGGCAGCGTCTCGACCTCGGCACCGAGGCGCTCACGGGCGACGGCGCGCTGGAAGGGCACCGGGAACAGTCGGTCGTCGTCACCCTGGAGCACGACCGTGGGGACGTCCGGCCAGGCGGTAGCCGGCCACGGCTCGGCGAACGAGCGCTCGGACGGCTCGCGGTCGCTCTGCTGCACGGCGACCGCGACCGCGTCGGGCACGTCGTGGAAGAAGTCGTCCACGGGGTCGAACGCCCCGAGCCCCGTCGCGGCACGCCGTGCGGCGTGGTCCGTCGTGCGCCACCAGTCGGCGCCCGACTCGCCCGGCAGCGGGAGCATCGGGTTGAGCAGCACGAGCAGACGGACCGGCTCACGCTCGCACACGAGCGGTCCCACGTACGCGCCCATGGACTGGGCGACGACGACGAGGTCGTCCCGCTCGGCGAGACCGGTAGCGCGGTGCAGGGTCGCGACGGCGACGTCGGTGAGGTCCGCCCACCCGTAGGCCTCGTCGTGCTGAGGCAGGTCGACGGGGACGGGGAGGTGTCCGAGCCGGACGAGCTCCGGTGCGAGCAGGTCCCAGTACGCGGGGTCGCCGCCGGCGCCGGGCAGCAGGAGGAACGTGGTCATGCCCGTTCGGACGGTCGGGTGCGCGTCATCTCATCGGTCGAGGTGCGGCGTGTCCGTCATGTCCTGGACGCGGGCGTCGGCGTCGAGGACGAGGCCGTCCCCGTCGAGAGGGGCCGTCGCGCCCGCCACGGAGAGCGATCCCCTGGCGGCGCGGCGTCGAACCATGACGGTCGTCCCGACGACTACGGCGAGGACCAGCAGGACCAGCGCCGCGACACCCCACGGCGACCCGGTCGCGGCGGCGAACGCGGCCGTCCACACGGCCCAGCCGACGGTCGCGTAGATGGTCGCGTGGACCGCGCACCCGAGCGTCATCGCGGCGAGGTAGCGACCGAACGGCATCCGGACGACGCCCGCGGCGGCGTTGACGACCGTCTTGGTGCCGGTCGCGAGGAAGGACACGGGGACGGCGAGGACGCCCCAGCGGCGGACGGTCTCGATCCCGCGCGCCGCCGACCGGCCGGACAGCCAGGCGTGGACGCGCGCGACCCACGGCTTCACGGGCCGCGTGCGGTCGAGCGTCCACGTCGTGACGAGCCGCGCGATCCAGTACGTCGCCTGCGTCCGCACGAACGCGATCGCGAAGAAGAACGCGAACAGCGCCGCGAACGGGGCGCCGTCCAGCGCGTCGGGCACGGCTCAGTCCCGCGCGGAGGCGCGGGCGCACCCCGCGCACGTGCCGAACAGCTCGATCGTGTGCTGGATGTCGACGAACCCGTGCGACGTGCCCACCTGGTTGGCCCACGCCTCGACGGTCGGGCCGTCGATCTCGACGGTGCGGCCGCACGTGCGGCACACGAGGTGGTGGTGGTGCTCGCGGCGCTCGCACCGGCGGTAGAGGTTCTCGCCCTCCTCGGTGCGCAGCACGTCGACGTCGCCGCCGTCCGCGAGGCTCTGCAGCGTGCGGTAGACGGTCGCGAGCCCCACGTTGTCGCCGCGGGTGCGCAGGATCTCGTGGAGCTGCTGGGCGCTGCGGAAGTCGTCGAGGTCCTCGAGCGCGTCCGAGACGGCGGCGCGCTGCCGGGTCATGCGCTGCACGTGTCACCTCCGGGAGTGCGGTCCGACGCCCCCGAGGGTACGAGGTCGAGCTCGACGTCGTCGGGGATGTCCGGGTGCGGGTCGTGCGCCACGCGCGGGCGTCGCCGGACCCACAGCGGCCGCAGGACGGCGACGAGGAGGTAGGTCGCGATCGCGAGGACCACGATGGTCGCGCCCGGTGAGACGTTGTTCCAGTACGTGAAGGACAGCCCCACGACGCACACGACGACGCCGACGACCGACGCGACGAGCATGGTGCGGCGGAACGAGCGCGTGACGAGCTGCGCGACCGCGACGGGCACGATCATGAGCGCGCTCACGAGCAGCAGCCCGACGACCCGCATCGACACCGTGACGGTGAGCGCGGCGACGACGGCGACCGCGATGTTGAGCGTGCGCACGGGCAGGCCCGACGCGCGCGCGAACTCCTCGTCGTGGCTCACGGAGAACAGGGCCGCGCGCAGCCCGACGCCGACGAGCAGGATGACGGCGCTGAGGACGACGGTGAGGACGAGGTCCGACGACGTCACCGTCGAGATGGAGCCGAAGAGGTACTGCATGAGGCTCCCCGAGGAGCCCCCGGCGAGCCCGATGAGCAGGACGCCGCCCGCGATGCCGCCGTAGAACAGGAGCGCGAGCGCGAGGTCGCCGCTGGTCCGGCCGCGTTCGCGCACGACCTCGATGGCGACCGCGCCGAGCACGGCCGCGACGACTGCCCCCGGGATCGCGAGCGCGTCGTTCGGGACGACGCCCATCGCCGCCCCGACGAGCCAGCCGAGCGCGACCCCGGTGAGGGCGACGTGGCCGATGCCGTCGCCGAGGAGCGAGAGCTTGCGCTGCACGAGGTAGGTGCCCACGACGGGCGCGCTGACACCGACCAGGAGCGCGGCGAGGAGGGCGCGCTGCATGAGCGGGTCGGTGAGCATCAGGGAGATCTCGGAGAACAACGTGGTCATGAGGCCGTCCTGGGTGCGTGGCCCGCGGCGAGGTCGGGGTTCAGCGTGTCGGTGAGCCCGGTCTCCGGGCCGGTGGCGCGGTTGTCGGTGCCCGCGGGCTCGTGCGGGTGCAGGTGCTGGTGCGTGGCGCCCGCGTGGGTCGACGACGCGCGGGGCGGGGCGCCGTCGTGCACGACGCGGCCGTGCCGCAGCACGACGGCGCGCTCGATGAGCGGGGCGAGCGCCCCGAGCTCGTGGAGGACGACGAGCACCGTGAGCCCGTCGCCGACGAGCCGCGTCATGGTCGCGGCGAACGCCTCCTGGCTGGGCTTGTCGACGCCCGCCACGGGCTCGTCGAGGACGAGGAGGTCGGGCCGGCGCACCAGGGCGCGCGCGATGAGCACGCGCTGCTGCTGGCCGCCGGACAGCTCGGCGGTGGAGTCGTCCGCGCGGTCGGCGAGCCCGACGAGGTCGAGCGCCTCGACCGTGCGCGCGCGCCAGCCGCGGGGGAGCCGGAGGCGGCCGCCGCCGAGGAGGCCGGAGGCGACGACCTCGGACGCCGTGGACGGCATGCCCGACGGCGCTGCGACGCGCTGCGGCACGTACCCGAGCCGCTGCCAGGGCAGGCGCGGACCGAGCGGTGCGCCGAACAGGTCGACGGAGCCGCGCGACAGCGGGACGATCCCGACGAGCGCCCGCACGAGCGTCGACTTGCCCGACCCGTTGGCGCCGAGGACCGCGACGACCTCGCCGGCGGCGACGGTCAGGTCGATCCCGCGCAGGATCTCGCTCCCGCCGAGGGTCACGTGGACGTCGCGCGCGGCGACGAGCTCCGCTGCGCCCGTCATGAGCAGGCGAGGCCGGAGGTGAGCGCCTCGAGGTTGGACTCCATGACCTCACGGTAGTCCGTCGCCCCCTCCGCGAGGCTCTCGATCGGGTCGAGGAGGGCGGTCTGCACGCCGAGGTCGTCGGCGAGCGTCTGGGTCACCTTGGGGCTCACGAGCGTCTCGAAGAAGATCGTGGTCACGTCGTTCTCGCGGACGACCTCGCCGACCTCGCGCAGGCGCGCGGGAGACGGCTCGGCCTCGGGGTCGATGCCCGAGATGCCGACCTGGTGGAGGTCGTAGCGCTCCGCGAGGTAGCCGAACGCCTCGTGCGACGTCACCAGCGTCGCCCCCGAGCAGGGCGCGAGCGCCTCGGCGAACTCGGCGTCGAGGTCGTCGAGGTCCGCGGTGAGGGCGGCGGCTCCGGCGGCGTAGTCGTCGGCGTGGTCGGGGTCGACCGCGGAGAGCTCGTCGGCGACGGCGTCGCCGACGGCGGCGAGGCGCGTCGGGTCGAGCCAGAAGTGCGGGTCGGTCGCGCCGTGGTCGTGGCCGTCCCCGGACTCGTCCGCGTGCTCGGCGTGCTCCTCCGCGCTCTCGTCGGCGTGCTCGCCCTCGCCGCCCGGGTGCTCCTCGAGCCCGGCGGACGCGGCGGCGTCGACGACGTGCTCCGGGGCCCGCTGCTCGATGCCCTCGTCGACCGCGGGCTGGAAGCCCGAGAGGTAGACGACGAGGTCGGCGTCGCCGATCGCGCGCACCTGGGCGGGCGCGAGCTCGAGGTCGTGCGGCTCGGCCGCGGGCGGCGTGAGGTTGGAGACGTCGACGTGCTCGCCGCCGACCTGCTCGACGACGTACTGGAGCGGGTAGAACGACGCGAGCACCTGGAGCCGGCCGTCGTCGCCGCCGCCGGAGCCGCCGTCGCCGGGGGAGTCGCCGGGGGAGCAGGACGCGACGAGCGCGGCCGTGGCGAGGACGGCGGTGGTGGCGAGGGCGCGACGGCGCCGGGCGGTGGAGCGGTGCATGGGTACCAGTGTCCGCCTTCTTGAGAATGAATGTCAAAACCGTTCCCGGTGAGGCGGGTCACGGCCGGGTACGCTGGTCGGTCGGCGCCCGTGCGGGCGTCGCCCACCCGTCCAGCCCCCACGAGCCACGTGCGGGGCCGTGAGCACCAGGAGTGATGTCCGTGGCCGCAGCGCCCTCACCCACCGCCCGTCTCGACGCCGTCGTCTCCCTCGCCAAGCGGCGCGGGTTCGTCTTCCCCTCGGGCGAGATCTACGGCGGTACCCGCTCCGCGTGGGACTACGGGCCGCTCGGCACCGAGCTCAAGGAGAACATCAAGAAGCAGTGGTGGCGTGCGATGGTCACCAGCCGCGACGACGTCGTGGGCCTCGACTCCTCCGTCATCCTCCCGCGCCAGGTCTGGGTCGCCTCGGGCCACGTCGGCGTCTTCACCGACCCGCTCACGGAGTGCCTGCACTGCCACAAGCGGTTCCGCGAGGACCAGATGATCGAGGAGTTCGAGGAGAAGAAGGGCCGCGCGCCCGAGGGCGGCCTCGCCGAGATCGTGTGCCCCAACTGCGGCACGCGCGGGCAGTGGACCGAGCCGCGCGACTTCAACATGATGCTCAAGACCCACCTCGGCCCTGTCGAGGACGAGTCGGGGCTGCACTACCTGCGTCCCGAGACGGCGCAGGGCATCTTCGTGAACTTCGCCAACGTCATGGGCGCGAGCCGCAAGAAGCCGCCGTTCGGCATCGGCCAGATCGGCAAGTCGTTCCGCAACGAGATCACGCCCGGCAACTTCATCTTCCGCACGCGCGAGTTCGAGCAGATGGAGATGGAGTTCTTCGTCGAGCCGGGCACCGACGCCGAGTGGCACCAGTACTGGATCGACACGCGCACCGACTGGTACGTGGACCTCGGCATCGCGCGCGACAACCTGCGCCTGTACGAGCACCCGCAGGAGAAGCTGTCGCACTACTCGACCCGCACGGTCGACATCGAGTACCGCTTCGGTTTCTCCGGCTCGGAGTGGGGCGAGCTCGAGGGCATCGCGAACCGCACCGACTTCGACCTCAAGACGCACGCGGAGCACTCGGGCAAGGACCTGTCGTACTTCGACCAGACGAAGAACGAGCGCTGGGTCCCCTACGTCATCGAGCCGGCCGCGGGCCTCACCCGCTCGCTCATGGCGTTCCTCGTCGAGGCGTACACCGAGGACGAGGCGCCCAACGCGAAGGGCGGCGTGGACACGCGCACCGTCCTGCGGCTCGACCACCGCCTCGCGCCGGTCAAGGCCGCCGTCCTGCCGCTGAGCCGCAACGAACAGCTCTCGCCCAAGGCGAAGGACCTCGCGACCGAGCTCCGCAAGTACTGGAACGTCGACTTCGACGACGCCGGCGCCATCGGCCGTCGGTACCGCCGCCAGGACGAGATCGGCACGCCGTTCTGCATCACGGTCGACTTCGACACGCTCGACGACCAGGCCGTGACGATCCGGCACCGCGACTCGATGGCCCAGGAGCGCGTGGCGCTCGACAAGGTCACCGAGTACCTCGCCGGGCACCTGCTCGGCGCCTGACCGTCCGTCCGGTCGCGTGCGGGGGAGTCCTCGCGCGACCGGCACGCAGGAGGGGCGGGACCGTTCGCGGTCCCGCCCCTCCGTCGCGTCGTTCGGGACGCGTCGCCCCCTGCGGCCTCGCGCTAGCGGGCCGCCCCCTTCGCCCGGTTGAGCAGGCCGACCACGAGGCTCACGACCAGCACGATGATGCCGATCCAGATGAGGATCTTCGCGGCTTCGATGGCGACACCGAGGATGAGCAGCACGGCGCCGACGATGACCAGGATGAGCCAGAGAGGCATGTCGTCCCTTTCGTCCGTGTCCGGCCTGGATTGCCGGACCTTCCCACCGTCACACGGGTCGCGTCCACTCGCTCGCTCAGAGGCGTTCGCCGCGGGGCTCCGGCCGGATGGGACAATGGAGCGCGTGACTGCTCCCGCCACCGTCCTCAGCACGACGACCGCCGCCGACCCCGGCACGGGTCGGCTGCTCGCGCCGCTGCAGATCGGTCCGATCGTCGTCGACACCCCGGTCGTGCTCGCGCCGATGGCGGGCGTGACGAACCGCGCCTTCCGCACGCTGTGCCGTGAGGCCGGCGCGAGCGGCGGCGACGACCCCGGGCTCTACGTGGCGGAGATGGTGACGAGCCGCGCGCTCGTGGAGCGGAACACCGAGGCGCTGCGCATCGTGACGTTCGGCGCGGACGAGACGCCACGGTCCGCGCAGGTGTACGGCGTCGACCCGGCGACCGTGCGCGAGGCGGTGCGCATCATCGTCGCCGAGGATCGCGCCGACCACGTCGACCTCAACTTCGGCTGCCCCGTGCCCAAGGTGACGCGCAAGGGCGGGGGAGCAGCCCTGCCCTGGAAGCGGGACCTCTTCACCGCGATCGTGCGGGGCGCCGTCGAGGCGGCGCGCCCCTACGGCGTGCCGGTGACCGTGAAGATGCGCAAGGGCATCGACGACGACCACCTCACCTACCTCGAGGCGGGCCGGATCGCCGAGGGCCTGGGCGTCGCCGCGGTCGCGCTGCACGCGCGCACGGCCGCCGAGCACTACTCCGGCACCGCGGACTGGACCGCGATCGCCCGCCTCAAGGAGGCGGTGACCAGCGTCCCGGTGCTCGGCAACGGCGACATCTGGTCCGCCGAGGACGCCGTCCGCATGGTGCAGGAGACGGGCTGCGACGGCGTCGTCGTCGGCCGTGGCTGCCAGGGTCGGCCGTGGCTGTTCGCCGACCTTGCGGCCGCGTTCGCGGGCCGCCCCGAACGCGTGCAGCCGGGGCTGCGCGAGGTGGCCGACACGATCTACCGCCACGGCGAGCTCATGATCGAGTACTTCGACGGCGACGAGGGCAAGGGCATGCGCGACCTGCGCAAGCACATGGCCTGGTACCTCAAGGGCTACGCGGTCGGCGGCGACGCGCGCCGCGCGCTCGCGATGGTCTCGACGCTCGACGAGCTGCGCGGGCACCTCGACGCGCTCGACCAGGACGCGCCCTACCCCGGCGAGGCCGCCGAGGGCCAGCGCGGTCGCGCCGGGTCGCCCAAGACGCCGCACCTGCCCTACGGCTGGCTCGACTCGCGCGAGCTCGACGCCGAGCACGAGGAGCGCCTGCGCGAGGCCGAGCTGAGCGTCTCCGGCGGCTGACGGCGGTCCGGCGGGCGAGCGGGGGCGTGGCGATGCAGCGGGCGGGGGAGCCGTCGTGGCGCCTGTCCGTGACGGACGGTCACGACCTCGACCTCCTGCTCTGGTTCCGTGACGCGCTCGGGCTCGTCGCCCCGGGCGACGACGTCCCTCCCCGTGCGGTCCCGCGGCCGCCGGACCGGTCGGGTCTGCTGGCAGACGACGAGCGCGCGGCGGCCGCCGGCCGCTGGGCCGTGTGGTGGCGTGCCGCCGTCGCGTTCGCCGGCGAGGGCCACCTCGTGGAGGCGCCCGCGGGTGAGGGTCCGTTCCTCGCGTGGGTGCGTGAGCGCGGCGTCGTGCACGAGGCGATCGGCGCCGCGCCCGGCTTCGCGGCGCTGGGAGACCTGCCCGCGCTGCGCGACGCCGTCGTGCACCTCTTCCCCGACGCGCGCCGCGACCTCTCGCGGCGCGAGGCGGCCCCCGCGGGGGCGCTGCCTCGACGGGTGACGCCGGACGACCATCGTGGGCTGGCCGTGCTCGCCGCGGACGTGGCCCGCGCGCACGGCGTCGGGATCGGGGCGGTGCGCGGCGCCGTGCTCGTCGTCGCCGTGGCGGGACCCTGGTGGCGGGTCGTCGGCCCGGGCGTCGTGGTGTGCTCCCCGGACTACGGCGACGACGCGGCGTTCGCCGCGGAGGTCGTGCGGGCCGCGTTCGCCTCGGGGGTCGCGCTGGCCTGAGGGGAGTCCTCCCCATGTCTCTGCCGCCGGGGCGCTGCTAGCGTCCCGAGCGGTGTGGCCGACGTCACATCGGCGCGGCGAGAGCTCGCTCGGCCGCGGCGCCGCTCCCCGGAGGAGGCCGATGAGCACGACGTGGGGGATGGACGTCACGGCCGTGCGCCGTCTGGCCGCCGCGCTCGACGATGGCGCGAGGCTCCTGGAGGACGCGAGGACGCAGCTCGACGCCCGTCTGGCGGGGGCCTTCGGTCTCGGGCCGGACATGGACGCGTTCCGTTCGCGGTGGAGCGGTGAGCTCGCGCCGTCGCTCGGGCGGGCCGCTGCGACGCTGCGGGACGCCTCGCGCGGCGTCCGGGGGGACGCGGACGCGCAGGAGGCCGCGTCGGCGCCCGGTGGGGGCCCCGAAGACGCTCCTCGAGCGATGGGTCGTGCCGACCCCGCGGAGCACCGCGAGCCGCGCGCGGCACCGCCCGGCGCCGCCGGGTGGTGGGACGCGGCGGTCGACGACTGGCTCAACGTCGGCGAGTCCGTCGACCAGCTCTGGGACGCGACGGGCGGCTCGGTGCTCGAGGGGAGCTGGCCGCGGACCTCGGCGGTGGTCGCCTCGCAGCTCAGGCTCTGGGGCGCGCTCGGCGGCGCGCTCGCCACCACGCTGACCGGGCAGGCCACCGACCTCTTCGACGACGGCGACCCGTCCGTGGGCGACCCGGTCGTCGTGCCGCGCGGCGAGGTCAGGGTGCCCGCAGGGGTGGAGGATCTGATCGGCGGCGTGACGGACGCGTACGGTGCCGGGGACGGCGTCGTACGCCTGACGACTCTCGACACCCCGTCCGGGCCCCGCGTGATCGTGAGCGTCCCGGGGACGCAGCCGTGGGACCCGCGCGCCGGGGCGAACCCGGTCGACCTCACGGGCAACCTCGTCTCGGCCGGCGGCGGGACCTCGACCATGACGGCGGCGGTCGAGCTGGCGATGCGCGTCGCGGGCGTCCCGCCCGGTGCGGAGGTCCTGCTCGTCGGGCACTCCCAGGGCGGTCTGACGGTCGCCGAGCTCGCGAGCGACCCGGCGATCGTGTCGCGCTTCTCCGTGACGGACGTGGTGACGTTCGGGGCGCCCGTCGACGGCGTCGTCGTCGACCCCCGTGTCTCGGTGCTCGCGCTCCAGCACGCGAACGACCTGGTGCCCCGGCTCGACCTGGAGGGTGCGCTGTACGTCCCGAGCCCCGGCCGGCCGGACGTCCCGGTCCTGCCTGGCCTGCCGGGCGTCGTCGACCGTACCCCGCAGCACGTCACCGTCACGCTCCCGAGCCCGGGCGACTGGTGGGACGTCGCGGCCAACCATGCGCACCAGGGCTATGGCGCCTCCGTCGCGGCCAGCCAGGACCTCGCGCTCCTCGCCGCGGAGGAGCGGCTGCGGGAGCGGGGCTTCCTGGGCGGGTCCGTGACCGGCGCGAGGGCCGTCGACGTGGTCGTGCGCCGGACGGACTGACGGCCGGGCGCCCGCTCCCGCGGGGCCCGGCCGTCGTGGCGACGCCTGTCAGACCGCGCGCAGCCAGACCGTCGTGTCGGACGGGACGCGGACCTGCGGGTCGGCCGAGCGGTCCGAGAGGACCGGGCCCGACGCGACGAGGACCTCCGTGCCGCGCGGCAGCACGACGGGCTCCGTGCCGAGGTTGGCGAGGACGACGACGTCACGGTTGCGGAGCGCGACGACGTCCGCGGAGCCGGCGAAGTCCTCCACCCACGCGAGCGTGCCGGAGCCGAGGCGCTCGGCGCGGCGCGTCGCGAGCGCGGTGCGGTAGGTCTCGTAAGTGGAGCCCTCGACGCCGCGCTGCGCGTCGGCGGCGTAGCGCGCGTAGGACGCGGGCTGGGGGAGCCACGTCTTCCCGGACGGACCGAATCCGAACCCGTCGGCGTCCGCGTGCCAGGGGATCGGGATGCGGCAGCCGTCGCGGCCCGCCTCGGCGCCCTGGGTGCGGAAGAACGCAGGGTCCTCGCGCACGTCGTCGGGCAGCGCGGTGTGCTCGGGCAGGCCGAGCTCCTCGCCCTGGTAGAGGTACGACGACCCGGGCAGGCCGAGCATGAGCAGCGACGCGGCGCGCGCGCGGCGCAGGCCGAGCTCCTCGTCGGGCTGCGCGTCGTGCGCGAAGATCCCGTTCGGGCGCAGGCCGGGGTCGGCGAGTCCGAGGCGCGACGCGTGGCGCACGACGTCGTGGTTCGACAGGACCCACGTCGTGGGGGCGCCGACCTCGTCGTTCGCGCGCAGCGACGCGGCGATCACGGTGCGCAGCGGCGCGGCGGACCACGCGGTGGTGAGGAAGGAGAAGTTGAACGCCTGGTGCATCTCGTCCGGGCGGACGTAGCGCGCGAGGCGCGAGAGCGGCTCGACCCACGCCTCGGCGACGAGGGCTCGGTCGCCGTCGTACTCGGCGAGGACGCGGTGCCAGGCGCGGTAGATCTCGTGCACGCCGTCCTGGTCGAACATCGGGCCGGAGTTGCCGGCGCCCGTCGACCCGTCCTCGGGGGCCCCGGGGTCGGCCTCGGTGCCCTCGACCATCGAGACGGTGCCGTCCCAGTCGGGCAGGCCGTCGGCCTTGATCATGCCGTGCGCGACGTCGACGCGGAACCCGTCCACGCCCTTGTCGAGCCAGAAGCGCAGGACCTGCTCGAACTCCTCGCGGACCTCCGGGTTGTCCCACGCGAGGTCGGGCTGCGTGGAGTCGAACAGGTGCAGGTACCACTGGCCGGGCGCCTCGTCGTCGGCGCCGGTGACGGGACGGGCGCCCGCGCCCGCGGTCACGCGGGTCCACGCGGGGCCGCCGAAGATCGACTGCCAGTTGTTCGGGGGCAGCTCGCCGTGCTCCCCCTCGCCCTCGCGGAACACGTAGCGGGCGCGCTCGACCGAGCCCTCGGGCGCGGCCAGCGCGGCCTGGAACCACGCGTGCTGGTCGGACGTGTGGTTCGGGACGAGGTCGACGACGATGCGGATCCCACGGGCGTGGGCCTGCGCGAGCAGCTCGTCGAAGTCGGAGAGCGTGCCGAACAGCGGGTCGACGTCGCGGTAGTCGGCGACGTCGTAGCCGGCGTCCTTCTGCGGGGATCGGTAGAACGGGCTCAGCCACACCGCGTCGACCCCGAGCTCGGCGAGGTGGTCGAGCTTCGAGGTGATGCCGGGCAGGTCGCCGACGCCGTCGCCGTCGCCGTCCGCGAAGGAGCGCGGGTAGACCTGGTAGATCACGGCGTCGCGCCACCACTCGGGCGCCTCGCCCGGGCCGGTGTGCACGAGCGCCCCGGTGCTGAAGGGCGCGGGCGCGGTGGCCGTCGCGATGGTGCTGGCGGTCGGCGTCGAATCGATACGAGTCATCGAGCTGTCGGTCCTCACGTGCGGGGTGTCGGGGTTCTTCAGGGGGGATTCACTCGCAGGCGGAGCGGGGGTGACGCCGACCCTCCATCGAGTGTAAGCGCTTGCGGTGGCGGGACGACGGCGCCCGGTCCGGCGGGCCGGCGGGTGGGTCGTCGACGCCGTGGCGTGCGTCGTGCTGCCGTCAGGCGGTGGGCGAACCCGTCGCGGGAGCGGCGCCCGTGGAGTCGCGGACGATGAGCTCCGGCTGGAAGAGCAGCTCGGTGCGCGGGGCGCGCTCGCCCTCGATCTCGGTGAGCAGCGCGCTGACGGCGGCGTGCGCCATCGCGTTCACGGGCTGGCGCACCGTGGTGAGCGGCGGGTCGGTGAAGGCGATGAGCGGCGAGTCGTCGTAGCCCACGACCGAGACGTCCTGGGGCACCCGCAGGCCGCGCGAGCGGGCTGCGCGGATCGCGCCGAGCGCCATGAGGTCGGAGCCGCAGACGATCGCGGTGTGGCCGGAGTCGATGAGCTCGCCGCCCGCAGCCTGCCCGCCCTCGACGGTGTACAGCGTGACGACGACGTGCTGCGCCGCCTCGGACACGTCGGTCACGAGGCCGTGGCGCACGAGCGAGTCGGCGAAGCTCGCGAGCTTGCGCCGGGCGGGGACGAACCGGTCGGGCCCGATGGCGAGCCCGACGCTGCGGTGCCCGAGCGAGACGAGGTGGCGCACCGACAGCTCGACGCTCGCGACGTCGTCGGGCGAGACGAACGGCGCGTCGATGCCCTCGGCGAACCCGTTGACCAGCACGATCGGGATGCCGCGGCTGCGCAGTCGTTCGTAGCGCTCGTGACTCGCCTGGGTGTCGGCGTGCAGGCCGGAGACGAACACGATGCCGTCGACCGCGTGGTCCATGAGCATGTCGACGTAGTCGTCCTCGGTCGTGCCGCCGGGCGACTGCGTGCACAGCAGCGGGGTGTACCCGTGCTCCGACAGCACCGACTCGATCGTCTGGGCGAACGCCGGGAAGACGGGGTTCGTCAGCTCCGGGACGACGAGGCCGACGAGGCCGGCCGAGCGGGTGCGCAGCGTCGAGGGGCGCTCGTAGCCCAGCACGTCGAGAGCGGCGAGGACCGCCTGGCGGGTCTCGCTCGCGACGCCGGGCTTCCCGTTCAGGACGCGCGAGACCGTCGCGGTGGAGACGCCGGCCTGGGCGGCGAGATCGCTGAGACGGGTGCGCACATGGGGAAGCGTAGGGGACACCGGACCTCCTCGTCCTGGTCGTCCGGTCGGTGAGTCGCGAATCTCCGTGCGGAGGCGCGCGAACTCGTCGGCCGGGGAGGCGGGTGGGCGCCGGACGGCGCCCTGCAAAGCGTTGCATGAAAGTTACCGCAACGACTTGCATCTGTGCCACCTCGCGCTCTACCGTCGTCGCATCAGGGCCCGGCACGACCCCTCGGTCGGTCGGACCACCACCCTCACCACACGCTTGGAGTGACCCGATGCGACGGAGCATCCTTCTTGCCGCCGCGCTGACCACGACGCTGGCGCTCGCCGCCTGCTCGTCCGGCGACAGCGGCGACGACAGCACCACGGAGCCGGAGGAGACCTCGTCGACCGGCTCTCTCACCGTGTGGGTCGACGAGACCCGCATCGACGTCTTCAAGGAGCTGGCCGCCCAGTTCAAGGAGGAGAAGGGCGTCGACGTCAAGCTCGTCCAGAAGGCCTCGGGCGACATCCGCGAGGAGTTCGTCCAGCAGGTGCCGACGGGCAAGGGCCCCGACGTCGTCATCGGCGCGCACGACTGGACCGGCGAGTTCGTGACGAACGGCGTCGTCCAGCCCGTCGAGCTCGGCGACAAGGCCGCCGAGTTCTCCGACGTCTCCGTCTCGGCGTTCACGTACGACGGCGCCGTCTACGGCGTGCCGTACGCGGTCGAGAACATCGCGCTGGTCCGCAACAACCAGCTCGCGAGCGAGACGCCCGCGACGTTCGACGAGCTCGTCGCGCAGAACGCGACGACCGGCGCGCAGTACCCGATCATCATCCAGCAGGGCGACGAGGGCGACGCGTACCACCTGTACCCGCTGCAGACGTCGTTCGGCGCCCCGGTCTTCGTCCAGAACGAGGACGGCTCCTACAGCACCGAGCTCGGCCTGGGTGGCGAGCAGGGCACCGCGTTCGCGAACTACCTCGCCAAGCTCGGCGCCGAGAAGGTGCTCGACCCGGCGATCGACGGCGAGAAGGCCAAGCAGGCGTTCCTCGACGGCCAGTCGCCGTACATCGTGACCGGTCCCTGGTACGCGACGGAGTTCACCGAGGCCGGCATGGACATCTCGGTCCTCCCGGTCCCGAGCGCGGGCGGCGAGCCCGCGATGCCGTTCGTCGGCGTGCAGGGTGCGTTCATCAGCGCCAAGACGCAGAACGCGGTCCTCGCGAACGAGTTCGTCGTGAACTTCCTCGGGACGCAGGACGTCCAGCTCGAGCTCGCCCAGGCGGGCGGGCGCGCCCCGGCCCTCACCGCCGCGGCCGACATGATCACCGACCCGATCATGACCCAGTTCGCGGAGGCCGCCGGCACCGCGCCGATGCCGTCGATCCCCGAGATGGGCTCGGTCTGGCAGTTCTGGGGCACGACCGAGGTCCAGATCATCTCCGGCCAGGCCGCCGACCCGGCTGCCGCGTGGCAGACGATGGTCGACAACATCCAGTCGGCGATCGACGCGGGCTGACCCAGCCAGCGTCGTAGCGAGGCCCCGCCCGTCGTGGGCGGGGCCTCGTGCCACGCGTCACGGGCACGCGATCCCGCGACGCCGCGCAGGACGGCCACCGACGGCCGCCAGAGACCGGAGAGAGCGCAATGAGCAAGCAGGAGACGGCGCCGAGCCCGACCAGCCCGACGGGCACCCGGGTCGACGCCGCGCCACGGAACGAGTCGCACGCCCGGCAGATGAGCCCGGGGTTCTGGGTGAAGCTCGCCCTCATGGCCCTCGTCAACGCCCTCGGCCTGTACGGGGTGTGGACGGCGGCAGCCGTGGGGTCGTGGGGCATCGTCGCGGTGCTCGTCGCCGCGGTCGCGGTCGCGGACTGGGTGTACTTCTCGCGCCGCATGGTGCCGGCGAAGTACCTCTACCCGGGCCTGCTGCTCCTGCTCGTGTACCAGCTCTTCGTCATGGTCTACACGGGCTACGTCGCCTTCACGAACTACGGCGACGGTCACAACTCGACGAAGACCGACGCCATCGAGGCGATCTCCGCGCAGAACGAGCGGCGCGTCGAGGGCTCGGAGGCCTACCCCCTCACCGTGGTGACGTCCGGTGACGACCTCGCGTTCGCCGTCGTGCGCGACGGCGAGGTCGAGGTCGGCGACGCCGAGACCCCGCTCGCCCCGGCGGACGGCGAGGCCGAGGGCGACCGCGTCGTGGCGGTCGACGGCTACGAGGTCCTCGACTTCGCGCAGATCGCCGCCCGGTCGGGGGAGATCACGCAGCTGCGCGTGCCGGTCTCCGACGACCCGGCGGACGGCGGCCTGCGCACGCAGGACGGCTCGGTCTCCTACGTCTTCCTCCCGGTGCTGCAGTACGACGAGGCCACCGACACGTTCACGAACACCGAGACGGGCACGACCTACACGCCCAACGACCGCGGGAGCTTCGTCTCCGCCGAGGGTGAGGCGCTCACGCCGGGCTGGCGCGTCGGCGTCGGGTTCGAGAACTTCACCAAGATCTTCACCGACGACCGCGTCTCCGGGCCGTTCCTGCAGATCCTCGTGTGGACCTTCGTCTTCGCGTTCGTGTCCGTCGCGTCGACGTTCGTGCTCGGGCTCTTCCTCGCGATGACCTTCAACGACCCCCGCGTGCGCGGTCGCAAGGTGTACCGGGCGCTCCTCATCCTCCCGTACGCGTTCCCGGGCTTCCTCGCGGCGCTCGTGTGGAAGGGCATGCTCAACGAGCGGTTCGGGTTCGTCAACGAGGTCCTGCTCGGCGGCGCCGAGATCCCGTGGCTCACCGACCCGTGGCTCGCGAAGCTCTCCGTCCTCGGCGTCAACCTGTGGCTCGGCTTCCCGTACATGTTCCTCATCTGCACGGGCGCGCTCCAGTCGATCCCCTCGGACGTCCTGGAGTCGGCCCGCATGGACGGCGCGAGCCGCTGGCGCACGGTGCGCTCGATCGTGCTGCCGCTGCTGATGATCTCGGTCGCGCCGCTGCTCATCTCGTCGTTCGCCTTCAACTTCAACAACTTCACGCTCATCTACATGCTCACGGGCGGGGGGCCGAACTTCGAGGGGTCGCCGATCCTCGTCGGGTCGACGGACATCCTCATCTCGATGGTCTACTCCGTGGCGTTCGACTCGGGCGTCAAGCAGTACGGGCTCGCGAGCGCGGTCTCGCTGCTCATCTTCGTCATCGTCGGACTGATCTCGTGGCTCGGCTTCCGCCGGACCCGCACCCTCGAGGAGCTGTGACATGAGCGACCTGACCGTCACGGCGCCCGGCACGCCCGCGAGCGCCACGTCGTCCCGCCCCGGCTCCGGCTCGGGCACGCCCTCCACGCCGCTGCGCGACACGAGCCGCCCGCGGGGCCGGCGCTGGTGGTCGGAGATCGGCTGGCGCCACGTCGTGGGCGTCGTCGCGATCGTCTACTGCGTGATCCCGCTGCTGTACGTCCTCTCGGCGTCGCTCAACCCGGGCGGCACGCTCACGGGCTCGAACGACCTGTTCCGCACGGTCGACCGCGCCAACTACGCCGAGCTGTTCGGCACGGACTTCCCGAGCTGGTTCGTCAACTCGCTGCTCGTCTCGTCCGTCACGGCGGTCGGGACCGTGCTCATGGGCGGCGCGGCCGCGTACGCGTTCTCGCGCTTCCGCTTCTCGGGCCGCCGCGCGACGCTCACCACGCTGCTGCTCGTGCAGATGTTCCCGCAGATGCTCGCGGTCGTCGCGATCTTCCTGCTGCTGCTCGCGCTCGGCGACGTGTTCCCGGCGCTCGGCACGGACAACCACCTCGCGCTGATCATGGTGTACCTGGGCGGCGCGCTCGGCGTGAACACGTTCCTCATGTACGGGTTCTTCAACACCGTGCCGCGCGAGATCGACGAGGCGGCGCGCATCGACGGTGCGACGCACGCCCAGATCTTCTGGACGATCGTGCTGCGCCTGGTCGCACCGATCCTCGCGGTCGTGGGACTGCTCTCGTTCGTCGGGACCTACGGCGAGTTCATCATCGCCAAGACGGTGCTGCAGTCGTCCGAGAAGCTCACGCTCGCCGTCGGCCTGTACCAGTGGGCGTCGGACGAGCGCAACGCGCCGTGGGGCCTGTTCGCCGCCGGGGCGGTGCTCGCCGCGATCCCGATCCTCGTGCTGTTCCTCTTCCTCCAGAAGTACATCGTCGGCGGGCTCACCGCCGGGTCCGTGAAGGGCTGACCGCGTGCGCGACGTCGCGACCCCCGTCCCGCACCACGACGGCTCGGCGCTGTACGTCCCCGAGGGCGTGCCTGCCCTCGGGGACACGGTCCCCGTCCGCGTGCGCGTGCCACGGCGTGCTGGCACGGCGGGCGTGCGCGACGTGTGGCTGCGCACCGTGCGCGACGGCGAGCCCCGGCTCGCCCCCGCGCGGCTCGACCGCTCGGACGAGCACGAGGACTGGTACGTCGCCGAGGTGCTCGTGCACAACCCCGAGACGGGGTACCGGTTCTTCCTCGACGAGGGCGCCTCCGGGTACCGCTGGCTCAACGGCCGCGGTGTGTGGGACCGCGACGTGCCCGACGCCGCGGACTTCCGCCTCACGGTCCACGAGGGCGCGCCCGCGTGGATGCGCGACGGCGTCGTCTACCAGGTCTTCCCGGACCGGTTCGCGCGCTCGGCCGCGGCCGGCGGGCGCTCGCTGCCGGAGTGGGCCGTCCCTGCGGCCTGGGGCGACGAGCCGCACGGGTCGGGGCCCGACGTCGGGACGCAGTACTACGGGGGCGACCTCGCCGGCGTCGAGGAGCGGCTCGACCACCTCGTCGCGCTCGGCGTGACGACCCTCTACACGACGCCCGTCTTCCCGGGCCGCTCCAACCACCGGTACGACGCGAGCACGTTCGACCACGTCGACCCGCTGCTCGGCGGCGACGCCGCCTACGCCTCGCTGATCCGCGCCGCGCACGCGCGCGGGCTGCGCGTCATGGGCGACCTCACGACCAACCACACCGGCGCCGGGCACGAGTGGTTCGCGCGGGCGCTCGCCGACCCCGGCGCGCCGGAGCGCGACTTCTACTACTGGACCGACGGCGAGCCCGGGTACGTGGGCTGGCTCGAGCACGCGTCGCTGCCCAAGCTGTCGTACGGCTCTGCCGAGCTCGGGGCGCGGATGATCGACGGCCCGGGCTCCGTGGTCGGCCGCTACCTGGGCGAGCCGTTCGGCCTCGACGGCTGGCGCATCGACGTCGCGAACATGACCGGCCGGTTCGGTGCCGAGGACCGCACGCTCGAGGTCGCGCGGCGGCTGCGCGCGACCATGCGAGCCGCGAACCCCGAGGCCGCGCTCGTCGCGGAGCACTTCCACGACGCGTCGGGCGACCTCGCGGGCGACGGCTGGCACGCGAACATGAACTACTCGGCGTTCACGCGCCCTGCCTGGACGTGGCTGTCCCCGGCGGACTCGCCCGTGCCGTATCTGGGACTGCCGGTGCGCACGCCCCGGCGCGGCGGCCGCGACGTCGTCGCGACCATGCGCGAGTTCGACGCCGTGCTGCCGTGGCGCGTCACGGCGTCGCAGTGGAACATGCTGGGCTCGCACGACACCCCGCGCCTGCGCTCGATCGTCGGCTCGCGGGAGATGGTCGAGGTCGCGGCGACGCTCCTGCTCACCTACCCCGGCACGCCGGTGATCTTCGCGGGCGACGAGGTGGGGCTCACCGGTCTGAACGGGGAGCACGGGCGCGCGACCATGCCGTGGGACGACGCGGGCACGACGGGCGCAGGCTCCGGGCGCTGGGACGCCGCGACGTTCGACCTGTACCGCGCGCTGATCGCCGTGCGACGCGGCTCGGAGGCGCTGCGGCACGGCGGCCTGCGCTGGGTGCACGTGGACGACGACGCTCTCGTCTACCTGCGCGAGACGCCCGAGGAGCGCGTGCTCGTCGCGCTCACCCGCGCGCCGTGGGACGGCGTCACGCTGCACCCGGCGCTCGTGGGCCGCGGGGAGGCGGAGCGGCTGCACGGCACGCTGGAGCTCGCCCGGCACGACGGCGGCGCCCGGCTCGCGGGCGACGGCCCGGCCGGCGGGGTGTGGCGGCTGGGCTGAGCCGCGTGTCCGGGCGGCCGCAGGGGGGTCGCCCGGTGCTCCGGCGGGTCAGGCGAAGAGGTGCGCGACCTGGCGCACCGCATCGTCGTACCGGGCACGGTCGAACGTGAACGTGCCGAGCGCGGAATAGTCCCACTCGGGCCGGAACGGCTGCGTGAGGTCACGCCAGGTGACCGTCGTCGCGTCGGCGGCGACGGTCACCTCGAACGGCCAGCACCCCGCCTCGTGGCAGTCGCACGCGAGCACCCACGCGTGCCCGCCCGCCGGTGTCCGGCCACGCCCGTACCACTGGTGCGCGGCGTCGCCGTACCGGAAGAACGCGGGGACCAGCCCGCCGTACGCGCCGGCGGGGGAGTACCCGGACGCCGACTCGTGCCGTCCGACGAGGTCGACGAGCGAGCGGCCGTCCACGTACGGGACGACCTCGACCAGGCCGTCGACGGTGACGGCCCGCAGCTCGAGCGCGTGCGCTGCACCCATGTGCGCGAGGCTACGCCCCAGCCCGGCAGCGCGCCGCCGAGAAGGGACTTCTTGCCCCTGAGCGGCTCGGATCGAGGGCAAGGACTCCCTTCTCGGCGCGACGAGCCCCCGGCACACCGAAGGTGCATCCCCGTCACCCGGGTCCCGCCACGCCCCACGGGCGTCGTTACGCTGGGCCCGTGCAGACGTTCGAGCAGGAGGCGTTCGACCCCGCGGTCGTGGGGACCGGCCCGCGCCCGGCGCGCGGCGAGGAGGGCACGGCGTCGTACTCGGACGCCGACACCGAGCGGTGGTTCGTCGAGTCCGCGAAGTCCCGCGCGCGCACGCCGTTCGAGCGTGACCGCGCGCGCCTCGTGCACTCCTCCGCGCTGCGGCGGCTCGGCGCCAAGACGCAGGTGCTCGGGCCGGGCAGCGACGACTTCGTCCGCACGCGCCTCACGCACACGCTGGAGGTCGCGCAGGTGGGGCGCGAGATCGGCAAGGCGCTCGGCTGCGACCCGGACATCGTCGACACCGCGTGCCTCGCGCACGACCTGGGGCACCCGCCGTTCGGGCACAACGGGGAGCGGGCGCTCGCGGACCTCGCGGTCGACGTCGGCGGGTTCGAGGGCAACGCGCAGACGCTGCGCCTCCTCACGCGTCTCGACCCCAAGGTCGTCGACGAGGACGGGCGGTCGTACGGGCTCAACCTCACGCGCGCGAGCCTCGACGCGAGCGTGAAGTACCCCTGGGGCGCGGGGGAGGCGCCGCTGCGCGCGGACGGCCGCCCGACGCACAAGTTCGGCGTCTACGAGGACGACCGACCCGTGTTCGACTGGCTGCGCGCCGGCGCACCGAGCCAGGTGAAGTGCCTCGAGGCGCAGGTCATGGACCTCGCGGACGACGTGTCGTACTCGGTGCACGACGTCGAGGACGCGATCGTGGGCGGACGCATCGAGCTCGCCGTCCTCGACGACCCCGACGAGCGCGCACGCGTCGTGCGCGCCGTCCACTCCTGGTACGGCACCGCGTACGACGAGGCGGCGCTCGACGCCGCGATCACGCGCCTCCAGGGCACGGGACACCTGGTCACCGGGTTCGACGGGTCGCGCCGCGCGCTCGCCGCGCTCAAGGACGCGACGAGCCAGCTCATCGGCCGGTTCACCGGCGCGGCGCAGGACGCGACACGCGCCCTCTACGGTGACGGGCCGCTCACCCGGTACGCCGCGCGGCTCGTGGTCCCGGACGAGACGGTCGCGGAGATCCTCGTGCTCAAGGGTGTCGCGGTCGCCTACGTCATGGCGCCGCGCGAGCAGGAGCCGCTCTACCAGCGCCAGCGCGAGGTCATCGCCGACCTCGTGCACGTCTTCTCCGACCGCGCGCCCGTCGCGCTCGAGCCGTCGTTCGCGGCGGACTGGGAGGTCGCGGCCGACGACGCGGCCCGGCTGCGCGTCGTCGTCGACCAGGTCGCCTCGCTGACCGACGTCTCCGCGATGCAGTTCCACGCACGCCTCGTGCGCCCGCCGGCCTGAGGCCGACGGGCGCGACGCGGTCGGGTCGGAGGGCCGGCTCAGCCCTGCTCGGCCATCCAGGCGTCGCTGGCGCGCTGCACGTCCGCGACCGTCACGGAGTCCGCGACGGTCACGAAGAACCAGCGGTGCCCGAACGGGTCGCGGACCGCGGCCTGCCGGAAACCCTCGAACCAGTCCGCGGGCTCCGCGATGCTCGACCCGCCCGCCGAGATCGCCCGCGCGTACGAGGCGTCGGCGTCCTCGACCGGGATCGTGAACGACGCGTGCGTCGGCGACCCGACCTCGGGCGCGACGGAGTCGGGCGGGAACGCCTCCGCGACCGTGAACGTGGACGTCCCGGCGGGGGAGACCAGCCGCAGGTCGGAGTGGATGATCGTGTCTCCCGCCGTGATCGTGTCGATCACCTCGGCGCCGAGCGCCGCCTCGTAGTACGCGATCGCCTCGCGCGCGCCGCTCACGGTGACGTTGGGGTGCAGTGCCGACATCTCCATGGTGTCCTCCTCGTCGTGGTCGCCCGCGACGTGCGGGCCGTCCCACCATGCTCGTGTCGGCAGCCCGTGCCAGTCTTGGAGGAATGCGACAGGTGTTCGAACCCGACGGCCGTGCCGACGCGCGATCCGAGCCTCGACGCGGCCCGACGACGTCGCTGCGGGGGCTCGTCGACCCCACCGCCGCGCGGCGCGGGTTCGAGCTCGTGCGCATCGAGGCGGCGCCGGACCTCGCGGACCTCGTCGAGCGGCACTGGGTCGTGCGCTGGGACCTGCCGCCGGGGGAGTCGTTCACGCAGGTCCTGGTGCCGCACCCGGTCGCCAACGTGGTCGCGGAGGAGTCCGGCTACGTGGCTCACGGCATCCCACCGGGACTGTTCGAGCGCACCCTGACCGGTGCCGGGGCCGTCGTCGGGACCAAGCTGCGACCCGGCGCGTTCCGGGTGCTGCTCGGGCACGCGGACGCCGTGCGCCCGGGCGTGCAGGTCCCCGCCGCCGCGTTCCTCGGCCCGACGGCGGACCGCACCGGCGCCGCCGCGCTCGCCCTCGCCGTCGCTGGCCGGGACGAGGAGGCCGCACGCGGCGTCGAGCCGCTGCTGCGGGCGCGCGCCGACCGCGTCCGCGACGCGCGGACGGCACGCGACCTCGATCGCGTCGCCCGCGCGTTCGCCGCTCTCGTGGCCGGGGACCTCGGGCCCGGCGCGGGCGTCGCCGACCTCGCCGCCGTCGTCGGGACCTCCGCACGCTCGCTCCAGCGGCTCTTCGCCACGTACGTCGGCGTGAGCCCCAAGTGGGCCCTGCAGCGCCACCGCGTGCACCTCGCGGCCGACCTGCTCGCCGCCGACCCTGACCAGGACCTCGCGGCGCTCGCTAGCGCCGTCGGCTACTACGACCAGGCGCACCTCGGTACCGACTTCGCGCGCGCGACCGGGTCCACGCCCGGGGCGTACGCGCGGCGCTGCGCCGCGTCGCGCGACGCGCTCGTCGGGGCGGGCGCGACGGCGTACCCCGGGTGACCGACGACGCCGTCGAGCCACCCCCGAGGCACCGCCCGGGCGCATAGACTCGCTCCGTGGCTGGCCTGATTCGACGCGAGGACGTGGAAGCCGTCCGCGACCGCGCACGGATCGACGAGATCGTCTCCGCGCACGTCACCCTCAAGACCGCGGGCGTCGGCTCGCTCAAGGGGCTGTGCCCCTTCCACGACGAGCGCTCGCCGTCCTTCCACGTGCGGCCCGGTGTGGGGCGCTGGCACTGCTTCGGGTGCGGCGAGGGCGGCGACGTCATCTCGTTCGTCCAGAAGATCGACGGCCTGACGTTCGTCGAGGCGGTCGAGTACCTCGCGGACCGCGTCGGGATCCAGCTCCGCTACGAGGACTCGGGCGGGCCGCAGCGCCCGCGGGAGGAGCCGGGCCGGCGCCAGCGGCTGCTCGAGGCGCACCGTGTCGCCGCCCAGTACTTCTCCGAGCAGCTCTTCGCGTCCGGCGCGCAGGCGGCCCGCGCGTTCCTCGCCGAGCGCAGCTTCGACCGCACGGACGCCGAGCACTTCGGCGTCGGGTACGCGCCCACCGGCTGGGACAACCTGCAACGGCACCTCCAGGGGCGTGGCTTCACGCAGCCCGAGCTCGTCGCCTCCGGCCTCATGAGCCAGGGCCAGCGCGGCATCTACGACCGGTTCCGCGGGCGCCTCGTGTGGCCCATCCGCGACGTCACCGGCGAGATCGTCGGGTTCGGCGCGCGCCGCCTCTACGACGAGGACCAGGGGCCCAAGTACCTCAACACGCCCGAGACCTCGCTCTACAAGAAGTCGCACGTGCTCTACGGCATCGACCTCGCCAAGCGGGAGATCGCCAAGCAGAAGCGCGTCGTCGTCGTCGAGGGGTACACCGACGTCATGGCCGCGCACCTGTCCGGCGTGACGACCGCCGTCGCGACGTGCGGCACCGCGTTCGGCTCGGACCACGCGCGCATCGTGCGCCGCCTCCTCGGTGATACGACCGCCGGGGGCGGCATGCAGCTCGCGTCGGGCGCGTCCGTCGGCGGAGAGGTCGTGTTCACGTTCGACGGCGACGCGGCGGGTCAGAAGGCCGCGGTGCGCGCGTTCGGCGAGGACCAGCGCTTCTACGCCCAGACGTTCGTGGCCGTCGAGCCGAGCGGCATGGACCCGTGCGAGCTGCGCATGGCGCGCGGCCCCGACGCCGTGCGCGCCCTCGTCGACGGGCGCCAGCCGCTCTTCGAGTTCGTCATCCGCACGACCCTCGCGACCTTCGACCTCGACACCGCCGAGGGCCGCGTCGGCGCGCTGCGCGCCGCGGCCCCCGTCGTCGCCGGGATCCGCGACGCCGCGCTGCGCCCCGAGTACGCGCGCATGCTCGCGGGCTGGATCGGCATGGACGCCGAGCGCGTCCGGCGCGAGGTCGCCGCGGCGGCCAAGCGCGGCAGCGCACCCGGGCCGGTCCGCACGTCGCGGCCCGACGGCGCCCGCCCCGGCGGCGAGGGCACGGAGCCCGAGCCCACCGTCCCGACGCTCCCCGCACCCGACCCGCGCGACCCCGTGGCGCGCCGCGAGCGTCTCGCGCTCGCCGCCGTCCTGCAGTACCCCCAGCACGTGCCACCGGTCTTCGACGACCTCGGCGAGGACGCGTTCGCCGTCCCGGCCTGGCGCGCCGTCCACGCCGCGATCCGTGCCGCGGGCGGGGTGCGCGAAGGGGCGACGCTGGGTGCAGGGCACTGGGTCGAGGCCGTCGTCGAGCAGGCCGCCGAGCCCGTGCGCGGCCTCGTCACCGAGCTCGCCGTCGCGCCCCTGCCCGAGGACCGCGAGAACGTCGTCGGCGGCTACGTCGCCGGCGTCGTGCGCGGCCTCGTCGACCTCGGTCTGACGCGCCGCGTCGCCGACGCGAAGAGCCGCCTCCAGCGCCTCGACCCGACGGCCGACCTCGCCGCGTACCAGGAGGCGTTCGCCGCGCTCCTCGCGGTCGAGGCCGAGCGCCGCACGCTGCGCGAAGGCGAGATCGCCTGAGCCCTCCGGGAGGTCAGGCCGTCGCGTCCACGGTCGCGGCGGTCGTCGTCGCCCGGCGGTCGCGCGCCGCCTGCCGGTCCGGCGGCATGAGGGCCGCGAGGACGACGAGGACCGCGGCGCTCGCGGTGAGCAGGACGAACACGACGTGGATCGCGCTCATGAGGCCGGGGCCCTCGGGCGTGCCGTCGGCGCCGAGCGTGGTGCGGGCGTTGATGATCGCGCCGCAGACCGCGACGCCGACCGCCGACCCGAGCGACCGCGCGAACATGTTGGTGCCCGTCACGGCGCCGCGCTCCGTGAACGCGGCCGACGACTGGGCGGCGATGAGCGTCGGGACGGCGGTCAGCCCCATCCCGACGCCGACGACGAACGTCGTCGCGGCGACCGCGACGACCGACGACGACGCGCCCAGCAGCAGCGTGAGCGACGTGCCGGCGAGGACGAGGGCCGACCCGATGACGGCGGTCCAGCGGAAGCCGATCCGCAGGTAGAGACGCCCGGCGTTCGAGGCGGAGATCGGCCAGCCGACCGTCATCGCCGCGAGCGCGAACCCCGCGACGAGCGGCCCGACGCCGAGGACCCCCTGGGCGTAGATCGGCACGTACGTGGACAGGGCGAGGACGATCACCCCGACGAGGAGCGAGACCGCCGTCGAGACGCCGATGACGCGCCGGCGCAGGATCGCGAGGTCGACGACGGGGTAGCGCGTGCGGCGTGCGCGCACCGCGAAGACGCCGAGCAGGAGGATCGCGGCACCGAGGACCGCGACCGAGGCGGGGGAGGCCCATGCCCACGTGGACCCGCCCTCGAGGAGACCGAGCAGCAGGAGCGTGCTGCCCGCGGTGAGCAGCGCCGCGCCGACGTAGTCGATGGGCTCGCGCGCACCCTCGCGGGGGGACTCGTGGTAGCGGCGGTGCAGCATCCACGCGGCCAGCGCGCACAGCGGCACGTTGACGAAGAAGATCCAGCGCCAGCTGACGAACTCCGAGAACACGCCGCCCAGCGTCGGGCCGACGACGGACGAGATCGCCCACACCGACGCGAGGTAGCCCTGCGCCTTCGCGCGCTCCTCGAGCGTGTAGATGTCCGCGGCGATCGTCTGGGAGACGGGCATCACCGCACCGGCGCCCAGACCCTGGAGCACCCGGCCGGCGACGAGCGCGGGCATCGACCACGCGAACCCGCACAGCACCGACCCGAGGAAGAACAGGGCGACCCCCGCCAGCATGAGTCGCTTGCGACCGAGGACGTCGGACAACCTGCCGAAGACCGGAGTCCCGACCGCCTGCGCGAGCAGGTAGCTGGAGAAGAGCCAGGGGAGCTGCGCGAACCCACCGAGCTCGCGCGCGATCGTCGCCGACGCCGTCGCGATGATCGTCGCGTCGAGGGCGACGAGCGCGGTGGACAGCATGAGCGCGAGGAGGACGGGGCCGCGCTCGGAGCGCAGGCCGATCCCTGCGGAGGACGTCGTGGTCACGACAGACGCAAGCCTCGGGCAACGGTCCCGTATTCCCGGCCACCCCACCGCGCAGGGTCGACGTGCGGACCGGGCGGGAGAAACGACTCGGCCCCGGACCGCTGTGCGGTCCGGGGCCGAGCTTTCGAGGCTCCCGCGGTAGGACTTGAACCTACGACCGTCCGATTAACAGTCGGATGCTCTGCCAGCTGAGCTACGCGGGATCGACCATGGCTGCCACGGTGTGCACCGCAGCGACCGGGGAAAACTCTAGCAGGCTCAGAGGGGTAGTCCGGACGCCGACCGGACCCGCCCCTCGGCGGCGTCCACGCGGGTCGTGACCTCCGGGTCCGTCAGGTCGACGCCCGGGTCGGCGACGACCTGCGAGAAGAGCTCGCCGTCACCGTCCCGCCGTACGGCGACCCGGGCGGTGAGCCCTGGGGCGAACGTCACGGTCTCCGACAGCACCACCGACGACTGGACGCGCTCGCGCAGCGTCTGGGCGAGCGACGTGCGGCGCGCGTCGGCGAGCGCGAGGGCCAGGGGAGGGGCGCCGTCGACCCACGAGACCGTGATCGTGGCGGTCTCCGGCGCGTACCCCGCCCGGTCCACGTCCGACCACGGGCGTCGTGCGACCACCCTGCCCGTCGGGTCGCTCGTGAGGAGCTCGGTGCGGGTCGCGACCGCCCACGAGCCGTCGGCCAGCTCGGCCGAGGCGAGCACGCGATCGCTCGCCGGGACGTCGAGCGCGCGGCGGACCGGGTCAGGCAGGCTGGGGCGGCGGAACCAGGACACGTCCCCACCGTAGCCGCTCCGGGTCCGCGCACCGGACGGGCGGTATGCTCGCCCGCGCGCCCCGTTAGCTCAGCTGGTCAGAGCAGGAGACTCATAATCTCTCGGTCGCGGGTTCAAGTCCTGCACGGGGCACTTCTGACCTGCACGAGCACCAACCCGGGTCCCCGGTATGGGTACCCGATCCAGCGGTAGCCCAGCGCTATCGCCAGAACGCCTCGAGCACGCTGCTGCGGTCCGTCGCTGCCTCTGGCCGCTGCACGTAGTGCCGCGCGGTGATCGTCACGCTGCTGTGCGAGAGCTGCTCTGCGGCCGCCGCGAGGCCCGCGGCCTACTGCACGACCGTCGCGACGGTCTTGCGGAACGTGCGCGGCGTGATCCACGACGACTCCGAGTGGCGCTCGCGGAACCGCCGCCACTGCTTCTCGACGACAGCCGTGTCGCGTAGCCCGTCGACGGCCGAGGGGAACACGAGCCCGAGCGGCTCGGCCGGGACGCTCACGATCCGCTTCTCGAGCATCTCGACGGCCCACACCGGTAGCCACAGGCCCGTGACCTTCTTGCCCTTCGTCGTCTCCTGCCGGAACAGGCCTACGCCCTTCTCCCGGACGACCGTCCCCGTGAGGTAGAGCACGCCGGCCTCGGAGTCGGTGGCACAGAACTCGGTGACGCTTGATCTGAACACGACTGAGGGTCGGGCGAACGATGCCGCCCTTCGAGGCGTTGCTGACGCGGCTTGGGGTGTCGTGGAGGCTGACCAGAAGGCTGGGGCGTCGCAGGACGTGCTGCGGGACAAGATGGCGCGCGGTCGGCAGGCGTTCATCGCTGCGGCGGTTGCCGCTGGGATGACGGAGCAGGCGGCGAACGAGCTCGCGAACCAGTACGGGCTGATCCCGGAAACGATCACGACCAACATCTACGCCAACACGGGTTCGGCGATGCAGAACATCGAGAATCTCAAGGCCGCGATGGCTGGTATCCGTGACCGGACGGTGCAGATCACGACGGCGTTCAAGGAGACGGGTATTCGTCCGCCGGCCGGGTTCTACGTCCCCAACTCATCCATCCCCGGCTGCGCGCTCGGCGGCCCGGCCCAAGGCCCACGGACCTACACGTCCGCGGCCCCCATCAACCTGTTCCCGACCTTGGAGCTTGCAGCATGACGTTCATCGGAATCACTACCAGCACGGACCACGCGGAGATCGTCACCGACACCTGGTCCTACAGCAAGACTCTCAGTCGCCCGGTCGGCTTTCGAAGGTGTACGCCATGCCCCACCTCGTTGGGGCTGTCGTGGTCCAGGGTGACGTGTCGTTCGGGGCCCTCTGGGCGGCGAACGTCGCTCACTGCTCGGACTCGATGCTATCCATGGACGACCTCAACGAGGGCGCTCAGGATCAGCTCCAGGAGTCCTGGGATGCCTTGGACGATCAGCGGATGGACTCCCTGGGAGACGTCCTGGTTCTGCACGTCGGGTTCTCGCCCACGGGAGGGCGCTTCACGTGCACGTCGTTCTCCTCGCTCGATGGGTTCAGGCCGTCGGAGGTGGTGGGTCCTTTCATTCATCCGTCCCCGCTTACACAGCGGCCCTCGGACTATAAGCTCGGGTGGTACCGGAAGGCTCTCGCGAGCGGCAGGACGCGTTACCCGGACGAGGCGACTCGGGAGCGAGTTGAGGCGGCGCACAGTGCCAATCTCGCGGGCGTGGAGGCGCTTCCAGTTGGGATCTACCACCCCACCACGGACGAGGGTTGGGTTGCGCTCGCCGAGCACAGTCGTGCGACTCGTTCGACGTTGACCGCTCAGTCGAAGTTCAAGGTGCTCGTTGGGGGCGAACTGCACCACACCCGGCTCGAGCACGACAGCGTGACGACGAGGACCATCCACCGGTTCAACGATTCTGGCGACGAGTTCGCGGCCAACATGCGTGACACATTGCACTCACTCGGGCAGTCGGCCCCGTGCGACTGCGGGAGCGAGAAGTCGTACCGGGAGTGCTGCATCGCGCGCGAGGAGAAACGACCCTTGCTGGTGCGGCGGCCCGCTCAAGCTCAAGGACTGCTGCGCCCTGGCGCCGGATGCGTCCCCGAGCGTTCTTGACGCGGTGGCGTCAGGATGTGGCCATGCCTGAGGAGTACACAAGTGAGCACGTCGATGCCGGCGTCCGCGAGGCGATCCGGCTTGGGATCCAGGTCGACATGTACGTCTCCAAGTGGCGCACCAAGTTCCCGAAGACCGCGATCGACGGTGTCCTGAGTCGTGGCCCCGAGGGCCTGTCGCTGAGTCTCAACGGTGGCGCTCCCGTCGCCGCGCAGGCTTGGGTGCTGCGCGAGGCGATCAAGGAACTGGACCGTGCACCTGGAGGACCAGGGTGGGAGCCCGGCATGCACCCGACCGCTGGGTCCGCCCACTCGTCGCCCCGGACTGACAACACGATGCGCCCGGTTCGCCAGCCGGGCGGGCGCTTCGCACATCCGGAGGAGTGTGTAGCCTCCATGCCGTGACTGACCATCGCGATCGAGCAGAGCGAGATCAGGAAGCAATCCTGGCAGTTCGAGAAGTGTTGAATTGGTGTCAACCGCACATCGACCAGGCTCGGACAGAGCGTGGGCTATTCCAGGTTATGCCCAACTCGCAGTTCGCCGCGGACGATGAGGACTGCGCTCCCGCGCGGCCTTCGCCGCACGTGCGGTCTGCGCTCCTCAGCGCCTACGACAACCTTGACCTGCTGCGGGAGATATTCTGTTCGCGCGACGAGGTCAACGTATACATTTCTGCACATTACTCGTTGATCCGAACGGTTATCGAGGCTAGTGCCGACGCGATTTGGCTTTCCGTCGAGTCCGGTGTCGAGAACCGACGACTGCGGGCGCTAGGGTTTGCGTTACGAGACATGAGTTCGCTCAGGTCGGCACTCAACGGCGTGCCGTTTGCACCGAATGATGAACTGCGGGCAAAGATCGCACTTGCCGACACGCTTTCGGACGAGATCCTACGAGTCGGAGAGCGTCTCGGGTTCGATGGACGGGCACTGAAAGCGGCCGCGAGGACATCCATATCCGAGATCGTCAGAGCGTCGGGTATGGATCACAATTCCGGATTGCTGCACTGGTCGGCCTGGGCGGCATGCAGTGGGTTCACGCACTCGCGACCCTGGGTGCATCTGATCCACGGGCATCTCGACTATGAGGACGACGGGGGTCCCGTGATTCACGGAATGGCTTCCGCTGATCTCGGCGCGACGCGTTGGATGGTTGACGTCGCCGTGATCGCGGTTCGACGAGCGCATATGGAGTGTCTCCGCGCCGCCGGAGCCATCATCCCCGCGTCTCTCGCGCTTTCGCCGAGGCGAAGTGGCGAGGTGGCGGCACGGGCCGGTGATGCGCGATGAGTGAGCAAGTGACCCCCGGACAGCTTGCGGACGAACTGGGCGTCTCGGCGTCGATCGTGCGTCGGTGATTGCGTGAGCAGGTCGACCGTGCCGGCGAGTCCGGCCCATGGCTGATCGACGGCGACCTAGCGGGCGCGCGAGCTCACTTCGCCGCGACGTCTGCTAAGCGAGCCGCGCTCCCCGCCGCGTGCAAGGCCGACGGTTGCGATCGCCTGGCCGTAGGGCGGGGAATGTGTCGGATGCACTACAACCGGTGGGACCGACACGGGTCGACCGATCGGCGTGACGGTGCGGACCACCAGCGGGCAAAGACACGCTGCCCCCGCGGACACGAGTACACGCCCGAGAACACGATCGTCTACCCCTCCGACGGGCGCCGACGCTGCCGCACTTGCCGCCGCCATGGCGGACACGCAGATCAGGGCGTCTCCGAACTGTGACCTAGAACACACTGCAATCCACCCCAGGGCGTAATACGCTGTAGTACATGGACACGCCGACGGGGGCCGCTGGGGAGGGTGAGCCCATCTTCCTTGGCTGGAAGGTGTCAGACATCCCGATCGAGGACGTGGACTGGACGGAATCTCGTGAACATCTGGCACGCTCCATGCGCAAGCCGGGTGAGCGAGACGTCCAACCCGAGTGGGCCACCGAGGCTGCATTCGATCCAGAGCGCCTTATCCAGGCGCCCGACCCTGCCAGCAGGTCCGGCAAGAGCATCCGCATCATCGGCCGGAGCCCAGCCGCGAACAGAGTCTTTGTCGTGATTCTGGTCCCGAAGGACGATGTCCAGCACACGGGCGCTTGGTGGGGTGCGTCGGCGTGGGAAGCCGACAGCCGAGATGTTCGAAGGTACAACAGGGAGTGAGGTGGTGAATAAAATGTCGATCAAAGAGATGCTCGCGAAGGAGGCCGAAGACGCGGAGTCTTTGCCAGTTGCGGAGGGGACCTATGTCCGCAATCGAAGGGTCGCAAAGGACCCCTCGCAGGTCTATTCGTTGAGGATTCCCGTTGATCGCCTCGCCGAACTTCGCCAGGTGGCCGATCGACAAGGCGTTGCGCCGTCAGCGCTGATGCGCCGCTGGGTGCTTGAACGCCTGGATCGCGAAGCGGAGGCTGCAAGTCGAGTTCAGGAGCTTCGCGAAGACCTTGCGTCCGAAGACGTGATAGTCATCGAGCGCGACCAGTTTTCTCAGGGGCTCGTCTCAATCATCCAGGCGGTACTTGAAAGCGAGCATCGCAGGGCATAGGCGCGCTTCGGAGAAGATCCTTGCCCCCAGGCGGGGCAAGGATCTTCTCTCGCGAAGTTCCGCCTGCTCGAGGGTTGGAAGAAGATCGACTGGGACAAGAGCGACCAGTCTTGGGGCCAGGCGCGAAGAGCTCGACTCGAACATGTGTTCGATCGTCGCGTACTTTCGAGTCGTGGGCGAGCAGGACGACGAACGGCGGCTGATCCGTCGCAAGCGTGACGACCGGCCTGGGATCGCCGCGTCGGCCCCACGTCCGACACAGCTTGAAGACCGCCCCTGGTCCGAGCGGCGCCCGCTGAACTACGACGACCCACCGCGCGCGCCTGTCCGGCCTCCGGTGACCTGCCCGTGATCGTCCGCCTGCTCTGGGAGACACACGAGGAACTCCTGCCGGCGCGCGCGATCCGGTGGACCGACACCCACGCCATGGTCGTCATCAAGCCGCTCACGCCGCCGTACAACCAGCACGAACTCATCGTGTGGCTGCGAGTCGAGGACGTGTTCCGCACGATTCCCAGGCGGCCACGGGTGAGGCGAACGTGAGAGTCACTTCACACTGCTGGCCTTAGTGACGGAGTCGACTGTCTTCGTGAGGTCGTCTACTACCGAGGAGACGGTCACTTCGGAGACGCCGGCATGTTTCGCGGCGTCGCGGTGGGAGAAACGCGAGAGAACGTTGCGAACGAAGACTGCGTCTCCAAGCGCCTTCCGAGCTGCTTCCCGCTGCGAAGAGTCGCTAGCGAAGAACGGTTCGATGGCTGTCAGCGCGAGCTGAATCTCCTCGGAGCTGTCTGCCTCACGGAAGTGGCGCCGCGACTCGGCTAACAGTGCCGCACCGATTCCCGCGATGGCCAAAACGAGGCTTGCGCGCAAGATGCCGTCGCCAAGGGTTAGATCGAATCCGTCCTCAAGTGCCCGGCTGACGATGAGGCCACCAACTATCGCAGCGCCTGCAAGGGCGACGAGCCCCGACAGTCGAGTCAGCCAGCCGGCACGGCGTTCCCGCGTTGATCGTTGACCCCAGTCCTTCGCGACCAGTGAAGCTGTTGCGTTCTCTAGGAGACGGTCGCCAAGGCGCGCCGCGTGGCCGAGCATCCGAAGGTGCTCCGCGGCCGACGCGTCCGCCGCTTCGTCCCGCTCAAGTCGCGCAAGTTCCCAGGCCTCAAGGCGATTTGACCATTCGCCTCGGAGCTCGTTCTCCAGCCGATCAGCGCTCTGGCCCGCGGCATCCGCGGCGCTCCGGGCGCTGTCTCTCGCCGACTGGGCGGCGCTCTGGGATTTCTCCAGTGCTGTCGAGGCAATGCTGAGTTGGCCGCGCAGTTTGGTTACCTCGGCCTTGAGCGCGGCAAGTTCTTCCTGCCGCAAGGTGGCCGCGGTTTCGAGCACGGACATGTAGGAGGCGGGCAAGTTCCTTGGTGGAGGGCCCGGCAGTTGCCGGACAAGTGTTGCGAGGGTGGACGGCGTACCGAAGCGGTAGATGTGCTGGGCAAAGCTAGACTCATCGGCTGCAAGCCCATTGACCCAGTTGGCAAGTTCGTCTAGGAGGTCGTCGTAGAGGTGTGCGCGGGCGTTGCGCTGAGACGCTTCGGCCGTCTCCAGGAGGGATGCGACGGCTTGGCGATCGCGCTCGAGTTCGTTCGTGCTGAACCGTGAGGACTCGAGCGCCTCGCGCTTGAGTTTCAGAATCTCCCAGACGGAGTGCTCTCTGTAGCGTTCCTCTGCGGTCTGCACCATGAGGGTGGAACGTAGCAGGCACTCCTTGGCTTGCGAAGCAAGGACCCGGGTGAACTCGTCTTGAGACGCACGGCTGGGTCCGCGGACCATCCGAGCGAGAGTGACGAGATATCTTATCGCGGCCCTCGGGGCGCAGGCCTCGGCACCCACACCGAGACGTTTACGCCGCTTCGCCTCAGAGCTCCGACTGACCGCACGTAGCCCAGCCGGTCGGCGATCTCCCGCTCGATCGTCGTGCGCAAGAGAATCGTTCGGCGCGTGCCAGTAGGGGCGTCGTCGAGCCACCGGATGAGCTCGTCCCACTCGTCCAGGTCTGCCTTGGAGACTCTCCACTTGCTGCCCGCCTTGTAGCCGGGAAGTAACCCGATGGCGAGCCACTGGGCGACGATGACTCTGGTTACGCGGAGGTGAGCCGCAACCTCCTGCGTCGAGAGATAGGGACCGGAGCGAGGGGGCTGCCTCTTCGGCTGTCGCCGCGGATCGAGGATGCCGTCTCTCCGCCGCCGGCGTTCGCGCTCCTCGGCTACGAGGAGGTGGCATTCGACAATGTTCTGTTGGATGAACCGATCAAGACCTTCCTGCGAGTACCGGACCAGGTGGCCCATCTTGATGTGGGGCACTTCGTCTCGGTGGTCTTGGAGCCACGTGACAGAGACCCCGAGACGACGGGCAGCTTCCTTCGTGTCGAACAAGGGCTCAGGTGCGTCCTCCGTTGGCCCCGTCACTGCTCGGCCTCACCGTGGCGCAACGCATCTACCGCGTCGAAGCTGGCGAACTCTGCCAGGGCCGCGAGTTCGCCGATGCGGAAGCTGCCGTCGCCCGCGAGCCGCCGGCAGAAGGTGCGGTGCGACATGCCCGCGGCCAGGGCGGCTCGTTCCTGTGAGATCCCTCGGTCTCGAAGAGTGTCCGCGTTCCACTCGCCGATGCGGACGCTGTAGCGGCGGCGAGGCCCGCTCGAGCGGGCCTCGTTGGTGGTTGTCATGCCACGGAACATACCTCGGAAGCGCCATCTACTGGGCATTTATGCCAAATGGCATACATTCGTGCCCAAACGGCCGCGGATATCCAACTATCCCCACCCCTGGCGCTTCGCCGACAACGGCGTCGGAGCGAGAGGGTCACGGTTCTTGTGTCGGTTCAGCCAACGTTGGATGTCCTCGCGCTCGAAGCGCCACAGGTGACCGAGGGACTGCTGCAGGAACGGTTGACACGGGGTTAGTGGTGATCATGCCGCAAGGGCGGCGTTCTGGGCGGTGAAGGCG